>CALSTP010000002.1 GCA_943789305.1 uncultured Flavobacteriaceae bacterium | reverse complement strand
AAATTGGTGGTTTGAAAAATTAGAGTAAAAAACAAAGAAGAAAGTGTAAGAGACATAGTTTTTATTTTAAAAGTATAAAAAATAGTTGAATGAGATTTTTGTACCTTGAAACATAAAATCAAATAAAAATTGAAATTCCTAAAAATACTCTTGTTTGTCCTCGGTTTGATCTGTTTAGCAGAAGTAGCTTATGTGCACTATATGTTGAGCTTTATAGATATGCCCTATTTAATTATTGGAATCATTTTATGTGGATTATCTGTATATTGGGGGACAAGAAAAATAAAATAGATAAAACGAATAAAAATAGTTATTTAAAACAAAATAAATGTACTTAAGTGATGGTGAAGAGTGGCTGGTGATTCTTGTAGCAAGTACCATTGTTTTGGGTTTGATCATAAAAAGTTATCGTGATTACAAAACAATGAGTGCTGAAGCCAACAGAAAAATAGAACGTCAAAAAAAAGATGAAGCTTATGTTCGAAAGCTTAAGAAAGTTATCGATGAAAAAAACGAACTCCTCCAAAAAGCAATCAAATTAAAAGAAGAACAAGCTAATAAATTTAAAAATTAGTGTGAATTTTTTTAAATACAGTATATTTGTATATACAAATGTTGAGTGGATAGAATATTAAAAAATGAAAACAATACATCACCCTGCAAATAGTAGGGGAAGTCAAAATCACGGTTGGTTAGAAGTAAACCACTCCTTTAGTTTTGCTAATTTCTATGATCCCAATAAAATGAACTTTGGAGCTTTACGAGTTCTAAACGACGATACCATAGCAGCAGGTATGGGTTTTGGTAGACACCCGCACAAGGATATGGAAATTATTACAATCCCGTTAAAAGGCGATCTTGAACACAAAGACAGTATGGGATATTCCGAAGTAATTAAAGAAGGAGACATACAAGTTCTAAGTGCAGGTACAGGTATTGAACATAGTGAACACAACAAGAATAAAGATCAGCCAATAAACTTGCTTCAATTGTGGATTTTCCCGGAAAAACGAGCAGTAAAGCCACGCTACGATCAGCAATCCATTCGAGATTTAAAAAAAAGAGATGAATTTTATCAAATACTATCTCCAAATGCAAATGATCAAGGGGTTTGGATACATCAAAATGCCTGGATGCATATGGGGGAATTTTCGAGTGAAAAAGAGCAAATCTATCGTTTGAAAGAAAAAAAGAATGGAGTATATGTTTTTGTAATTGAAGGAGGAGCTTTGGTTGATTCTGAGTATCTTCAAAAAAGGGATGCACTAGGAGTCTGGGAAACAGAATCTTTAAATATTAAGGCAGATAAAAATTCTAAAATCCTCTTAATCGAAGTTCCAATGAAATTTTAAATCAAAAAAATGAATAAAGAAAATACCCTTGAAGAGCTCCTAGTAGTAATCGATCAAAAGATCGAAAACAACGACGTTATCGATTCAGTACATAAAATTAAATTAATTACTACTAGAGATGTTATAAAAGACATGATTCACCAATAAATTTGTTGAAAAAATTGGACTATGACTTAAAAAAAAATGAAGGCTAAAATAAATCTGACTTTATCATTACATTTGCAGAGTTGAAAAAAAATACGATGAAAAAAAATTTAGTTTTCTTTTTAGCAGTAATGATGTTTTCATGTTCAGGTGGTGGAGAAGAACTAATCCTTGATCCCGTTGAAACCCCGCAAGTAATTGTTCCTGTAGAAGGGTGTCAAGGAGGTAGAATCGAAAATGCAAATCCTACTGGAGACAGAACCACCCTTGTATGGGCAGAAGAATTTGAGGAAGACGGTGCACCTTGTGTGAAAAATTGGAATCATGAAACCATTCCTCCTAATAATGGAAGTTGGTGGAACGAGGAAGTACAATACTATACCGATCGAAGAGATAATTCTATTGTTGAAGATGGTGTACTTAAGATTATTGCCAAGAAAGAAAATTATCTTTCCAAAGAATATACCTCAGCCCGAATGACGACACAAAGTCTTTTTGAATTTCGTTACGGGAGGGTAGAAATCAGAGCAAAGCTACCTGAGGGTCAAGGTACCTGGCCTGCTCTTTGGTTTTTAGGTGCTAATATTGACACTGTTGGTTGGCCAACTTGTGGAGAAATTGATCTAATGGAGCACGGTGATGGTGAACCAGGTTTGGTCTCATCTACAGTTCACAGAGCAAATGTTAATGGTGATAATTACTACAGAAGAGGAGATCAAGTCATAGAAAATGAATCTACTGAATTTCATGTTTATAAAATGATTTGGACCAGTACTTCAATTCAATTTTTTGTGGATGATGTAAAACATCATGATGTAACCTATGACCCTAATACTCCATTCAACAAATACTTTTTTATCATTCTAAATGTTGCAATGGGTGGAACATTTACAGATAATAACATTGATCCAAACTTTACATCCTCTGCTATGGAGGTAGACTACATAAGAGTATATCAATAAACACTATCCTAATCAAAATACTATGTTTAAAAAATTATTTTCCCGAGTACTGATCTTTGTTAGTTTCATTTCAACTGGGCAACAAACTTCAAATGCTGCTATAGAAACTAAAGTAGAAAACTTACTAAAAAAGATGACCTTAAAAGAAAAGATCGGTCAAATGAATCAATACAATGGGTTCTGGAACGTAACCGGTCCTGTTCCCAAAGGCGGTGACGCCAAGGCTAAATACGATCACCTAGCACAAGGTTATGTGGGTTCAATGTTAAACGTTAGAGGGGTAAAGGAAGTAAGAGAAGTTCAAAAAATCGCTGTAGAAAAATCAAGATTAGGAATCCCCCTGATCATAGGTTTTGATTTGATTCATGGATATAAAACAATAAGTCCAATTCCACTTGCAGAATCTGCAAGCTGGGATTTGAAAGCAATCAAACATTCAGCTGCTCTAGGAGCAAAAGAAGCTGCTGCTGCTGGTATTAACTGGACTTTTGCACCTATGGTCGATATCACAAGAGATGCACGTTGGGGAAGAGTTATGGAAGGTGCAGGAGAAGATCCCTTTTTGGGAAGTCAGATTGCTGTTGCACGGGTACAAGGTTTTCA
This sequence comes from uncultured Flavobacteriaceae bacterium, assembly GCA_943789305.1. Taxonomy (GTDB): domain Bacteria; phylum Bacteroidota; class Bacteroidia; order Flavobacteriales; family Flavobacteriaceae; genus Arcticimaribacter. Next base: position 220,217 of record CALSTP010000002.1, on the reverse strand, counting down.
GGGGGCAAATTTAGATTCGCCACACACAGTAGCTGCATGTGCTAAACACTTTGCGGGCTACGGATTTGCCGAAGCAGGAAGAGATTACAATACTGTTGATGTAGGGCTAAACACCCTTCACAACATAATCCTCCCTCCTTTCAAAGCCGCAGTAGACGCTGGTATAAGAACGTTTATGAATTCATTCAATGACCTCAATGGTATTCCTGCAACTGCAGATGCTTATTTGCAAAGAAAAATCCTAAAAGGTGACTGGAACTTTGATGGGTTTGTGGTTTCAGATTGGGGATCCCTCAGAGAAATGATGGACCATGGATATGCCAAAGACAGAAAACACGCAGGTGAATTGGCTTTAAATGGCGGCTCAGATATGGATATGGAGTCTTACATCTATTTCAATGAAGTTGAAAACCTTCTCGCAGAAGCAAAAGTATCCCAAGATCAAATTGATGACGCAGTTCGACGAATTCTAAGAGTAAAATTTGAATTGGGGCTATTTGATGATCCCTACAAATACCTTGACCAAAAAAGAGAAAAAGAAATTACTGGATCCCAAGAAATACATGATGGTGCACTGGATATGGCAAAAAAATCCATCGTATTACTTAAAAACGAAAAGCAAACACTTCCCCTTAAAAAAGAGGGAAAGAAAATTGCTTTGATTGGACCACTAGCTGCAGATAAAAATAGTCCCTTAGGGAATTGGAGAATTGCTGCAGAAAACAACACTGCTATATCTGTCCTAGAAGGCTTACAGACTTATAAAGGCAATAAAATAAACCATGAACAAGGAGTTAGGCTTGTCAATAAAATTCCTTCTGGATTTCATGAAGAAGTAAGTATAAACGAAACGGATAGAACTGGATTTGAAGCTGCTAAAAAAGCTGCTGCTGAAGCTGATGTGGTTGTCATGGTTCTGGGTGAATACGGTTTTCAATCGGGAGAAGCACGAAGTAGAGCTAATCTAGATCTCCCAGGACTTCAACAAGAATTACTGGAAGAAGTTTTCGCTATAAATCAAAATATTGTACTGATATTGATGAACGGAAGACCGTTGATCCTAAATTGGGCAGAGCAAAACCTCCCAAGCATTCTAGAAGTATGGCATTTAGGTACTCAAAGTGGAAATGCAATTGCTCAGGTACTTTACGGAGAATACAATCCAAGTGGGAAGCTACCCATGAGTTTCCCGAGAAATGTTGGTCAAATGCCCTTATACTACAACCACAAAAGCACCGGTCGCCCTGGAGCAGATGGAGAGGATCAAGGAAGTGTATTTTGGTCGCATTATATTGATGAAGAAAACACACCTCTCTATCCTTTTGGACACGGTCTCAGTTACACTGATTTCAGTTATTCTGATGTTGAATTAAGTAGTTCTGAAATCAACGAGGAGAATTCAATTGAAGCCTCAATTGTATTAACCAATATTGGAAAAGTTGAGGGCAAAGAAGTTGTTCAATTGTATTTACAAGATCCTTTTGCAAGCGCTGTTCGACCCGTTAGAGAATTGAAAGGATTTGAATTGGTAAACCTAAAAGCAGGTGAATCTAAAAAGATCCGTTTTACCATTACCAAAAAAATGCTAGAATTTTATAGCGCAAAAAATATTTGGGAAGCTGAAGCTGGGAAGTTTAATGTCTTTATCGGTGGTGACTCAAATACAACAAGAAAAGCAGAATTTATTCTTAAATAACAATGCTCAAGAAAACGCTCTTTTTTCTGTTGTTGGTTTTCTTTACTACTGTTCAAGCACAAAAAAGTAATCGAAAAGTAGTTTGGTCTGATGAATTTGATCAACCCACATTAAACCTCAATCACTGGAGTTATAAAACTGGAGATGGCTGTCCCGAATTATGTGGATGGGGGAACAATGAGCGACAAATATATACCGATAGTAATCATTTGATTAGGAATGGGAATCTCGTGATTCAAGCGCGCCTGAAAAACAAGGTTTATACTTCAACCCGAATAACTACAAAAGGGAAGTTAGAATACCAATACGGGCGATTTGAAGTCCGTGCAAAGCTCCCTACTGGTCAAGGGGTTTGGCCAGCATTTTGGATGTTAGGAAGTAATATATCTGAAGTAGGTTGGCCGCTCTGTGGCGAAATTGATGTTTTGGAATACGTGGGTAAAAGTCCTGAAGAAATTTTTACCTCTTTACACACCAAAGCAAGCCATGGAGAAACAATCAATACTAAAACTATCAGATTCACAAATATTGAAGAAGGGTTTCATACCTATGCAGCAGATTGGACCCAAGATCAAATTGAGTTTTTTGTTGACGGAAAAAGTGTTTATACCTTTATCCCTAAAGATAAAAGTAAAGAAGAATGGCCCTTTGATCAGCCCTTTTATATGTTATTGAATTTAGCCATAGGCGGTAATTTTGGGGGCCCAGAAGTTGATGAGAACATCTTCCCTCAAGAATTTATAATTGATTACGTTAGAGTATATCAATAAAAAATTAGTCGGTAGACAATAACTTTTTCATCAAATTACGAAGTACAAGAAAAGCAAATACGGTTACCAAAAGTAATATAAAGCCCTGCTTGATTTCTCCATAAATAAAGTAACCCGTACTAAATAGAGCCCCATATATTCCGATAGAACCCACCAACATACATAAAATTCCTGTTGGTACATTCCAAGCCTTTTTATCGGTAATCAAATCAATTCCATCATCTTTAGCATTTGAGACAACTTTACTCCAACCGCGTCCACCGGGTTGAGTAATTTTATAAAAATTATTCAACGTAGTTTGATCTGAAGGAGAAGTTAACAAGGTTACCGCCACCCATGCAAATGTGGTTAAAGCAACCCCTAAAACCAACTGTATGTCGTTGGGAATTGGGTCAAAACCAAATTTAACGTGTATGAGTTTAAAATAAAGCGCAAGAATGAAAGAAACGGTCATTGCAGTTATCTCACTGTAAGCATTGATCCGATACCAAAACCAACGCATTATGAAAAGTAAACCTGTTCCTGCTCCAATTTGTAACAGGATTTGAAAAGCCTCTAAGGCGTTACTTAAAAGCAAAGCAAAAAGTGCAGAAGCAATCATCAAAATTAGCGTACTCCATCGACCAACACTTACTAATTCTTTTTCTGAAGCTTCTGGTTTTACAAAGCGTTTGTAAAAATCATAGACTACATAAGAAGATCCCCAGTTTAAGTGAGAAGAAATTGTTGACATAAAAGCTGCAATCAATGAGGCTACAATAAGACCAATCAGTCCCGCAGGTAAAAAAGTCATCATAGCAGGGTAGGCTAAATCATCTTTTACAATACTGGGATCTATATCGGGAAAGGCAAGTTGAATAGCTTCTATATTAGGAAAGATAATTAAACTAGCAAGGGCGATAATAATCCAAGGCCATGGGCGCAAAGCATAATGAGCAAAATTGAACAGTAGGGTTGCCCAAACTGCATTTTTTTCATCCTTAGCCGACAACATTCTTTGGGCAATGTAACCCCCACCTCCCGGTTCTGCACCCGGATACCAAACACTCCACCATTGAATAGCTATGGGAAGGATGAATAAAGTAATGAAGACCTCACGCTGTTGGAAGTCGGGTATAAAATCTAATTTTGGTATTACATTGGGATGAGTCAAAAGGTTATTTAAACTCCCTATTTGTGGTAAATCTATGATGTAATAAGTAGCCCAAAAGGTTGCTCCCATTGCTAAAATAAATTGAAAAAAATCCGTGATTACGACTCCTTTTAATCCTCCTAAAGAACTGTACAATACGGTAATTGTAGAGGCAATCACCAGGGTTTCTACAGCTGTAAAACCTAAGAGTACACTTCCGATTTTTATTGCTGCTAAACAAACCGAAGCCATAATCATGATGTTAAAGAAGACCCCTAGATATAAAGCTCTGAATCCTCTTAAAAAAGCAGCACCTTTTCCACTGTAACGCAATTCATAAAATTCTAGATCGGTTACAACACCAGATTTTCGCCACAATTTAGCATATACAAAAACAGTTAACATTCCGGTAAGTAAAAAAGCCCACCATACCCAGTTACCAGAAACTCCGTTATTACGAACAATATCGGTAACTAAGTTTGGAGTATCAGCAGAAAATGTTGTTGCAACCATCGAAATCCCTAAAAGCCACCAAGGCATATTCCTACCCGATAAGAAAAATTCAGTGCTACTAGTACCTGCTTTTCTGGAAACAACAAGCCCAATAACAAGTGTAAGTGCAAAAAATAAAATAATAATCCCCCAGTCTAAAGTTGAAAGTGTCATAGTTGTCAATTAAGTCCTTAATGTATGAAAAAAAATAGATACTTAATTTAAAAAATTTAAATCCTTCAAATGATTTTCAAAATGCAAGATATCTTCTTTATTTGTCAAATCAGGAACGTGTTCTTGCATAGGAATTCCAATGACCGAACCTGGACTTGCATGCACCATATTTAAGATTGCCGATGGAAGTTCTTTTTCATTGCGGGTTTGATGAACAGGACACTCTTTTAAAAATGAATAGAATTGATCTCCACTGAAAGTAAAAAGGTTCATACTCACATACAAACACCCTTTTGAATCTAAATAATTTTTAAAATCATCTGGATTTGGTTTTTCAATAATTTCCTGAAGGTTAAAATTTAAATCAAAAACAAGCAGAGCAAAACCCGATATTTTCTTTTTAGTAAATTTTAAAAAATCCATATCATAAGCAATCAAAGCACCACCGCCTTCAATCTCTTTTATATTTTGAAATGCCTTAACGGAATATAGATTGTCACTATTGCAGACCGAAAAATACTCCTTCTTCAAATTAGGGAACTGTTCTAAAGCCTGAAAAACAGCATCTGCCGTTCCCCAAGGTTTTGCCCTTGTTGAAGGAATATGTTGAGTGATGTATTTTATCTGAAGATGATTCAAGTCCGAAAAGCCTTTAATAATTCGTCGAAAAAGAGATGAATCTTTTCCTGTAATAAGGTATATTGTTTTATAGCCTGCTTGTTGGGCATTGAACAACAAATAATAGATCAACGGTTTTGAATCCGTTCCAATTTCGATGAGTCCTTTTGATCGGGTGTTTGCCTGATGTAGTTTTTTATATTCAATTTGTTTCGATGAAGAAGCTTTCATCCGAGAAGACATTCCTGCAGCCAGAATAAGTAAAGAGGTATTCATCAGATGGTTTTTTTGGATTTACTCCCCCTCGATTGGACAACAGAAAAAGCATCAACTGCACCTACATTTTTCAAGGATTCTATGATATCTTTCGTGTTGTTTTGGTCTGTCAAAGCAACAATGCAACCTCCTCCACCCGAACCCACAATTTTGGCTCCGTAAGCTCCCGCATCCAGCACAGCCTGAATCATATCATCAATTTTAGGAAGAGTGATTTTTAGATTATTTTGAAGTTGTTCATGATGCAGATTCATCAACTTCCCCAAAGAAATTAGGCTGGGATTCGTTTTTTCTAGTTCAAGCTTTGCAAGTTTTGTAAGGTGATGGTTTGTGATTGCTGCTCTGAGAAAAGGTGCTAAATCAAGAGTAACAAAGGTTAAATAATATTCTAAATCGAAAATTAGTGCTTTTGAAATTTCGAATGAAATCAGCTTTTGTTTTACTTGACCAATTGCTTTCAAAGAATTCTCTTTTAAATAGCTTAGAGAACTAAAAGTATCTTTTGCTATTCCCGAAACTCCGATTACCAATTGACCTATTGGATTTGAAAAAGTCGTGTAGTTATTATTGAAGGTGTTTAAATAAATCATATTTCCCAATGCGATGGTAAATTGGTCCATTTTTCCCCCAGAGGTATTGTGCTCCAACACTTCTGTTTCATATGCCAGTAGAGCTATTAAATCCGGTGTTACTTCTTCTTCAATTCCATAAGCTTCAATCAAAAACTGAATCCAAGCAATGGTTAAAGCTGAAGAACTAGACAAGCCTGCATTTATAGGTATGTCACCCTTGATTTCAACATCATATCCTCTGTTAGGAATACAACCGTGTCGACTAAGAACCCTCAGGGCTGTTTGAAGGTAATCTGTTTTTGTGATTGTGATTTTATCTGTTGAAAGTGGAAGGGTAACCGACTCATTCATATTAATTTTATGAATAAAAAAACAATTCCTGTCATTAACTTCAGCCTTAATTTGAATCTTACGATCAATAGCACAAGCAATTACTGGAAGTTGTAAATAATCTTGATGATCCCCAAAAAGACAAATTCGCGCTGGGGCTTGAGATAAAATAATTTTAGACAAAAGGTTTGTGATTTTATTATGTACAAGATAAAAAAATCATTGAACAAAAAAAGTCCCGTCTAGCCTGCCACCAACTCTGTATTAAAAAAATACATACCTTTCTTATAATAAATCAAATTCCATGAAAAAATTTGACCGCCGATCTTTCATAAAAACTTCATCTCTATCTGCTGCTGCAATAACGTCACCCTTCTTATTAGAAAATTGTATGAATCCAAAAGCAACTACAAATGGAATTTATATGGGAGGTTATGCTGCACCCAAAATCCCAAATTTACGTGCTGCCTTTATTGGTGTTGGAGCTCGTGGGGGAGACCACCTTAAAGTTTTAGCATCCCTAGAAAACACCGAAGTAGTAGCCATAAGTGACCTTTATGAAGATAATGTAGTTCGTTGGAAAAAAATTGCTTCTGATATTGGAAAAGGACAACGTCATCAAAACATCGCAACTTATTTTGGAGATGAAAACTTGTGGAAAACCATGCTCAAAGAAGTAAAACCTAATGTTGTATTTATTGCTACCAATTGGAAAAATCATGCGCCCATGGTAATTAAAAGCATGGAAAGTGGCGCTCATTCTTTTGTAGAGGTTCCCATTGCAACTACTTTAGAAGAAATGTGGGGTATTGTCCGTACTTCAGAAGAAACACAAAAACATTGTATGATGATGGAAAATGTCAATTACGGAAGAACCGAATTGATGTACCTCAACATGTGCCGTCAAGGAGTTATTGGTGAACTATTACATGCAGAAGCAGCTTATATTCATGACCTGCGTTTTCAAATGGAAGAACAAAAGCGAGGAACAGGCTCTTGGAGAACCCATCATTACGCAAATGGTAAAGGAAACCTATATCCCACGCATGGGCTTGGACCCGTTGCCCAATACATGAATATTGCGCGTACAGATGATAATTTCAAAAGTATCGTTTCCTATTCTACTCCTGCAATGGGTAGAAAACTATACGCCAAAAAAAACTATGCCCCCAATCATAAATGGAATCAGCTGGATTACCAAAATGGAGACCTAAACACCTCCATCATCAAAACTCATTTGGGAAGAACCATAATGATTCAGTGGGATGAAACCAGTCCAAGACCCTACACACGCCACAACCTTATTCAAGGTACCAAGGGAGTTCTCGCAGGTTTTCCAACCCGAGTAGCATTAGAAGGAGGCTTTGAGGGAGTTACCGAAAACCATCATTCATGGATTCAAGGAGAGGCATTGGAACTCCTCTATGAAAAATATGATCACCCCTTGTATAAAAAGCTCAATCAAAAAACTCAAAACAGTGGTCATGGAGGAATGGACGGGATTATGATTCATCGTATTGTAGAATGCTTACAGCAAGGTTTACCTCTAGATCAGAATGTGTACGAGGGTTGTTTTTGGAGTGCAGTAACACCCCTCTCAGGAGCCTCCATAACTCAGGAAGGCGCTCCACAACAGTTTCCTGATTTTACCCTTGGAAAATGGAAAGAGACTACCCCTTTAGGTATTGTAAGTTAAACTACTATGGAAAAATCAACCTCAAATCTTTTTAAAATCAAAGAAATTAAAACTCCTTTGGGGAGCATTTTCCTTTACACCAATACAAAAAGGAATCTGCTTTACTCAAAGGCTTTGGGTTACATTAGTTTGGGATTATTAAAAAAAGATTTGAATTTTGTCCAATCTTTTAACTCAGGAAACTCATTTACTTATTTGGTCAATACATCAAAAGTTAAATTTGCAAATCCACTGAACCCTTTTTATTTAGCCCAAATCAAAAACAATAAATTTTTAAAAGCTTACCTAGTTTATATTCCATCCCCTTTTGTTCGATTAATGAACCAACTTTATAAAAAAATCAATCCTGTAGATCTGGTTTTGAAAACCGAAAAAGAATTGACAAGGTTTCTCAAAGAATATAATTCATTGGGGAATTAAATCCCTGTTAAAAAATTTCATTCCAAAAAAATATATATTAGGTTTGAATTATGAAATCCGATTGGAAAAGATTCAGTTTTTTTGCAAGCCTTTTGTTTGGTTTAAATTTATTACAAGCTCAAACCTTTGAGCTAAAACCTCAAGAATTTGAAACCGAAGGGAACAAAGAGTCTCTTCTGTTGCCCAAGGAAGACCCCAGCGATCTCCCCGATTATTTGAAAAAGGATTTTTTTAAAAACACACCCGACCCGAGCAATAAAAACGAATATTTTGACCGCCCAAAAATTGAAATGAATCAACAAGAGACCTTTGTTGATCCCGGAGAATACTATCTCAATAAGTTACGATCCCCTGAAAAAGAAAAAAATCCAAACGATTTTAAGGTCGATCAATATTTAGGAGATTTCAAAAGCAATGCCCCCTATGTTCATGTAATTTTCAGAGATCATGAAGCAGCAGATGGAGATCGAGTAAAAATATTGTTTAATGATCGTGTTATTGAGGCTAATGTATTGCTTCAAGAAAGATTCAAACAGTTAACCGTTGATTTAATTTCAGGCTTTAACAAAATTGATTTTGTGGCTCTTAACCAAGGTGAATCAGGACCAAATACTGCTGAAATCAGAGTATACGATAATGAAGGAATGTTGCTCATGGCTAACCAATGGAATCTTGCTACAGGAACCAAAGCAACCCTAATCATAGCAAAACAATAGTTGTTTATTGCAATTGATAAGCTTGGAAAAAAGCAATACCTTTAAAAGTTTTAAATTTATTTTTTATGAAAAATACGTTTTCCATTTTAGCATACACACTTACCCTTGCTGCCCTAATCGTTGGATGTAATAAGGTTTCAGAAAAATCTTTTGGAATTGACATTTCATTACTAGATACTACTGTTCGTCCTCAAGATAATTTTTATAATTATGTAAACGGAACCTGGATGGCCAACACAAAAATCCCTGATGATAGAACTCGTTGGGGCAGTGCATACGAAGTTCGCAAAAAAACAGATGAAGATGTCCTTGCTCTATTAAAAGAAGCTTCAAAAACCCAACTTGATGAAAATTCTGATGAAGGAAAAGCAGTAATATTTTTTAAGTTGATAAACGATACCATCAAAAGAAATGCTGAAGGAATTGATCCGCTGAGACCTTATTTAAAAAAAATCGATGAAATAAGCTCATTAGAAGGGATCCAAAATTATTTGATTCATACAGAACCTATTGGAGGTGGAGGTATTTTAGGATTTTATGTTTCTTCTGATGCCAAAGACAGTAATAAAAATGCTCCACATATGTATCCGGGTGCCTTAGGGATCGAAAGAGATTATTACCTCAAGGATGATGATGACTCGAAAAAAATAATGGAGCAATATGAAGCTCATGTAGCTCGTATGCTTAACTATATTGATTTAGAACAAACAACTGAATTAGCATCAACCGTAGTTGCTATGGAAACTCAAATGGCAGCTGCTCGAATGAATAAGGTAGAACGTCGAGATCCAGCAAAACGTTACAATCCCACATCAATAAAAGGGTTACAACTATTAATTCCATCAATAAGCTGGTCTTCATATTTCAGTGGAATTGGAGCAAAAGGTCTGGATCGAGATATCATAATTACCGACCAAGGTTATTTTGCCTCATTGGATGAATTGTTAAAAAATAACAGCGTTCAAGATTGGAAAACATATTTAAAATGGTCCCTAGTAGATCGATTTGCAAGTAGGCTTTCAACTGAAATGGATAAAACTAACTGGGACTTTTATTACAAAACACTTCGAGGTGCTAAAACTCAAGAACCCCTTGAAAAAATAGCCTTAAGAATAGTCAATGGAAGTTTAGGGCAGCCCTTAGGGAAACTCTATGTTGCTGAAAAATTCCCTCCCCAAGCTAAAGAAAAAATCAAAGAACTGGTTAGTAATTTAATTGAAGCCTATAAAATTCGAATCAATAAGTTAGAATGGATGGATGCTTCAACAAAAAGTAAAGCCATCGAAAAGCTCGAAAAAACGACTGTTAAAGTTGGTTATCCCGATCAATGGGAAGATTATCAAAAATTATCTCTAAAAGATTCAGGACAGCGTGTTTCTTATTTGGGAGCAGTACTGAACATTGCTCGCTTCTATTTCATGAAAGATCTTGAAGACTTGAAAAAACCAGTAGATAAAACCAAGTGGTTTATGTCTCCTCAAACTGTAAATGCATACTACAACCCAACCTACAATGAGATCGTTTTTCCTGCTGCAATTTTACAACCGCCTTTCTTCGATTTTAAAGCAGATGCAGCTATTAATTATGGGGCCATTGGTGGAATTATTGGCCACGAAATTTCTCATGGGTTTGACGATAGTGGTGCCGATTATGATGCAGAAGGAAACCTAGTGAATTGGTGGTCAGAAGATGATTTGACTGAATTTAATAATCTTGGAGAAAAACTAGCAGATCAGTACAGTACTTTAGAGGTACTCCCCGAGGTTTTTATCAATGGGAAATTTACATTAGGAGAGAACATAGGGGATTTAGGAGGTATTAATGCTTCATTTGACGCTTTAGAATTACATTTCAAAAAACATGGAAAACCCGATCCAATCGATGGGTTTTCTGCTGAAGAACGTTTTTTCCTTTCATGGGGAACTGTTTGGAGAACTAAAACTAGAGATGAAGCACTTAAAAATCAAGTGCGAACAGATCCGCATTCTCCTGGAATTCAAAGAGCGATGCAACCACTAAAAAATATGGATGCCTTTTACGCTACCTTCAATGTAAAAGAAGGAGATTCAATGTATTTAAAACCTGAAGACCGAGTTTATATTTGGTAAAACAAATGTGTTTTTTGAGCCAGGACTTTAGTCTTGGCTTTTTTTTATCTTTATTCTTCATGGAATTATTATCCACACTTCTTCAAGAATTAATCAGTTCCATAGAGTTGATTATGTTTCTTCTTATTATTGGGGGAGGCGTATTTTTACTTATTCAATCCAGAGGAAAACCTTTGTTGTTTATCAAAAGTGCCTCAAAACTTCTTTTTAGTAAAGAAAGAGGTGCAGGAATTTCAAGATTTCAAGCCTTATCCGCAGTTTTAGCTTCAACGGTTGGGTTGGGAAATATTTCAGGAGTAGCAATTGCTATTTATATGGGAGGTCCTGGAGTTTTGTTATGGATGTGGGCTACAGCAATACTAGGAGCAATCATCAAATTTTATTCTTGTACACTGGCGGTTCTTTTTAGAGAAAAAGAAGAAGACGGTAGTCCATTAGGAGGACCGATGTATTATATGAGAATTGCCGTTCCCCGTTATGGTAAAACTTTTGCTGTTTGGTTTTCCATTGCTGGTTTATTTGGAGTACTCCCTGCTTTTACAGCAAACCAGTTGACCCAAACCATAGTAACTGTAATTGAACCCAATCAATATTTGAATTTAGGAATTTTAAATTGGAAGCTCATCATCGGAGTTGTATTAGCAGTTCTGAGTGCATTTGTAATTTTAGGAGGTTTAAAAAAAATAGTCACTGTAACCTCCATGCTAGTCCCATTAATGGTGGGCTTATATTTTAGCATGGGTATTATTATGCTTGCCCTTAATGCAGAAGCAATAATTCCAGCTTTTCAAAAAATATTCGATCAAGCTTTTTCTTTTCAGGCGGTGGCAAATGGCAGTTTTTGGGCGCTAATTATTCTCGGAGTTCGCAGAGCTGTTTTTTCTAATGAAAGTGGTGTGGGTAATGCACCCATGTATCATGGCCAATCCAATACCAAAAATCCAATTGATGAGGGATTAGTTGCCTCTTTAGGACCCTTGTTGGACACCGTTTTAGTATGCTCAATTACGGGCTTAATAATCATAATTAGTGGAGCAACAGAAGTTGGAGAATTGAATGGAATTGAACTTACCCTTGAGGCTTTCAAAAGACTTTTTTATGGAATTGGAGATGAATTGTTGTTGTTGATGGTTTTTGTTTTCGGAATTTCAAGCTTATTTACCTATTCTTATTATGGTGTTAAATGCTTGCGGTATTTAACCCAAATATCTTGGGGGAATTGGTACAATTACATTTATATTATTAGTATTGTTTTTTTTGCAATAGCAACAGTTGATCTAGTTATCGGAATAATCGATTTGTCTTTTGCACTTATGGCAATCCCCAATATGATTTCACTTCTCTGGCTTTCAAAAAAGGTGAAAAAATTATTATTTGCAAACTAGCTTTTATTGATTTTTGGAGAATCAAAACGAACGCGGAAAAAAGTTTGTTTTTTTGTACATTTATTAAAACAAATTGATAACTCACTACTTATGAAGAATTTTATTATTGCATTTGTCAGTTTCACTTTATTGCTGAATGGATTTAATGTTGAAGCCCAACGCAAAAAATCATCTCAAAAAAAATCAGATCCTATCTCTTTGGATGCCTTTAAATTTAGGAACATAGGACCTGCTTTTTTATCTGGAAGAATCGCAGATATTGCCATTCATCCTGAAAACGATAATATTTGGTATGTTGCCGTTGGGTCAGGGGGAATATGGAAAACTGAAAATTCGGGAACTACTTGGACGCCTATTTTTGATGATCAAGTTTCATATTCAACGGGTTGTATTACCATCGATCCCAACAACCCTGCTCGTATTTGGGTAGGAAGTGGAGAAAATGTTGGAGGACGTCATGTTGGTTATGGAGATGGAGTTTACCTAAGTACCAATAATGGGGGTACATGGAAGAACATGGGATTAAAAAATTCTGAACATATTTCAAAAATCATCGTGCACCCTAACAACTCAGATGTTGTTTGGGTAGCAAGTCAAGGTCCTCTATGGAAAAAAGGAGGAGAACGAGGTGTTTATAAAACAACCAATGGAGGTAAAACATGGAAACGTGTTTTAGGAAACTCCCAATGGACAGGAGCTACCGATTTAGTTATTGATCCAACAAATCCTGAAGTTTTATATGCAGCAAGCTGGGATCGACATCGGACCGTTGCCGCCTATATGGGGGGAGGTCCTGGATCGGGAATTCACCGTTCTAGAGATGGTGGAGAAAGTTGGGAAAAACTTAGCAATGGATTACCTGAGTCCAATATGGGGAAAATTGGTTTAGCCATTTCTCCTCAAAAATCAAATGTGCTCTATGCTGCAATAGAACTGGATAGAACTAAAGGTGGAGTTTATCGATCAGAAGACAACGGTAATTCTTGGTCTAAAATGTCAGATACAGTTTCTGGAGGTACAGGTCCGCATTACTATCAAGAACTTTATGCAAGTCCACACAAATTTGATCGTTTGTATCTCATGAATGTCAGGGTTTTAACTTCAGAGGACGGAGGGAAAAACTTTGAACAATTAAAAGAAGAGAAAAAACATTCAGATAATCATGCTTTGATATTCAAAAAAGATGATCCCAACTACCTCATGATTGGAACAGATGCAGGGATTTATGAAAGTTTTGATTTGGCAAAAAACTGGAGATACATAAAAAACCTTCCGCTAACTCAGTTCTATAAAGTTGCCGTAAACAATGCGGAACCCTTTTACAGTATATTTGGTGGAACCCAAGATAATGGGTCTGTCGGAGGACCATCTGCAACAGATGAACGAGAAGGAATTGCAAACAAACACTGGTACAAAACCTTATTTGCTGACGGACATCAATCGGCTACAGATCCAATACACAACGAAATTATTTATGCAGAAACTCAACAAGGAGGTTTACACCGAATAGATTTAACTACAGGAGAACCTGTGCTGATTCAACCACAAGCTGGAGAAGGAGATCCTTATGAGCGCTTCAACTGGGATGCTCCAATCTTGGTCAGTCCACACAACCCCAGTAGGCTCTACTTCGCCTCCTACCGAGTATGGAAATCAGAAAGTCGCGGGGATGATTGGAAACCCATTTCGGGAGACTTAACTCGAAATGAAGAACGCATAAAACTTCCTATTATGGGGCGTCAACAAAGTTGGGATAATCCTTGGGATGTTGGAGCTATGTCCAATTACAATACCATTACCTCTTTGTCAGAGTCACCTGTAAAAGAGGGAGTCCTTTTTGCTGGAACCGATGATGGTTTTATTCAAATTACACAAAATGGAGGAGCACAATGGACACAAGTCCCCGTAACTAAACTAGGGCTTCCAAGTCGTTCCTTTGTAAATGACATCAAGGCAGATTTGTATGATCCCAACACCTTATATGTAGTTTTGGACAATCACAAAGAAGGCGACTTCAACCCCTACATCTACAAAAGTACCGATCTAGGGAAAACATGGACATCAATCAGCAACAACCTCCCAAAACGAACTTTGGTATGGAGGATTGTTCAAGATCATAAAAACAAAAACTTGTTTTTTGCAGCAACAGAATTTGGGGTTTATGTAAGTTTAAATTCGGGGTCTGAATGGCAAAAGCTTCCTGGAACACCAACTTTACCTTTTAGGGATTTAGTAATCCAAAAAAGAGAAAATGACCTAGTGGCAGCATCATTTGGTCGAGGATTCTATGTGCTCGATGATTATAGTGCATTGCGAGAAATGACTCCTGAAAACCTTGCTCGTAAAGGGAAATTATTTGCACCTAGAACTGCAAAATGGTATGTCCCAAGAAGTAATGTTGGAAACACAGGTGCAGACTACTTTTTTTCTAAAAACCCGACTTTTGGAGCAGTTTTCACTTATCATCTTTCCGATGATTTTACAAGTCAAAAAGAAAATCGTAAAAAGAAAGAGAAAAAATTAAATGAAAAAAAATTAAATGTACCTTTCCCTGGATGGGCGACTTTGGATAATGAAGAAAAAGAAAAAGGGGTATCAGTTTTATTAACTATTGAAGATCCTGAAGGCAATATCATTCGGAAAATCAGTGAAAAAGCCAAAAAAGGAACTCACCGAATTGCATGGGATTTAAAACATTTTAATCCGTTTTCTATTCCTGAGGATGGGAAGATAAAAAATCCTGAGTACAATTCGGGAGCACTAGCAATTCCGCAAAAATATACAGCTACTCTTTACCTAGAGGAGAATGGAACCATTACCCAATTGGATGATCCAGTTGATTTTGATGTGAAGCCAATTCGCAATGGGATTCTTAAAGGTGCTTCATACAAAGATTATGATACATACCGAACCAATATGAATGCTTTGATTAAAAAAATTGATGTTTTAGAAGATGTTTTTGAACGCAATGAACAAAAACTATCTGCTCTTAATACTGCATTAAAAAATTCAAGTATTGTTCCCGGAGAAATGAACCAAAAAATTCAAAACATTCAAAACGAAATTGATAAACTCAAAACAACTATTGAAGGTAATGCTTCTAAAAGAGAAATTGGAGAGCGTAACTCTCCTACTATTGGCACCCATCTTAGAGTAGCTTATCGAGGATTATTTTCTACCTATGGACCAACAGCTTTACATCAAAAAAGCATGGTATTAGCACAAAAGATGATTCAAAAAATAGAAGAAAAGATTCTGGATCTAAATACAAATAAAATTATTCCATTGGAAAAAGAATTTAAAGACCAAGGTGCTCCTTACATTCAAGGTCAAGGAATCAAATAAACTATACAAACCCCCTAATCAAAAAGATTAGGGGGTTTAAATTTTAATAATATGAATTTCAAGAACATCCATGGGACTTCAATCGACCCAATTACCTATACCAAGAACATGGTTTCCAAACATCCCTTTGATTACCATCCATGTAGGAACCGATTCACAAAGCGTAGCCAAGCAAACTCAATATGCAACCGTTATTGCTTATCGATTAGGAAATCGTGGAGTTCACTATATCGTTCATAAAATTGGTGTCCCTAAAATCAAAGATCTATGGACCCGTTTATGGAAGGAAACTGAAATGAGTATTAAAATTGCCGAAAAGATGAAAAAAGCCCTTGGTATTGAAGTTCAAATCGACATGGATTATAATGAAGATGAAAGCTTTAAATCGAATCGGTTGGTTAATGCATCCCGAGGGTGGGCCAATTCTTTAGGTTATCAAGTAAATATGAAACCCAATATTCAAGTGGCAACTCGAGCAGCTGATCATCATTGTAGATAGATTAAGTTTGTCATTTTTAAATCCATAAAAACTTATTCCCAATAATCATAGACCAATACATCGGTTGTAAAAGGGACAAAAAGCTTTACAAATTCCTGATGAATTGAATGAGGAAGGTATATTTCATCTCGATCCTTTTCAGTTTCAAAATACATGGTTAGACTGTGAGTATAGCCCTTGTTAAGCTTTTCTGGGGATACATTTTCAGAATAATTGAGGTTTTTTACTCCAGCAATTTCTCTGAGTGAATAAGCTCCCTTCTCAATGACTTTGAATTCTTTTGGAGATGTATTTTCCTTGTATTTAATCAATACTATGTGCTGTAATTTTTTTTGCTGCACTTGAGGTTGTTTTTTGTGTGGTGAATTACAAAATGAAATTAAAAATAAAGTAATTAAAAAAACTATTCGGTTTAACATAAGGTAGGGTTTAAATTGAATTATGAAATTTAAAAAATGCTTTTAGTACTTCTTTTGGAGTTTCAATATGGGGATAATGTCCTGTGTTTTGAAGAAAAAAGGTCATAGACTCAGGTTGTAATTTATGGAAAAAATCAGCTGTAGGTTTTCCGGAAATTGGATCTTCAATTCCATTAATCATTGCCATTGGAATTTTAGGACTCTCTATGGGTTGTCTCCAACGATCTAAATAAGTCCATCGTTCTTTCAAGTATTGTAATAAAAGTGGAATCATTATGCGACCATCATTTTCTTCAAGTAATGTCCATGAAGATTCCAAAAATTCAGGTGTGGGAGGGTTTTCTTTACTGAAAATATCCCGCATGGTTTTATCAAAGGTTGGTTTTGAAAGAAAACGCCCAAGGAAGGGCCCCAAAAAAGAGGCTAAAAGCTTTTGTATGGGGCGAGGTGTATTTGCTTCTGGAAACATTCCTCCATTCATAAAAACAGCTGATAACCATCGTGTCTTAATTTTTTTATCATCCATCCGCGCCAATAACTCTTGAGCTACGGTATCCCCAATATCATGAGCAAAAATATGAGCCTGATCAATTTTTAGTTCATCCATCAATAATTCAATTGCATCCGATTGCTTCATTATAATATCAGAGATCAATTCCTTTTTTGAAATTCCCAAACCCGGAAGGTCGGGAACAATACAGTCAAACTTATTGCATAATTCTGGTAAAATTGAAGCAAAATCCCATGAAGAAGTTGGAAACCCGTGAATGCAAAGAAGTGGAACTCCTTTCCCTTCCCGAACAAAAAAGATTGATGAATCTTCAGAATATAGAACAGTTCCTTTTGTAAACCATGTTTTAATATCCATTTTTAACCTCTTTTTTGTTCAAGGTAATGAAAAAAGAATGGGATTGTAATTGATTGTATTTTTATATCTTGAAAGCAAAAATCAAATTCAAATTTTAGGAGAATATGATACCCTACCCGGTTTATCTCAAAAAAATGTCCTTTACAAAATATCAAACAATACAAGAGCAGGTCATGGATGTGGCCCTAAAATAATTGAAAAAGCACATTCTGAATTTATCCAAAAAAGAGGAAAAAATTTTAAATACATTCCTCTTTTGGGAGATCGAAAACCTGCTTCAAATTATCGGGTTGGAGCCCCCACTGTTTCCGGATTAAGAATTACTGATTTTTAATGACACAATGTCTTTTATTTGGTTTTTTATCCTTTGAGTAGTTCAATTATATTAACCAAAGCAGGGTTTCTGTTATTACTGTTCCATACAGCTGAAAGAACAGTTCGCTGTGGAAGTTGATCCATTTCTATAAATTTCACTCCTTTTGCAGACTTCATTTGTAAAGATTTTGGAACAATAGAAATGCCCAAATGATGAGCTACCAATTTATAGATTGTATTTGAATGAATTGTGTTATGGGATACTATGGGTGAAAAACCACTGTCTTTAAAAAGCTGAAGAACTTTTTGATAATAAGATGGGCTATACTTTTGATCAAACAAAATAAAGGGCTCGTCTTTGAGTTGTACTAAACTTTTGAAATTACTCTGATCCAAAGGATGGTTTTTGGGTAAAACTAGACAAAAAGGCTCCTTCAATACGGCTCGGTATTCTAGACCTCTGGGAATGTTTTCTAAGCGCACAAAAGCTAAATCAAGCTCTTGAACCAATAAACCTTCAATTTGCTTTTGATTGTCCATTTCTTTTAAATTGAAAATTATCTTGGGATGCAATTTTCGAAAGGAAATTAAAAGATCTGGAATGATCTTCTGCATGGCAGATCCAACATATCCTAAATTCAAATTTCCTTGTTTCCCTTGATCAATTAATTGAGTGTGTCCAATTATTTGGTCCAATTTTCTCAAATAATGGGTTATTTCTTCTTTAAGATATATTCCAGGAGGAGTCAAAACAACTTTCCGAGTATTCCTTTCAAAAAGCTGAACGCCTAATTGGTCTTCTAATTCTTTGATCTGTTTACTCAGTCCTGGCTGAGATATGAACAAACGCTCGGCTGCTTTTCGAAAATGAAGTTCTTCTGCTACAGCTAAAAAATACTGCAATTGACGAAAATTTAATTGATAATTCATGGTTATTAATCTTGTGTATAAATGGTCTTATTAAGTATTAAATATAAGTGTAATTTTAAATTAAAATCGTTTGGACATGAACTTTAATTATGGATCCGATAAATTGACATTAAAAAAAGTCATGCAATTGGCACAGGGATTACGCAGGGGATTCTTACTTCCTGAGGTGATTTCTGGAATTCATAAAAACAATGAAATTGTTCAAGACATCGTTCGTTCAAAAAAAGCTGTTTATGGAATCAATACTGGGTTTGGTCCATTATGCGATACTCTTATTTCTGCAAAAGAAACCAACACACTTCAACGGAATTTATTAATTACACATGCCGTGGGAGTCGGTAAACCAATTGATAAAAAGCTTTCAAAAGTCATGATGATTTGTAAGGTTCATGCATTGTGTCAAGGATACTCTGGGATCCAGCTAAAAGTGATTGAACGAATATTGTATTTCATAGAAAATGATTTAATCCCAGTAGTTCCTGAGCAAGGATCTGTTGGGGCGTCTGGTGACTTAGCTCCCTTATCTCATCTTTTTTTACCACTCATCGGAGAAGGAGAATTTTGGATAAATAATGAAATTGTTGATGCCAAAAAAGTGCTATTGGAACATAATCTAAAGCACATTGTTCTAGAAGCAAAAGAAGGCTTAGCATTGATAAATGGGACTCAATTTATCCTTGCCCATACTTTAGTTGGTTTGGAAAAAATGAATTACATACTCGATTTGGCTGATGTTGCTGGAGCTATGAGCCTAGAGGGTTATCAGGGTAGTGCAGCTCCATTTAAGAATGCTTTACATGAAATTCGTCCTTTCAAAGGGTCGCAAGAAGTTGCGAAACGAATGCGTTTACTTTTAAAAGATTCTGAAAATTTAAATGCCCATAAGAATTGTAATCGGGTACAAGACCCTTATTCAATTCGATGCATTCCACAAGTTCATGGGGCTTCACGCAATGCTTATCACCATCTCAAAAAACTGGCAACGATTGAACTCAATGCTGTTACCGACAATCCCATAATTTTAAGTGATAGCGAAATAATTTCGGGAGGTAATTTTCACGGACAACCCTTGGCAATAGCCTTGGATTATGTTTCTATTGCTGCTTCTGAGCTGGGCAATATTTCTGATCGCCGTTGTTATCTTCTATTGGAAGGTAAGTATGGATTGCCCCGATTGCTAACTGAAAAAGGGGGAGTGAATTCTGGTTATATGATTCCCCAATATACAACAGCAGCATTAGTAACCGAAAACAAATCGCTTTGTTTTCCTCCATCAGCTGATAGTGTACCCACATCTTTAGGCCAAGAAGACCATGTTTCTATGGGCAGTATTTCAGGACGAAAATTCAATCAAATTTTAGGTAACTTAGAGAGGATCCTTGCCATAGAGTTAATGTATGCTGCACAGGCATTAGAGTTTCGAGGTTCACACAAATGCTCTTCAATAATAGAAAAAAATCATCGCTTGATTCGTTCGAAAGTCCCAAAATTAGAAGAAGATCGATTACTAAAAAACGACATCAATTCGATGATTAAAATGGTCACTAATCAATCTTTTTCTGTAAACTAATGGTTCCAAAAACAACTGTATTTATGAGTGAAATTCTTCAGGGGATTCCTCAGAAATTACCCCCAAAATACATTGCCCCTAAAAACATTAATCGAGCTCCAAAAAGAAAAGACAGTCTCTCTAAACAAGAAAAGCAATTGGCTATTCGAAATGGATTACGCTATTTCCCTGAACATTGGCATTCGGTTTTGTCCAAAGAATTTGCTCAAGAACTTCTTGATTATGGTAGGATTTACATGTTCCGTTTTAAGCCCTCTTATGCCATTTATGCACGACCAATCTCAGAATATCCTGCTCAGTCGACACAGGCTGCAGGAATTATGTTGATGATTCAAAACAACCTCAATCCTGATGTCGCTCAACATCCGGAAGAATTAATAACGTATGGGGGTAATGGAGCTGTTTTTCAAAATTGGGCGCAGTATTTAATCACCATGCAATACTTGGCGCAAATGACAGACCATCAAACCCTACACCTCTATTCTGGTCACCCTATGGGCTTATTTCCTTCCACAAAAGAATCCCCTCGAGTTGTTGTTACTAACGGGTTAATGATTCCTAATTATTCAAACCCAAATTCTTGGGAGAAATTTAATGCCCTTGGGGTTACCCAATACGGTCAAATGACTGCTGGTTCATTTATGTACATTGGACCTCAAGGAATTGTTCATGGCACTGCCATTACTCTACTAAACGCTTTTCGGATGATTTTAAGTCCTAAAGAAACTGTTGCTGGAAAGGTCTTTCTAACTGCTGGTTTAGGTGGAATGAGCGGAGCCCAACCCAAAGCAGGTAACATCTGTGGATGCATTACGGTATGTGCAGAGGTAAATCCCAAAGCAGCAGTCAAAAGACATGAGCAAGGCTGGGTAGATGAATTGATTTATGATTTACCTTCTTTAGTTAGTCGCATTGAAACGGCACAAAAAAACAAGGAAGTTGTTTCCATAGCTTTCATCGGAAATGTTGTGGATGTATGGGAATATTTTGATCAAAAAAACATACATGTCCATTTAGGGTCGGATCAAACTTCGCTTCACATTCCATGGACAGGGGGGTACTATCCTGTTGGAATGTCTTATGATGAATCAAATCAAATGCTTCAACAGAATCCAAAATTGTTTAAAGAACATGTACAAAAATCGTTGAGGCGACATGCTGCTGCTATTCAAAAACACACCGAAAAAGGAACTTATTTTTTTGATTATGGCAATGCCTTTTTACTTGAAGCTTCTCGAGCTGGAGCTCCTATTCTGGCAAAAAATAAAATTGATTTTAAATATCCCTCTTATGTACAAGATATTCTTGGGCCACTTTGTTTTGACTATGGTTTTGGACCTTTTCGATGGGTATGTGTTTCCGGAAAAGCAGAAGATTTAGACAAAACAGATTCCATTGCTCTTAAGGTAATGCGAGAAATTAAAAAAACAGCTCCCCCAGAAATTCAATTACAAATACAAGACAACATTAGATGGATTAAAGAAGCAAAAAAAAATAAATTAGTTGTTGGTTCTCAAGCTCGCATCTTATATGCAGATGCGGAAGGGCGCATAAAAATAGCCCAGGGATTTAATACCTCCATTGCAAAAAATGAAATCGGCCCAATCGTTTTGGGAAGAGATCATCATGATGTAAGTGGAACAGATTCTCCTTATCGAGAAACTTCTAACATTTATGATGGCAGTAAATTTACTGCAGACATGGCAATTCATAATGTGATAGGAGACAGTTTTAGAGGTGCGACTTGGGTATCAATACACAATGGAGGTGGAGTTGGTTGGGGTGAGGTTATCAACGGTGGCTTTGGAATGTTACTCGACGGTAGTCATGAAGCATCTGAACGACTTAAAAACATGTTGTTCTTCGATGTAAACAATGGAGTTGCTCGCCGAAGTTGGGCTCGAAACAAAGAGGCTGTTTTTGCAATTAAAAGAGAAATGGAACGAACCCCCAATTTAAAAGTTACATTGCCAAATCTGGTGGATGATTCAATTATTAATCAACTTTTTTAGATGAATATCCTTTTTAAAAACATCAAAGAATTAATTCAAGTTCGAGAAAAATCAGAGATTTTTATTTCGGGAAAAGCAATGAAAACTTTACCTAGCATTCAAAATGCATATTTACTCATAAAAAAGGGAGTCATCGCAGCTTATGGTCCAATGAACGAATGCCCAGAATATGAGGTTGATGAAATAGTTGACTCAACAGGAAAAATGATTTTACCCTCTTGGTGTGATTCACATACGCATTTGGTTTATGCTGGTAATCGTGAGGGAGAATTCGAAGATCGAATCAAAGGGTTTAGTTATCAAGAAATTACAGAAATGGGTGGTGGAATTCTAAATTCTGCTAAAGTTTTAGAAAACACATCTTTAGAAGACTTATATCTTCAAAGCAAAGTAAGACTTAAAGAAGTAATGCGTCTTGGGACAGGAGCTATTGAAATAAAGTCGGGCTATGGTTTAACCCCCAAGTCTGAATTAAAAATGTTAAGAGTCATCAAACGGTTACAAAATGAGTTTCCCATAACTATCCAAGCTACATTCTTAGCAGCTCATGCGGTTCCAGAGACACATAAATCGAATAAGGAGTTGTTTCTCAAAACAATGTTAGAAGAAACTTTACCTATTATCAAAGCAGAAAACTTAGCTTCTGCAGTTGATGTTTTTTGTGAAACTGGCTATTTTACTACTGAAGATACTGCGTATGTTTTAGAAACTGCCCAAGATTATGGTCTTAAACCTAAAATACATGTAAACCAATTTAACGCAATAGGAGGAGTTGGCATTGGAGTTTATTACAATGCCCTTTCGGTAGATCATTTGGAGCTTATACGTGATGAGGACTTAGCTGTTTTAAAAGGAAGCAAAACCATGCCAGTTGCTTTACCAGGTTGTTCCTTTTTCTTAGAAATTCCGTATACCCCAGCCCGAAAAATAATAGATGCAGGACTTCCCTTGGCTTTGGCTTCGGATTACAATCCTGGATCTGCTCCGTCTGGGAACATGAATTTTATTGTTTCAACAGCATGTATAAAAATGAAAATGACACCTCAAGAGGCTATCAATGCAGCAACAATCAATGGAGCTTTTGCAATGGGTGTAGAACAAGAAGTAGGGTCAATAACTGTAGGTAAAAAAGCTAACTTAATTTTAACAAAACCCATTCATACGCTGACCGAGCTTCCCTATTGTTTTGGATCAAATTTGATTGAAAAAGTTTATGTCAACGGAAAAGTAGTTAAGAATTAAATTATGAATGCAATCGATCTAGATATTTATAACTTGAATTATGATTCTCCCAAAAAAGAATTGTGGAAAGGTCGAACATCTGCATCAAAACTCAATGTTCAATATTGGAGTCAACAGATCGAATGCATCAATTTACAAAACGATTTAACCGAAGTCGAAAAACCTGATTTTGCAATAATCGGATATGCATGTGATGAAGGGGTAAGAAGAAATCAAGGTCGGGTTGGTGCTAAAAATGGTCCCGAAGCTATTCGAAAACAACTCAGTCGTCTTGCCTTTAATCATCCCCCAAAAAGAATAATTGACATAGGAAATATTAGGGATGTTAATCAGGATATGGAAAAATGTCAAGCTGCACTTTCATTAGTTACAGAACAGCTGCTTACTCAAAACATATTTCCAATCGTGTTGGGAGGTGGACATGATGTTGCCTATGGGCATTTTACAGGGATTGAACGAGCTGTCCAAAAAAGAGGAATTAATTCCATAGGAATCATCAACTTCGACGCACATTTCGATTTGCGCCCACTAAAAGAACTTCCCAATTCTGGGACTCCATTTTACCAAATTCTCAACGAATATGAAAACAGAACAGAATACTTTGCCCTAGGCATTCAATCTGTTTCAAACAGCCCTGAATTATTTAAGATTGCCAAAGAGAAAGGGGTTAAATACCTATTGAATGATATTTGTGAATTAACTTCCATCGAGGAAGTAAAAAATCAATTAAATTCATTTGTTCAACAGCACGATTACCTTTATTTAACTATTGATTTGGATGGGTTTTCTTCAGCTTATGCACCAGGGGTTAGTGCTCCTTCTCCTGTTGGATTTTCCCCTTCTTTTGTTTTCAAGGTTTTAAAGTATCTTTTCAAAACCCAAAAAGTTGTTGCACTAGATTTAGCAGAATTGAACCCCAAATATGACCAAGATGCTAACACCGCTCGATTAGCTGCTCACCTTTTAAATGCCGTGGTAGAAATGAAAAAATTTAATCAATAAGTTATCTAATTCACTAGAATTCGGACTATATTAGAGGAGTTATTTAAAAATAAAATATGATTAATAAAAGACAACTTTTATCCGAACGTCCTAAAGGAATGCCAAACGAATCGACTTGGAGTTTTGTAGAAGAAACAGTAGCTCCACTCAAGGAAGGCGAAATTCTCGTAGAACAAAGTCATGTTTCTCTTGACCCAGCGATGCGAGGTTGGATGAACGACAACCGATCGTATATACCTCCAGTAGGAATAGGAGAAGTTATGAGAGCTGGGAGTGTTGGAAAAGTTATAGAAACAAAAGGAGATACTAAATTCAAAGTCGGAGATTATGTAAGTGGCTGGGGTGGAGTACAACAGTATTATGTAGGAGATGGAAATGGTTTTGTACAAGTCGACCCCAATTGGGCTGATATTACTAAATATTTAGGTGTTTTGGGAATGCCTGGAATGACAGCATATTTTGGAATTCTAGAAGTTGGTGAGATTAAAGAAGGTGATGTTGTTTTAGTTTCAGGCGGAGCTGGAGCAGTTGGTTCTGTTGTAGGTCAAATTGCAAAAATAAAAGGCTGTCGTGTAATTGGTATTGCTGGTGGTCCTGAAAAATGTGCTCATATGACCGAAGAACTTGGTTTTGATGGTGCCATAGACTATAAAAATGAAAACGTAATCTCAGGGATCAAACAACATTGCCCAGATGGGATTGATGTTTATTTCGATAATGTTGGTGGGGACATTCTCGATGCAGCTTTAATCTTTATTCGAAAGAATGCGCGTATTGTAATATGTGGAGCCATTTCACAATACAATAATACAACAGCTGTTCAAGGACCTAAAAACTATATGTCTCTTTTGGTTAATCGTGGTTCTATGAAAGGAATGGTGGTGTTGGATTATGTTCCAAAATATAGTGATGCAATGAAAGAAATGTCTCAGTGGATGGCTGAAGGAAAACTCAAAGCAAAAGAAGACGTTTACGAGGGTATTGAAAACTTTAGAGATACATTTTACCGATTATTTAATGGAGATAAAATGGGTAAATTAGTGCTAAAAATAAAGCCATAAGTCTTTATGAAACGCAGAGTATCTGTACAGTATGATATGGAAACCGAGATTATTGGATTCTATGATAAAGATACTGGTGAGCTTGATTTTGAATGGGATGATGCCCAAACCTATGAAGCCATGAACAGAGCTACTGATGCACAACATTTGATTATTCATGAATTGTTTCGATGTAAATATGCTCGCAATGCAAAAACGCGTGGGATTTATCGACGTTACCAAACTTTTATAAAGCGTGCTGCAGGTCTTTCTTAGTGGCGATTATTTCTGTTTCTAGAACCCCCTGAACGGTTTGTTTTTTTCGAACGACTGGAGCTTCCCGAATGTTTACGGTTCCTTTGTGGATTTCTACCCCCTTTTTGTTTTTTTGGATCGGGTTTAATGTTCGGGTCAGGTTCAAACCCTTCTTTTACTTCTGAAGGGATGCGAAGACCCACGAGTTTTTCAATATCTTTTAAGTAATTCTTTTCATCAATGCATACAAGAGAAATTGCTTCTCCCTTCGCTCCTGCTCTTCCTGTTCTTCCAATACGGTGAACGTAATCTTCTGGGATATTAGGTAATTCAAAATTGATGACATGGGGCAATAATGGAATGTCAAGACCACGAGCCGCAATATCAGTTGCAACTAATATTTCAACCGACCCGTCTTTAAATCCAGCAAGAGCCTTGGTACGGGCTCCTTGACTTTTGTTTCCATGAATTGCTGCTGCTGCAATACCGGCTTTCAACATTTTTTTGACCAGGTTGTTTGCTCCGTGTTTGGTTCGTGTAAAAACCAATACTTGTGTCCACTTTCCTTCCTTAATCAATTTTATGATTAATTCTGCTTTTCTACCTTTATCTACTTTATATACTCTTTGATCGATTGCTTCTACAGTAGTGTTTTCTGGGGTTGCTTCTACCAATACAGGTTGGTGTAAAATTCCTTGAGCAAGGGCTTTAATTTCTTTTGAAAAAGTTGCCGAAAATAAGAGGTTTTGTCTTCTTTTGGGTAACAAATTCATGATTTTATTGATGTCGCGCTGAAAACCCATATCAAGCATACGATCGGCTTCATCGAGAACTAAAATTTCTATTTGTTTTAAGGACAATGCTTTTTGGCTATGGAGATCTAACAAACGCCCTGGGGTTGCTATCAATATATCTACTCCCTTACGTAGGGTTGTAACTTGTGGTTTTTGATTGACTCCTCCAAAAATAACAGTCGAACGAATATCAATATAGGTACTGTATTCTTTTACGTTATCATAGATTTGGGCTGCTAACTCACGAGTAGGAGTTAGTACCAGTGCGCGAACCTTACGGTGTCTATCTGATTTGGTTTGGGATAATACTTGTAGTAATGGAAGCGTAAATCCTGCTGTTTTTCCCGTTCCAGTTTGTGCAGAAGCTAAAACATCTTTTCTTTTTAAAATTACTGGAATTGCTTTTTCTTGTATTGGGGAAGGTTCAGTATATCCTTTTTCTTGTATTGCTTTTAAAAGCGATGGCTCTAGGCCGAGATCTTCAAATTTCATAGGGTAAGCTTTTTTTTCGCCCATACGTTTGCGAAGATACAATAACTTTATGGCCCTGCATCAAGTGATCTTTATTAAATATTTGCGATTAAATTAACTCAATCCGGTCATCTAATAATCGTATTAGTTTACGTTTATACAAAAAACCTAAGGCTCTTTTAAATGCTTTTTTGCTCATATTGAGTTGGCCTTTGATGGCTAAGGGTGTACTTTTATCGGTAAGCATTAGATGTCCTTGATTCTTTAGAGCGTCCATGACAACATCACAATCCAAATCAATTACATTTAAAAAACCCAGTGGTCGAAGGGATACATCAATTTTTCCATCCTCACGAATGTTTTTGATGTAGCCTTTTATGTCCTTATTTCTTCCCAATGGCTGGAAGACTTCGTTGCGAAACAAAAGACCTTCAAATTCATCGTCAATCAATACTACATATCCGAGGTCGGTTGCGCGTTGAATACTGAGTACTACCTGATCTCCTATTTTATAATCCATAATAATGGGCTAAATTAGATATGGCGCAAGATAAGTTTTTTTGAAGGGTTAAATATCTTCCTACTGGATTAGTTTTTTTGAAAAAGTCTTTGAATTACTTCAAAAGCAGCTTCTGCCATTCGATTCCCTTTATTATCTAAAAGAGGGTTTACCTCGGTTACTTCGAGACCAATCACCTTTTTTGATTCCATAGCTTTTTGAATTATCGCTACGACTTCGTCAACATCAAAACCCTTAGAAACTGGTGTTCCTGTTCCTTTTGAAATCAAATCGCAATCCATACTGTCAACATCAAAGGAAATATAAATCATATCGACATCCCTCAGGCGTTCCAAAGTTTCATTTACACAGAGTTCCAGCCCACGATATCGAATTTCGTGGACAGAATAATTTTTAATATTATTCTCTTTGATGACCTTATCTTCAGGTTCTTCTGTATTTCGAACCCCAAAATACACAAGATGTTTTGAAATTACTTTGGGGGTGTCTCCACCTACTTTTTTGAGATTTTCCCATAGGGCAAGGGTCTCTTGATTCATTTCATTTATGGCTAGGTTTTGATTATTAAAACCAAGGGCTGCTGCTAATGGCATTCCATGCACATTCCCAGAGGGAGTACTTAGAGGAGAATGAAGATCGGCATGTGCATCAATCCATAAAACTCCAA
Source organism: uncultured Flavobacteriaceae bacterium (assembly GCA_943789305.1). Taxonomy (GTDB): domain Bacteria; phylum Bacteroidota; class Bacteroidia; order Flavobacteriales; family Flavobacteriaceae; genus Arcticimaribacter. The sequence goes on along the minus strand of CALSTP010000002.1, from coordinate 191,883 downwards.
TTGTTTTATCAGGATAAGCTTTTTGAATCCCAGCTAGAGATCCAAAAGCTGAGGAATGATCTCCCGAAAGGATTAGGGGAAATTGATCTTGCTCTAAAATTTTACTTACTGAATTACATACCCGTTGACATTGTTCCAAAACAAAGCCAAGTCGATGTTTCATTTCAAAGAATTTTTTATTGTAAATCGTTTCATTGTGAGAAGGGACATCTACAAAAGGGTGTTCGTTAAAAAAACCGTTATTTTGATTGATTGCTGCTATTTCAATTGCATCAATCCCTAAATCTGAACCTCTAGTCCCTGCTCCAATATCGGAACGATTTTTTATGATGGTAATGGGTTTCATATTTACGCTCAAATTTGTTTTCTTCTTTTGATTTCTTTTTGAATGAGTTCCATTTCTCTTGATGTTTGATTCGCAATTGAACTATTTTCCTCAGCTCTTCGAATTAGGTAGGGGACAACTCTTTTAATTGGACCATAAGGTAGATATTTTACAACATTGTATCCTTGATCAGCTAAATTAAATGATATATTATCACTCATTCCATAAAGATGAGCAAAGCATATTCTCGGGTGGTTTTTAGCAATCTCTTGTGTTTCCATTTGATGCAAGGCCTTAAGGGTACTTTCTTCATTGTGACTTCCTACAAAGACAGCGACATTGCTTAAGTTTTTCAACAACAAGTCTAATGCCCTGTCAAAATTTATATCTGTTGTTTCTTTTGAAGGACAAACAGGATTGGGTAATTTATTGATTTGGGCATAGGCGGTTTCTTTTTCAATATAAGCTCCTCTGACGAGTTTAATTCCTACTTGATATCCTGTTTTTTTAGCTTTTATTAATAGTGATTTCAAATAGGGTAACCGATTTGAAAGATACATTTGAATGGTTGCATAAACGATGATGTTTTCTTTATTATAGGTTTCCATCAAATCTTCGACCAAGTGATCTAAAGCAGGTTGAATCCAACTTTCTTCAGCATCTACAAGGATTTTTAGATTTCGTTGGACTGCTTTGTCACAACAGATTTGAAATCTTTTTTTTACCCTTTCCCAGGCTTCAATTTCACTTGATGAAAGCTTGATGCTTTCGCTTACTTTTTTGAAAAGTGAAATTGCGCCAAAACCTGTTGGTTTTAGAACTACAAAAGGGGTTCCCAAATTGGGGTCTGAAATTGCTAATATTTTTAAAATTTGATCAAGACTTTTTTCAAAACCAATTTCTGATTTTACCCCCTCTATCGAATAATTTAAGCAGGAATCTACATTGATATTCTTTAATTTTTTGACTACTAATTGAGATTCTTCCAAGGTAGTTCCTACACAAAAATGACTGAACATGGTTGATCGAATTAGGCCCTCTATCGGGGCTCGTAGTTTAAGTAAGATCTGAACAGATAGTCTTCCAATCTTATTCAACAAAGGAGATGCAATTAATCTAAAAAGCCAATAACTCTTCCTGAGTTCTAAATCAGTTTTTGATGCAAAAGCGACTCGAGTATTTTCAAAAATACTATTCATCCATGTAGGGGTAACGGTAATTTGTTGGTGGATTTAGAGTTTCTTTTACCAATTGAGGGGATACCCAGCGTAAAAGATTTTGTTTTGATCCAGCTTTATCATTTGTCCCAGATCCACGGGCACCTCCAAAAGGTTGTTGTCCTACCACAGCTCCACTTGGTTTGTCGTTGATATAGAAATTTCCTGCGCTATTTTCTAAAGCAATACGTGCTTCTTCTATTACAATGCGATCCTTAACCATTATGGCTCCTGTAAGAGCATATTCAGAAGTTGAATCAACCAATTTCAGGGTATCTTCCCATTGTTTATCTTCATATATATATACGGTTACCAAAGGGCCAAATAATTCGCGTTCCATAGTGTCATACTTTGGGTTTGTAGTCACTAAAACTGTAGGATCAATAAAATATCCTTTTGAATCGTCATAAGTTCCTCCAACTAAAACCTCTACATCTGAATCTTTTTTTGCTTGTTCAATCGCCGCACTAAGACGGTCAAAAGATCCTTTATGAATTACTGAAGTCATAAAATTTTTCAATTCTCTGGGAGACCCGAGTGTAATAGTTTTTATATCTCTAACCATCTGATCTAAAATGACTTTTGATTTTGACTTAGGAAGGTAAACTCTTGAAGCTGCAGAGCATTTCTGCCCTTGGAATTCAAAGGCTCCGCGAACTATTGCTGTAACAACTTCGGTAACCTCAGCTGAATTATGGACTACGATATAATCTTTCCCTCCAGTTTCCCCAACAATTCTTGGATAGGTTTTGTAGTTGTGAATGTTACTCCCTATTTTTTCCCAAATATTTTTAAATACTTGTGTTGATCCCGTAAAGTGGATTCCGGCAAAATCAGGACTTTTAAGAATGGTGTTGGTTACCATTTCTGGATCTCCATTTATCATATTTATTACTCCTTTAGGTAATCCTGCTTCTTCGAAAACATCCATAATAACTTTTGCAGAAAACATTTGATGGTCACTTGGTTTCCAAACAATAGTATTCCCCATAAGTGCTGGAGCGGCTGAAAGATTTCCTGCAATTGCTGTAAAGTTAAAGGGACTTACTGCGTAGATAAATCCTTCCAATGGACGATAGTGAACATGATTCCAAACTCCTCCAGAAGAGGTAGGTTGGTCTTGATATATTTCCTCAGCAAAACGCACATTGAATCTGAGGAAATCAATAAACTCACAAGCTGCGTCAATTTCTGCTTGGTGCACAGTTTTGGATTGGGCAATCATTGTAGATGCGTTGATGATATAACGATAGGGACCTGCAATCAGTTCGGCTGCTTTTAAGAAAACTGCAGCTCTTGCTGCAAAAGGCATTGTTACCCATGACTTTCTGGCTTCTAATGCTGCAGCAATTGCTTGTTCTACATGTGATTCCGATGCCAAGCTATAGGTTCCCAAAAGCTGCTTGTGGTCGTGAGGAGGATGCATGGTGTTGGTTTGGGAGGAATCTACTTCTTCTCCTCCTATTTTCATCGGGATATGAATTTCTTTAGAAAAAAGGTCATCGTATGTTGCGGTTATTAGGGCACGTTCTGGGGTTTTTGGCGCGTATGACTTTACGGGCTCGTTGATTGGAGTAGGTGATTTTAAAAAACTATTTGACATGATTTTTTGTTTAGTAATTTAGAATTCAAATCAAATGTACATATAAAATTGAGCAAAAAATGTTTGTTGAAACTAATTTTTAAACGGAAAAAAAATCGGGGTGTTTTTTTTGTATTTTTGATAGGCTTCAGAAGCTCCCCACTTTTTATCAGCACTAGCCTCAAGGAGGTTTACTCCACTCACTCGGGTAAGTAAAAAATAGGTGAAAAAAGGCGATATGAGAGCCAAGTATTGAAAGCCTTCAAAGGTGGGGAAAGATATTATTGAAATCCCTGTCCACAAGAGTAATTCTCCTACATAATTTGGATGTCTTGATATAGACCAAAGCCCTGTCGAAATAAATTTGCCGTGATTTTTGGGGTCTCGATTAAATGCTGATTTTTGTCGATCAGCTGTTACTTCAATAAAAAAACCAAAAAACCAAAGCAATGTCCCTAAAATTAAATAAATATCCATGGGTTTTGATTCTGAAGCGAAAGTGGTTATCGCGGGAAGCGTACACATAAACACCCAAAACCCTTGAAGAGTCCAAGCCAACATAAAACGTGTAAAACTGGTTTTAATTTGATTAAACCTACGGTCTTTTCCAGCCTTTTTGATCCTCAGAAACAAAAAAGAACTCAAACGTAGGGCCCAAATCAATATTAGGCTTGCTAAAATTATTGACCGCAAATTTAAAACTTCAGTCAAATGTTGCTGATAAAGTGCAAATAGAACAACAGAAATATAGGTAATCCCTCCTGTTAAATCATAAAAGTGTTCTGTTTTTAAAAAAAATGAAATCAGAAAAACCACAAACTGAATTGCAAAAATTATGACCAAAATTTGAAGGCCTAAACTTACCAGAACTATTGTTTGTTGATCTAAAGTAGTTGCTTTATTTAGAAGAAGACTTAAAAATAATACCGTTATAATTGCAATTAATCGTTTTATAATTTCATTCATATTCTTTTTATTAAATATATGTTTTAATCTTCAAATAGTTTTAGAATATAATGATTTAAACATTTATTAATGATTTATCCTTAAAGAAATTAATTGTATTAAACAATTGATTCTTATCTTTCCCCTTTAATCTTAATTTTAAAACATGAAAAAACTATTATTTATTTGTTTGCTTGTAGGAGGGTTTGTTTGGGCTCAAGGACCAAAAAGCACAGGGAAAATTAAATACGATGATAAAGCAGAACTTATCAAAAAAATGCAAAATGACTACACCAAAAACGATTTTAATTTATTCGAAAGCCTTATGGTTGATACCCTAAGAGCCTATTTAGGCTCAACCGATAAGGTCTCAAAAAGAGATCTGATCAATGGGTTTAAAAGTCATCATCAATTGTATAAAGACATTAATTGGGGGTGGCTCAATTCAGAAACTGCAACTTATGAAGATGGATCTAAGTGGACAATGGTTTGGGCTTCTTGGAAAGGTGAAGGAAACTTTACTGGAACCAAAAACACCATTCCTGGACATTTTGCTTATCAATGGAAAGGAGATAAAATTGTTACTGCACTTTATTACTTTGATCCCACCAGTTTAAGAAAAGAGATTGCTGCTATGACCTCTCAATCTATTGATTATGGATATGAAGCTACTTATTCAAGTAACTGGAAAATCGGAAATCCGGAGAACATAAAAGTTGTTCTTGATGTACAAAAAGGGGCTGAAAACAATGACTTTGAAGCTGTAAAAAAGAATATCCATTCCGAAATAATTATTGGAAACGGAGACGGCACTGTAATCAGAGGTATAGAAGCTTTCTCAAATACGTTTGAATCTTTCCTTAAGAACTTTAAAATTTCTGTTAATCCTGCAGTTTGGATTGCCGTTGAAAGCGATGAAGGTGACGAATGGGTTTTGTTATGGACTAATGAAGAGTATACTGATGCAGAAGGAAAAACTAAGAAAATTGCTGCGCAAGAAAGTTTCCAACTTAAGGATGGGAAAATTATTCGTGTAAATCAATTTCAAAAACCGAACAATAATTAGACTTTTTTATATTTTATATCCAATAAAAAAAGCCCTGCAAACGCAGGGCTTTTTCTTTAATTAATATTCTCTTGATTATTGTTTAGGTCCTGTTACTGCTTTAATTCTCATTACAGGGCGCATAGACCACTGAATTGGTGTTAGCTTATCGAAGTCTAAACCTCCAATTACCCCTTCTCCTGACAAATGCTCCATGACATGCTCAAGAGTATCATAAGAGTCATATGTCATCATAGTGGCTACATCATCTCCTTGAGGAGTTATTTTGGAAGCCGACCCCCATGCCATCATTCCATGTTTAGACATGATTTTTTTGAAGTGAGGGATTACATATTGGTCCATTTCTTTTAGGTGTTTTTGAACCTCATTTGTGTTAGTAAAATTTAAAATTACATATTCAAAATCTCCTCTTGGCTCAATTTCCTGCTCCATTTTATAATAGTATCTTCGATCGGCTTTTAAGCCCGAAAAAGAGCTGTATAAAATTGGTGTTTCAACCCCAACTACATTTTTTGAGTTATTCCACCAAGAACCTTTATTTACAGCTGTTGCAATATCTTTATAAGCATTGACCCATATGTAATTGAATCCATCGGGTTTTGGGTTGGTGCTTTCCAATAAAATCCAGTATTCTAATTCTCCTTTATTTACGGCATCTTGTGCTGTTTTTTTGCTGTAATTGAGTTCGATATTCAAAAATTCATCAATTTTATCCGCAGGAACGTGAACCGGTTGAAACACTACAATTTGTGCAGTTAGTTCAAATGAAAATAAAAGGCTTAGTGTAAAAATTAAATTTTTCATTTAGATTAGTTTAAATTAATTAATATTAAATTATGACTGTGGTATTCCGTTTTTACCTTGGTTAGGAGCACAAAAACTGTGCATTATTTTCTCTTCGTTTTTGTTACAAGATGTTTTCTCGAACCATTGAGCTGTTGTTGAACTGGCACTCAATACCAATAAATAAAGATAGTTTTTCATAAAATATAGATAAAAGTTGACCTAAATTTAGAAAAAATAATTTCATTTTGAAAGTAATATTTATACTTAATACTTTTGAAAAAAAATAGATTTATGAGATTAAACCTTTAAAAAGATCTTAAATTTAATTGTGCCTAATCAAATGTATCTGTGAAAAAAATTAAACTTGCTCTCGTTAAACTCCCAATACTTTCCATTACACTATTTTTTTTGAGTTGCATTGCATCGGCTTATCTTCACCCGGGTTCAGAAAAAGAGGGAATAGGGTTTAAATCCGATCACTACTCGTTTACTCATAACTTTTTGAGTGAATTAGGAGAATTAAAAACCAATACGAATCAATCCAATCCTGCAATAATCCAAAAAAACAACACCGCTTCAATGCTTTTATTCAATGGGGGATTGATCCTTATTGGAGTTACTTTGATGTTTTTTTACATTCAATTCAAGGAAGTGTTTAAAGTTTTAAATGACTCTAAAAAAGCTCAATTTTATGCTCGATTGAGCAAGCCGATTGGGTTGTTGGCTGGGGGTTTTTATGCAGGAATTGGTTTTGTTCCTCATGATCTTAATTTTAGTTTACATGTATATTTTGCCAACGGTGCTTTTTTAATTCTGTTTTTGCTTTGTATCCTTCACAGCATGACGGTGTACCACTCCAATTTGTTAAACAACCAATATGTTATGGGTTATTTATCCTTTTGTGTTCTCCTTTTTGTTTATTTGGGGATTCTATTTTTTGGACCTGAAATTGGCCCCGGAAAGATTTTTACGGAAGCAGAATGGATGCTTCAAGTAATTGCTCAAAAGTCCATAGTATTGACTTTTATTATTTCGATTCTCCATCAAGTTTATGGTTTTGATAAACTTCTTCACAAAAACAATTTTTAGTCAACGGGGACTTACTCTTTTAAAAGGTTTTTAAAATTCCACGTTGAGGAGTTGCCCTGTAAGTTGAAGAAGTTGTAGTTCTGCTAATTTAGCATCATACTTTGCTTTATTCTTGTTGGTTTGGGCGTTCATAAGATTGATCTGGGCTTGTCTGAATGAAATTGAAGATATACTCCCTAAACTGAATTGTTCCTTTGATCGATCAAAATTATTTTGGTTGGTTTCTACATTTTTTTCTTGAATACTAAAAACAACTTGTCTGTTTTGATAAATTTCAAGCGCATTCATCAAATCTCTTTCAATTTGTAATTCTAATTGCTGTTTTAAGATTTCTTGATTGTTGAGAGCTATTTTAGCATTTTTGATTCGTACAGAAGATGTTCCACCATCAAAAATATTCCAAGTTAAATTTAAAGATAATCCTAGGTCGAGGTTGGTATTGTTTATACCCGGAAAAAAAGCGCTTGGTGCATTTTGGGCATAATTCCATCCGTAAGATCCCCTCAGGCCTATTTTGGGTAAATAGCCCGATTTGGCTACTTTAATATCGTATTCATTAATCAATAAGTTTTTGTCTTGTTGAAGAAGTGAAACGTTTGTGCTTTTTGAAATCTCCATATAATTGAGTAAATCTTCTTTTGGAGTAAAAATAACACCAGTATCTACTTCAAAAAAAGTATTTAATTCTTGGCCTAAAAGAAAATTTAAGTCTCGTTTAGAGTTTTTAAGCTGTTGTTCGGCATTGATGATGTTAATACTATCATTGGTTGCATCAACCTGAGCATTGAGTACTTCTAACATAGATCCTTGGCCAAATTCAAAAGCATATTGTGCACGTTTAATTCTGGATTTGGAAACCATAAAAGCTTGCCTTAAAACCTCTTTGTTTTCGGTAAGCGTTGCAATATTGTAGTATACACTGAACAATTGTAAAATTGTATTTTCTATGGTTTCACGTGCCTGAAGTTCGGTTAAATTATATTGTTCCTTTAGCTTTTTGTAATTAAAAACTCGACCAAGACCGTCAAATAAGTTGTAATTTAAATTAATAGATGCACCATAATTTCTACTTTCTGCCCCTAGTAATTCATTGTTTGGTGCAGGGACTTTAAAGCCCGTAGCGGGATCTTCTATGAATTGCTCGGGAAATTCTGTTGTTCTATCTCCATTGTTATAATTTGCGTTACTTATTCCTGAAAGGATTGGAAGGTAACCTGAATTCAACAAACTTTTATTATTTGAAGCAATATTAACCGTATTCTTGGCTAATAAGATGCCATGATTTTTTTCTAAAACCAGTGAAATTGCATCATCCTTGGTTAATCGTGTTTCTTGAGCGAAAGCTCCATTGAAAACTCCTGCTAAAAATAGAAAGTATAAAATTATATTTTTCATTTACAAAGAGGGTGTCTTTTTAAACATAAGATCATTTATGTAAGTTTTGTTCTTCTGAATTTGACATATATTTATTTTCAGCTTGTTCAATAACTGCTCGTTCAACTTTTTCTTTTGCAATTATTTGACCCGTTAAGATCCATTTTAAACCTACTTTAAGTTGATTGCTAAAAGACAAAAACATTGGCAATACCAAAAGGGTTAGTAAGGTTGCAAACCCTATTCCATAAGCAACAGAGATCGCCATCGGTTTTAGAAACTGAGCTTGTAAACTCTTTTCAAAAATAAGAGGTGTTAATCCTGCAATAGTAGTAATTGAAGTTAAAAAAATTGCTCTGAAACGAGATTTCCCTGCCTCATATAAGGCATCATCAAATATCATCCCGTCTTTCAAGTTACCGTTGAACCTTCCAATAAAAACAAGTCCATCATTTACCATGATTCCTATTAGAGCAATTATTCCCAATAAAGACAAAACATTAACCGAGAAACCATGAATCCAATGTCCCCAGAAAACTGCAGTTAAACTCAAGGGAACAAGGAGAATTAAAAGAACGGGTTGACTGTAACTTCTAAAAGCAAAAGCGATGGTAATATAAATCAAAGCTAGAATAGACAATCCTGCTAGGCGCAATGAATCGAGGAGTTTTTGTACCTCGCGATTTTGTCCTTCAAATGAAGGGCTAACAGAAGGGTATTTAGATAATATTTTGGGTAAAACAACCGTTTTCAAATCGTTCATGACATCAGTTGAACTGGTTGTTTTTTGATCTTTAATATCTGCAGAAATTTGAATTTCTCTCCTTCCGTCTAAATGATTAACCGCTACTTCACCTCTAGCAATACTATAATTTGCAATTTCTGTTAAGGGTACTCGATTTCCTGTGGGGGTTAATATTCGCATTTGATCCAAATCATTTATGGAGGATCGATTTTGACGATCGTATCGAACCCAGATCCTAATCTCATCTTGATTTCTTTGAAATCGTTGCGCTTCGACTCCAAAAAATCCTGCCCTCACCTGACTCATTACAGAACGATAATCTAAGCCTAAGAGGTATGCATTATCTTTCAATTCTAACTGAATTTCTTTTATTCCTAATGGATCATTGTCTGTTATGTCTTTTAGGGTAGAATTGTTTTCTAAGATTGTTCTGAGTTCTTTTTTTGCAGCTTTTAATTCTTGTATGTTATCCCCCAATAGGGAAACCGATACTGGTGAGCCTCCAAAATTTCCTCCTGATCCAAAAACAAGGCTTTCAACTCCAATTATATTTCCTACACTCTCTTGAATTCGATTAGCTACAATAGTTGAACTCAAATTAGTAGGGCGATTTTCTCCAGGAAGCAGGTTGATTATTAAACTTCCCTTTGAGGAACCTGGACCAATATTTTTAACTATGTTTTGAAAGAGTATCTTGTCCGTCCCGGAAAGGAATTTACTGGTTAATTCTTGATTTACTTGTTTTGCTTTTCGTTCGATTGTGTTGATGATTGAATCGGTTATGCGCTCGTTGGTCCCGTTAGGCATTTGTAAATTTATGGATACTCGGTCGCTGGCAATTTGTGGAAAAAAAGATGTTCTGATAATTCCTCCACCTACAGACCCAAATGATAAAATGAGGCAGCCCAAGAAAATAGAAAACACCAATATTCTGTTTTTTAAAGAAAAACTTAGAATGGGCGAATATATTCGGTCTCGCATCCAGTTCATTAGGTTATCCCCAAAAGTGTTGATGTATCTTAATTTAAAAAATATTTTAGCTAGTAGTTTTTTAGGATTTTGATCTTGAGGCTTTAGGGCTTTAGAGTGGGCTAAATGAACAGGCAAAATAATCAGTGCTTCAACTAGAGAAAAAAGCAAGGTAATGATTACTACAACCGATACTTCACCAAAAAAATCACCTATTGTACTGTCTAAAAACAGGAAAAGCGAAAATGCTAAAATAGTGGTTACAATGGCAGACAAGATTGGTGGTATTACCTCAAGAGTTCCATCAATTGATGCTTGTACAGGAGATTTTCCTTTTTCGTAATGCTGATAAATATTTTCGGCAATTACAATCCCATCGTCTACAAGAATACCAATTACGATAATCATACCAAAAAGAGAAAGGACATTTATGGTTACATCAAAATATCCCGCAAAAATAAACATCCCTAAAAAAGAAATGGGTAATCCAAAAGCAACCCAAAATGCCAAACGAGTGTTTAGGAATAAGGATAAAAAAATTAATACCAAAAACACTCCTATGAGGGCATTTTCTGACAGCAATTGTGTTCTTTGAGTTAGTGTAATCGATTGATCATTTAAAACATTCAGTTTTACATTTTCTTGTTTTTGATTGAAGTCTTCGATATAGGCTTTGATTTTCTCTGCAGACGATATAAGATCCTCAGAATTGGTGCTGTTTATGGTAAAGTTTACGGAAATATTTTCGTTAAAAAAAGATTGATTGGGTGTTTCTGAAAAGCGATCCCTAATAATGGCGACGTCTTTAAGTCTAATCGTAGTTCCTTGATTATCTGCTCTTATAATTAAGTTTGCCAATTCATTTGCATAATATTTTTTGTTATTGGCACGAATTAAAAAGTCTTCTGATCTAGTTTTTATTGTTCCTCCAGTTATCAAAAGATTTGAATTTGCAACTGCTTGTGTTATTTGACTGAATGTTAGGTTATATGCCAATAAATTTTCCTCAATCACTGCGATTTCTATTTCTTCTTCTGGATAGCCCGAAATATTAATTTGTGATATTCCGTCTATTGCTCGAATATCATTTTCAACTTGTCTCCCTATTTGTTTAAGTGTAGCTAGAGGGATTCCTTCCCCACTAATAGCAAAACTAATAGTAGGTCTTATTTGTTCTTGCTTTGAAACAACCAGAGGTTCCATTCCTATTGGATATGATGGAACTCGGTCAACCGCATTTTTAACTTGAAGAAGCATAAAATCAACATCACGCCCTTTTTCGATTTCTACATTGATTACTCCGCTGTTTTCTAGAGAAGTAGAAGTTACCCGTTCAACACCTTCTAGCCCCTTTAGATTATCTTCTATTTTAAGAACAACTCCCTCCTCTATTTCTTTTGGAGATGAACCAGGATAGATTACATTGACTTTTATAATCTTAGAGTCTGTCAAAGGAAAAAAGGAAGACTTGAGTAAAGATGCTCCTACAACCCCAAAAATAATTACTGCAATAATAATTACATTTACTGCAACATGATATTTAATAAAATATTGGATTAATTTTCTCATTCTTTATACTTCTGACCCTATAATTTATTCAAAAATTTGAACTAACATTCCTGAATATGCCCCAATAACCGGTTTGGCCAGAAGAGTTGTTCCATCCGGTATACCTTTTAACACAACTTTTTTATCTGAAAAAAAGACAGGTTCAACAGCAATAAGTTTTAACATTGAATCTTGTATTGTATAAAGTTGATTCCCCTCTAGCAATAAGCTGCGGTCAATTTCAAAAGCGTTTGGTTGATCCCTTGCTTTGAGTTGGGCTTCTAGGAACTGACCTTCTTTCAAATTTGAATCTTGAACTGCAATGAATACTTTAATTGTTTGAGAGTTTTGGTCTACTTTTCCATTTATACGTATCTATCTTCCCTGAAAAAGATTTTGATTTATCTAAGTTTTTCAAAACTACTTCTTGACCAATGCTCAATAAATCAGCATAAATTTTACTGACTGAAACCTCAAGTTCATATTCGCTAGGATCAATAAACTCACCCAATTTTTGACCTACTCGAACCAATGTGCCCTCGGTAACTTGAACATCTGTGAGGATTCCTTTATACGGAGTTTTGATTTGATATTTTGATAATCGTTCTTCTAAGTTTTTTATCGAATAGTAGGATGAGGTTATTCCTCGGCCTGAAATAAAATATGCTTCTTTTTCGGACATCTTTGGCAAATTTGCAATTGGTTTTTCAATTTCAAATTTTCTTAAATAACCCTTCCACTTGGGATAAAGTTGAGGATAATCTAATCTTAGATCAGGCATTATTGCAATTAATAGATTATAAAGATTACTTTTAGCAGCAATAACAGATGACCTAAATTCACGATCATTAATTGTTATAATTGCTTCTCCTTTTTTATATTCTTGACCCGTTTTAAAGAGTTTTGATTTCCCTTGGAAAACACCTTGGACTTCGGAAAATAATACAAGTCGTCTTTTTGCAGTCAATACCCCGTTAGCAGGAATTATAATGGGTATACTCGTATTGGTAACTTCCATTCCAAAAACTTTTTTGATTGTTTTTTCGGAAATCGGTTTATTTGTTCTTTTACTGTCAATTATTGATTTTGCTCCCAAGAAAGAAGCAATAAGTATTAGAATCCCTAAAAGGGATAAAACTATTCTTCGCATTTAATACAATTTAGAAATACGGTTTTAATCACTATATTTTAATAGATAAATTTAATAGAATCTATTGATAAATTCAACACTATTCTTAGTTAATATTTAAATGGTTATGAAATAAAAATCCTTTTTAAATTATTCTTACCTTTGATAGACTAGTAAAAGTCAATTGAATTGGAAGGCTATTATATTTATATTGTATGAATAAGAAAAGTTTTAGCTCATATAAAAAAATAGGTTTTCTGTTTTTATTCATTTCTAATATTACTTTTGCTCAATTTTCAAGTATTACTGCATCCAGTATTGATAACGACAACTTGAAAATTGACTTGACTTTTGATCAAGAAATTTATTCAAATTCTACCTGTAGCACGCTTACCTGTATAGAGGTTACAGACTTTATATTGAGTCTGAGTGGTGGTGATGCTACTTTGGCCTCAAACCTCCCCATTACCATTACAAAACTTGGTAATTATAACTTTACCAATCAATGGAACAACCCCCCTGTAGAGCCCAACAATTCTGGAGGAAATGAAGATTGGGCTCAACATGTCTCTACTGGACTTTTAAATGATTTAAACGAAAACACAAATAATTTAAATGGAGTACTAGAAATTATTGAACCAAATCCACGAGCAATACCAGGTTACACATATATAACCTCGTATCCTATAGGTTTATCTTGTGCACATTCATATTATAGATCAACTACCGCTGACAGTTGGTCTGCCGAAAAGTTAAAAGCACAAAATGCTGGTGGGGATCTTCTAGTTTACAATTCTCCTGAAGAATTCAACTACATGGTCCCTGGATTTAATGACAATACAACTGGAGTGGGTAATACCTGGATAGGTCTTTCTCAAGACCGAACGGCTCCAGATTATTTGGAAAGAGATGCACCAGCACTCCAAGTTTTTCCTTACACCAACGGAGGTTGGTACTGGGATGATGGTACTGCTATGGATAACAGTGCTGCTCCCTTAAAATATCAAATTACAATTGCATTGAATGGTGTTCCAAATGGAGATGAATTGGTCAGTATTAATCCAATAACATCACCTGTTTCAATATTTAATTGTGCTGGGGTTTCTGCAAATAGTCAAATCAATGGAGCTAATCAGGTGTATTTAAACGACAAACTTGCTCCTTTTATTACTAGTACAACGATTTCAGATGACAATACTTCTATTCGTGTAGTTTTCAACGAAAACATTTTTACCAACGCTTCATCCAATCCAATTTTAACAACAGATTTTACCCTTAGCTCTTGTTCAAAACGGGAGTGCTGCAAATCTAACGTCAATAAACCCTTCGGTTGTAGCTAACTATGGAAATGTATTTGATTTATTGCTTCCAATGAATGGATTACCCATTACAGGAAAAGAAGTTTTAACCGTTATTCCAAGTTCATCGACAAGTATTTTTGATGCTGCAAGCAATACAGCTTCTTCGGTTCAGTCCAATAATTCCGTTAATTTTAATCCCCCAAAAACTGGTCCTGTATATTTAAGTAATATATATAAAACTTCTGTTGTTTCAGGAACTGTAGATGTTAATTCAGAATCTTTTTTATGCAACGAGGTATTGATAAATGATTACAATCAAATTTACCATGACGGAACCGTTTTGGAACCTCAGGTTGGAAATAGAGTGATTTACAACATGAATTATTCTTACCCCTCCATTCTTGTGGACGGATTTGATTTTTCTTATTTTCATCTTAGGGATTATGATAAAATTCTCGAAATCAGAAAATCTGATGGTCTAATTGTAGCAAAGTATTCCTGCAATTAAACTTGCTTTTCTACAAAGAAAAATGCTACAATACTTCCAGAAATTCTGTTTTCAATCAATTACTAGATCCTCCATTAAATATATAAAGCCATCCTTCTATGGGTTCTTGGGGTATTCCTCCTCTGTTTATGCGATAATAATATGGGCCTGTTGGTAATGGATTTCCTGTTCTTATATTGGTCCCTTTCCAATCGTTCTTATAATTTGGACTGTAATACACTTCACTCCCATCTGGACTGTACACCTTTACCGAAGTATATGGATTTTCGTCTATGTTGATAATCATCCATGTTGACTCCAATCCGGGCTGGTTTGGGGTTAGTACAGTTGAAACAATCACTCGCTCATCTGGGAATCCATCGTTGTTCTTATCTGGATCTGCATTATCTCCTATTCCATCCCCGTCTGTGTCCATAGATTCTGATGGGTCTAATGGAAAGGCATCTCTGTCGTTCCAAACCCCATCGTTGTCTGAATCAAAATCTTGATTGTCTCCTATTCCATCTCCATCAGTATCGGCACATTCATTCTCGTTGAGTGGGAACAGATCATCACTATCCAAACATCCGTCGTTGTCATCATCATTATCCAAACAATCTGGCTCAAAATCACCGTCATAATCTTCGGGAGTGGATCTAGCATCCAAAGGATCTGAATTACATTCATATTCATCACTGTCCAAATATCCGTCTCCATCATCTTCAGTGTCTTGGTTGTTACCTATACCATCGTTGTCAGTATCAAACCACTCCAGTGAGTTTAATGGAAATGCATCTTCTGTATCCAAGTATTGGTCGTTGTCATCATCTAAATCTTCATTATTTCCTATACCGTCATAATCGGTGTCCAACCATTCTTTAGGATTTAATGGAAACTGATCTTCAGCGTCTAAATAGTTGTCGTTGTCATCATCTGTGTCTGCATTGTTCCCTATGCCATCATTATCTGTATCGAGCCATTCAGTCTGATCTAAAGGGAAGACGTCTGAATCATCTGGATATCCATCTCCATCAGAATCTAAATCACAAACATCGCCTGAGCCGTCTTGATCAGTGTCTTGTTGGTCTGCATTGATAGTTAAAGGACAATTGTCTTGGGTGTCTGGTACGCCATCGTTGTCGTCGTCTAGGTCACATGCATCGCCCTGACCATCACCATCAGTATCAAGCTGATTAGGATTGTAGGTGTTTGGGCAGTTATCGTTTACTCCTGAAATTCCATCGTTGTCGGGATCTTTTTGACTCTCGGCACAACCCTCTGAATCTGCTTGCTCATCTGAAGGGGTGTTAGGGCATTGATCTAGAGGATCATTGACCCCATCGCCATCACTGTCGCCAAATAAATTAACTGTATTGCTTGATTGTGTTGTACTTGCTGTATTAATCCCTGAGGAATCATAAATTGAATTGGCAACTGGAACTACTGTTAAAAGCTCGTTCCCACTTGGGACACCTGTAAAGGGGATGCCTAGGATAAATTGCTTTGAATCTGATAATTGGCTAATGGAGGAAGGGGTTGGCGAGGAGAGTCCTGCAGTTCCTCCAGAAAGAGTAAGTTGAAAGTCGTTTACATCTAATGAACCACTGCCCGACGAGGTGCCATAAACTGACTCACTAAAGGTCACAGAAACTACCGAGTTATCACCAGCTAATTCTGTTGAGATGATTATCGGTAATTCATCAACATCGTTTACTGAAATAGTCAACGCTTTGGCAAAAGTAAACTGTCCATCACTAACCTGTACACGTATACTCAGCGATGGTGTCTGCTCATAGTCAATGAATCCATTGACCAAGAGTTGATCGCCTGAAATGGTAAACAAAGAATTATGCGTATCTCCATTACCGCTAACTAATGTAAAAGTTGGTGTGGAGGAATCCTCATCTGTTGCAAATAAACTTCCAACTAAGGTTCCTATGCTTACCTGCTCATCAACTGAAGAGGACGAAGAAGTTGCTGAACCTCCTTGAAATACAATTGATGAATTTCCAAGCTGGGTAAAAGAATGAATAGTGTATCCACCACTTTGGGTAATTGTACCACCAGTCGCTATTGGGTTTCCATTGTATCTTAAAACTACTATTCCATTTGCACCATTTCCTCCTGAATAATTTGTTCCACCAATTCCACCGTTACCTGAATTTCCTGTTTGATCAGGGGGATTATAATTACCGTATGCTCTACCCGGTCCTCCATCTCCTCCAGCAGCATAAATTATTGCTGAACCGCTTATTTCGTTTAAGGTACCTGAACCAGCACCACCAATGTTACCAGCATTTCTACTAGCACCGTTAGTTCCAGCAGAGGATGAACCTCCACCTCCTCCACCATTACCATTTCCGGGAGAGTTACCTATCCATCTTCCTCTACCTCCACTATTTCCTTGTCCTAAGGTACCTGAACCTCCTGGTCTATCTGTGCCACATCCCGAACCTCCACCACCAGAAGCTCCATTTGAACCAGAGTTAGCACAACCGCCACCGCCACCGCCACCAAGAGCAGTGATAGTTGTAATGTTTTGACCTAATAGAGAACTACTTCCTCCATTGCCTCCTGGACTACCTGTACTATTAACTCCTGTTCCACCGACTCCTACAGTTATAGTGAATGTTTCTCCAAAGGTTGAGGTAATGGTTCCCGTTAGGTAACCGCCGGCACCGCCACCGCCCCCGCCTTCATTTGAGTTACCGTATCCGCCAGCTCCTCCTCCTCCAACAACAAGATATTCAAGGCTTGATGCACCAGCAAATCCGATATCGGTAATAGGTTCGTTTACATTACTAACTGATAGGGTAAATGCTTTGTAGAAATCAGCTGAACCATCTGATACTTTTAGGTAAATTGAATAGCTGTTCTTTGTTTCATAATCAAAACTGTCATTGGTTACAAGACTTGTTCCGCTTACATTAAAACTTCCATTGTCATCGTCCCGGGCGTCTCCGGTATCGGTCAGACTAAATGTATGAGTGTCAGCAGAGTCTTGATCTACTGCAGTCATAGTCGAAATGATTGACCCTGAATTGATGTTTTCTTGGAAAGACGATTGACTAAGTAAAATATCTGTAGGAGCTTTATTAGCATTAAGCGTAAGCTCAGAAATTGTTTTATTGTTAACCGTTGCAGTTAAATTATTTTGGGTTGTATCTGTGTTTGTGGTTGTTTGTTCTTCCCAATTGTTCCCGTCAAATAGTCTTAAATAAAGTCCATTCTCATTCAAGCTATTGAGTTCACTATCTGAGTAAGCTATTTTTATACTTCCCGAAAAAGAAGGGATTGCTTTAGTAAAATAGTAGGACCTATTTATGGAGCTATTAATTGTATTACTTGTAGTTAAAAGCTTACTTAATTTTGTGTCCGTAATACTGTAATCAGAACTTGGCAATATTGTTAAACCGCTAACATGAATATAGGCACTACTTTCCAGGGTTAATTTTTCATTGATGTTAGAGCCAATAAAAACAGTTTGGGCTTTGACAAAAGAACCAATTAATAAAAAAGCGAATAAGAATCTCTTCAAATTATTCATAAAAAATAATTATTAATATAACTGAATTCACCATTAAATAGAAATACGAAAATTTGAATGTGGTTTTTCATTTTAAATTGAATAATCTATTATGGAACACCATGTTTTACTGGTAAAAGGCTCTCATATGAACTCCGCCCCAGCCGCCCAGGAAAAGTTTGACATTGTATGTTCTTCCGTAATGATTTCCATTGACATTTAATGGGTAAACGCTAAAATCAAATTCATAAACTGCGTAAGAACCAGTAATCGATGGTAGACTATTTCCCCATGAATTATTTACTGCAGTCCATGAATTTGTTGGTGCAGATTGAGTGTCTGGTCTAAAATTTACTGTGTTACCACTATTAGTGTGGTAACTAAAATAGAATATAAGAGCTTGAGGATTATTACCTGATTCTCCTCTAACCTCTAGAGCGCCATTATTCCATCTAAAGCTCAAGCCAGGAAGATCTATTTGAGAATCCGCAGCAGCAGTGGCTGAAGATTGCGTCACCATTGATGATCCATATACAGGACCAGAAGTGTCAATAGATGTCCATGATAGCGTTCCTGAGCCATCTGTTTTTAAAATTTGATTTGCTGATCCATCTGTGTTTGGTATTGTAATAGCACCTGCTGTAATTGACCCGCTGGTTTCTACATTAGTAATATTACTGTCCCCCAGTTGAATTTTGTTAGAGGCGTCTACAATAGCATTATTTCCTAAAGCTGTTGCATTAGATAAATTTGTTGCGTTTGACGAGCCAATACCCGCATTTTTACCTATAAAAGTATTATTATTTCCATCAACATTATACCACCCAGCTTTATTACCTAATCCGATATTACCTGAGCCTTTTGTTCGTCTTAATGCGTCCCAACCTATTGCAACGTTTTTATCTCCGCTATAATTTAACTGTAATGCTCTGTAACCTAATCCCACATTATCATTTCCTGTGTTTCCGTTTTCTGTCCTAATACTAGACCCTGCTTCAACACCTACCATAGTGTTATAATTGCCCGAATTATTATTGAGAAGGGAATTTGAGCCGATTGCAACATTACTTTGACCTGAAACGTTATATGTCATTGACCTATCACCTATAGCTACATTATTTGATCCTGTTGTGTTTGCGTCCAAAGCTTCACTTCCTCCAATAGCAACATTTCTTCCCCCAGTAGTATTTTTAGTTAATGAATTCCAACCAATACCTACATTCATATACCCAGAAGTATTATCTTTCATTGATCTTGAACCTATCGCTACATTTTTGTTTCCAGTAGTTACATTATTCAGAGTCAAATATCCCAAACCAACGCTTCTGTGCATGGATCCTACATTGGGAGAAGTTGTACCATCCAATAATATGTTTTCAGTACCATATAAAAAAGTTGGAGTGGAGGTATTAGAGCCTGAAGAACCAGTAAAAAATAATTGCTTCCAGTTCCCATCATAAAAATAAAAACCGTGGTCTCCGTCAGTTTGATATATCAACAAACCAATTGCTGGACTACTGATGTTATTTTTTTCACTCAATGTTAGCCGGGGAATCAATATTCCTTTGTTGTTATTTGGTGAAACAACATCTAAAATAGCTGAAGCTGATGGTGATTCTGTCCCGATACCAACCTGACTGTATGCAATTTGTAGATGAAAACAAATTGCTAGGTAAATAATTTTTTGCAAAAAGTTAATTGATTTCATTATGTTCATTCTTATTAATTTAAAATGTTGTTTTATTTATTTAAAATTGAATTTGAGGACAAACTCGTATCCACTCTGTGTTACTGCTGTTGGTCCATTGGGTGTACCAAAATCATAGGCATAAGCCATAGTGAGCCCTGATTTAGTTTTAACCAATAATATGATGTTGGTATATCCTGTGCTTTTGTACCCTCCTCCAACTTCAACCGTATCTTTAAAATCAAAGGTCCCTCCAATATGTGTTTGGTTTTTACTATCAGGGATTATTTTTGCACTTAAATACGGTTTAATTTTTGATCCAAAAACTCCTGTTTCGATGGAAGTACCAGTTAAAAAATATACAGACGGTTTTTCACTGCTTATAAAAACTTCATCTTTTACAAATTTGGATGGATTTAAAACATTTGGAATTGCGACTGAAGCATAAAATTTTTCTGATTTTAGCAGTGCACCAAAACCAAAGACAGGAAATGTTGCTTTGTCAGTTTGGGCGATTGCAGGATTTTCAACAGTAGTAATTCTATCCAATTCGTCTAAATCACTATTTTTAGTTGTTGCTCCTGCCTTTACCCCCAGAAATAAATTGTATCGATTCCCAACCTTTAGTTTGTAACTAGCATCTAAGGCATATTGTGTTCGAGTGTCTATGTAAATCTTATTGGAAATTACAGAAAGCCCAAAAGAAAGATTCTTTTTGGGGCTTCCACTGTACATGAAGTAATTTGTTTTTGGAGCATCAGCAATCCCTTTCCACGTGGATCTTGTATTGAATGCAATAACCTTCCCTTCACTACCTACATAAGCAGGATTAAAAACGTTACGGTTGAAACGATCTAAGATTGTATTTTCTTGTACTTGAGCTTGAGTGGAATTTGCTGTAACCAAGAAAATACCGATTAATAAATATATTGGATAATTTGAATTTTTAGTCATTAATTTGATCTGTCTATAATACTTTAAACTGGGGCTGATTTTATGTTATTACTATATTAACAAAATGTAAAATGTTGCAGAAAAAAACATCGTAATTAATTTTAAGATTACTTCAAAACGAAACAAATTGTTTATTTTTGAAACATGATTATAGAGGTTATTGCATTACTTGTTTCATTATTATGTTTCGGCATAGCTTTACTTTGCCTCTTTTATTTAAAAAAAAACGATACAATAAACATACACTTCATTGCAGTATTAATTATAATAGGTCTGCAAAGGTTTGATCTTGCTGCATTCGAATTAGGATTAACAAGCAAAACATATTCTCCAGTACATTTATACTCAAATTATTTCTTACTCGTTTTTGCTTTTTATTCAAATTTTTTGATCAGTCTTGTTCAAGTACAAAAAAATAAATATTTAACAATTATATCCTTCGTGCTTCCGGTTTTATATGTAATTATAGTGAATCTATTTCTCCCTAATTTTCGATGGAATAAAATTGTAGTTTCTTTGACACTTGTTGTTTACTATATAATTCCTTTTATTGAACTAATTAAATATTTTAAAATCTCGAAACCCAAGTTAAATAACCTTGATGCGACACAAAAATGGATTTTATTGGTTTATTTAATCACTGGGATTATGGTGTTTCAAGGGCTCAAATTTTTCTGGTTTACCCCGGGAAATGAAACTATTTTTGTCAAAAGCTCAATTTTATATTCTTCTGTAATTTGGTTAGTATTACTGTGCTATTTATTGATAAATCCCATTATTTTATTTGGTGAAAAAAACTTGCTCAAAATTCTTGTAAAAAACCATTCCCAACATATAAAAATCTGGAGTAGTTCACTAATTACTAGAGTAGATTCAAAAGACTTGAACGTCTACAGAACAATACTTTCTAATATCAATGAAAATTTATATTTGATAAAAACCTTGGAAAGCAATGATGAAGTACTAAGTAAATATGTCCTTGATGTTACTCAAATTTCAAAACTAACTTCAATCCCTAAATATCACATTAAGTTTTTGTTTAAATACTATTGTTTTTGTTCTGTCAAAGAATATTCCAACACAATCAGGATTTTATTCGCTGTAAAGCTCATTAAAAATGGATACCTTGAGTTCAAAACTATTGCAGCACTTGCTCAGAAATGTCATTTTGAATCCCGAATTACATTTTTTAATAATTTTAAAAAAGTAATGAATTTATCTCCAACTGAATATATTAAAACCTTAAAATTAACTCGATAATTAAGTCTGAAAAAGGCTTAAAAGTTTCGGCTTGAATTTGGATTGTTTTTTCAATTTTCTTCCCTTACATATTAAAAACTATTACTAACATTCAAATTTACTACCTTACAACTTTTATTATAAAAACCTCACATGCAAAAGCCACAACACGGTGTTTCTTACTATCAAATTATATTATTGATTTTGGCAGGAGAGACTGTTTTTATTTTACCGTTTGTTTTGGCGCGGATATTTAGACCTACTTTTTTAGATGTTTTTAATTTAACCAATTTACAACTTGGAAGTTGTTTTTCTATTTATGGTATTATTGCACTTTTATCATATGTGTATGGAGGAACCCTTGCAGATAAATTTACCCCTAGAAAATTAATTTCTGTTTCGCTTGTACTAACCTCAATCGGTGGCTTTTTGATGGCTACTTTTCCATCATATTTAATTCTAAAAATCATCTATGGCTATTGGGGGTTTACAACTGTTTTTTTGTTTTGGGGAGCAATGATTAAAGGAACACGTGTTTGGGGGGGAACAATGCAACAAGGAAAAGCTTTTGGTTTACTTGAAGGTGGTAGAGGGTTTGTAGCGGCCACTATAGGTGCTGTTGGAGTTTTTATCTTCTCTATGCTCCTGCCAGATAATATTGTAAATGCCTTTCTAGAAGAACGAAAAGAAGCTTTTCGATATGTTATTTTATTTACCTCAATGCTAGCAATTGTAGTTGGTGGGTTAGTTTTTTTGTTCATGGAAGATCAAAACAGAAGTTCATCAATACAAAACTCAGATACTCACACAATCTCAAACATCAAAAAAGTCTTTAAAATTGAATCCGTATGGTGGCTAATGCTCATTGTACTTTCTGCATATGTTGGATATAAAATTACAGATATATTTTCTTTATATGCTGCAGAGGTCATGTTGTTTAATGAAATTGAAGCGGCACAAGTTGGCACTTTTCAATTATATCTCCGCCCAGTAATATGTGTATCTATCGGATTGTTGGCTGATAAAACTCGTGGAGCTGCATGGCTAATCAATGGGTTTATTGTCATGTTAGCCGGTGCACTTTTATTTGCTACTGGGCTTATTCAATCGGGAGCATCGTTATTTTTTATTTTATCATTGATCACCACAACTACAGGAGTCTATGCATTAAGAACTTTATATTTTGCTGTATTCCAAGAAGGGTATATCCCAATAAGGATTACCGGAACCGCTGTAGGAGTTATTTCTGTAATTGGATACACTCCCGATATATTCATGGGCCCTATTATGGGTTATCTGTTGGATAAATCTCCCGGGATTTACGGTCATCAGCAAGTATTTATGATGCTTGCTGCTTTTTCAGTTTTAGGTCTATTTGCTGCAATTAAATTCTCGCATTTGAAAAACAAAAATAATTTGATATTGACTTAAAAATATTTATTTATTATATTTAAATAAAAAATGGAATTATTAATTACACTTGCTCAAATAATAATCGCCGTAACAATAATAATTGTTTGGGTTTTTCGATTTGATAACATCCAATTGGAGTTTAATCAATATGGTCTATCTGATCTAACTCGCTCCATGGTAGGTGCTGCAAAGATATCCTTATCAACTTTATTAATTGTGGGTATTTGGCATTCCGAATTCATTCTTATTCCAACTTTAGGAATTGCATTTTTAATGATTTGTGCTCTTTATGCTCACTTTAGCGTTCGTAATCCCATACAAAAATACCTTCCTGCATTCGGTTTACTATGCCTTTCACTATTAATCGCTGCCTCTCAGTTGAACATCATATAAATGTTCACCATACAAGCATTGAGCTATTTTTCTGGAATTTCTTTTTTGGGATTTGGCATCGGTTGTTTTTTAAGTGAAAACATGGAAAAAGAATTCATAAGATATGGCTTGTCAAATTATCGAAAAGTTACTGGTTTCTTTCAGATTCTGGGAGGCTTAGGTCTTTTAAGTTTGAGTTATAGTAAGCTTCTTTGGGGGATTAGTTCGCTCGGATTATGTGTCTTGATGTTTATGGGTTTTGCTGTTCGCATAAAAATCAAAGACGGTTGGATAAGATCCTTTCCCTCCTTTTTTTATATGATCATAAATGGATTTATCTTCTGGTGTGTTATAAAAATTTACTTTAATTAATTATAACTTTACTCTTTTAAACAGCCTGAATCTAATGAGAATATTTTTCTTGATTTGTCTTTTTAGTTTCTTTGGGAATGCACAAGAAACTTTTACTCCAAAAAAAACAAAAGTTTCTACTATTGTAATTGATGGGAAACTTGATCCAAATGAATGGGAAAGTGCACTTCAAGTTCCCTTGGATATTGAATTTAATCCAGCAAATAATAAAGCTTCTCAAAAAGAAACCATAGCCTATATTACCTATTCGGATCGTTATGTTTTCATCGGAGTTTATGCTAAAGATAATCCATCCAATATTCGTGCGTCTATTCGTCCTAGGGATGATTTTAATATTTGGAATGATGATGTGTTTTTGGTGCGTTTAGATCCCTATGCGGATTCTCGAAATAATTTAGGGTTGGCGGTCAACGCATTAGGAAGTCAATTTGATGTGAAACAAGTAAACGCTCTTACTGATGCAGATCGTTACGACAGTAGTTTTAATGTAAACTTTGAGTCAGCTGGAACTATTGTTAATGATGGTTATCAAATTGAAATGAAAATCCCTTTTTCAGAAATCCCATTCCCAAATGGAACAAATCAAACGTGGCATATCAATTTTTATCGCAGATATGTAGAAAATGGAAATCAAATAGAGGTTAGTAGTCAGCCGCGGGATCGTGATAATTCGTGTGTAGTTTGTCAAACAACCGACCGCTTGATTTTAAAAGATATTGTGATTAATAAACGACTTGAATTTCTCCCATATTTCTCAAGCAATGTTAGCGGAGAACGAGATAACACTGATGAAAATTTAAGCTACGGGAAACCTAATGTTGGAATTGGCCTAGGGGTTAATATGGATTTAAATAAAAACACCAGTTTAGAAGTTACGATCAATCCCGATTTTTCTCAAGTTGAAGCCGATGTAACTCAAATTGATGTTAACTCTTCTTTTTCGCTTTTATACCCTGAGCGTCGACCCTTTTTCAACCGTGGTGCAGATCTTGTCAATTTTACTGATGGAGCCTTTTACTCCAGATCCATAGCAGAGCCTATTATTGCTTCAAAAATGATTAGTCAAGGGAAAAAGTCGCGCTTCTTTTTATTAAATGCACTTGACAATAGCACTCCTTATTTAGTAGGAGGTGAGGATCGATCATTTACCGGAAATGGAGGAAAAAGTTTGGTAAATGTTTTTCGTTATCAAAAATTGATTAGTAATAAATCACGGGTTGGAGCTATGTTTACAAACCGTTTTTATGACGGAGGGGGTTATGGTCATTTGTTGGGACTTGACGGTATTTTTCTTTGGAATAAAAAATGGAGGCTAAGTTTTGAACTTTTTAAAAACTTTAATCAAGAACCCGTTCAAGATTGGATTGATTCAAAAGAATCGATTCAGGGGAAAACTGTTGCTTTGGACGGGGATAAATTAAATGGGGATGCACTGTATTTCCAACTTTATCGAAATACTGAACACTGGGAAAGCTATTTCTTCTATCGGAATATTTCACCTCAATATCGAGCAGATGTTGGTTTTGTTGTAAAAAATAACCGCCGTTGGGGAACACTTTTTCATAAATATCAAAACATCCTCAACAAACCGGGTCTCCAAGCTTTTGGGTTTGGAACTAAAATAGATGTGGTCTACACTTTTGAAGACCTTTATAAGAATTTCAGTATTGACTTCTTTGCATTTCTTACCACATTCGGACAAACAGAATTGAGATATACACTAGATTACGATGCAGTAAAGACCTTTTTGCAAATTCGGTTTAACGACTTACCTACAAGTGAATTAACTCTTTCTGGGAATCCTTCAGAATCTATAAATTTTAGAATAAACTTAACCGCAGGAAAAGACCTATCGGTAAATGAAATTGTGCCTGAAGTTGGATTACTTCGTTCAGCTTTTCTAACTTTTGGACTTCAATTAAACGACAACTTAAATATTAATCCTTCATGGCGCTATTCTCGTTTAGAAAGAATCGACGGTGGAGAAGACTTTTTTGAGGGTTCAATTGCTCGTTTGAACGTTCGTTACCAATTCAATAAAGCTTTTAATATTCGCATAATTACCGAAAAAAATAGTTTTAATAATCAATTTTTTATTCAGCCTCTAGTTCAATGGAATCCAAATCCTTCTACTATTTTTTATTTAGGCGGAAATCAAACAACCCTTGAAAATCTTGAGGATGCACATTTTCAACTTCTTCAATTTAACCGCTCCCAATTTTTTGTAAAATTTCAATACCTGATTGACTAAAATAGTTGTTAAATGCAACTATTATTAATATCTTTAAAAGAATTTTTAAACTATTTTATTATGAAAAAAATACTGTTATGTGTATTCGCTCTTGTTACCACAATTCTTTCTGCCCAAGAATATCATTGGACTTCTTATAATTTTACTGTTGCCGGAGAAGACGTGGAAATTGTAGGAAAATTAATGGGAGATTACTTCAGTAAAGAAGGAAGTAAAGCAGAAGGAGTTTCTGTTTTTTTATTTGAAAATCACTTTAATGACAACGGAGTTGATTTTTCTCATTCGATTGTTTTCACGGGAAGTTTAGACGCTATTGGAGCTCAATACTCACAAGACCCAAGTGAGAGTTGGCAATTGTTTTTAACCAAATTAGGTAGGTACATCAAAAGTCATTCCTCAGCAGCAGGCAAAAGCTTGTTGTCCTTTGGAGAAATAGGAGCACATCCAATTCAAAACGTATATTGGCTTAGGGTTGATGAACCTTCTAAAATGGCTGATGCATTTAAAACATACAACAGCAAATTCAATCCAGATGACCGAAGAGTTACCTTAGGATCCTTTGGTTTAGGAAGAAGCCCATCAGGTGAAACACATTATGTTTTGGTTGGAGTAGATGATTTTAAAACGGCAATGAGTACAAGCAAATACCGAGAAAAAAATAAAGCTGCTCAAGCTGGCTGGAAGAAATATTGGGAGGACTCAGGTGAAGTAAAACTGATTCGATCAACTACCCGAATTATGCTTGGAAAGTGGTAAAAAAAATTAATGCTCAACCACTATTAAATTTATATATTGTATTTAATAGTAAATTATTTAACTAAATCATTTAAAAATGAAAAATCTATTTACACTTTTATTATTTGTTGTAACAACCTTTGTTTATGGTCAAAATATTGCTTTTGATTTTGCATTCATTAAAGCAGAAGACATTGGGGCTTATGATCAAAACTTAAAATTAAAGTTTCAAAAAATGAACCAAAACTACATCGATGATGGGCAAATCTATGGATGGCATGTTTGGAAAGTAATCAATGGTGCACAAACACCCTTTACCCATTTGGCTGTAAGTATTTATGATCTTGACAAAATGGATGAGGATTATCAAGGGAAAAAATGGACCGAAGTGTTTCCAGATTTTGCTCAAAATGAACTTCAAGATTGGGGAAAAAAGAATGCTGAAAATCGCAAAATTATTTTTGAAACACAAATGGTTAATGTTGCTGACGTTCTCAAAAAAGGGGTTACCGAATACCCGGACATTGCAGTAATGAACTTTATGAAAGTTAAAGACGGTAAATACAAAAGTTATGAAGACGCAGAAAAGTCATTTACCAAATCTATTTCAAAAACCGATGCCAGAGAAGGATGGAGTTTTGCAAAAAGAATTGATCGAATGGGTACTGATTTATCTTGGACACATTTCACAGTTGATTGGTACGAAAAATATTCTGATTTTCTAAAAGAAGGTGCTAAACCTTCTTATGATGCTGATACAGTTTATGATAACATTTCAAAACTAAGAGACCTTAAAGATCGTGTAGTTCTGAAAAAATTTATTTTCTTGAATAAATAAAAAAAATTTCTACTTTCACGAAAAACCCTCTTTATTAGAGGGTTTTTTTTATTTTATAAATCTAAGGGAGGTATTATTTTTTGCCTGATCAGTAGGGCATCGTTGTACACAAAAGGTTTTGGCATCATATGCTTTAATCGTTCTTTCATTTCAAGCCATGGATTGTTCATCAAGTCAAATGAATACTCAAAAAGTGTAAATGTCGGATGCTGTTCTTTAGAAAGAACATAGGAAATCTCAAGTGTATCTTTTTCAGAAACATAAAAGGTAAGGAGCCTATTATTCGATTGGGTAAACAAAAGCTCGTTTGAACTGGATTTTGAAACCTCAACCCCATTAAAAGAAAGTTGATCAAAAGAAACTTCTGAGTCAGCATAAAGCCTCAAAACGTGTGCCTTTTTTTCAGGGATCAACCGAAACGATGTAAACCTTTGATCTCCGATAAGTGTATCTTGAGTAAATTGAGCCTTGTAGTGAGGTATGTTCACAAACTGAGCTTTGGAAGTGTAGGTGAAGTCTGAATTATATTTGCTGTAACCTGCCTTCTCCGAGTCTAATGAGACAGGTACTGGGCTTTCACCTAAATAACTTCTGGTCCAGTCGTCCAAAAAAGAGTCGTAAGTCAACCAAGAGGCTACCCCTGAACTCAGGTCCTGAGAATAGATTAGACTGTTTGGCTTTTTACGATCTTCATTAAATTCACTGGTTAAATGTGTATGAAAAAAAAGAATAAATGTGAGAAGCAGAAAACCTCCAGACAAAGACTTTTTGAAGTCATATGAACCCATAAAAGAAAATAATAACCCGAAAAGTAAAACAGTAAAAAGAGTACTCACAACGATCATTTTTAACCCCAAACCTACCGGGAAAGTTTGAATCAATGGACTGAACAAGAATACTGCAGGTGATCCCAAGATCAGAAGTAAAAACGGGCCAGTACGTTCATCTCTTAAAAGCAATCCAAAAGACAGTAGTGCACAATAAAAGGGAAGAATAAAATAAGCAGCTCCTTTTAAATAAAAGGCCAAAAGAATATTAATAATCAACCAAAAAAACAGCGGTGCAACAAATTGATTAACGATGTTTACACCCAAGGAGAATTTCTGGAAAAAATAAAAAATAGCTGCCAAAGTTAAGGCAACAAAAAAACCAATGTAAGCATGTCCATTATAAGTAAATCCGTGTTGAATTTCTTGATAATGTGGATACAATTTTAAGATCAATTTCCATCCATACAATCCCAGCAGAAGAGCAAAAATCAAAGACAAAAGATAAGGTACAAAACCTTTAAGAATGAGTTTAAAATTGAGTGCCCCACTTTTAAATCCAAAAAAAAGAAGACCGATAAATAGTAAACTAGCCAAAAGGGTCATTGGCATAATCCAATCAAAAGGGTAAGCGATCATCTTTAAAAAAGGAAAATTGGTGTAAACATAATCTTCCTCGCTCTTGAGATGTTCCAAATCGACATTTGAAAAATAATGCAAAAGAGGGAGCAAATAACTACCTTGATGTTGAAGGGTATTTCGGTCGAGGCGTTCAAAGCTATCCCCAGCCGTATGATAATCAAAATGATCGTCTATAAATGCAAAAAAAAGACCCTCAATATCTCCTTCCTCTCTCAAAATAGTTGAGTCCGTATCATTGGGAAGCATTTTGTAAACACTGTACAACAAAGAACTGGCAACAGGAAACTCCGGGCTAGCCGCCATAAAACTTTGAATTAAATTTTTATTACCTTGATTAGTTTCTACAATCATTGAGCTTGGACCTCCACTCCCTCTGGACTCAAAGTTGAGCGAAAGTCCCACATTTTTTGCCCATGGATGTGATCGAATAAATAACTTAGCTCCTTCTAAACCCACCTCTTCCCCATCTGTAAACAATATTATGATATCGTTTTTGGGTTGCTTTCCACTGGCTTTATAAGCTCTTAGAGATTCCAGTATGGTTACCACTCCGCTACCTGCATCACTGGCTCCAAAGGAGGGGGTCAAGGCACTATCATAATGAGAAAAAATCAAAAGACTTTTTGTAGAATATGTACCTTTTATTTTAGCAATAATATTGACCGGTTGTGTCATTTGACCCCTCCTTTGGTTAAAAACATATCCTTGTTGTGTTTCGGGTTCTAATCCCAAATCTTCAAGTGATTGAATTAGAAATGCTCGAACACGTCTGTTTTCTTCAGATCCAATGTAATGAGGGGCTTTCGATATTTCTTTCAGAGGGATCAAGGCTCTTTCGCTAGAAAATTCCAACTCCGAAGTACTCAAAGGGGATCCCTTACTTGGCATAAGGTCATAAAAACTAAAAAAAATCAGTCCTAAAAGAAGAATGAAAGAAAATACAAAAGCCTTTTTCATTTTATTGTGTTTTACGGTTTTGGTTATGTGTAATCCTATGAAAATAATTACAAACTAAATTCATACAATATCAAGTTCAATGTAAAAAAAATTATCGGTGTTTTTTCGAATTGCAACATAATCTAAACATATAATTTTATATTTAACAAAAAAGAACTTTTGAAAAAAGTATTTATAATTTTGGGAAGAATCATCCTCGGGATTGGGGCTTCAATTTTAGTGTTTGTTGCCCTCCTTTACATATCGTTTAATCAAAAATTACCCTCTGGGAAAATTGGTGCTGAAGCTGATAACTTAGCA
This sequence comes from uncultured Flavobacteriaceae bacterium, assembly GCA_943789305.1. Classification (GTDB taxonomy): domain Bacteria; phylum Bacteroidota; class Bacteroidia; order Flavobacteriales; family Flavobacteriaceae; genus Arcticimaribacter. The sequence continues at coordinate 161,267 of CALSTP010000002.1, read as the reverse complement.
ATTCAGATGAGAAATTCTTTGAATTACGAAGCATATATAAACACCAACTATTTGGCTTGGACATTCAAAAACAAAAGGCAATATGAGTGGTTCAAAAAGGAAGGTAGCTGCATTGTGGTCTGGGAAAAAATCAAAGTTGATTTAGATTTAAAAAACACTTCAAAATCAAAAGTTTTCTTGAACGGGAATGCATATTCAGGTGAAAAAAAACAAGAACACATCAAAAAAGCTTTGGCTTATTTTAACAACGATTCTTTTTGGCTTGTAGCACCCTTTAAGGCATTTGACAAGGGAGTAGAACGTCGCCTAGTTGAGTTAAACAATGATGAAAAAGCTTTACTAGTAACCTACACCTCAGGAGGTACAACTCCCGGGGACTCCTACCTTTGGCGTTTTGATGAAAAGGGTTTCCCTAAATCCTTTCAAATGTGGGTAGACTTAATTCCCATAAAAGGACTAGAGGCCTCTTGGGAAAATTGGATTACAACAAAAAGTGAAGTGAAATTAGCTACACATCATCAAATCCTTTTCTACAAAGTGCAATTGACTGGATTAAATACCTCAGAATAAATCTTGTCAAAACCCAGTTTTATCTAAAAAAACACTTTGAAATATTTATTTTTAAATATCTTTAATTGATGAAAAATCCTACATTATTGATTGCTATTCTCTTCTTTACATCTTGTTCCAAACAAAAAGAAAATACTCCCGATTGTATTGATGAAAATTCCATAGCAACCGACTTTGTTTGCATCGAAATTTATCAACCTGTTTGCGGTTGCGATAGTGTAACATACAGCAACAGTTGTTATGCAGGAGTAGCTGGCGTTACTTCCTATGATGAAGGTGCTTGTGGCAATTGATTCCCAATCGATTTTTAAACAATAATTTCTTTTTACTTAAGACTAAAAGTCAATCCTGCAGATTGTTCTAGGCGTTGCAAAAGAGCGTCTCCCATTGCAACAGAAGGAGTTAAAACCCCACTGATTTTCGGCAGTTCATCCACTGCTAAACATACTGCGGTTTCACCTAACATTTTGGATGTTGAACCATATCCCGGGTCTTTGTCACCTGTTACTTTACCCATAGCCGAAGAACCATCCTCCAAAGTAACATAAAATCGAAGGTTGTAAAAACCATTTTCTCTTTGCTCTTTGTTGGGTCCCTCACCGGGTTTAGGTAAAAGTTTATTCGCAATACTTTTTAAAACTGATTTTGGTTTAGCAGTCATAAACATCAATGGAATTGCAGCAAGAATACCCCTCATTTTTCCTTTAAATCCTTTTCCACTCAGGGTAGCCTCATCATATCGAAAATCCTTGCCATAAGAATAATTACTAAGAGCATTGCTTCTCCGAACTATTTTTGTATTGATCCCTGCCATGATAAATGGCCCTACATAACTTTGAGAAGTTTTATCAAATACGACTGACATGAGATCGGGACGATCCTCACCCTCTTGTTGGTCAGTGGGATTCAAACCGTAGGGATTGGTCAAAACCTTGTAAATACTTTTGTCCTGTTGTGCTTGTTCCATAACCTTGCTCAAACTTGCGTATGTTCCACCACTCAAACCGCCTTTCATAGCAGCTACCCGCATACTGATTTTTTTTGCACGCTGCCCTTTTTGTGCTTTAGCCTCTCTTTGAATAAAATAAACTCCCATGTCGGAGGGGATAGAATCGAAACCACAGCTGTGAACAATTTTTACACCATTGGCCTGAGCTGCTTCCTGATACTTATCAATCATTTGTCGCATCCACTGTACCTCACCTGCCAAATCACAATAATGGGCTTTGTTCTCTACACAAGCAGCAACAAGCTTTGACCCGTAAATAGCATAAGGTCCTACCGTTGTACAAATTACTTTTGTCCTAAGTACCATCTGTTTGATACTGGCTTCATCAGAACTGTCTGAAACAACAATAGGCACAGAAGTATCGGCTATTGAGGCTCGTACGTTTTCTAACTTCTCCTGGTTACGACCAGCCATTGCCCACTTTAGATTCCCAGATGTACCGTATTGTTTAAACAAGTATTCAACTACTAATCTTCCTGTAAAACCAGAAGCTCCCCAAATAATAATGTCAAATTCTCTAGATTTATTCATAAATGTAATATTGCTTTAATGTAAAAATATTAGTTCTTCTTGGAAATCCCAGGGAAAAACATATTTGTTGTTTCTTGATGTTTTCTGTAATCTGGTCTTTTCTGAACCGAATAATACTCCGAAGGGATCGCGCCAGTGTAATAAACTAAGGTGGTGTACATGATTCTAGAAACGTACAGAAGAGAGCCCAAAAGACCAATCCACAAAAGAAAATCAAGATTGGATTGATAGTGAATTAACGAAGGGATAGAAGTCAAAATTAGAGCATTCCAAACCATCCATTCCGCAAAATAATTCGGATGACGGCTGTACTTCCATAAACCAACGTTACAAACTTGCCTTTTTTTATTTTCTAAACGGCTTTTCTTGAGGAATGCTTGTTTTTGAAGATCTGCTGCATGCTCCATAATCAAGAATAAAAACCAAAATGAATATCCCAAAATCTCCAAAAAAGAAATGTGGTCTTGAGGATTAAAGGCTTGTAAGATTGCGGGCATTGCCAAAAAAGTGATGTTGGCAAAGCATTGAATCATAATTTCATATTGAAGGGAAAGGTTCTCATTGGGGTATCCCTGTTTTTCCCATCGTATTCTTTGAAACTGATACCTCGAAAGTTCTGTGTCTAAATGTCCTTTTTTGAATAAAACCAAAGCACCAATTCCCATTCTCAAACCACAAAAAACATACATTGCGGCAATACAATAGGTTCTTAGCCAATACCCTTCTGCAAAAATTAGAACAAGTACTCCAATTAAAACAAGCCCCCAAGGCCAAGCAATATCAACATACGACATGCGCTTTGTAAAATATGCAGGAATACAAACTACTCCAATAAAAAGTACAATTTGATAAAAGGCATTCCAAGTCACAAACTGCTCAAAAATTGGGGTGAATAATAAAACCGTAAAACACAACATAAACGGCAAGTAACCGATGCTTCTGCGAAGCGTATTTCTAAAACTTAATTTCATTCTTTTTTTAGACAATAGTTAATGTACGATTAATTTTTAATGATATTGAACATAATATTTTTAAAGTAAAACATTAATTGCTGTGTGCAAGTAAAGATATCCTTTGTATATTCACGAAAATAAAATAAATTTAAATTCTTATGAAAAAATTACTATTAGTATTTACGTTATTCTTTAGCGTTTCAATGTTTGCACAAAACACATTTTGGTACGATGTACTACTCGAAGTAAAAGCCGAAAATGCCGAAAATGTTGCCTCTTTGGTAGACAACTATTATTCGAGCATCGAGATTCCAGAAAATGTAAGTGTTGAGTTTTCAAGTATTCCTTTTAAGGGTACTCATGAAAATGCAACTCATATTTTGAGTTTTGTTTCAAATTCAGCAGAAAGTTTAGGGAAGTTTAGAGGCTCTTTAACTGGCTCAAAATGGGATCTTTACATCTCAAAAATGCAGAAAAATGTTGAAAATGTTCGGACCTCAGCTGGAAATGGATTGGTGAGTTTCAATTCTGATGTTGAGTTTCCAATTGGTCAGGCTTGGGTTTTCAAAGTAAAAGATATCGGCAACTTTGTAAATGCATTTGGTAAGCTCATGAAAACTTTTAAGTTCGAGGGATCAGTTGGTGCTGGTCAAATTGTTCATGGAACTGATAATGGCGAAAACGCTTACATCTATGGAACTTATGCTAATTTATCCAAAGCGCTGAGTTTTGGCCCTAAGAACGATCGTGAGTCAAAAGCTTTTGAATTGTTCAATCAAGAAATATCCAATGAAACCTTCAGCAAAACATTTACTAGAGTGTTGATAAAAAGATTTTAAAAACAAATATTGTGTTGAGAATTGTATTCTAGGGCACAACAATACATTTCAAGTTTAAATCAAAAAAATACCCTCCTGTTTAGGAGGGTATTTCTATTATACTTATTTAAATAAGTATTAGTTTGTTGAGGGTAGCATGGATTCAACAAGTCTGAGTTTTTCGTTTTGTCTTCCCCACATCTCAAGGGATTGATCAAATAATTCAATATCATTGGTCCAAGAATTCCATCCAAACATTTCATCGTATTCTTCTTCCCAAGTATTTTCAATACCACTAGGTTCACTTTGATGTTTTTCAAATCCTACATAGCGTACAAAAAGATTTCGATTTCCTCCAGAATGTAATCTAAGGGTAATGCTCGACAAATCTTTATTAAATTTCCCCTGAACTTTTCCAATACGCTCAATAAATCGATAAAAATGATCCAATTGGTCTTGTTTAACACTAAAAACAGTCTTCATCAAATGCTTAGATGGGTTTGCCTCTTCGCTTACGTTTACATCTGCCCACTTGAGTCTTTGCCAAATTTGCTGTCCTCCTTTTGGTGTGCAATATTTTGATACATTAGAACTCCAATAGTTTAACTCTTTGGATTTATCTTTATCATAGTCTGCCGAAGTTTGAAATGGCATGATACGCTCATAAACTCCTGCATTATCTCCAGTCATAATTTTATAGGTTACAATCAAGTTGTTGGGGGACGCATTGAACATTTTAGTTTTAACGGCCGCTGCAGCTTCAAACTTTTGTATCATTCCTTCTTTTGGCTGATAATGCCATGTATTCCAATATTCTGCTTTAGCGTTTCTCTGTGCAAAAACAGAAAAACTCAAGCTTAAAAATAACGTAAACAGTGTAATTTTTTTCATTTTATTTGTTTTTAAATTTCGTTCAAGATATAAAAATAGTTGTTTATTGCAACTAATATTTTAGGGTTTTGAAAACCTTTCAAATCAAAAAACCCTCTATTAAGAGGGTTTTTTGATTTGAAACCTAAATTATTCTGCTTCCTGAGAGGCAACGTATTGCTCAATCTGAACATTCATGCCGTTCACATCCATCCAATCAGAGAATGTTGCGATTTTACCGTCTTCGTTAAATGAGATCACAGCGTACCATTTGTTATTGGCTGGAGCTCCTGTGGCAGTGTGCGTTGTCATCCAAGTTCCATAAACCCGAAGAATATTGGGGTTGGGATCTGCACTTCCACTAGAGAAAGTTGATCCTCCCCAGAAACCTTTGTCAGATCCTATCAGTCCTTTACCTTCTACAAACTTGATGTCTTGAAAATTATCGAAATAGCCCTTTACTGCTTCACCGAAATCATCATAGCCCAACAACTTGTTTTCGTTATAAGATGGTGGAGACCACTTCACAGAATCTGCAATTAAGGCCATCAATCCATCCATGTTTTCTTCGTTAAAGTTTTGAGCAAAAGATTTAAAAGTATCAATATTTTTCTCGAAAACAGCTTTGTCTTCAGCTGATGGTCCTGCTGGAGCTTGATTGCATGATGAAAAGAGTATTGTAGCAGAGAGAATCAAATAAATTAATTTTTTCATTTTAGATATATTTATGATTAATAACTACAATTTACAAAAAAAGTTAATACTTGCAGTTTGTAAGTAATCTATGTGCTCAAAAGTTTTTCTCACAAACGAAAATAGTATCTTTAAATAAAAACTTATGAAATTATTATCCATCCTTCTAGCCTCTTTTGTTTGTGTAAGTTTATCAGCACAACAGATCCTATACATTAACAGTAACGATCATCTACAAAAAGGTTATCCTTTTTCACAAGCAACTCTGGTTAACAACATCATTTACTTGTCTGGAGAACTGGGAACCACCTCCGATGGAACTCTAGTTGAAGGAGGAATTGTTCCCGAAACAATTCAGGCACTCAAAAACATTAGTGAAACCCTGGAGTACATGGAAAGTTCTATTGATAACGTATTTAAATGTACCTGTATGCTGGCTGACATAAAAGACTGGCCTCAAATGTCAAAAGCCTACAAGAGTTTTTTTAAGCCTGAAAGATTACCCGCTAGAAGTGCTTTTGCAGGAAGTGGTCTTGCTTTAAATGCGCGTATTGAATTGGAATGCTGGGCAGTCTTAAAAGATTAAATTCGAACTGATGAAAGCAAAAGAAGTGACTTTATTTGGAGGTACAGGATTGATTGGGAGTTCGCTTCTAGAAATTCTGTTGAAAGATGATCGTTACAGTAAGATTAATGTAGTCACACGAAGATCTTTTTTGGTTAATAACAGTAAAGTAAGTGTTCACCTTATTGACTTTTTGGATCAAAAAGCCATCGAGCAAACCCTTGAAAATAGTGAAATTGTTTTTGCTTCAATTGGCACAACACAAGCTCAGGTAAAAGGGGATAAAGATGCTTATCGTAAAATTGATTTTGACATCATCTACAACCTTGCCAAAGCTTGTAAAAAACATCAAGTAAAACATTTTTTGTTTGTATCCTCTCAGGGTGCAGATCACAAAAGTTCTAATTTTTATTTAAAGCTCAAAGGAGAAATCGAACAGGCTGTTTTTGATTTAAAATTATCGTGCTGTTCTGTTTTTCGTCCCTCACTATTGTTGGGAAAACGAAATGAAAAAAGACCTGGTGAGCAAATCGCACAATGGATTATGCCTTTGTTTTCATTTCTTATACCTCCAAACTTCAAGCCTGTTAATGCTTATTCCGTAGCTCAATCGATGGTCAATATCTCCCAATCAAACCCCAAAGGATTCAACTTTTTTCATTACCAAGAAATTAAAGATTCTCTTTTGTAGCTCTCGATTTTAGTTCTATTAATTGGGGTGTTTCAAATAAGGTGCTATCTTGAATGTGTTTTTACATTAGTAATCTTTAAATATTTTTATTTTGAAAACGTCAGCAACCCTATTTGTTCTTCTTTTTTTAATTTCTTCGCTTAGCGTTCAGAGTCAAATCCAAAGAGAAAAGATCTCGTTCGAAAGTGCCAATCCCTTTGCATTTAGCGATATTATTCTGGATCTTGAAAATCAAGAAAAACAAGAAGTTTATGGTCAGTTAACCCTTCCCATAGATTCTTTAAATCCAACAAAAAAATACGCTTTGATAATTGGGGTAGCCGGAAGTTTGGGATGGAAAAAACACCATCTTGATTACATGGAAATGTATCAAAAAGAGGGCTTTGCAACTTTTGAACTCAACAGTTTTAAAAGCAGAGACATTACCTCAACGGTTGGTTCTCAAGATCAAGTAACCACAGCTGCCATTATTTTGGATGCCTATCGAGCATTAGAAAAGCTGTCGAAGCATCCCAACATAGACCCCGAAAAAGTTTCGATAACAGGCTGGAGTCTGGGAGGTGGGGTTTCTTTGTTCTCGGGATGGTTGCCGCTAAAAAATGCAATTACCAAAGAATATGCTTTTGCTTCTCATTTGGCCTTTTATCCTCCTTGTTTCATAAATCCAGAAAATACAGATTTCACCCAAGCTCCAATTCATATTCTTGCTGGTGAGATAGACAACTGGACCCCTGCAGAACCTTGTAGGCTACTTGTCTATAAACTGAAAGAAAAAACCAATATTGATATTACCGTTTATCCAAATGCCCATCATAGTTTTGACAGTGAATTAGCTATTAAAAGAAACGAAAAAGGATACAGCTTTAAAGACTGTATGTTTACGTTAACCGAAGATGGTGATATCTTGATGAACTATTTACAATTTCCAATGTCAAACCCAATCCTTCAAAAATTAGGACTTCTCTTTTGTGTTGAGCGTGGGGTTGATTTGGGAGGTAATCCAGACGCAAGAACTCAGGCAATGGCTTTCTCAAAATCTTTTATGAAAAAAACTTTGACCCCTAATATCCGTGAGTAAACTTGAAGATTTACGTTGGGTAATCATTGCGTCAGAAGCTGAAGTGATCAAATGGACAAAAGCTTTTAATGATTTTAATAAAAACATAAGCCTAGAAGTTGGTCCCAATGTTTCATCCCCTCAAACCGTAGATGTGCTGCTTTTGTGGAATCATCCCAAAGAAAGCCTTTTGCCTTTTACCAATACTAAAATTTACTATTCACTTGGGGCTGGTGTAGACCATTTAGTTAACGACCCCAAATTGTATCCACAGGTTCCAATCAGTAGAATCGTAGATCCCCTACTTTCATTTTCAATGAGCAATTATATTCTTTTTGCGGTTTTGTATTATCAACGTAAATGGTCCAAGTTTCAACAAAACCAAATGGATCGAAAATGGGATCATGACGGTCCAGCAGAAAGAGCTATTAAAGTCGGTGTACTGGGGATGGGAACCTTGGGGTCTGATGCCGCAAAAAAGCTAAATTTTATGGGGTTTCCTGTTGTGGGTTACAGTCCTACCAAAAAAAAAATCGAAGGAATTATTACTTATTGTGAAGGTGGATTAAATTCATTTTTAAACGCCTGTAACGTTCTTGTTTGTACGGTACCTTACACCGACCAAACTCATGGATTATTGTCCAAAACCCTTTTTGAGCAATGCTCTCCATCGACTTATCTAATCAATGTTTCAAGGGGTGGGGTTCAGGTAGAAAACGATATTATTGATGCCCTTGATACAGGGAAGTTATCCGGAGCTTTTTTGGATGTTTTTGAACAAGAGCCTTTACCCAAAAATAATCCTTTATGGGACCACCCCAAAGTAAATATTACTCCTCATATTGCTAGCATAACAAACTCTTTGGCAGGAGTAAAACAAATTATCAAAAACGTTAATCGTCTTCTAAAAAACAAAGAACTTCATCATACGGTTAACAAATCAAAAGGCTATTGAAAAACCATTTAGTTCAGAACATTTTCTCTTAAATTTCTTATTTTTTAGATTTCTTCCTCCTTCGAAATTGTTTTTTAGTTTTAGAATAAAACTAAAAGATAGTGCTGTTTTTCCATAAAATCGATACTTTTAGTTTAAAACACAATTATTGTTGATTATGAAAAAACTGTTATTATTTATCGCTTTCTTGTCTATGTTCACATATGCACAAGATGATGTCAGTTATGAGTCTGCTCTTTACATTAATGATGTTTCCATTTCTGAAATTCCGAGATTTGTTGAACTCCACAAAAAGTTCACAGATATGTCGTTAGGAGAAAACAGAAAAATGACCGGAGAATGGCTTTTTAGACACTGGTATGGATCGGGTCACACCTTTGTTATTTACACCCAATACAAATCCATGGAAGATTTTCACAAGGATGCTGATATTGCCAATGCAAACATTAGAACCAAAATAAACGCAATGGAAGATGAAAGTGCCAAAGAAGCTCTTAAATTGGAGTGGAGAGAGTACAGATCTTTTGCCAACGGACATTCAGATGAAGTTAGGGCTGCATACAAATCAACAGGGTATTATCAATCCGAAAAGGCTGATTTTGACACCCATTTTGTTATGGTAGTAGGAAGATACAATTCTTCTGGAGCATGGGGAAAAATGGGGAAAGCATTTTATGACTGGAGAATCAAAAGTTCTGTTGATGATGGGTCTTCATTGTCTGGCGGGGTTTCTTACCACTACATGGGGACAAGTTCTGATATTGAAGTATGGCAGTGTTACCCAAATTTGGTTGAATTTGCGAAAGCAGTAACTGCAAAAAACACAGACTCTGAGGAAGCTACTAAGGCCAGAAAAACGTTTTGGAGTTTGGTTGATGGTGCCCACGAAGATCAAATTTATGTTCACCTAGGACACGTAAACACTAAGAAAGGAATTTTTGATTTAGCTGGGAAAGACCGCTAAAAAAAATCCAATTTATTTAAAAAGGCGCTTTGGCGCCTTTTTTTATGGTCTTGATTCAAATTTATTTTCTTAAAATCGATTTAGAAAAATATTCATCTGAAATTGCTGGATTGAATTTAATGTCTAGAATTACAAAATCTGTTCCCTTTCCATCTTTGAGTACATCTTTGTAGTTCAATCGAGTGGGATACCACCTGCCATCGATTTGCTTGATATTCATAAACAAAGTTGTTTTGAGTAGAATCCCGCTTTTAGCATAAAGGTTTTCTTTTAGAGGAACAAATCTATTTTTATCAACCCATAAGATTCGTTTGTCATACGCCAGATCGTCCACAAAAGCTGTAAGTTCCATTATCCAGCTTGGTCTGCCCTGATAGATTTCTTCTCTAACAATTTTGGTATTGTACAAATCCGAGAGTTTGCGTTCTTCCATCATGTCTTCATAAGAAAGGTCGGATCCCATTACAGATTGCCGCAACAAATGGCCTGACAGTTGTATGGTTCTGTCTGTGGCGGGCGAATAAATCCATAAGCGATTGTCTAATTTTAGCATCTTTGTCCCTTTTTCCCTTTCTGGAGAAAGGTATTCCGTTAAGTTGTTTTGCTGTCCTTTGGAATATCCTTTTGAGCGTATTGTTCGGCTCTTTCGTTTGCCATAAACGATCATTTCTGAAGTAATAATCTGTGTTTCAGAAAACATGTTTTTATCAACTTTTTTTATGATTTCAAGCGCTTCCTTACTACTTTGCTGAGCTGATAAATCATTCGAAAAATAAGCGCAAAATAACAATACAAATAATATTTTTTTCATGGTCCCCTTTTGGTTAAACTTCTAATTCCTTGAACAAACGTGCGGTTTCTCTTTTAAAAATACCTCTCCCTGCAAGTGCTGTTCCCAATAACATTGAAAATAAACCGGGAATAAATCCAATAAAAAAGAGGTTAGTCGATACGTGAGCTCTAACAATTGATGGCATTATGATAGTTGAATTTTCGACATCCTTTGAAATATCAATTCCCACTTCTTGAAGGTAGTAACACAATCCTATTCCCAATATTGATCCAATAAGTGACCCGATCAATCCTATGATTGAAGCTTCTGCAAGCAGCAAACCGAATACGTTTCTTTTGGATTCACCAAGAGCTATGCGGATTCCAAATTCTTTGTAACGCCTGAGCCCACCAATAAGGCCTGTATTCCAAAGAACCAGAGACATGGCAAAGATGAAAATGAAAATGAAAATCGCATTAAAAGATTCTGCAACATCAAGAGAGGTTTTTAAATCATTTTGCTGTTTTAAGGTAACCATTTTTGGAGCGTATTCATCTGTACTATGGCTGTATTGGGAATTGAATTCATTGGCTATTTTTGATGCCTCAATATCGTTGTAAATTTTTGAGTCGAAATAGCCCAAAAGTTCTCCAGTACCGTCCTCCATATCGAGCATGTCTTGGGCGTCTTTGATGTCAATAATAAAGGTTCCTTTATCCAACAAAGGGGATCCAAAATAAATAGTTCCAGTCATTACAAAGTTTTGGAAAACCATACTCCCCTCCATTGTTGTTCCAAAATAAGTGATTTCTTCTCCGGGAGATATTTTTAGTTTTTCTGCATAAGCATCACTCAAAACAATTTCTCCTTTTCGCATTGGAAGTCTTCCTTTTTGAATCGACTTTTTTAAATTTAAACGTTCCAATTCTCCAGAGGTCGTATCTAGAATTGCCAAAGCCATTCCCAATCCAGGGCCTTGAGTTTTGGTATTTCCATTGGAGTCAGGGACATCGATTATTCCTCCAAACTTAATCCTTGGTGTCCACAAAACATTGGGGAATTTTTGTTTTATATCTTCCCGTAAATCTTGTAGATCTAGTAAAGCCAAATCGTTTGGCATTTGATCTTTATTTTCTGCATAGGGTCGGGTCATTATTTTGAGATGACCTGTGTCCAATTTGGCGTTTTGATTTACGATATCGGAAAGTACCCCTCTCAAAAAGCCCGACATCAAAACCGTAACCATTACCCCAACAGTAATTACCAAAACGGGGATAAGGCTTTTGCTGCGGTCTCGAATAATTCCTTTAAAAATAAATTTTATCATTGCTGCTTTCCTTTAAGTGCCAAAACGGGATTGAGTTTTGCTATTTTTCTTGCTGGTAAATAACTTACAATTGTTGCGCTTATTACCACCAATAAGATAGTACTCAATACGAGTTTAATCCCATAAATAGGGAAAATTACTTCTGCAATAGCAATTCCCATTTTTTGATCTGCAGGTGGAACTGCAAAACCAACTTGGGCTAAATACATGAAAAAAGGGATTCCATAAATACTTCCTACAATTAGTGCCAAAATACTGTACATGCTTCCTTCAATTGTAAACAAACGAACTACCCTACTGCGAGTCATTCCCAAAGCAATGTAAGTGCCTATTTCTTTCTGTCTTCTAAAAATGGAAAGAATTTGAGTGTCAAAAACAGCAAGTAAGGCAATTGCCATAAGCAATAAATAAATAATGGCTTGACCTGTTTTCTTTTGGTTGATCAAATCTTTGAGCTGCTTTAATAATGCTTCTTGACTTTTGAACCTCCACAATGGTAAAGCTTCTGCCTTGTAATTTTTATCTGCCACAAAAAATGAAGCTTCTTGGTTCAAGTCTGTCATTTTCCAGAGGGTCTTGATGTCCATCCATATTTGCCCGTTATCAATATTTGGGACGTTGGAATCAAAAACATCGACAATGGTCAAGGTGTTTGCATCGTAAGTGCCGTTTTTATCTCGCCATCGAATTTGAACCTCATCTCCCTTGTTTAGTTTGGCAGATTCAGCCAAACGCTTTCCGATAATTACCGGAAATTTTGCCTCACTTGTTTTTACTTTCTCAATAGGAAGTTCCAAAATCGTTTGGTTAGAATCAATACCTTTTAATACAATTCCTTTCATCCTGCCCTGAGGATAAATGGTTGCTTGATACACCAATATCGGGGTTATACCCAATTGATTTTTTGGGATGGGCCCGTGTCCATCGAGAATAGTAAAAGAATCCAATGGGTCATATTGTTTGTGCAGTAAATGCCCTTCTCCAAACTCCCAAACAATACTATCTTTTTGAGCCTGTTGGTCCCAACCATCCATAATGGAGTTGAGTAAAATTATGATCACAAATGAAAAAGAAAGAACCAAAACATTGAGAACAGTTCTTGTTCCTGCACCCCAAAGATTCTTGAACGCTAATTTTAGTGCTAGTTTCATACACTGGTGGTTTTGTTTTCGATGATGTCTTTTTCTAAAGCTCCGTCTCTCAAATGTATGGTTCGGTCTAAATATCCCATTACTTTTTCATCATGGGTTGAAAACAAAAAAGTGGTTTGTAATTCTTTATTTAGCATCTTCATGGTTTTTAAAATCCCATGTGCATTTTCAGAGTCTAAGTTTGCTGTAGGTTCGTCTGCCAACAAAATCTTTGGCCGTTTTACCATTGCTCGAGCAATAGCAACCCGCTGGCTTTCTCCTCCCGAAAGCTTATCTGGTCTTTTGTTTGCATGATCTTGTAATCCCACCCACTCTAAGGCATCATAAACAGCCTTTCTTCTTTGTTCTACGGTGTTTTTCTGAAGTAGAAGTGCAAACTCCACATTCTCAAAAACAGTGTACACTGGAAGCAAATTGAAGACTTGAAAAATAAACCCAATATTGTAGTTTCTGAGTTTTGCTGCTTCGTTGTGACTGAGTTCGGCTATGTTTTTATCCAACACATGTGCCTCTCCTTGGGTTGGAACATCAAGAGACCCTATGATGTTCAACAAAGTTGTTTTACCCGAACCACTTGGACCTACTATTCCTGCAAATTCGCCTTTATTTATGGAAAGTGTAATGTCTTTTAAAGCTCTAAATTCCTTTCCGCCTACGGGATAATTTTTAATGACTTTTTCAATGGATATGATCGGTTTTTCTGCCATAATTAATGATTGTATGTGACTAATAGTTGAATTCCTGGTCCTTTGAGGCTGGTTACAATTTCGTTTTGCTGAATGCCCTGAGTTTCCTCGGGGTTGTAATATACTATCAAATAAGCTGAAAAATATTTAAACTGATGTTCGTAATTGAGCAGTAAGGTTTGTTGGTTGTTTTTCCACTGTTGATACAAAAGTCCATTAATAGAACTGTAAAACGTTAATGGATAAGAAAGCCTTAGGGCAGAAATATGTTGTTTTGTAGAATCATCAAAATCCTTACTAATTAACGATGACAGTAGATGTTCAGCAGCAATATTTAGCCCGTTTCCTAAATTAAAAGTGTAGTCAGTGCCTAGATTAAGCAAAAACTGATTGGTGAACAATCCCAAGTCTTTTTCTCGATGAATAAAAGTAGATTCTATCCAAAGTCCTATTCCCAAATCCCACTTAGAATCGAATCCGATTCTGTGTTCTGGATTTTTGGAATAGGTTTGAATCCCAAGAACATCCTCTGAATTGGCTGTCCTGTAATGATAGGATATTGCCAATTCTCCTCTGGGAATAAAGCTTTGGTATCTTCCGCCAAATTCAGGAGTCTTGACGGTTGTAGGAAGCGCGTCTAAACCGCGCAGTTTATCGTTGCCGTACAACCCCCACAACCAAATGTTTGAATTGTTTTTGTAGTGATATCGAACAAGTAATCCATAAACTCCATTGGTCAAACTGAGCGGGTCTCTGGGGTCAATTTGATTGAACCACTGAAGGGGTCTGAGTAATTGAGCAGAACCAAAGTCAATTTTTTGAAGCCCGAGGCGAATTTCAAAATTTTTGTTCAAGTAACGAGCCCAAATTCGATAAGGGTCAAGCGAAGTCTTCAGTTCGTTAGGGATGTTAGGCATACTGTATCTTGAACTACTCAAATTTCCTGCAACCTCAAAAGTAAAGGATTGAAGACTGTCTATTTTTTTGCGGTAAGTAAATTCAGGAAGATATCTTAGACCTATGAATTTCGTTGTTCCTTTTTTTAGACCCAAATTGGATTGAACAAGAATTTGACCATCAAAATCATAGGTGTTTTGCCCTTTTAGATGAAAGGCAAAAAAGAAAAACAATCCTAAAAAAAGAACTCTATTCTTAAGCTCATTAAAGGGTTTTTTGTTTTTCATTTTGATAATATTCCATAAAAATAAAAATAGGTTAAATCGATCCACATGTCTTTATCTTCCTTGTAAAGACTTTTTAAATTGGAGTCTTTTATTTTGTTTCTTATGTCTTTCAACATATGGATGTAGAACGCAACGGGAGTTTCTTTTCGCAGTTCTCCGTTTTTTTGAGCTCTGATAAAATCTTTTTCCAGTTGTATGTCCATAACTTCATTGTTTTTATTAATTAATTCAATAAAAACATCGGTTTTGTAAGACAAAAGATCGTTTACAAATTCAGAAGAAATTTGATCTACATAGTTCTTATCCATCAAGATGATTTGCTCCACTTTTTTAGCAAATGAAATTTCTTGACCCATTATGGATTTGTATTGAACATTGGATTCCTCAAAAACAGACTCTAAAATTGAGCGTGCTATTTCTTCCTTGTTTTTAAAATTTCTGTAAAAGGTCATTTTACTGATCGATGATTCTGCACAAATTTCTTCAACAGTTACCTTGTTCAATCCCGATTCAAAAAACAACTTTTTGGCTGCTTTAATAATTAATTTTTTGCTTTTTGTGAGCTTCAAATGTTACTAATTTGATCTAAAGTACGTAAAAAGTAACATTTAGTCCTCAAATGCGTCTTGCTTTTTTGTATTATTGTTAAGCAAATTCCATTGAAAAGCATTGATTCATGAAAAAATTTATACTAAATGTCCTTAAAGTACTTCTTGTGCTATTGACTGTTTTAATTTTAACTGCCGCCTTTGCATATTTTTATTTGAATGCCAAGGGTTTGAATTTTGAAGGTAAATATGAGGAAAAAGGAGCAGAAATCAAGGAGTTGAGTATTGATGGAATACGTTTTTTGGATCACAATAGAAATCAAAAATTGGATGTGTATGAGGATGCCCGGGAATCCCTAGAAAGAAGAGCTGAAGATTTGTTATCACAAATGACTCTCGAAGAAAAAATACACCTGCTGAAAGGGTCGGGAATGAAATCTGCTTTAGGTCAAGCCACGGGAGGAGTTCCGGGAGCAGTTGGAACAGTTGTACCCACACCAAGATTGGGCATTCCTGAGCTTTATTTGTCCGATGGTCCTGCAGGATTACGAATTTCTGCTACTCGAAAAAATGAATCCAGAACCTATTATGCTACTGCCTTTCCTATTGGTAGTTTGCTCGCCTCTACTTGGAATACAGACTTAATACACGAGGTTGGGAAAGCAATGGGTAACGAAGCCCTGAGTTATGGTATTGATGTAATCCTAGGCCCTGGTGCTAACATCCACAGGAATCCACTTTGTGGAAGAAATTTTGAGTATTATTCTGAAGATCCCATTTTAAGTGGAAACATTAGCGCTGCAATGATCAATGGAATTGAATCAAATGGAGTGGGAACAGCTCCAAAGCATTTTGTAGTTAACAATCAAGAAACCGCAAGAAATTACAATAATGCTATTGTTTCTGAAAGAGCACTTAGAGAAATTTATTTAAAGGGTTTTGAAATTATTGTGAAAAAATCGCAGCCTTGGTCTCTGATGTCTTCTTACAATAAAGTAAATGGAAAATATGTTCCAGAAAGTCGAAGATTGCTTAGCGACATACTGAGAACAGAATGGGGGTTTGAGGGCGTTGTGATGACCGATTGGTTTGGTGGAGAAGATGCAACCGCATCCATCAATGCGGGGAACGATCTTTTGGAACCTGGCACAAAAAATCAATGGGATGCACTAAAAAAATCAGCAAAGGAAGGGAGCTTACCACAAAAAAATATTGATACCTCTGCAAAGCGCATTTTAAAACTGATTTTAGGCTCTAAAAAAATGGAAGGTTACGTCTTTGATAATAATCCGAAATTAGAGGAGCACGCAAAAATCACACGGAATTCGGCATCGGAAGGAATGGTACTTATTAAAAATGAAAATATGCTCCCCTTTAAAAAGGTAAAAAACATAGCTCTTATTGGATCTACCTCATACAATTTTATATCTGGTGGAACGGGCTCAGGTGATGTTGATGAAGCCTATACTGTTGCTTTAGATAAAGCTCTTATAAACACTGGTTATGAGTTAAATAAAGATGCTTTAAAAGCTTATGAAGAACATCAGGAAAAGAACCCATACGTAAAACCCCAAGGGACTATTGAAGTTTTGAAGGCGATGATGAATCCCTATTCCCCTAAGAATTTTGATTACTCTACAAAACTTCTCAAAAAGATTGCAAAAACTTCGGATATTGCTGTTATTACCATCGGAAGAAATAGTGGTGAGGGTTTTGATCGTGTAGAAAAAGATGACTTTAAAATGACGGATCAAGAAATTCAAATGATCCAAAACACCTGTAAAGAGTTTCATGCCCTTAACAAAAAAGTACTCGTTGTTTTGAATGTTGGTGGAGTTGTAGAAACTGCTTCATGGAAAAATCATCCTGATGCTATTTTGCTTGCATGGCAAGGGGGACAGGAGGGAGGAAATTCTGTAGTAGATATTCTTGATGGAAAAATCAATCCAAGTGGTAAACTACCCATGACATTCCCAATTAATTTGAGTGACCATAAGTCTTCAAAGAACTTTCCTTTAGACGGTGAAAAAATGAATATTTTATCCATGTTTTTTTCAAAAGAAAAATCTGAAAATGAACTTATAAAAAATAAAGACTACACTCTTTATGAGGAAGGTATTTATGTGGGTTACAGACATTTTGATAAAGAAAATTTGAATGTGTCTTTTCCTTTTGGATACGGTTTATCCTACACAGCTTTTGAATATTCTGATCTCAAAACAACTGAAGATATGGACACACTTAGAGTCAGTCTAAAAGTTAAAAATTCAGGAACAGTGAGTGGTAAAGAAGTTGTTCAAATCTATACTTCTAAGCCAATAACTCAAATTGATCGTCCTCTTCGAGAATTAAAAACCTTTGCCAAGACAACTCTTTTAGAACCTGAAGAAACTGTTGAAATGGAATTTAGCATTCCTGTTTCAGATTTATCGTATTGGGATGAAATCAAAAATGGCTGGAATTTAGAAAAAGGTTCTTACACTATTCAAGTAGGATCCTCTTCTCGGGACATTAAACTGAGTCGTGAAATAGATCTAAGTAATTAAGTATTTTTAAAAAAGTTGATGATTCCTGACTTTAATTTATTTGTCGGAAGAAACCTCTTTTTTCCCATTAATGCTCATTAATTTTTTTGCCCATTTCACTAAAAATTTCATGCTTAACTTGTGGGAGAGTCTGGATAAGAAATACATGAATTTTGCATCCGACCCTATGACCTCTCTGGTCTTCTTTCTTTGGATTGCATTTATTATTTTATCTGCCGCTTTATCTGCAGTGGTTGGGAAATGTGCATCCATCTTTTTGAGCTGAGCATCGGTTAAAGTACTTCCCTCAATGTTTCTCACAATATTCGTTTTTATCCCCCCAGGATGGACGCTTGTAATTGTTACACCGGTATTATTACATAACTCTTCTACTGCTACTGCCTCACTAAAACCCCTTATTGCAAATTTAGATGTGCTGTAAACGGATTGATATGGAGTTCCCAAGATTCCCATAATACTTGAAATGTTTACAACACTAGATTCTTCTTGCTCTCTAAGTATTGGAAGAAAAGATAAAGTCCCGTAAATCATTCCCCACAAGTTCACGCCAAAAACTTTTCTGTAGGTTTCAATGGTAGTCTCTGAAGCTGAAGAATTCCCGTTGGTTATTCCTGCATTATTGATCACAATATCTACTTTTTTATAGTGTTTAATTACGTTATTTGCAAACTGATAAAATCGATCTTTATTGGAAACATCAAAAATTTCTTTGTAAACTTCTTCTTTTAACCCAATCAATTTAATTGTTCCATTCAGTGTACTTTCATTAAAATCATTTAAAGCTAATTTAACGCCCTTTTTATGTAATTTTAATGCGAGTGATCTGCCAATTCCTGACCCTGCACCTGTAATTACTGCAACTTTATTTTCTAAATTTTTCATTAAATTTTATAGGTATTAAAATCCATCAAAAATAATAAAAAAAATCAGTCAAATTCCTGTTTCAATAAGTTCACAAATAGGGAAATTGAGCTAGATTTTGATGTTTCAAGGGTGTCATGTGGCTTTTCTTTCAATTCCCCTGAACCAAATATTATTCAATAATTAAAAAATGTATCTTTAATAAAAAATCAGCTACATGAATTCTCCAATCCAAAAACTCTTTTCAATTCTATTGCTTCTCCTCATTTTATTGGGTTCTCAATCTTGTGATTCTTTCAAAAAACCTAAGAGGTTCAAAATTGCTATTGCTGGATTGGCAATTGAATCCAGTACTTTTTCTCCTGCAAAAACAGAAGCTGAAGCCTTTTTGGCACGAATGGGTGAGGATGTTTTTAAATATTATCCGTTTTTGAATGAAGATAGCCAGCAACGCCAAATTGCAGAATGGGTTCCTACCCTGAGAGGCCATGCCTTACCTGGAGGTATAGTAACCCGAGATGCTTATGATTCGTTGGTGAGAGTTACATTAAATATGCTCAAAAAGGAGATGCCCTATGACGGTTTGTTTTTTGACATTCATGGAGCTATGAGTGTTGAAGGTATTGATGATCCAGAAGGGGATTTTATTGCTAAAATAAGAGCTGTTATCGGTAATGAAACCCTTATTTCTACTTCAATGGATTTACATGGAAATGTGTCCGAACGCTTAGCACAACATACTGACCTGATAACTGCTTATCGAATGGCCCCTCATGAAGATGCTCTAGAGTCAAAACAAAGAGCTGTTGATAACTTGATCGAACGCTTAGTCTCTGGAAAAGGAAAACCAAAATATAAAGCATGGATTCCCGTTCCCATATTACTACCTGGAGAAAAAACAAGTACCCGCATTGAGCCTGGGAAAAGTCTTTATGCTCAAGTGCAACCCCAAACCGAGAAAAAAGGAGTCATCGATGCTGCAATTTGGATTGGATATGCTTGGGCAGACGAACCCAGAAACCATGCTGTAGTTATGGTAACAGGAGACGACAAAAAAGAAGTGTCTGAAAGCGCGGAAATCTTAGCAAAAAAGTTTTGGGATGTGAGAAATTCTTTTGAATTTGTTGCTCCTACAACTACCTTCGAAAAAAGTCTTTCAATAGCCCTTGATTCCTCTAAAAAACCATTCATCATCAGTGATATGGGTGATAATCCAACTGCTGGTGGAGCCGGAGATGTAACATGGACTTTAAGAGAACTATTGAACAATGAGGTTTTCAAAGGCTCTTCGGGTCCTAGTCTAATCTATGCTTCTATTCCGGGTCCTGAAATGATTATTGCTGCAAAAAAAGCGGGAATAGGAGGAACAGTTTCTGCAAAAATAGGAGCCCAAGTTGATGATCGTTTTTCTCCACCTTTATTAATCAATGGAACAGTGGAGGCTATTTACGAAGGAGATGTTTATGCCGAAACCGAAGCTGTTATTCGCGTTGGAAGTATCCGAATAATTGTAACCAAAAAACGAAAACCTTATCATCGTGAAAAGGATTTTACTCAACTGGGACTAGCACCACGAGAAGCGGATATTCTTATTGTAAAAATTGGATATTTGGTCCCTGAATTATATAATATGCGTGGAGATTGGGTTATGGCACTTACTCCAGGAGGTGTAGATCAAGACCTCTTCCGTTTGGGGTACAAAAGAATAAAACGCCCCATGTTCCCTCTTGACAAAGACATGGAAGATGTTAATTTAAAAACGCGTTTTATACTTGCATCTGATGCCTTGAATAATTAATAATTAGAATTTTGAGTAAATTTTTTAAGGTTATATGTAGTTTTCTGATAGCCTTAATGGTGTTTATCTATTGGATGAATATTTCCAAAACAGATGATGTTAAAATAAGCAGCTCTAAAAAAGAAAAATTATCATTAGATCCCCGCTCAGGAGTTTCTGTTGAAGTTCAAGCTAAAATTGAACAAGATGTCCTAAAACTTATGGACAGTTTGTACAGTCAAAATAAAGTGGGATTTAAAGCTCTTAAAACTGAAAATTTTCAAGCCATAGAACAGTTAAATGGTTATTTTATCGGAGGGTTGACCAAAGTTTTAGTTTCCCTTAATAATCAAAATCAATCGTATTATATATGCGAATTTCAATATCTTCAAGGAAACCTAGATGCCTATTGGGTTTTTGAAAGTGAAGAAAATTATTTGAGTAAAATCATTTCACATTCCAAAACAAAAAATTAAGCGATCTGATTATAAACTACAAATATATTTACTTCAGATACTTTGGAATGGATACTTTTTGTAAAAATATATTGATGTTGAATAGATCAATGGAGTCATCAAAATCCAGCTTGATTGAGCTTGTAAGGTTATTGGGCTTCCTACAATACTAAATAACGTAGGATTATACCAAGATCCTAAAGGATGCATTGGGGCCCAAGAGAGATCACCGTTATTTCCTAATTGAAGGTTGTAGAAAAAAGCCTCTATATAAATATTCTGAAGTATAAACCAGATTAAAAAAATAAAAAATGCACCCCAATTCCAAGCTAAAAAAGGGGAACTTTTGTTTTTATAAAACCACCGAACTAAGAATATCCCAATCCATACCATCAAAACATCTGCCAATGAATTCAAAAACCAATTCAAATTTACAGGTATGGCACATGTTAATGCAGTGCTCCTTCTTTGGTCTACAGGAAGTCCGCCTGCTAATCCATAGGTCAGCCACAACTCCCACCCTAAAGAAACGATTAAAAAAGAGCTAATCAATATTAATATTGTACCCTTAGAAATCCTTCTTTTTATCAATAAATATCCTAAAATAAAAACTGGAATTGAAGCAGCTGCGTAAAGTCGTAAAGCCAACCAATACTCATCCCCATTTAAATTACAATTCCCAAAAAAGCTTTGAAAAACTAAAAACCAAAATGAAGTGTAAAATAGTATCATTATTTAATCATCATCGATTTAAAGACTACCTCAAAGGCAAAACATTTTTAAAAAAAACTCATTATAAAAAGCCATAAAGCTTTCCATAGTAAATAAATTAAATGCCCTGCTATAAGTCCAATAGCAAATATTTTTTGACTTTTACCACCTCCTCCAAAGAGGCTCAATTTTTGAACAAGTATATAAGAGAGGGCAATGCTAATTAAAATCCAAAGACCAAAAGCAGCGTAATCAACAAATGTAAATAGAGAGAACATTCCTTAAAGATACAAAACTCAAAACTACTGTTTTTCACTTCTCCCTTTTTGGGAATAATCAATTTAATAGTCTCGTAATCTGGTCAATCGAGACTCTCTTTCTCAACATGTTCAATTTGTTTTTGAAATACTTTTGTTGTTGCTTACTTCCTTCTTTGTTGATGAAGTTTCGGAATTTCTCGAAAACTAAAATTGTTTCTCCAGATTTTTTACCTGCAAAAGGATCCATTTGAATCAAAAAACTAATCATGAAATGTTTCCATTCAAGAGCAGAATTCTCTCTAGAAACAAGCTTTCTTTGAGTTGCTTTCCAAAAATAATCTGCTTTATTTGAAACATCAAATCCCTTGATATGATTGATTTGATTTGTCTTGAAAAAATCAAAAATTACATTTTGAACTGACTTCAAAGATTGCTTGTTTTGTATAAAAACATACGTAATATCAGTATAATTGAAAATAAAACAAGCATCTGTCAAGTTTGATTTCAAATAATCTTCCAACAATTTTTGAACTGGTCTTTCTAGAAGTACTTTTTGATTCTTATTATCCGATTTTAGAATTATGCTACAAATCATATTTTACTTTTTAAGAACCAAAACTTAAAAAAATCAAGTTGATTATTCCATCAAATCATAAGAACTATTTTAAATCAAAACGATCTAAATTCATAACTTTTACCCAGGCAGAAACGAAATCTTTGACAAATTTTTCTTTTGAATTACTAGATCCATAAACCTCTGCAATTGCTCTCAATTCAGAGTTTGATCCAAAGATTAAATCTACACGAGTTCCTGTCCATTGGAGCGTTCCTGTTAAGCGATCACGACCTTCAAAAACGTCTTCATGTTGAGAAGTTGCATTCCAAGTATTGTTTATATTCAGTAGATTTACAAAAAAGTCGTTGGTTAAAACTTCTTTACTCTTAGTAAAAACCCCATAGTTGGATTGATCAAAATTAGTGTTTAAAACGCGCATTCCTCCGACCAAAACTGTCATTTCTGGAGCAGTAAGTCCCATCAGTTGTGCCTTATCCAACAACATTTCTTCAGCAGAAACGGTATAAGTTGATTTTAGATAATTCCTAAAACCATCGGCATTAGGCTCTAAAATTGCAAATGAATCAACATCAGTTTGTTCTTCTAAGGCGTCAGATCTTCCTGAAAGAAAAGGAACACTAATCTCAATTCCTGCATTTTGAGAAGCTTTCTCAATTGCGGCAGATCCTCCAAGAACAATTAAGTCTGCAATCGAAACTTCTTTATTATCTGATCTTGATGAGTTGAATTTGTTTTGAATTTTCTCATAGGTTTCAAGAACCGTATTTAAAACATTTGGGTTGTTTACCTCCCATTCCCTTTGAGGCGAAAACCTAATCCGAGCACCATTGGCTCCCCCTCTTTTATCAGAACCTCTGAAAGTTGAAGCAGAGGCCCAAGCTGTTGAGACCAACGTTGCTATTGAAAGCCCTGAGTTTAAGATTTGTGATTTTAATTCTGAAACGTCTTCTTTCTCAATAGTTTTTGCTTTAAAAACAGGGATTGGATCTTGCCAAATTAATTCTTCTTTGGGGACCTCAGATCCTAGGTAAAGTATTTTAGGGCCCATGTCTCGATGAGTCAATTTGAACCATGCACGAGCAAAAGCATCTTCAAAATCTTTAGAGTTTTCATAAAATCTTTTTGATATCGGACCATATATAGGATCTTCTCTCAATGCAATATCACTAGTTAACATAATAGGCACATGAGATTTAGTTGGATCATGAGGATCAGGAACGGTGCCTTCACCAGCGCCATTTTTTGGCTTCCATTGATGGGCTCCTGCTGGGCTCTTGGTAAGTTCCCATTCATAACCAAAAAGATTTTCAAAATAATTATTACTCCACTTTGTGGGTGTAGTAGTCCAAGCGCCCTCAAGTCCACTGGTAATTGTATCTCCTGCATTTCCAGTACCAAAAGAATTTTTCCATCCCATTCCTTGTTCAGCAATACCTGCTGCAGCTGGTTCTGGTCCAACATACTTGTCAGGATCTGCAGCGCCATGGGTTTTCCCAAAGGTGTGTCCTCCTGCAATTAATGCTACAGTCTCTTCATCATTCATAGCCATTCGCCCAAAAGTCTCACGAATATCAATTGCAGATGCTAATGGATCTGGGATCCCGTTAGGCCCTTGAGGGTTTACATAAATTAATCCCATCTGTACTGCTGCTAGTGGGCTCTCTAATTCACGATCTCCACTGTATCGTTCGTCTGCTAACCACTCTCCTTCTGATCCCCAATAAATATCTTCTTCGGGTTCCCAAACATCTTCTCTACCACCTGCGAATCCGAATGTTTCGAAACCCATCGATTCTAAGGCACAATTCCCCGCTAGAATCATCAAATCTGCCCATGAAATCTTATTCCCATATTTTTGTTTTATTGGCCAAAGCAAGAGTCTAGCTTTATCCAAGTTACCATTGTCTGGCCAACTATTCAAAGGGGCAAATCGTTGTGTGCCTGATCCTGCGCCACCTCGCCCATCAGCAATTCGGTAAGTCCCTGCACTATGCCATGCCATTCTAATAAAGAAGGGACCATAGTGACCATAATCAGCAGGCCACCATTCTTCGGAATTGGTCATCAATTCAACAATTTCTTTTTTTAATGAAGGTAAATCCAAAGAATTGAAAGCTTCAGAATAATCAAAATCCTCATCCATTGGATTGGATGCAGACGAATGTTGTCTTAGAATGTTTAGATTGAGTTGGTTTGGCCACCAATCTTTATTTTGAGTTCCTTTACCAGCAGCTTGTTTAAGAGATCCACCACCGAAAGGACATTTTCCTCCGTTTGTAGAATTTTTGAAGTTCTCCATTAGTATAAAAAATTAAATTATATTCCCAATTTACTCAATTATAATTATTCTTTTAACGTCTGCTATTGTTATTGTTTATGGCTTTATTATAAATGATTATAAACCAACGCTTTGATTTCTATTGTTGTGTTCTGGCGAATGCCAATAGAGTATTTTGATTTTGAGCTACCAAATATATTTTTGAATTATTGGATAATCTGATTGTTTTAATACGTCTTACTTCACCATCTAAAAGAAAACCATTTTCGTCTCCTTTGGGGGAGGTCATTTCCATTATATTTTCATCGTTCTCCAAAACAAGTCCGTAAACCCGTCTTGATTTCCTTAAAAGGGAGTGCCTCCAAAGTCATTTCCACCGATTAATAATTTCGATGGATGATGATTGAAAGATGGTTCAAAAAGAATCGTATTAATTGGCGAAACTTTTGCTTCCCAGGGTAAGTAATGTAAGTCAAATTCAAAATATCCTTTATTTTCTAACCAAATTGATGCGTCTTCATTTACATGGAGTTTTACTGCTCCTTGAAACTCTGCTTCGTTTTGATAAAAAGCGAAATTCCTTTTTTAAAAATCTTTGTGTGATTTGAACTTTTGCCTAAAAACTCGACTTTGTTCTATGAGACTCCCCCAAAATTGAACAGGGTATAAATCTTCTTTTCCTTTCAAGTTTTTTTGATAGCAAAAAAATAAGGGATCAATACTTCCATTGTTATCAATATCTTTAGCTAGTATAACTAGAGGTGTTTCTTTACTTATTTTATACATGTTATTTTTTTCACAATTTCCAACAACAATGTCTTGATCTCCATCCATGTCTTTATCAAAAAAAGTTAAAGATCTCCATAACCCTTTTAAATTTTCAACCGATTGGTTTGGAATTACTTTTTTAAATTTATTCTCATTGTAAGTAAAAATTTGAATGGATTGATATGGTCCTGTCAGGTATCGAAATGTAAATAGATTAATTACAAGGATTTGAAAAAATAAAGATGAAAATTAGTTTAAATCTACCTAAAACGATTTCGAATGGGTTAAAAAAGGGGTATGTTTATGAAAAATTATTTAATATATTTATTTAACTGTCAATTTATTAGATTCGATTTCGTTTTAAATCAAGTAAAATAATACGAATCCAAATAAACATGAAAAATAAACGTCCTGAAGCGCCTACAAAAAAAAATTTTAAACTCAAATATTCCATATCTGAATATAAATGGTTATTTTAATATCTGACTTTTTTGCAAACTCTTTGTTAGTTTAGCTATTGAGTTATTATATCTCTTTTAAAATAAAAAAATATACCTAGGACCTTTATGGGAAACAAAGCAAAACTTAGTCGCCAAATGGGTTTATTCGCTGTTATTGCCACTGGGGTTTCATCAATGGTAGGGGCCTCTATAAATGTAGTTCCTTTTATGATTCACAGAAGTGTTCCAACTATTGGTCCAAATGTCCTTTGGGCTTTTGCTTTTGCAGCTGTTCCCGCCTTATTTGCTGGACTTTCTTATGCTATATTGTCTTCTGCAATGCCCAGAGCTGGCGGAAGTTATTTGTATGCTAGTAGAGGGTTGAATCCTTATCTTGGATTTATTGCAAGTTTTTCTCAATGGTTTGGATTGTCAATTGTTATTGGCGTTATTGCTTATATAACAATTCCTTTTATTAGGGATGTTGCATTTAATTATGAATTTTATTGGCTTTCAGCTCTTTTAGAGGTTGGATTTATCCGGGTGAGCTTATCTCTGAGTTTTATATGGGGATTTGTGTATCTCAATATTAAAGGAATCAAGTCGTACACCAATTTATTGATTCCCATGGTTATCGTAATTTTTTGTTTAGGGAGCATAGTAATTTTATCTAGTTTCTTTTTCGATGCTAATGATTTTTTAACAGCAATAAGTCAAAAAGAGGGGATTACTCATGTTTTACCACCTCAACCTCGTCTAGAATGGTATGCTTTTTTATCGGCCTCAGCAATTTTGTTTTCCAGTTTTATTGGTTTTGATGCAATCGCTCAAACTGGAAGTGAAGCAATTAACCCGGGCAGAAATCTACCTCTAGCTATTTTGATTGCAATTCTGGGCGTTGGTTTATTTTATTTTTTTTTTACAGCTTCGGTTTATAAAATTATTCCATGGAGTTTTGTTGCAGAGCAAGCTCAAAACAAAGATATTACTGCCCCTGGGCTGCTGAGTTATGTGTTGCCTCATGGATTGGACACCCTCATAATCTTGGGGGCTACCATTGCTTTAATCAATGACCTTCCAGCTATGCTTCTCTCGGTTTCTCGACTTATGTTTGCTTGGGCTAAAGATGGTATTGTTTCTAATAAAATTACTTCAATCCACATCAAAAACAACACTCCTTTTGTGGCGTTAATCATCGCTGGGGTCATGTCTAGTATTGGAGTATTAGGCTCTTATTTTGCAGGAGATTTTTTCTTGGGTATTGATATTATGGTAACCTCAATGCTGGTGAATTTTTTGCTTATGTGCATTACATTATTAACCATAAAAAAATTCAATTTTGAATTGTTTGATGAAATTAAAGTAATGAAAAAAAGGAGTTTACAACTTTTTATTGGTTGGGGAGGAGTATTCTTCCTTACAAGTTTTCTAGTGATCCATATTTACAAAGACCTTACAAGCAAAGTTGATGCATGGTATTTTCACTCAACCTATGTATGGTTTATAGTTATGGGAATAGCAAGTTTTATTTTTTTATATCAATGGAAAAAATTAAAATTAAAAGACAGCGATATTAATAAAAGATTTAAAAATTTACCCAGCGAATGACTATGAATAAAATTGTTAAACTTTCTTCTTCACTTTCAACTACAAGATTGATTATTGGTTTGTGGCAAATTGCAGATATGGAAAGGAGAGATCAACAACTTGACTTGACCAAAACTGCAACCCACATGAATGCTTATATAGAAGCTGGATTTACTACTTTCGATATGGCAGATCATTATGGTTCAAGTGAAATTATAGCGGGAATCTGTAAAAACAATCACCCCGAAAATAAATCCATTAGGTTATTGACTAAGTGGGTTCCAAAGCCTGGTCCGATTGACAAGAAAAAGGTAAGGGAAGCTATTGAAACTGCACTTCAAAGAATGCAACAAAAAAGTATTGATTTGATTCAATTTCATGCATGGCTTTATGCAGATCCCAGTTGGCTTGATGCTCTTTTTTATTTGAAAGAGTTGAAAGAAGAAGGTCTTATTGAAAATATTGGAGTTACAAATTTTGATGGCTATCATTTACGAATAGCTTTGGCAAGTGGTATTCCAATTGTAAGTAATCAAATTTCACATTCTATTATTGACCGTCGTGCTTTGGGAGCAATGAAAGAAGTTTGTGATTATTACAAAGTACATTTATTTGCATACGGTACCCTTTTGGGAGGGTTTTTATCAGACCGATGGTTGGGAGTTAAAGAACCTCAAATGGAGGGATTAAATACTTGGTCTCAGATGAAATACATAAGATTTATAAAGGCCTCTGGAGGTTGGAAATTATTCCAAGAACTCCTACAAACTTTAAATAAGGTTGCTCAAAAACACAAAACTTCTATTGCCAATATCTCAAGTAGATTTGTACTTGAAAATCCTAATGTAGCTGCAGTTATCATAGGAGCCCGATTGGGAGAAAATTCTCATATTGAAGCCCACACCGACTTGCTCAACGTCTCTTTTGAGGAAGAAGATATTAAAACACTTGAAAAAGTTATTTCAAAACTAACTCCTATCCCAGGAAACTGTGGAGATGAATACCGTAAACCTCCTTTTCTAACTGCCTCAGGTGATTTGAGCCATCATCTGGAAAGCATTCCACCAGTATATGAAAAAGAAAGTCAATCCGATCAACGACAACAGGTCTACAGCGGTACTATTTGGGAATCTTTTGCAAGCTATTCTCGAGCTGTAAAAAAAGGGAACCGCATTGTTGTTTCGGGAACTACTGCCACCCATAAAAATATAATCATAGGGGGTGATGATGCTGCTGCTCAAACACATTTTGTTATCGACAAAATTGAAGCGGCAATTAGCTCTCTTGGAGGGACTCTAAAAGACGTGATCAGAACTCGGATTTTTGTTAATGACATTAATGATTGGGAAGAGGTGGCAAGAGCCCACGGAATTCGTTTCAAAAACATTGACCCTGCCAATACACTGGTTGAAGCCAAACTCGTTGGAAAAGGATATAAAGTTGAGATAGAAGCTGAAGCTATTTTAGATTAGTTTTTTAATCTTCTAAAAAATTGAATTAAAATTCCCATTTTGATTTAAATTGATTAACCTCGTTCTCAAAAACATCAATCAACTTTTTAGCGTCTTTAAGAAGTTTCCAATCTGTATCCGAAGGAATTGACAATCTTGCTTTTGAGACTTGTACAGCACTTCTCATCAAAGAATACGCAGTTATTTTAGTACTTTGCCATGCCCCAACTTGCCGATCGACAATCTTATCTCTTCCCGTCAATTGAATGGATTTTAATTCAGTCAATAATTCTTTTTTATTTTTTAATTTACTTTTTTTAGACCATTTAGAATCCTTTATCATTTGTTCAAAATCATCAAGTTTTTCTAGAAGAGATGTTAATCTTTTTACTTGTACATCAACTTGTTTTTCAAAAACATACAAAGCTTCATCTACTTCATCTTTATTTTCAAATCTTGGATCTGCAACTACTTTAATTGAAGCGGTTTTTGTTTGATCTTGATATTTTAATTCAGCTTTGTATTTTCCTGCTAGTACAGGGATGCCTCTAGATTCTTCATTAACCCATGAACCTGGAAGTAACGTTGTTTTTTCATCCAATTTCCAAGTAAGATAATTTAATCCTTTCTTTAAGTTCTTTTGAACTACCGAGTTTATGGATTGTTTTTTTGAATTTTGAATAACTGCAGTTACAGAATCCATTTCACTGGGGTCATGATTTAGAAAAAAAGGAATTCGAACTTTTTGAAACACTCTATTTTTTCCTTCGAATGTAGTATGAAAACCAGTCCAAATATTCCCTGGAGGAGCTATAAATAAACCCTTAACCTGGACAACTTTGTTGAGAGATAAGGGAATCAATTTTTGGTCTGAATCCATGGATACAATATCTCGTAAGCTGAGTAAATCATCCAAAATCCATATTGATCTCCCAAAAGTTCCTATAACTAATGCTGATTCTTTTTCTTGAATCTTGAGATCCATTGTTGATACTGAGGGGAAACCATTTTTGAATTGTACCCAGTCCAAGCCTTCATTAATACTTACCCAAAGACCATTTTCGGTGCCAAGAAAGAGTAGTTTTTTTTCTTTTGGATCTTGAATAAATGAGAGGGTGTAGCCTTTTACATCACTTTCGTTGACCATTGAAGTCCAATTTTCACCATAATCAGAGGTTTTAAATAAATAAGGTGAATAGTCTCCCTTTCTGTAATTGTTGACAACCGCCCAAGCAGTTCCTTCATGGAACTTGGAAGCATGTATTCTTGCAATCCATGACTCTTTTGGAAGTACTTTAACTTTTGGAGTTAAATTTTTCCAAGTAGTCCCACCATCTAGAGTCAACTGAATTTGACCATCATCAGTACCAACCCAAATAATTTTTTGATTTAAAGTACTTGGGGCTATGCTTAGAATACTTGTGTAATTTTCAGCTCCGGAAACATCTAGAGTTAACCCCCCATAATCCCCTTTCTGGTACAAAGGATTATTCGTAGTGAGATCTGGAGAAATAATTTCCCAATTTTGTCCTTTGTCATCAGATTTATGTACGTATTGTGATCCGTAGTAAACCCCTTCAGAGTTAAAAGGGTTCTTAGCAAATCCTGAATTCCAATTAAACCTCAACGGAGATTTTGAATCGAGTGGCTGAGGAGCTATACTTTGATAGTATCCACTTATTTTATCGTATCGGTATAAATCCCCATTTTGTGAAGTCCCATAACCAAAGCGTGAGTTTTCTCGATCAGGAGCGATATAAAACCCATCTCCTCCGACTAAATACTGCCAATAAAGGGTTCGTATACCTCCTCTTTTCCATGTATATGCAGGTCCGGACCAATTTCCATTATCTTGCATTCCTCCATAAACATTAAAAGGAGTGTCGTAGTCCACATTAATTTGATAAAATTGTGCAACAGGAATGTTCTCAGGAAAATACCAACTTTTACCGTGGTCGTTAGTAATTCCTATTCCACCATCACCACCAATAATAAAGTGTTTAGGGTCTTTCGGATTGATCCACATGGCATGAAAATCAGCATGAATCCCCTTGGTTTCATCTGCGGGAATCATGGGTTTGAGATCAAAGGTTTTGCCTCCATCATAACTTACAGAAAGCTGCTGATAAATGTTGTAAAGTCGATCTTGATCTTCTGTGTCTACGGCTAAATCTTGAAAATAAAAAGGCCTGTTGTTTGTGAATTTTGGGTTGTCATTTATTTTTTCCCATGAATCTCCTCCGTCATCACTTCTGTAAAGTGCATTTTTTTTAGCTTCTATTTTAGCATACACTCGGTTTGGATTACTCGGAGCAATTGCAATTCCTATTCTGCCAAGATTGCCCTTTGGAAGGCCGTTTTTCGATTCTATTTTTTTCCACGAATCTCCATAATTTTGACTGACATAAAACCCTGATCCAGGTCCACCAGAAACATAAGAATAGGGAGTTCTGTAGTGGTCATACATTGCTGCAAAAATTTTATTAGGATTTTTGGGGTCCATCACTAAATCGGCTATCCCGGAGGAATTATTGGTAAACAATATTTTATTCCAACTCACACCACCATCCGAAGTTTTGTACAAGCCACGATGCTCATTTTTGGTAAATGGATCACCCATGGCTCCTACATAAATAGTTTTCTCATCATGAGGATCGATTAAAATTCTATGAATTGTTTTGGTCGCTTCAAGGCCCATATTTCTCCAGGTTTTACCTCCATCTTCTGATTTGAATAATCCCATCCCCAGATTCATAGAGTTTCTTGGGTTTCCCTCACCAGTTCCAACCCAAATTACATTGGGGTTACTTTTTTGAATCGCTATTGCTCCTATGTTTTGAGTGGGTTGTTGATCAAAAACAGAATTCCAAGCTGAACCCCCATTTTCTGATTTCCAAACTCCGCCAGAGGCAGCCCCGAGGTAAATGATTTTTGGGTTGCTAGAAGCAACATCAATAGCGGTTATTCGACCACTCATGTTAGCTGGGCCTATATTTCTAATTTCTAAATTTTCTAGAGTGTCAAAATCCAAGACTTGTGCTTGAATTGATATGGAAAGGAAAATAAATATATTAAATAAAAAACGAGTCATTAAAATGATTGATATGAATTGATTACAATGTAGTTAAAATTTGATACTTTTAATTTTGTCTTATGTAACTAAGTGATTAAAATCAACATCAAATGTTCAACTTTATCAAAAACAGGACTTCAAATTTAAGCTTAATTATCATCTTTTTGACGGGTTTATTTTCTTTTCAATTGATCAATGCTCAAACAATTAATCAAGGCTATCACTCAGAGCTTGTTGAGTTGTTCAAGGAATGGCGTAAGTTTGAACAGCCTCCTTTAATCGATGGAGCCCCCGATTATTCTCAAAAAGCTTTTGACGGTCGATGGAATGCTTTTATGACCCTTAGAACAAAATTAGAAAGTCTTGAAAAAGAGAATTGGAGTGTTCAAGAACAAGTAGATTGGCACATAGTTTGGGCAGAAATGAATGGCTATATTTTTAATACTAAAGTTTTAAAACC
Source organism: uncultured Flavobacteriaceae bacterium (assembly GCA_943789305.1). Taxonomy (GTDB): domain Bacteria; phylum Bacteroidota; class Bacteroidia; order Flavobacteriales; family Flavobacteriaceae; genus Arcticimaribacter. The sequence continues at coordinate 128,679 of CALSTP010000002.1, read as the reverse complement.
TTGGCAACGAGATCCTGCTTTTTATAAGTCCATTTGGACATATAAAAGCGATGTTCCAGCACATGAAGGACCAACGAATCATTTCGTTATTGAACTATGGCAATACAACTTCCCTTTAAATGAAGAGAATCGGAATAAATTGATTTCTTCGTTAACACTTATTCCAAAATTAAATCAGCAAGCTAAAATCAATCTTACTGGAAATGCTAAAGATCTATGGATTGCAGGGATAAGAGATATTCAAAATCAAGCAAGTGTTTTAGAAGGTATGCTTTTAAAACCAATGGTAATGAGCGATTCTACTCTTGTGTCACAAATCAGCAAAGCATTAGATTCAACAAATAACTTCGTAGTTTGGCTCCAAAAAGAAGCTTCAAAAAAGAATGGCCCTTCAGGGATTGGTAAAGAAAACTACACTTGGTATCAACAAAATGTGCACCTTGTTCCATTAAGCTGGGAGGATGAGGTTACTTTGTTAAAAAGAGAACTTGTTCGCGCTTGGTCTTCATTAAAGTTAGAAGAACATCGGAATCGAAATTTGCCTGAATTAGCTGCTGCTGATTCTCCTGAAGCCTACGATTTGTTGGCTAAAAATGCTGCTCGGGAGCTTATTGAATTTTTGGATGAAAACGATATTGTTACAGTTAAAAATTATTTTTCTGAAGCGCTAAAACCTCATCTGGGTAAATATATTCCTGCTGAAAAAAGAAATTTCTTTTGGATTACTGCGCATTTAGACCCAAAACCTCTTTTCTCTCATTTTTATCATTGGTTTGAATTAGAGCATATGGAACTAGAGCCAAACCCAAATCCGTTGCGTAAAGATGCCTTGTTATACAATATTTTTGATTCTCGAAGCGAAGGTTTAGCTACTGCTGTCGAGGAAATGTTTATGCATGCTGGACTTTATAATAAAAATCCAAGAGCTAGAGAAATTGTTTATATTCTGATTGCTCAGAGAGCGGCTAGAGGCCTGGGCTCATTGTATGCACATGCCAACATGATGTCAATGGAGAATGCTGGAAAAATTCATTCTGAATATACTCCCAGAGGCTGGATGAAAACAGAAAAAGAACTGTTGATTTTTGAACAACATTTATATCTTCGTCAGCCGGGTTACGGAACAAGCTATATTACTGGAAAATATTTAATTGAGGATATGATGATGGAGGTGGCGAAAAAACAAAATAAAAACTTTAAGCTAAACATGTTTTTTGATGCATTGAGTAGTATAGGAAACATCCCTGTTTCTTTGGGAAGATGGGAAATGACTGAAGATTCATCCCAGATTGATAACATAAGAAATTCTTTTAGACTACTGAATGCTTCCGAGGATTGATTTTCGAATATGGGGCCCTAATGTTCAGTTTACAATACTCGAAAATGCTGGATCATCAGGATGTAGTATTACAAAAAAGTGAAGTAATCCAAAATTAATTTTTACTGCTTTCAGTAACTCAATAGCTGATAATTTTCCGAAATCATTTGCGGCTTTAGGGCTTGCACCTGTGATTAATTTTCTATCTATACAACAGGTTTTATCTGCTTTTTTATTGATTATACTTACTCCCAATTCATTGAGTTTTTCTCCAAACTTCCAGGGCATGTGCCGGGCATATATCCTATCATTGGAGTTTGCTTATCTAATGCGTCTTAATTTTTATCATAACGGAGAGGGGCTGTATGCTCCATCTTCGGTTGGTGTAGGTTGTATCCCTAAAAGTTTTTTTAACATCAGTTAATCCACCCCCCTACTTGAGTTCTTAATTCTGCACCATATGCTTTGGCTTTGGCTTTGAGTTCGTCTGAAGCATCTCCTGAAATAATAACTTTTTCAAGAGTAAACAGAGTCATAAATTCTTTGGAATAGTCGCTTTGTTCAAAATTGTTGAGATGATAAACAAAATCAGCAGCTGTATAATATTTCTCAACTAGATTTACACGTCTTCCATCTGCCGATATAAAGTATCCAAAGTCATAAGTGTTAGGTTCTGTTTCTCGCACAAATTTTGTAAAACGCGTCATAAATTCTTCAACATCTGATTTCTTAAAACCTCTATTTACCTTGAGCTCTGCAAGGCCTAGTACTTTGGCTGAGCTTTTGTTTATGCCTTCGTATGCAGCAACTTCTTTATTGAAAGCCGTGGGATCCATATATCTCCATATTTTTGCTATTTGATTCCCTTTCCAAAGACTAATAACATAAAAAGGTAAGGTTGTTTCTTTGCCCGTGAAATTCCCCTTTCCTGACCACATGGACCAAAAAGCAGTATAAATTCTACCGTCATTTAAATTATATGTTTGAATTTTATCAGTGGTAACCTTAACATCACTAAATAACATATGAGCAAATTTATCTCCCTCTATAAGGCCTTGACGTCCTCCGGGATTAACAACAGTTTTATTGTCTTTTTGATTGTTAGAAAACTGATCATAAAGCTCTAAGTTTTCAGCAAATAACTTTTCAGCAACACTTGAATCTTTGTTCATGTATGCCTCCATATGACTTTTGACCATTGATGTTTTTTGATCTGATGTAGTAATGATTCCTGTACTTTCCCCTGATATACTGTTGCAGGAAACAAAAAGAACGGATGCTAAAAGTATGATGAAATTATTTTTCATTGATTTTGGTTTATTGTTATTTTCAAATATATTAAATTAATTTTATTGGTTGCTAAACAGAAGTGATTTGCTTTATTAGAATTTTAAAATCTTAAAGGTAGATTTTCTATTGAGTTGATATTCGGCTTCTGAACAGTCAATGTTATCAATGCAAATGTTGTCTATGTTTTCTTCACCTAGGGCTTTAATGAGTAATCGACTCGGGTCAATCCCCTTGTTGATAAGCCAGTTTTTGGTAACCTTAGCTCTTTTTAAGGAAAGTTTCCTGTTGTACTCTTTGGATGCTCTAGAATCTGCATAAGAGCTTATCTGTAATACCATTTCAGGATATTTGATTAATGCTACCAAAACTTTATTCAGGGATAAAATAGAGTTTCTTTTTAAGGTTGCCTTATTCAATTCAAAGAAAATTGGCTCAATACCTAAGACACAAATTAAATCTTCGGGTAAACAGTCGGTTGTCCAACTCAAATCAATGTTTTCAACTAATTTTTGTCCTTCAGAAGAATCTAATTGTATTTGTCGAGTGGAATAACTAATTCCATTAGATGCTCTCAGATAATAGGTTTTTGAGCAGTCATCTTTATTATCAAACAAAAAGCTTCCATTTTCATCAACGATTAGTTTTCTAATCACATTTTTGTTTGCGTTTAAGAGTTCTACTTTTGCCCCAATCAACAACTCTTTTGTGTACGAATCATAAACCTTGCCTTCTATGATCAAACTACATACTGATTTTTTATTTGTGGAGTTTTTTGAGTAATTTGTGTTTTCTCTTTTAATTATTTTATAAACTTCGTCTGATGAACTTCCGTTTAATCCGTTTCGGTTGGATGAGAAATAACCAAAGTCTCTGTTCTGGTTGTAAACATATCCAAAATCATCAAAGGCTGAATTGATAGGGATTCCTAGATTGATACTCTTTAAAGGATACCCCCTGTCGTTTAGTTTTGATGTGAAAATATCAAAACCTCCAAGTCCTAATTTGCCATCACTAGAAAAATAAAGATGATTGCTTTTATCTATAAAGGGGAATGATTCTCTAAACTCAGTATTGACGTTGGGGCCCATATTGATGGGCTGACTGTACTTCCCGTCATCAAAAATATAAACAAACCATATGTCTGATTTTCCGTAAGAGCCGGGCATATCCGATGAAAAATAAAGCTTCTTATTGTCTGGACTCAATGCTGGGTGAGCGGTTGAATATTGATTTCCATTAAAGGGTAATTCTTCGATCGACCCCCATGAATTATTTGTTTTTGTAGCCTTGTATATTTTTAATTTTACTTCTTTATCTCGTGCTGATTTTAATCTCCCCTTAAAATAATTATTTCGCGTAAAATACATGGTTTTGCCATCGTTGCTTATGGTTGCTGTAGATTCATGATACTTGGTGTTGACCTCTCCTTGAAGAGCTTCACGCTCTGAAAGATTGCCCAAGGAATCAATTTTGGCGATGAATAAATCCAGGAAAGGTTCGTTTGACCATTTAAAGTTTTTATCTCCCGTGGTTTCTAAACTTGAAGCAAAAATTATGCTTTCATCATCATAAAAGTTGGGTCCAAAATCAGAGTTTTCTGAGTTAATATCTGTTTTGTAGAGGCTGTAATTACCGCTGTTTTTTATAATGGTGTCTAAGTAGCTTTCGTTGACTTTCAGGTATTTATCCGATAAGGGAGAATTTTTTAATTCAATGTATTTTTTCATGAATTGATCGGCAACATCATAGGCCTCGATGCTTTTAAACGATATTGATGCTCTGAAATACATTTCAGGGTCGAGACCCTTGGGATATGAATCGATGAGTTTGTTGAACCAAACCGTAGCTAAATCATATTGGCTGTTATTAAAGTAAGCCATGGCCAAGTATTCATAGATTTCTTTGGTTTGTTTCCCTGCCCTAACAAGCTTCAAATATTTGGTAATAGCAGGAGAAAATTCATAATCATCATAATTATTTTGAGCATTAAAAATATTGTTGGTTCGAGGTTTAATTTCTTGATTGACAAGAGTTGATAAAGAGTCTATAGGCTCTGCTTCTTTGGCGAGATTATTGTCTTCTATCGAGGTTTGAGGAAATAAAACAGGGCGTTTATTTTCCAATCTAAAATTAGTTTGCTTTTGGAAAAATGATGAATCAACTTGGGCTTCACCTTCATTGAACACAATTGGTTTTTCCTTTTGCTCCAGAAGGATCGGCTGTGGGGTTTGTTTTTCTACTTTTTCGAGAATCGTTTTTTCTTTTTTTCGAGTCGGTTTGGTTTTTAGAGTTTTTAGTACAGAAAGATTTTTTTGAGCAACTTTTGGTTGGGTATCTTTCTTTTTTTGTAGAATTATATTCGGGGTTTTAGATTCAACAACCTTCGTTTTTGCGGAAGTTTGTTTTACTTTTTTTATAGAATTGGTGTCCGATTTGATCGCTATTGGTTTTGGCTTTGAAGGGGTTTGCTTTACAACAGATCTATTGGTGTAAAGCAACCAGTAGTGATCTTTATCAAGATTATTGGTGTTAATGAACTTATCGACTTCTTCTTTTGATGCCAGCTGATTTATCGAGACCCGATACAATCCATTTGTTTTCTTTAAGACTTTTACTTCTTTAAATCCTTCTTTTATTAGTTTTCGTTTTAATATTAAAGCATTAAGTTCATATTTGTAAGATCCTACAATAAGCTGTATTGACTGATCCGGCGATTTTTTTTGAGCAGTCGTTTTTTGCATAGGAAAAAAGAAGACCAACAACAAGATGGTTGTGATGTACTTTTTGATATGTAATGCTCTTTTATTCATATTAAAAAAACCGTGGTGTTAATATTTTTTTATTTGTTCCTAAATCAAGTCTAAAGAAAACTTCGAATGACCCAGTGGCATATTTTTGAATTTCTGTAGTAGAAAAATCATAACTAAATCCTATCATTAGGGCGTCAGAAACTTGGATGCCTGCCATGGAAGTAATGGCAGAATCTAATCGATTGGCCACCCCAAAAGAAAAGTTATTATTGATTAAAAAGTTTAACGATAAATCCCACTGAACGGGACTCCCTTTTACCATTTTTATCAATGAGGCTGGCTTAATTTTTAGTGATGGTAGTGCATCAAAAACATAGCCTGCAATAAAGTAAAAATGAATTTTTTCAGAAAAACTAGAGAAAAAACTCGACTCGTTTTGGACCAGATTAAAATATTGTTTTTCAAGAAGATTTGGAGCTGATAAGCCAAGGTAATAGTTTTGGGTATTGAAGAAAATACCCGCTCCAATTTGAGGTTGGTATTTGTTATCTACAGCATAGCCGATGTATGGATCTGTTTCGTCATAAATATTTAAGCGATTAAAATTAATGTCAAAAGCGTTGACACCCACTTTTAGTCCAAAAGTAAGTTTTGAAAACATAAAACTTAATGAATAGGCGTAATCAATAGCAATATTGGTTTCTGTCAAGGGTCCTATTTGATCATTAATTATGGTTAGCCCTATTCCCATTTTTTCATTCTCACCAATAGGTGTGTCGAATGAAAAGACCGATGTTTTTGGTGCTCCCTCAACATCAACCCATTGAGATCTAACCAATGCCTTTAAACTCATTATACCCCTGTTTCCCGCAAAGGCAGGATTAAAAACTTGCGTCATGTACATATATTGCGTGTACTGTGCTTCTTGTTGTGCCTTTACAAAACAAGAGATTAGTCCCACTAAAAGGAATAAAATTTTTCTGCTATGTCTATTTTTACTCTTAATCATTTTGTAAATATAAATAGCCAACAAATTCTTTCTTACCCGGATTATTGGCTCCTGGGAAACTCAATACATAATAATAAGTCCCTGAAGGTAATTTTTCATCTTTGCTAATGGTTACTCTTCCATTTGAAAAGCCTCTAAACGCCTCTGAATTTCCACCTCCAGGGTAGCCCTCCACTTCGAAAACCAACACACCCCATCGGTTGTAAATTTGTAAAATATTGTCCGGATAATCTTCTATTCCAGTAATAATGAAATAATCATTTTTTTGATCATTATTAGGAGTAACCAATTCAAATATCTCTATGTTCGGAACATACTCACCATTTAATTCAATTTCCGTAGGGTCATCCACTGTATTATCGTCTTCATCATCTCCGTCATCACTATAGTCAAAGACTTCTCCTTCATAATTTAACGCTGTTCCAGCTACCCTTACACTGTTGAAAATTTCTCCAGAAATAATATCTGATTGAGTAATACTGTAACTTGCTCTGAAGACAAGTATTCCTCCCGGGGCAATTGAGTTTGCGGAAGAACCAGATGTTGCTGATACTAAATTTAGATCGGTGGATAAATAAATAGTAGTGCCGTCACCATTGGTCATAAAGTCTTCTATTAATAAGTCTTCTATTTTTACATTTCCTTTGTTCTCAACTACAATTGTAAAGACGATCACATCACCCTCCATTGCAATACCACCGTCTCTAATTGTTGTGGATGCTGTCTTTGTTACTTCAATTAATGGATTTGGAGAAATCAATACTTCGGTCGGGTCATCTTGTGTGTTTCCGTCGGTATCATCCCCATCATCAGAAACATCAGATACCGTTATTGAGCCGTCAATATTTTCAGCCGTTGCCATCACAGTATTAATTATTTTACCCGAATCTGCTGCCCCTTGCTCAATAGCATAAAAAGCAATGTAGGTAGCACTTTCTCCTATTTTTAAATCTCCTTCAAGAGAGCCCCTTGTAGATCCAGTAAAGTATGGGCCGTTGGATAAACTAAGTGCGTTTCCATTTCCATCAGTCATTGTGTCTTCAAGCACCAGATTGGTTAAGATTGTGTTTCCTGTGTTTTCAACTGATATTTCAAATGAGATCATATCTCCAGTATCAATCAAATCATCGTTATTGTTATCTATGAATGCTGTTTTAGTTACTTCAATAGTTGGAACTTCTTGTAAGAATACGATTGTTGGATCATCGGTGGTGTTTCCATCAGTATCATCTCCATCATCACTAATATCAGAAATACGTGTTTGTTGATTTGGCCCTGTTGCAGAGGCTACTGCTGTATTGATGATTTGTCCAGAAGTAATATCATTATCTTGAATAATATAGAATGCTATGTAAGTTGCCGTTTCGCCTTGTATTAATATTCCTTCTGAAGAGCCTTCTGAGGAGCCCGAGAAGAATGGACCATTACTTAAGTTCAAGACATTACCATTTCCATCTGTTAAAGTATCTACTATTTGTAAATCACTTAAGGTTGAGTTTCCTTTATTTTCAATAGTAATGGTATAGGTTATAATATCTCCTGCTCCTGTTTCGTTATCACCATTGTCTGTAATTTCTGCTGTTTTGGTAACCTCCATACCAACATTAGATACAGTAAACACTTCTGTTGGATCATCAGCTATATTCCCATCGGTGTCATCTCCATCATCACTCACATCAAACACATTACCTACATTCCCTGGACTATTCCCTCTAAATACGATAGTGTTCCTGATTACACCTGAATCTGCCGCTCGTTGTCCAATAATGTAACTTGCTGTGTAATTTGCTGTTTCTGATGGAGCAAGAATGCCTTCGGCAGAACCTTGAGAAGCTGATCCAAATGTTGGCTGTGAGGTTAATATAAGTTCTCTTCCACTTCCATCTGAAAGTGTATCAACATAAGATAAACCGCTGATAGTAATGTTCCCTTTATTTTCAACTGTAATAATGTAATCTATTCTATCTCCAACATCATTAATTCCATTGTTGTTGAGGTCAGTAACCGATGCTACTTTTGTTACCTCTATTTTAGGCAATGAAATGATTTCGATCACTGTAGGATCATCTGTTGTATTTCCGTCAGAATCATCACCATCATCACTTATGTCTGTAACATCATTGTTATTCCCAGGGCTAGAAGCGTTTACTGTTACAGTATTAATGACTTTCCCCGTTCCAGCATCACTGTTAGTAATAAGGTAGGTTGCGGAGTAAGTTGCACTTTCACTAGGGCTTAATAAACCTTCTAATGAGCCTTGTGAAGATGAAACAAAGAGTGGTCCTGAAGATAACTGAAGAACATTATTATTACCGTCTTTTAGAGTGTCAATTAATGTAATTGATGAAAGTTGTGTTGAGCCTGTGTTGTTTATGGTAATTGTGTAAACAATGGTATCACCGGCGTTTACACTTCCGTCTCCATTGTCAATGGTGTAAGCTGTTTTAGTTGATTCAATTGATCTATTGATATTAAAACTAACAACTGTTGGATCGTTTGTAGTATTGCCATCAGTATCATCTCCATTATCACTTATGTCGGAAACATCGTTACTATTACCTGGACTGCTTCCAGTAACCGTAACCGAATTGTTTACACTGCCAGAATTTACATCTTGCTGTGTGATTAGATAGGTTGCACTATAGGTTGATGTCTCACCAGCTACAATTCTACCCTGTGCAGAACCATCTGAATTTGATGCAAAACTAGGTCCTGTAGTCAGGCTTAAGGCATTTCCATTTCCATCAGTTAAAGTATCAACTAAACTTAATGTATTGATAGTAATATTACCAGTGTTTTCAATCGTTATGGTGTAATTAATTGTGTCCCCTGCCCCATTTTCACCATCACCATCATCAGTGATTGGGATAGTTTTAGTTACCTCTATTGATTTTAACGGAGCTATTGAAACTACTGTGGGGTCATTCGTTGTGTTCCCATCAGTGTCATCACCATCATCACTTTGGTCAGTTACATCATTAGTGTTTCCAGGGCTACTACCTGTTACTGTTACAGTATTTTGGATTTGACCACTCAAGGAAGCTGCATTAGAAATTAGATAGCTTGCACTGTAGGTTGAAACCTCATTTGGAACAATTGATCCTTGAGGGGAGCCACTGGAGTTTGATACAAAAGTTGGTCCAGAGGTAAGAGTTAATGCATTTCCGTTACCATCGGTTAATAAATCTACAAGACTCAATGAGGTAATACTAACATTCCCCGTATTAGCAGCTGTGATGGTATAGTTAATGGTATCGCCTTCTCCGTTAATTCCATCTCCATTATCTGCTACTGTTGCTGTTTTGGTTACTTCAAGTTCTGGTGCAAGTGAGGTATATACTACTGTAGGATCATCCGATGTATTTCCATCGGAGTCATTTCCATCATCAGAAGTGTCGGTTATGTCATTGGTATTGCCCGGGCTGCTACCCGTTACCACTACAGTGTTTTGAATCAATCCTGAATTTGCTGCTGCATCAGTGATTACAAAACTTGCCGAGTAAGAAGCGATTTCACCTGCGACTAATGTTCCTTCCAAAGACCCTGATGAAGAACTAACATAGTCTGGTCCTTGATCTAGAGTTAATGAAATTCCATTATTGTCAGTTAAGTTGTCTACTAGAGAAATTCCTGTAATAGTTTGTCCTCCGATGTTTTCAATGGTTATCGTGTAGTTTATGGTGTCTCCTGCTCCATTAGTTCCATCTCCATTATCAACTACACTCGCAATTTTGGTTACTTCTAATGAACCTCCTGATGTTGTGGTTATTACGGTTGGGTCACTTGAAGTGTTTCCATCACTATCATCTCCATCGTCACTGATATCGAATACATTGTTTGAATTCCCAGGACTACTTGCGGTTACTTGAACCGAATTTATTATTGATTGAGTGTTTGCAGCAAGTTGAGAAATGGTGTAAGTGGCAGTGTAAGTTGCAACTTCTCCGACTGTAAGGTTTCCTTGGGTAGAATTGGCATTAGAGGAAGTAAAGACTGGTCCCGCTGAAAGGGCTAATGCATTTCCATCCCCATCGGTTAAATTATCTACTAAAGTAAGGTTAGATAAACTAACATTTCCTGTGTTTTGAACTGTAATGGTGTATACAATTACATCACCACTATCGTTGGTGTTGTTTGAATTGCTATCAATAACCATTGCCGTTTTTGTTGCCTCTACTAGTGGGTTTTTATACAGTAAGGTTTCAGTAATATCATTAGTCGTATTTCCATCTGAATCAATTCCGTCATCACTTTGATCAGAAACAGAAGAAGTGTTCAATGGATCAGAAGCTACAGCAGTAACTGTATTTATTACTCTTCCCGAATCAACGTCACTTTGAACAATTGTGTAGGTAGCCGTATAGGTCGCTATTTCATTAATGTCTAAATTTCCAACGGTCGATCCTGAACTAGAATTATTAAAGCTTATTGGAACAGAATAACTTAATGTATTGTTGTTTCCATCGGTTAATATATCTGTTAAACTAAGGTTCGATAAAACAACATTTCCAGTGTTTTGCACAGTAATCGTATACACAATTGAATCTCCAAGGTCGGTGTTTCCATTGCTGTTTGTATCGATTACATTGGATGTCTTTGTGACTTCTAAACCTGGGTTGATATCAAAATAAGTTACCGTTGAGTCATTTTCGGTATTGCCGTCAGCATCATTTCCATCATCACTCTGATCGGTTACATCATTACTTTGCCCTGGACTACTTCCAACAACATTTACGGTATTGGAAACTAAGCCTGTATTAACGTGACTTTGGTTTACAATCAAGTATGCATTGTAAGTTGCCTGTTCTCCTGGAATCAGTACGCCGTTTATGGAGTTTTGAGAAGATCCTCCATAGGTAGGTCCGTTTGAAAGGTTTATGGTGTTTCCGTTTCCATCATGAAGGATATCGGTAATTGTTGTCCCATTTAGGGTCACATTACCTGTGTTTCGAACGCTAATAGAATAATTTATTACATCTCCCACCCCTGTTAATCCGTCACCATTATCGGTTACTTGACTGATTTTAGTTACTTCAATTGATGGGGATGATGTAATTGTAGTAACAGTTGGGTCATTGGACGTATTCCCATCATTATCATCACCATCATCGGAAACATCGCTTATGTTTGAATTTCCTGAAGAAGCTGAAGCAATAACTTGATTCGATAATCCGCCAGCATCAACTACTGCTTGTTCTATGATGTAATAAGCAATATAATTTGCGGTTTCACTTGCTTGTAAGCTTCCCTCGGCAGACCCTAAATTAGCTCCAGTGTATGTTGGGCCAGAAATTAGATTGAGTGTTCTTCCATTATTATCAAAAAATTGATCAAAAATGGAAACTCCTTGAAGGTTTATATTTCCTGTATTAGTTACTTCAATATCATATCTTACAAAATCTCCTTTCCCCAATAAACCATCACCATTATCGGTAATAGTAACAGTCTTGGTCGCCTCGATTCCAGGTAAAGCGGTTATACTAACTATCGTTGGGTCATCAGTAGTGTTTCCGTCAGTATCGTCTCCATCATCTGAGGTATCCGTTACATCATTAGAGTTCCCTGGAGATGATGCCGTAACAGCAACCGTATTTGAAATAAACCCTGTTCTCTCAGCAACACTACTTACCACATATGATGCTGCATAAGTAGCCGTTTCTCCAAGTGTCAATGTGCCTTGGCTTGATCCTGCACTGGAGGAAGTAAAGCTTGGTCCGCTTGTTAATGTTAATGAACCACCTCTTCCATCGCTAAGCGTATCTACTAAGGTTAAGCTTGATAAACTTGTATTACCCTTATTCTCTACCGTTATGGTATATACTATCGTATCTCCTAAATCTACTATACCGTTACTGTTGTTGTCTATTGTTGTTGCCGTCTTGGTGGCCTCTATCTCAGGAAGGGGGGTTATCTCTACTACAGTAACATCATCTTCTGTGTTGCCATCACTGTCATCACCATCATCTGAAGTATCCGTTACATTGTTACTCTGTCCTGGACTACTCGCTGTGGCCAAAACACTGTTGTTTATACTCGAGGTCAAGGCTGCTGCTGAACTAATAATATAATACCCACTATAAGTTGCTACCTCATTCGGCTTTAATGTACCAGGTGAAGAACCTAATGTTGTTGAAGAGAACGATGGACCGTTAGTTAGTGTAAGCGATCCTCCACTGCCATCAGTTAAAGTGTCTACTAGGGTTAAGCCCGATAAGGTTACATTACCCTTGTTCTCTACTGTTATGGTATAGTTGATTATGTCTCCTGCTCCAGTGTTACCATCGCCTCCGTTATCGGTTATTGCTGCAGTCTTAGTCACCTCTAATGAACTGGAGGCTGTTATGCTCGTTACTGTTGGATCATCTGTAGCATTGCCATCACTATCATCACCATCATCACTCAGGTCACTTACATCATTACTGTTCCCCGGACTACTAGCAGTCGCTGACGCCTGATTCGATAAACCTCCTGCATCTACTGCGGATTGGGTAATAATATAAAGTGCGCTGTAGCTTGCTGTTTCACCTACTTTAACTGTCCCTTGAGCTGAACCTTGGGAAGATCCTGAGAACGACGGTCCACTATTTAAACTCAATGTACTACCCGAAGCATCGCTCAATACATCAGCTACTGTTAAACTAGATAGGGTAACATTTCCGTTGTTAACCACAGAGATCGTATACTGAACTACATCTCCTTTGCCTACTACTCCATCTCCATTATCTGTAATCGCTGATGTCTTAGTTACCTCTATCGATGGACTCTTACTTATTGTTATATCTGTGGTGTCGTCTTCTGTATTGTCATCAGTATCATCACCATCATCAGATGTATCCGTTACATTATTACTCTGACCTGGACTACTTCCAGTTACTAAAACACTGTTACTTATACTTCCTGTATCTAATGCTGCTTGGGTTATCGTATAACTCGCCGTGTAGGTCGCTGTCTCCCCTACTTTGAGGTTTCCTTGAGACGAAGAAGCACTCGCTGATGTAAACACAGGACCTGCTGTTAAACTAAGCGGTGAACCATCTCCATCCAATAAGGTATCGGTTAAGCTTACTCCGCTTAGGGTTACATTACCCTTGTTCTCTACCGTTATCGTATAAACTATCGTATCACCTAAATCTGTCGAACCACTTGTATTATTATCAGTAACTGTTGCCGTCTTGGTGGCTTCTAGTTGTGCTGAACGGCTTAGAAGTACTACTGTGTTATCGTCTTGAGTTTCCCCATCACTATCGTCGCCATTATCACTGCGATCTGTAACATCATTCGTGTTTTGTGGTGAAGATGCCGTAGCCAGTACTGTGTTAACTACACTCCCACTATCCACCGCATCTTGTGTTACCGTATAAGTTGCAGTATAGGTTGCTATCTCCGATACAGCTAATAACCCTTGAGATGAAGAAGCACTAGAACTAACAAACGTAGGACCACTTAATAAGGATAAGGATCCTGCGTTACCATCAGTTAAGGTATCGACTAATCCTAATCCTGTTAAACTTACATTACCCTTATTCTCTACCGTTATGGTGTAGGTTATCGTGTCTCCTAAATCATTTTCTCCATTACTGTTGTTGTCGGTGACTGTTGCAATCTTTGTTGTCTCTAGTATTGGGTTTGGATTGATCAACAATACCGTTGTGTCATCGGTAGTATTACCATCCGTATCATCACCGTCATCCGATACATCACTAAGTCCGCCTGGATTACCCGTGCTACTTGCTGTTACTGTTACACTATTAATCAGTCCTCCTGCATCTACTACTGCTTGAGTAATCACAAATGTAGCTCCATAATGTGCCGTCTCATTGGGCTTAATAATACCTTCTGATGATCCTAAATCTCCAAAATTAAATGTAGGTCCACTACTCAGTGCTAATGTGTTTGATAATGCATCTGTAAAAGTGTCTACTAGTAAAGGATCTGTAATATTTACATTACCCTGGTTCTCTATCTTTATCGTGTAATTAACCGTATCTCCTACTCCTAAAACTCCATCACCATCATCAGTAACTGTTCCCTCTTTGGTTACCTCCATCTGAGGACTTGATGTGATGTTGACTACCGTTGGATCATTAGTTGTATTACCATCTCCATCATTACCATTATCCGATACGTCGGTAACGTCATCACTGTTGCCCGGTGTACTGGCCGTTACCTGAGCTGTGTTGTTTACACTTGGCGTATTCTCCGCAGCTACGCTTATTGTATAGGTCGCTGTATATGTGGCTACTTCTCCTGATATTAAAGTGCCTTGTGCTGAAGAACCGCTATTCGACACAAAACTAGGCCCACTATCTAAACTTAAAGGACCCCCATTTCCATCAGTTAACGTATCACTTATCGTTATGCTGCTCAAAGTAATATTTCCTGTATTGCGTACCGTGATGTTGTAAACTATTACGTCTCCTTGGTCTGTCTTGCTGTTGCTATTGGTGTCGTTTACTACTGCTGTTTTGGTTACCTCTATCGAGGAATCTGAGCTTGTTAAAACTACTGTTGCATCATTTGTTGTATTGCCATCGGTGTCATCGCCATCATCCGATACATCAGTAACATCATTGCTGTTACCCGGAGTGCTAGCGGTAACCGATACACTGTTGTTTACTGATCCTGTATTAGCCGCATTCTGACTTATTGTATAAGTTGCAGTATAAGTAGATATCTCCCCTACTGCTAAACTCCCTTGAGATGAAGATGCGCTGTTTGAGTTAAAGGTCGGACCTGAAGATAAACTTAATGAGCCGCCTGATCCGTCCGTTAACGTATCGGTTAATGATAAACCAGATAAGGTAACACTGCCCGTGTTGGCAACCGTTATCGTATAAACGATTACATCACCCTGATCGTTGTTCCCATTGCCATTGGTGTCTACCACTGATGCCGTCTTGGTGACTTCAACACCTCCACTGGATTGCGTATTCACTACCGTTGGATCATCTACGGTGTTGCCATCACTGTCATCGCCATCATCAGAAGTGTCTGTAACATTATTACTCTGACCTGGAGAAGAAGCGGTACCCGTTACAATGTTGCTTATCGATCCCGTATTGGCTACGTTTTGAAGTACGGTATAGGTTGCGGTATAGGTTGCTATTTCTCCTGATGCTAAACTCCCTTGTGAAGAACCTGAAGAGCCACTTACAAAAGTAGGCCCTGCATCCAACGATAGTACTGTGCCGTTTCCGTCGGTAAGAACATCACTTATTGTTACTCCCGTGAGTGAAGTGTCTCCTGTATTGTTTACCGTAATGGTATAAACAATAACATCAGAAGCGCCATTAGTACCGTCTCCATTATCTATAACAGTTGCTGTCTTGGTTATCTCCATCGAAGTGTTAGGAATAATATCCACAACAGTCGGATCATCAACTAAATTACCATCAGTATCATCACCATCATCACTCTGATCAAACACATCATTACTGCTCCCTGGACTACTCGCCGTTGCGGTAGCTATGTTGGAGATTTGACCAGAAGCAGCAGAAGCATCTGTAATAATATAATATGCTCTGATAAGTTGATGTCTCACCGGCCAACAATGTTCCTAAGCCCGAACCTTGATCAGATCCAGAGAAGTAAGGGCCATTCCCCATAACAAGTGAACCTCCATTACCATCGGTTAGACTATCGGTAACTGTTAAACTAGAAAGCGTTACATTACCCTTGTTCTCTATGGTAATCACATAATTAATTACATCCCCTGAACCTGTGATTCCATCACCGTCATCTGTTACCGATGCTGTTTTTGTTACCTCTATTACAGGAATTGGATCTATGATTACAACAGTTTGATCATCCTCAGTATTCCCATCGCTGTCATCACCATCATCAGATACATCCGTAACATTATTGCTATTGCCTGGACTACTTGCAGTAACCGTTACTCGGTTATTAATAGAAGAGGTGTTAGCTGCTGCATTTGATATGGTATAAGTAGCGGTATAAGTTAAAACTCCTGTAGCTTGAAGGGTAGCTGCAGATGACCCAGCTGTGGCTGAACTAAGAGTTGGTCCAGTTGTTAATGGCAAGCCATTTCCATTTCCATCGGTAAGCACATCAACTAAAGAAATGTTAGAAAGGGTAATTCCTCCAATATTTTGAACCGTTATCGTATACACTATGGTATCTCCTGCACCTGTATTTCCATCTCCATTATTATCGGTTATTGAAGCAGTTTTAGTTACTTCCAATTTTGGTTCTGCAGTAGCCGCTACAACCGTTTGGTCGTTTACAGTGTTTCCATCATTATCATCACCATTATCACTTATATCGATGACATCATCAGTATTTCCGGGACTACTTGCAGTAACAATCACTTGGTTTTTAATACTGCCCGTGGCGGCTGCATCAGCTTCGATTGTATACGAAGCGGTATAGGTAACCGTTTCTCCAACTTTTAAAGTTCCTTGTGCAGATGAAGCAGAAGCAGATGTAAATATTGGTCCACTAGAAAGCGTAAGAGAATTACCTGCATTATCAGTTAAAGTATCATTTAAAAATACTCCTGTAAGTGTAACATTTCCAGTATTTTCAATAGTAATTGTGTAGACAATAATATCGCCCTGATCGTTGGATGAATTCGTATTGGAATCGATTACTACTGCGGTCTTAGTTGCCTCAACTCCTGGATTTGGACTAATCCCCACTACAGTAACATCATCCTCTGTGTTGCCATCACTATCATCACCATCATCGGAAGTATCCGTTACATTGTTACTCTGTCCTGGACTACTCGCCCTAGCTAATACACTGTTATTAATACTCGAGGTCAAGGCTGCATTTGCACTTATAATATAGTATCCACTATAGGTTGCTACCTCGTCAGGCTTCAATGTACCAGGTGAAGAACCTAATGTTGTTGAAGAGAACGATGGACCGTTAGTTAGTGTAAGCGATCCGCCACTACCATCTGTTAAGGTGTCTACTAGGGTTAAGCCCGATAAGGTTACATTACCCTTATTCTCTACTGTAATGGTATAGTTGATTACGTCAGACGCTCCTGTATTTCCGTCTCCGTTATCGGTTACGGCTGCAGTCTTAGTCACCTCTAATGAACTCGAGGCTGTTATGCTCGTTACTGTTGGGTCATCTGTAGCGTTGCCATCACTATCATCACCATCATCACTCAGGTCACTTACATCATTACTGTTCCCTGGACTACTAGCAGTCGCTGACGCCTGATTCGATAAACCTCCTGCATCTACTGCTGCTTGATTGATTATGAAATAGGCAATATAATCCGCCTTCTCGCCTACTTTGAGTGCTCCTTGAGCTGAACCTTGGGAAGAACCAGAAAACGATGGGCCAAAACTTAAATTCAATGTTCCAGAGTTTAAATCACTTAACACATCAACAACATTCAAATTACTCAAGGTTACATTACCATCATTAACTACAGAAATGCTGTACTGTACAACATCTCCTTTTCCTACTACTCCATCTCCATTGTCTGTAATCGCGGCTGTCTTAGTTACCTCTATCGATGGACTCTTACTTATTGTTATATCTGTGGTGTCGTCTTCTGTATTGCCATCACTGTCATCACCATCATCAGAAGTGTCCGTTACGTTGTTGCTCTGCCCTGGACTACTTCCAGTTACTAAAACACTGTTACTTATACTTCCTGTGTCTAATGCTGCTTGGGTTATCGTATAACTCGCAGTATAGGTCGCTGTCTCTCCTACTAGCAAGGTGCCTTGAGACGATGACGCGCTCGATGATGTAAATACCGGACCTGCTGTTAAACTGAGTGGTAACCCATCTCCATCCAAAAGAGTGTCGATTAAGCTTACTCCTCTGAGGGTAACGTTACCCTGGTTCTCTACCGTTATTGTATAAACTATCGTATCCCCTAAGTCTGTCGAACCATTACTATTGTTATCCGATACATTGGCAGTCTTTGTCGCTTCTACAATTAAGCTTTGATCTATTTCAACTACTGTCTTATCGTCTGCCGTATTTCCATCACTGTCATTACCGTCATCAGATGTGTCTGAAACGTTATTGCTGTTTCCTGGACTACTTGCCAATCCGTAAACAGAGTTTAATACACTTCCAGAATCCACTGCCGATTGATCAATAACATAAGTTGCAGAATATGTTGCACTTTCTCCAACGGCTAGTGTTCCTTCCGAAGAACTTGATGAAGATGATACAAAAGCAGGTCCTGATAATAATGATAACGAATTAAGGTTTTCATCCGTAAGCGTATCGGTGATTGTAAGACTATTAATAATAACATTTCCAATATTGCTGATTGTTATATCATAAACAATAGTATCACCAAGATCAGTCGATGAATTAGAATTGTTGTCTATAATTGTGGATGTTTTTGTGATATCAATAATTGGTGAAAAATCCATGTCCACAACGGTTGGATCATCAGTGGTGTTTCCATCGTTATCATCTCCATCATCCGATGTATCAGTTACATCATTTACTTGTCCAGGGCTACTTGCAATAGCAATAACTTGATTATAAATTGACCCTGTGTTTGCTGCTCCAACTTCAATTAAATAACTGGCATTATAGGTTGCTATTTCCCCTATGTTTAGACTTCCTTCAGAAGAGCCTTGTGAGGCTGAAATAAAATTAGGGCCGTTGGTTAGTGTTAATGTATTGGAAGCATTATCAGTTAAATTATCCGTTAAAGTTACTGAGGAAAGAGCGGTAGCTCCATTATTGGTTACGGTGATCACGTAATTTATGGTGTCTCCTACGTTTGTAAAACCATCTCCTTCGTCATAAACAGAAGCTGTTTTTACTACATTAATTTTTGCTTGGGAAGTAATAATAACTTCAGTTGGATCATCTTCGGTATTACCATCCAAATCATTTCCATCATCACTGACATCAACGGCGTCATTAGTTCCATAATCACTGCTTCCTGTTGCTGTTACAACATTGGATATACTTCCAGAATCATAGGCTTGTTGAGAAACTGTAAAGAAAGCCACATAAGTACCTGTTTCACCATTTACTAAGTTCCCTTCCGATGATCCCAGCGATCCTGACACATAATAAGGCCCTTCTGTTAAGGCAATTACGTTGCCGTCTCCATCTTTTAAAACATCCTCGAGTGTGATACTATTTAATGGTGCATTACCCGTATTTTCAACTGTAATATTGAATCTTATAAAGTCTCCAACATTTATTTCGTCATCTCCTCCATCAATTACCGTAAAAGTTTTTGTTACTTCTAATTTGGTTTGAGGTGTCATAACAGTAATTGTTGGGTCATCTACTGTGTTTCCATCGGTATCATCGCCATCATCGGAAGTATCCGAAACATTTCCTGTCTGACCAATAGCATCTGCTGTAACTGTTACAGTATTACTTATAAATTCAGCGTCATATGCTGTCTGATTGATAATAAATTGTGCCGTATAGATTGCTGTTTCTCCAATTAGTAAAGTTCCTAATACAGATCCTGCGGAGGTGCTAATTCTGGCTGGATTTGCAGTCAGAGATAGTTGATTCCCAGTAGATGTTGTAATAATATCATTAAAACTTATGTTATTAACTTGTGTATCACCCGTATTTTGAACTGTTATGGTGTAGGTTACGATATCATCAGTATCTGTTCTACTGTTGGAGTTGGTGTCGTTTACCTGAGCTGTTTTGGTGACATCAATTGAGGGGTTAGTTACAAATTCAGTAATAGTTGCATCGTCTTCTGTATTCCCATCGGTATCATCACCATCATCGGAAGTATCGGTTACATTATTTGAATTTCCTGGAGAAGAAATTGTAGCTAAGACCGTATTTCTTACTCCAGCTCCATCAATTGCTAGTTGTTCAATTATGTAATTAGCTACATAGGTTTCTTTTTCGCCATATACCAGTAATCCTTGTGCATTGGAATGGGTAGAACTTGAATAAGAGGGCCCTGAAGATAAAGAGAGAGTATCAGTTGTTAAATTAGTGAATGTATCATTAAGGTTTAGCCCTGTTAAATCTTGATTACCAGTATTTTCTATAGTGATAATATAATTAATACGATCGCCTAGGTCGATAACCCCATTACTGTTTAAATCATTAGTCGAGTATGTTTTAGTAACCTCAATTGAAGGTAATTCGGATATCTGGATTACAGTTGAATCGTCTTCTGTATTGCCATCAGTATCATCACCATCATCAGAAGTCTCCGTAACATTATTTGATAATCCTCCTGCACTACCTACCGCGTAAATTGAATTTGAAACTAGACCACTGTTAGCTGTTGAATTTGTTATGGTATAAACAGCGGTATATGAAGCAACTTCTGTTAACTGAAGAATCCCATTCACAGAACCCTGAGAAGATTCCACAAACGTGGGGCCACTGTCCAAATTTAATGGCACCCCATTTCCATCAACCATTGTGTCTGTTAATGAGATATTATTTATGAGAAGATTACCTGTGTTTTC
Organism: uncultured Flavobacteriaceae bacterium; assembly: GCA_943789305.1. Classification (GTDB taxonomy): domain Bacteria; phylum Bacteroidota; class Bacteroidia; order Flavobacteriales; family Flavobacteriaceae; genus Arcticimaribacter. The sequence continues at coordinate 107,892 of CALSTP010000002.1, read as the reverse complement.
AAGTTTTATAGTATACGTTATTCTGTCTCCAGGAGATATCATACCATCTCCATTATCATAGGTAATTGTACCGGTTTTTGTCAGCTCCATTTCAGGTGCTGGGATTAAATCGACTATTGTTGGATCATTCTGTGTATTTCCATCAGTGTCATCCCCATCATCTGCCAAGTCTATAATGTCATTAGAATTTCCGGGGCTTGAGGTTGTAACTGTTACTATGTTGCTAATAAATGCCGTTGAGGCAGAAGCACCTGAAATTGTGTATGACGCCGTATAGGTCATAACTTCATTAGGTCTGATTATTCCTTGCTGTCCTGCAACACTTCCAATTGTAAAGGCCTTTCCACCCATTCCACTATGAGCCGAACAGTAGTAATAAAGAGTTGGTGAACTTTCTACAACATAAATTTCAGTGTAAGCTCCGGCATTACCAGGAGTACCAACCACAGTTACACTTGTTGTGTATGAAACTCCTGAATTATGGGTTCCGCCTGAGGTTGTGCTTAAATTTAAAGGATGAGAACTATTGGTGTTGTTTGACTGATCAAACCTGTAGGTATAACCTTTTTGAAGAACGAGTTCTTTTTGAGCTACTCCATTAATAAAATATTTATTAGAACCGTTTACTTGAGCTACTGTAACAGTTAAATTTACTGTAGTTGGGCTCAAGGTCTGAGAATGATAGGTAGGCCCATTTAATTGGGAGGTTAAATCAGTTGCAACACCATCTGACAGGTAGTCAACTAAAGTTGGTGTGGAAAGATTCACATTCCCCTTATTGTGTATATAAATAGAATATTCGATGATGTCATTTAAATCATTTTCTCCATTCCCATTTACATCTGTAATGGTTGCAAGCTTAGTTACTTCCATCAGAGGAGATGCACTAAATAGCGTTTTGGTGGGGTCGTCTGTCGTGTTTCCGTCATTATCAATCCCGTCGTCAGATACGTCATAAGCGTCATTGGATCTACTTGGACTACTCCCAGTTAAAGAAACCACATTTGAAATAGAACCTGAATCAAAATCTAATTGTGTGATTAAATATTTTGCAGTATAACGATCAATATTATCAACACCTATTACATTATCAGTGTCAATTGTATTGGTGACTGTGTAGGTTGTCAATGGACCTTGAAGAGGCACTCCATTTACCCATCGCCATCCCCCTTGTGGTTCACTAAAATCATATGCGTTAGGATCCTGAGAAAGACCAATCCAGTGTGGATTACTGTTTATAAAATCATCCCAATCTGGCTCTTGGTCTCTAATCCAACCCCACTCCTGGGATGAATCTAGAACAAGAAGATATCCACCCAAAGACTCGGCTGTAGCTTTAGCTACATCCCAGGTCACAACTGAACTTGAAACAAAATAGGTGTGCCCTTCAAAAGCGCCGTTTAATCTTATAAAACCAGCTTGAGAAGTTCTACCATCATTAAATTCTAATATATATTTATAAGATCCTGAGTTAGGCCTGTCAGCAGTTCTTATTTTATTTGACGAAATATAAAAATATCCTTTTGAATTTGAATTGCTTGTATCGTTAGGCTCATTACTTGGCCAAATATTACTTCCTAGTTTTTCTTCTTTTTTACCATCTAGCCATTTCCATCCACCAGCAGGCTCAGAATAGTCAGGATCTGTATTATCTTGATATAATCCAACCCAATACCAGGAGTTTGGTAAAACGGTGTTTAGATATTCTCGTTCTCCAGGAGTAGTTATATTAGCAAGATATCCGCCGATTGAGATTGCAACATCTCTTTGATTTGTCCAAGTTGTTGAAGTGTTATTTCGCATATAACTATGTCCATCATATGCACCTACATAAGTGTAGCCAGCTTGTACAGTTCTACCATCATTAAACTCAAGAAGTCCAGCAACAGCATTGGAATTGAGTTTAGATCTGTAAAAGCCATTTCTTGAATACTGGGCATAATCAGATCCTGCATCACTAAGCGGATATTGGCCATCCCATTTCCCATTTGCTGTAGAGGTGAAATCTACAGCTCCAACACCTAGATTTGTGGTTAATGTTTTTGTTGTTGAGCCATAGGTCAAAGGAACTGTTAGAGAGAGAGTATTCCCACTTCCATCAGTTAAAATATCTTCAATGGTAGGATTCTCAACTGGTACATTTCCTTTATTTTCAACAGTAACATAATAGTCCACAATATCACCCACTCCATTTACTCCATCTCCATTGTCAGTTATGGAAGCTATCTTGGTAATTTCAATTTCTGGAGTAACTGTTTGAAGAGTAGTTTCTACCTGTGAGGTGTTGGAAACATTATTTGAATTGGTTGAAGAACTTCCTGTAACAACCACATTATTTATCACACTACCGGCGTTTAAATCAGATTGTGTTATTGTATATGAACTAGTATAAGTTGTTGAACCCCTAATTAACAATGTAGTTGATGATGATCCCGAAGAGGAATTTAATGAAGAAAGAGGTTCATTCAACGTAAGAGTATTCCCGTTAGCATCAGAAATAGTATCAACTAAAATTAAAGACGAGATTTTCATGTCTCCAACATTTGATACAAGTATTTCGTATACAATTATATCTCCTACATCATTAATTGTATTACCATTTTCATCTTGAACCTCTGCTGTTTTGGTTACTCTAATCTTTGGATTTACATCAAACGCTGTGTCTGTTATATCATCTGTTGTATTTCCATCGGTATCATCCCCATTATCAGAGGTGTCAGATACGTTATTTGAATTTGTTGGAGAAGAGGCAACAGCAGATATGGTGTTGTAAACACCTCCCGCATCAATTGATTGCTGAGTAATTGTAAAAGTTGCTTCATAGGTTTCTGTTTCTCCAACTGCTATTGTGCCAGAGGTAGTACTTGCATCGGTCGAGGAGGAATACGACGGTCCAGATGAAAGGGTTAAACTCTCTCCAAAATAGGTTGTCATTGTATCTGTAAACGTTAAACCACTGAGTTCAACATTTCCGGTATTTTCTGCCGAAATCGTATAAATTATAATATCTCCTAAATCTACTTTAGTGTTCCCGTTGACATCCGTTGTACTAAACTGTTTTGTCAATTCTAACCCAGGAGTTGCATCGGTTAAATCTGTGGAGATTTCATTTGTTGCAGTCACATTATCTGAGAGTCCGGAGCTACTTCCCAAAATCAATATGGTATTTGAAACACCGCCTGAATCAACATCTGATTGGGTAATGGTGTAAGATGCTGTAAAACTAACAACACCCCCTACATCTAAAGACACCGATGTGGAGCCGGATGTGGCAGTCAAAAATGATATTGGCTGATTATAACTTAGACTTGAAGAATTATAATCGATAAGCGTATCATCTAATGTTAATGAATTGACTGTTGTATAGCCGGTATTTGATACTACAATTGTGTAGGTAATAATATCCCCTACGTCATTTACCTCCGAATTATTTACATCTAAAATACTTGCCGTTTTAACTACCTCAATTGTAGATGTTGATGCCAAAGAAATTATTGTTGGGTTCTTGTCGCCATTGGTAAGATCGCCATCATCAGAGGTCTTAGAAACAACCGTAGAGCCATCGGGATCAATTCCAGTAAACGTAGCTGTATTCGATAAGAACTTACTGTCAACGTCATCTTGAGTAATTGTATAACTTGCAACATAGGTGTCTACTGATCTTGCTTCTAATATTTCATTATTATCTATTGTGGTGGTTACTGTGTATACATAAGAATTGTAAGAGGGTGTTTTGGAATTATATGTATATATCAATCTTGTTGGAGAACTACCTTTTTCTAATTGTGCTCCCCAAAACCTTCCACCACTATTTCCATTATAAAGCGGTGTAAATCCTACACGATAATTCCCTGCTGTTCCTGATGTAAATGTATAATGATACCTAGCCCAGCCATTATTATTAGCATTAGTATTATTACTTTGAACCCAACCTGTTATTGGCTGGTATGAGGAGAAAGTATCTGATCCGAACCAGGGCCTATAGACAAACCTTATTTTGTCGTAGTTATTTGATGAATTTACATACCCAGATGAATAAGCAGCTGCATAAACTGAAACTGTATACTCTGTATTTGCCTCAAGTACTACATCTTGGTAAACATAACGATCAACTACTGCATTATTATCTATTCTTGAATACGTATGAACTCTTTGATCTGTACCAGCATATACGTAGGATGATCTTGTAGTTCCAAAACCATTTGTGGTGAAAACGTGATCTACCTCACTGTAAGCCCTACCGCTTGATGTATCAAAATAGTATTCTATTCCTGGGGGATAACCCCATTCAGATTCAGTTGAGCCATCGGTGCTGCCTTGTTCATTCCATTCATTATCAACATCATCAATACGATTTGAGTAAGTAAATAAATTATAGTTCGGCTCTTGAGTTGTAATGGTTGCGGTTGTAGAGACATAAGTCACTGTTGTATTAAGCGACCTTGGATTGCCTAGACCATCCGTTAGAGAATCTAAAATTGTAGATGAAGTTAATTTAGTATTCCCTGTATTTGTTACAACAATAGTATATTCAATTATATCTCCAACACCATTAAGACCATCGCCATTTACATCGCTTACCGTAGCAGTTTTAACAATAGTTACAGATGAAATTTTACTGATTTCAATAACAGTCGGATCATCCTTGGTGTTCCCATCTGTATCATCTCCATTATCTGAAGTATCTGAAACAATTCCACTAGATCCGTTAGCCGAAACATAAAACTGATTAATAAGCATTCCATCATCAACATCTTCTTGTTCAATTGTATACTCAAATTCGTATTCTACCTTTGCTCCTGGAGATAATGCAGTAGATTCTCCGGGCATTGGAACATAACTGCCATCCAAAGCTTTCCATCCTCCTCTTTGTTGATCAGCTTGATAATCTGTGTTATTTTCTTGATAAACTCCCGTCCATATCCAAATATTTGTAGGAATAACACTTCTTATATAATCCCATTCCTCTTTGGTATTAGGTACCCATAGATACCCTCCAGCTGCCTGTGCACGATTTTTCTGAGCAGTCCAATCCGTAGAACTTGACTCAATATAATATCGATGACCATTGTAAGTATAAGGCCCATAATTATCGAAATATTCAGGCGTTGGCCTATTGTCAAAGGCAGTAAAGTTTTCAGGCTCAACCTCTATCATTGCCCAATAGGTATTTGCTATTGGATAATCTAAAATGTCATTGTCATGCTGAACCATTAAAGCATCTATACCATTTCGATTTGGAAGATTAGTTGGCCAATCTACATATGCAAAAGTGTTACTCCCAGTATTAACTGGTAATGGATTACTTGGTGCTGAATCTGTATTTGACCAGGTATACACATATCTTGTAGGCGCACCCCCTTCTTCTAGTTGTGCTCCCCAGAATCTACCTCCATTACCTCCTGCGTAGGGAGGATCGATCCCAACTCTGTAATTTCCTGCAGCACCTGTTGTAAAGGTGTATGAGTATCGTTTCAAATTCCATTCTCCAAATGTTTGAAATGTGATGTAGTCGGAAAAAGAATCTGATCCACCAGGGGGTCTATAAACAAACCTCATCTGGTGATTTATTACTGCATCATCATGATTAGAATCCCATGCACTTGCGTAAACGGATACCGTGTACTCAGTGTTTGCTTTCAGGGTAACATCTTGATAAAAATATCTCCCATGTACATTACGATCATGAATTTTTGCATGTGCTCCTGATCTGGAATCAGATGTATTATTATCATTTCTAGTTAAACCAGCACCTTCTGTGGGAAAATTATAATCAACATTGGTATAACTTTCACCGCTTGCAGTGCTAAAATAATAGGGTTCGTTTTTTGGATGCCCATATGAGTTTAGGGCACTTCCCCAAACATCACCCTCTTCAGACCAATCATAATCAGTATCATCTATGTGTTGAGAATACTTAAATAAGTTTGTCCTTGTTCCAAGAGTAAGTGAAGCTGTATCTGTAATTTGCTCACGAATCTGTCCTGTAGAGTCCTCCAGAGTATCCGTAATTGTAAAACTTTTTAAATTAGTACGCCCTGTGTTTTCAATTGTAATTTTATAGGTAATAACATCACCAACATCATTTAACGAATTTGAATTTTCATCACTAATCAAAGCTATCTTTGTTACAGTCAACTCATCTAATGCATTTAATGACACTATTGTTGGATCATCTTCGGTATTCCCATCGTTATTGTCATCATCGGCACTAACATCAAAAATTTCCCCTGAGATACCCCCTGGTGAAGTAAATGAGCCTGTAATGGTAACTTGATTTGAGAGCTCTAGTGCGTTATCCAACATTTCTTGAGTAATCGTAAGTTGGCCTGTGTAAATTGCGCTTCCACCTGATGGCAATGGGGCTGATCTAGGATCAGCAAATCCTGTCGATGTTGCAGTGGATGAAACACGGTTATTATAGGTATATGTTAGCCTTGTAGGGGTACCACCTTTTTCTAATTGTGCTCCCCAAATTCTTGTATAACTATTAGTAAAATAAGGGGCTGAAAAACCAACACGATATGATCCTGCGTTACCTGTTGTGAATGTATGATGATATCTGGTCCAGCCAGAATCATTGTTAGCGTTTTGACTTGATACAGGTCCAGTTACACGATTGTAATCTCCATATATATCTACTCCACCAGGGGGTCTATGGACAAATCTTAATTTTTCGTGATCATTAGTAGTATCGAAATAGGTGTTGTTTGGTGCAGCTGCATATACTGATACAGTATATTCGGTATTTGCTTCTAGACTAACATCTTCGAAAACATAATAAGTTGCAACGTTTTGGTTACTAATTCTTGAATACTTACTAACTTTTGGATCTGTACTACTATATTGGTAAGGTGATCTTGTAGTTCCAAAACCATTAGTAGTAAAAACGTAATCTACCTCGCTATAAGACACTCCGCTTGATGTATCAAAATAGTAGTCTACTCCAGGAGGATAACCCCATTCGGCCTCTGGAGATCCATTATTACCATTTTGTTCATTCCACTGGTTGTCACTATCATCAACACGATTTGAGTAATAAAATAAATTTTCTGTTGATGTGATTACTGTCTGTGTTGAGGATGAGGACCAATCAAGTGTTAAGTTTTTAGTTTCACTACCGTAGGTATATTGATCATCAACTGATGTAAAAGTGATGGGTAAACCCCCAGTATTTGTTACAACTACAGTATAATTTATAACATCACCAACATCATTAAGCCCATTAGAATTAGTGTCAGAAACAACTGCGGATTTTACAACAATTAAGGCAGGGTTATAACAACCAACATCATAATTTGAATCCCTATAATCAAAAGTAGAATCAGAATTTAAATCTTGGGGTGTAGTATAACCATCTGTTCCGCTTGTTACTTTTCCTTTACTGTCTTGGGTAACTGGACTACCTCCAAGTATCCCGTCTGAATCAGGGTCGGTATAACCCGCCTCTTCACTATCGCTACACCCATCATTATCGGAGTCTAATTCAAAGGCATCAATTGTACCATCAGAATCAGAGTCAATCAAAGTATTTGATTCCGAGGCGTCATGTGCTCCATTCAAATCTGAATCATTAAAGCCTGCGTCTAAGCCATTAATAATTCCATCAAAATTTGTATCAAGGGATTCATTTCCTGACTCTACCACATCATAAATACCGTCATTATCGGAGTCTAAATCCAATCCGTTTTCAATTCCATCGCCATCAATGTCATTGTTACAAGAGCCTGATGCCGTCATTGTAATCGCATCCAATTGTATGGAGCTATTAATCCCGGGAGAATAAGCAGAAAACAAAATTGCTACTCGAGTAGTTTGACTGTCAGTAGTAAAGCTTACTGTATTTGAAACCCAACTTGATGTAGAAGTAGAAAGATAACTAACAGCATAATCGGTTTGCATCGACTGAACTTGAACAAGTGCTGCACCACCCCCGGCATGGGTTGCCACAAATCTACCCCCTTCTTTATGATAGTATTCTATGTTATATGTTCTGTTGGGGTATACATTTTCTATAACCATAATACGGTCATAATTGGGATTTGTGCCTATGGTTCTTTCATTCCAATAAGAGCCATCATTTGCCGATGCATCATTGGTTAAAAGTTCAATAAAGTAAAAGCCCTGTTGGGGAGAAAAAACAGTTCCTTGTGGACCTGGACTATTTGACCAAACCTCACCATCTCCATTTACCGAAGTAAAAGGTGGCGCAACTGTAGTGTTTGGATATGGGCTGTTTCTATTTGCTGGTGATCCAGGGGGGAATGATCCTGTGTAACTTTCAAAAGAGGACCCATCGAGTAAGAAGGTTAAACACTTTTCATCTCGATCCAAAATTCCATCACCATCGTCGTCAATATCTGTGGAATCAGGAGTTCCGTCACCATCAGAATCTAGTCCCAACACTAGAATAGTTGGATCATCCGTTGAATTTCCATCCAGATCATTACCATTATCACTTGTGTCTTTAACATCTTTTTCACTAGGTACAGGGTTTCGAGCTGAAGACCCTTCAAATATTATACTATTTTTTAAACCTCCAGCGTTGATATCATTTTGAGTTATGGTGTAGGATGAAGTATAGGTAGCTGTTTCCCCAATTGTTAAAGTTCCAACTCCTGACCCTGCTGAGGCAGAATTAAATGTAACGGTTGAGGACATAGAAAGAGCCGCACCGTATGTGTCGCTTAGAGTGTCTACAAAAGTTAGATTTTTAATTACGTCTTGAGTAGATTTATTTTCAACTGTAATAGTAAATACCGCAACATCTCCAACATTCGGGCCATTTTCAGAACCTGTATAAGTAGCAGTTTTTGTAACCTCAATTTCGGGAAGACTTCCAAAATATGAAAGTGTTGGATCATTCTCCGTATTCCCATCAGTATCGTCGCCATCATCACTTCTATCTTGCTCTTTTACAACTGGACTCCCATCAACATAAATAAAGCTTGTAGCCGTTGCAATATTGGAAATCCCTCCACTGGGGATATCCGAATTTTGGATGGTATAAGTTGCAGTATAGGTTGCGATTTCTCCAGAGATAAGAGTGCCTAGAGAAGAGCCGTTGGTGCTGGAATTAAAAGCTAACCTGTTGGGAGATGAATAACTATCAAGTGATAACGCATTACCATCAAAATCTGAAATAGCATCCGTTATGTAGATAAAATTTTGTGTGATATTCCCATCATTTTCTAATCTAAATGTGTAAACCAATTGATCCCCAGCTGATATAAGACCATCACTATCATTATCAATATTTACATATGTTTTTGTAAGATCTAATGATGAGTTTGCAGCAATTAACACATCGGTTGTATCAGAAACGGTATTAGAATCAGTATCATCGCCATCATCACTAATATCACTTACATAAATTGTCCCAGCAATATTACTAGCCTGAATTAATGCACTATTTTTAACTCCACCATTATCCAAAGCAGCCTGAGTAATTGTGTAGGCAGCTGTATATGTTTTGGTTGCGCCTGGAGGAATTGTGCTGGAATCACTAGAGGTAGGTGAAGCATTCAGAGATAATGAATTACCGTTAGCATCAGTTAGAGTATCCACAATTGAAAAATTAGTAAGTGACTCTGTTCCTTTATTTTCTGCAACAATAGTGTAATTAATAATATCTCCTATTCCTGTTTCTCCATCGGAGTTAACATCATTTATGCTAGCTGTTTTTGTGGCCTCAAGTTCTAGAGAACCCGAAAATATATTTACTGTAGGATCATCAGTAGTATTCCCATCAGTGTCGTCACCGTTATCACTAACATCTGAAATCACACCAAAAAGAGAAGAGGCGGTCACAGTAACCGTATTTGAGGTACCACCACCATCAATAGATGCTTGATTTATTATAAAAGTTGCGGTATATTCTGCTGTTTCATTCACTTTTAACGACCCTTGATCTGAGCCAAGGCTTGAAGTAACAAAGGTAGGAGTAGTGGTAAGCGTTAATGCATCCCCATTAACAGTTATTAACTCATCTTCAAGAGTTACTGATGCAAGATTTAAGTTTCCTGTGTTTTCAACAGTAATGGTGAAAGCTATCGTATCACCCAGACCTGTTTGCCCATCACCCTCATCAGTTATTGTTGATGTTTTTGTTATTTCTATACCTGGGGTTCTAACAATTGGTGTTTCTGTTCTATCATCTTCAGTGTTTTCATCAAAATCGTCATCATCATCACTCAAATCGAATATCACTTGGTCTGCAGGTGAAGAAGCCGTAGCAGAAACTTGATTTGAAACCCCTCCCGCATCAACATCGCTCTGCCTAATATTATAAGTTCCCACAAAAGTGGCTATTTCATTGGATTTTAAAACACCAAACGATGAACCTTGATTAGAACTCGAAAAACTTGGTCCTGTGTCCAAAACCATTGATGTAGTTCCAGATATGTTTGTCAAATCATCTGAAACAGAAATATTATCAAGGGTAACATTACTTTTATTTTGAACCAAAATAGTGTAATCAATTCTATCATTAAGTGATACAACACCATCGGAATCATTATCTGTAAAAGTTGCTGTTTTTGTTGCCTCAATCAACAGGTTTTCAGATATGATAACATCAGTTGGATCACTTGTTTGATTTCCATCATTATCATTTCCATCGTCACTCGCATCAGTTACATCTGTTGAGGAGCTTCCGGGGTTTCTAGCCGATGCAACTACTGTATTTCTAAATCCACCCGAATCAACCGCATCTTGAGAAATTGTATATGATGCAACATATGTTGCTACTTCACCAACAAGTAAATTTCCCTCTGATGATCCGTTTGATGAGCTTAAAAAAACAGGGCCTGAATCCAGCGATATTGAAGCACCGGCTAAACCGACAAATGTGTCATTTAACGACAGTGTATTTAAATTTACATTCCCTTTGTTTTCAACGGTAATTGTATAAACTGCTACATCACCAACTTCAGGGTTTGTATTCGTTGACAAGGAGGCTGTTTTGGTAACTTCAAGAATTGGGTTATAATCTAATCTTACCTCTGTTGGGTCATTTTCTGTATTCCCGTCTAAATCATTCCCATTGTCACTAGTATCATTAACTACTGCTCCGTTAAATGCAGTAGCAGAAACAACAACCTGATTTCTAACTGAGTTAGTGGCAACATCATTTGCGTCAACCGTATAACTTGCCGTATAAGTAGCAGATTCCCCTGCTTGCAGACTTCCTTCAGGGGAAGACCCAGATGAAGAATTAAATGTTGGCCCAGAATCAAGTGATAAAGCTGTACCATCACCTCTTGTGAAAGTGTCATTAAGAGTAATCGTAGATAAAGATGTGTTTCCAGTATTTAAAACCGTTATAGTAAATACTGAAGTATCCCCAGCCCCCGGTAAACTGTCACCATTATCTACCAATATTCCCGTTTTAGTCACTCTAATTGCTGGGTCAACTGTAAAATTAGTTCTTGTTTTGTCATCAACTAGATTTCCATCACTATCATTACCGTCATCACTAACATCAGACACGTCATTTGAATTTCCAGGAGTGCTAGCTGTTGCACTAACCGTATTTAAAATACACCCTGAATCTACCTCAGCAGATCCGATTGTGTAGGTTGCTGAGTAATTTGCTATTTCTCCTGGGGCTAAGCTCCCCTGTGGGGATGACCCGCTATTTGAACTCCATGTAGGTCCTGATGATAAAGAAAGTATTTGAGAACCATCACAATTGGTTAGTAAATCAACTAGGGATATTCCTGTAACTTGTATTTGTCCAGTATTTTGAACCGTGATGGAGTAGGTAACAACATCATTTTGTCCCGGCTCTCCGTCGCCATCATCTGCTAAAGTAAACGTTTTGGTAACCTCAATTTGTTTATCAATTGTCAGTATGGTGACTGTTGGATCATCCAGAATGTTACCATCATCTTGAATTCCATTATCCGAAACATCCGAAACGTTATTTGACTGTCCTGGTGAGCTTGCAGTCACTGTGAGAGAGTTAGAAACTAATCCAGAGTTTGCAGCATTTACCGAAACCGTATAAGAAGCCAAATAAATTGCGACTTCTCCAACCTGAAGAGTTCCAGCTGAAGATCCCAAAGAGGAAGATGAAAAAACAGGAGCACTATCTAAAGAAATACTATTGCCGTTGGCGTCTCTGAATGTATCTGTAAGTGATAAATTTGACAAGGTTACATTTCCATCATTTACTATTCTTATGTTGTAATTAATAATATCATTAGGATCATTTACTCCATTTCCATTCACATCCTGAACACTTGCGCTTTTGGTTACTTCAATCGATGGAGTGACAGTTATTGTAGATGCCGTACAATCGTCTGTTAAATTCCCATCGCTATCGTCACCATTATCCGCTGTGTCGGTGTATTGTCGTCCAGAATTTACTCCATCAACTTGAACATCTAGACAGTTTGTCAGCCCTCCAGAGTCAACAGATCCTTGTTGAACCACGTAGACAGCTTTGTAAGTTGCAGTTTCCCCAACAAGTAATTCCCCGTTTGTTGAATTCTGATCTGATGAAACAAAAATGGGCCCCGGAGGAGTGAAAGGTGCAACCAAAGCCAAAGTATTGTTATTTAAATCTTGTAGTACATCGAAAAGTGCAATTGATTCCAAATCTTCCTCCCCATTGTTGTAGATAGTAATGATGTATTCGAGTTGATCTCCCAATCCAATCGAACCATTGGAATCGTTATCAATATAATTTTCCAGTTTTGTACCCTCAACAAGTGTAACAGTATTACCAATTATTACCTGAGTTGGATCATCAATTAAATTGCCGTCACTATCATCGCCATCATTAGAAACATCTACAACATTATTGGAATTCCCTGGTGTACTAGCTGTTCCTGTGACGGTCAAGCTTATTCCCCCAGCATTAACTCCAGCAGAATCGAATGTATAGGTCGAAACGTAAGTTGAAGTTTCACCTGCAATCAGGCTTCCTGGGGGGGAAGAATCAGAATTACCTGCAAAGGTGAATGGAGAATTAAGTGTTAAAGAAGTCCCATCGATACCAACAAGGGTGTTGGTTATTGTAAAATTTGAAATGTTTATGTTACTAATATTCTTTACCGTAGTGGTAAAAACTACTACATCTCCTGACCCAACAGAATTATCAGCATCGGTAACAATATCAGAATGTGTTGTAATATCTACAATTGAGCTTTGAGCCGAAGAAACCGCTACTCCCAAAAAAAGAAGTATTATTAAGGCAAAGTTCCTCCTAAATAATGTCATAAAACTTATTATAGTTATAAGTAAATTTAGAAAGATTATACCCTCTTTTTCCGAGATCTACAAAAAGTTACAAACCGAGGCTGTTTAAAGTTTTTTTTTTAGAATATCAAAGGGGTATTTTTTGGGAATTTGAAATTTATTTTTATATAAAATATTGATAAACAAATTCTTATGATGATTAGTCCAGTTTTAGAAGTATGCAACAGTTTTTTAAATGGTGTATGTAGATGTTTTTTGCAGTAAAAATGCAGTGTTACACTGAATATATTTTAAGGGTTAACGATCCAATTATAATAGGCTATTAACAAGTTTTAATACTCAAAAAAGCAAGCTTGAAGTATAAACTAAAATAAAGATTAAAACCAAAAATATATCTTGTAAATAATAATATTATGGTTTTGTTGATTAATGAGAATCAAGAAAAAATGAGAAGTATTGTTATTATTAAACTACAGTTACAAAAAATAGTTTCCCTGTATTGTAACAGTTATAATTCTTTAATTATATCAATAGCGTATAGTTTAGATGGTCAGATTTTGATCCTGAAATCGTTATTATTGATTCTGAAAAAAGATAATTTGAACATCTAAAATTATCAACAATAGGTGCATAAGCAGTTCTTATGAATCAAAAAGAATTAGTCACTAAATTGACATCAACTAAACCTTTATAAAATTTAAAATCATCTACTGCAACAGAGGTAAGAATTAATGTTGTATTAATAGCATAAGAGGACCTGAGAATTTATAGTTATTCCTTGAGTTGTATATACTGAAACTGGTAATTTACATGCTAATGATTCTTCTGAAACTTTGGTGTTATTTAAACAAACGTGAAGCAGGAAAAAGGAATAGGAATACTTGTTTCATTTGGTTTTTCTTAATATGTAGCTATATTAAGTATATAAATATTAGGACATAAATGAGAATAGTTATAAATTAAGAATATTGCTTTTATTTTGCAAGTATGTTGTAAATTTTTTATATTTAAACATTATTAAATTTAAAACAAGTTAGAATGAAAAAAATCATATTTGTAAGTACATTTTTATTTTGTATTTCAGTTAGTGCACAGTATTTTATGTACGGATTCAATAGCGTACCAGAAAATGAAATTGAACACTATGTTCAGAACGAAAAAGAATTATTTAGCAAAGCTGCTCAAAAAGCATTTAATAAAGGTGTTATAAGTGGTTGGAGCATAATGAAACGCGTTCAGGGGGCAAAATCAGAACCCAATTTTTATTGGTATCTAGCTGTTGATGACATTAAAAAACTAGATAATTTAGGAAAAGATTTTGGAAAGATTATTGATGAAACAATTCAGGCTTCTGGTGTTCCATCTCTAGTCAATCGAGCACTTAAAAATCACAGTTCATATACAATGTGGGTAGGAACTTATTATCGCCCTGAAGTGATCATAAGAAAAAATTCAGATGGATTTATTTATTTTAAACATAATGTAGCTATGTCTCCAAATCAAAATAAATGGTTTGATACTCAGCTTAAAGAATGGGGGCCATTTATTAAAAAGAATATGAATAACGGTAAGGTAAAACAGGAAATATGGGCGCCTGCAATTCGATTAACACCTCTTGGGAATGGATATAATTGGAATGTTATTAGTGTTGATGGTTTCAATTCTTTGGAAGATTTATATACGAATGGTGGAATGGATTATCCTGATATGAGCTCTGTTGATGACAAAGCACTTCAAGATTCAATGCCTAATGGATGGCACAAGCAAATCATATGGGAACGAATTATGTGGCTAGATGATGATGGAAATATAAAAACGAGATAAACCCAAAAAATTTTATAAAATACTTAAACGCTTCTGAATTAATTTAGGGGCGTTTTTGTATTAATTCGAAAATAAAAACTTTTTAGTGAAGGAACAAAAGCAAAACTGTAGGTTAATGTTTTAATTTACCCAATGTAAAATGTGACAACTTTTATTATATTTTTACTTGATGGATAAGAACTTTTTAAGACTCTTAGGATTTCAAGTACTTGGATTGGGTATTGTATTATCTGTTATTGATTTTTTTATAGATAACAGTATTTTAGTTGTGTTAGCAGGTATAATGTTAATTGGTATATCCTTTTTATCAAAGAGATAATTATAACTTCACAACTCATAAACAACTCTCCCAAAACAAGTAAATAATATCAAAGGTGTTGTGCCTCAGAAGATTTACCCTTCAACCTAGAAGTTGTACAGGAAAAATCTATTATCAAAAGTTGAAAATTAAAAAATTTTCCCTAAATAATATTCCAAAGTTTAATTCAACATTTTTTGATGATCTTTATGCTTCTTAATAAGAGAAGACATTAAATTTACCGTTGTTTAAAATTCATTATGCCAATTTCAAAAACCGATTACACCCCTCCATTTCCATTTAGAAATGGACATTTTAATACCCTTTACAGCTCTTTGTTTCGAAAAGCGAAATCAATTTCATTTAAACGCAAACGTATTTACACGGAGGATGATGATTTTTTAGACATCGATTTACTCGAAAACGGGAGTAAAAAGATTGTGGTATTATGTCACGGTTTGGAAGGAAGTAGTGCCTCAAAATACATAAAGGCTACAGCTGCTCTTTTATCTTCAAACGGCTATGCAATAGCCGCAATGAATTATCGTTTTTGTAGTGGAGAAATTAACCGCCAACTAATAACCTATCACAGTGGAAGAACAGAGGATCTTCATTTGGTAATTACAACCTTGATTCCAGATTATGACGCTTTATACTTGGTTGGTTTTAGTCTTGGTGGAAATCTTGTCTTAAAATATAATGGTGACGGAATTTATCCTATAAATTCGAAAATTAAGGCTAGTGTAGCAGTTTCCGTTCCTGTTGATCTCTATGGCTCAGCGATTAAGTTACAAGAACCAAAAAACAAACTTTATACCTGGAGGTTTTTACACACGTTATCCAAAAAAATTCGTTTAAAACACCTACAATACCCAAATGAAGTAGATATAAAACTTCTGAAACAGATTAAAAAGCTAATGGATTTTGACGAATATTACACCAGTAAACTCAATGGATTTAAGGATGCTCAAGATTACTATGCCAAATCGAGCAGTAAGCAGTTTTTATCCACCATAAAAAAACCTACTTTACTTATAAATGCATTAGACGATCCCTTTTTATCAGAATCTTGTTTCCCTTTCACCGAAGCAAAAAACAATCCTCAACTATATTTGATGAGTCCTCGTTATGGTGGACATGTAGGATTTGTATCCAAAGGTGGATCATACTGGTCAGAACAACAAATTTTAAACTTTATTGAGCTTTATTGATTTTAATCTAGAAATCAAAATGATTTAACTGCTAGGTTGAAGGATAAAGTCTTCAATATTTCAAAAAAGTATTTCTCTTCCTGAACTTACTGAAAATATATGAAAATGATTTATCCAATTGTACATTCAGCTCCCAGTGCGTTTAGTAATGCTTTATAGGCTGTAACCATCTCTAAAGTAATGGTTTCTCCCGATTCAGGATTAGTTGCCCCAACACAAAGGCCCTCTAATTCATCTGATGTAACATCGTTTTCTCCAAAAGAGGAACAAACTAAACATTGGTTTCCTGAATCCGAATCATCATCTTTACTACAAGAAACTAGAAATAAAAACACTAGGCCAATGATTAAAAGAAAATGATTTTTCATGATCAATTTTTATTTACAAGTTAAATATAAAATTTGATGTTACAGAACAAACAGAGGCGAATCCTTAACCTCATCTCCTTCTTGTTTCAAATTGTGAGTGATTAATTACAAGCGTGGAGAAAATGGGGTTCGAACCCATGACCTCTTGACTGCCGGTTAAGTTCTATTTTATTAAAAAAGCATAAAATGTTTAAATATAACGTATTAATTAACATTTATTACACTAAAAAGACTCTAAAAGTCACTTTATTAACATATAGTATTACCCTTTTTATTACCCTTTTTTGTAATTTTACTTTATGGGTATACAATTGTATTTAAAAAATACTGTTAATAGCAAGGGAACATCTGCGATTTTTATATTTGCTCAACACAAAGGGAAAGTATTTAAGAAAAACATTGGAGTTAATGTATCTCCTGTTGAATGGAATAAAAAAACATATCAAGTCAAAAATATTTCTATGCCATCAATAGCAATTAACAAAAAGCTACAAGAAACTACTAGCCTAATAAGAGAGGTTTGGGGGTTATTTGAAAGCGGTATTTACACTTGGGATGAGCTATGCACTAAACTAAAAGGAGGAAAGCCAGAGGAAGGTGTTGAAGGCTTCATTGAGGATGTTCTTAGGCCTCGAATGAAACTTACTACATATCAATCATATAAGTATAGCTACAGGGCTCTATTAAAGGTTTTAGACGTCAGCACTCTATCTTTTAAAGAACTTAATTATGACGCTATTGATAAAGCGGTAATGATATGGAAAAACCAAGAAAAATCTCCAAGTTCTATTGAAACCTATTTAAAACATTTAGGAGTTATAATTAACGAGGCCAATGATAGAGGAATAGTTAACTATCGTTTTGAAAAGAAGAAAAAATGGAGCGTTAAAAAGCATACTAAAGTTGTAGAGAGTGTAACTACAGAACAATTGTTAGATTCAATTAAAAACGTAAATAATATTTATGATTTTCAAACCTTTGCTTTTTGGTTATTAATGTTTTGTATGCGCGGATTGTATCCTCGTGATATTGTAAAAATGCACCTCCACGAATTAGTGAATGAGTCTGAACAGTTCAAAAAAAGATATGTAAAACACAAGAGGAGTAAGACTGGAGAGCCAATGAATATATTATATTCTTGTGAACCAACAGAACAAATAATCAATTCTCTTAAATGTTCAATTACATATACTCATCTCAATAGAAGTAGCAGTTATCCTGATGTATATCCTAAAGGTTGGCATACTTTAATAATGTTTGAATACAAAGAAGAAGAACATAAAAACGTATGGGATGTATATACTAAAAGATGTAGAAAAATCATTGGCGTCCCTTTTAAAGTAGCTCGGAAAACTTTTGAATCTTATGCACTTTTATTAGATGTATCGGCAGAGGTTCGGTATCGTTTACTTGGTCATCAAGATAGAAGTATAAAGAGTAGTTATCAAAATTGGGAATGGGACAGAATTAGCGCAAAAGTAGATGAAGCACATTTAAAAGTCTTAAAAGAATTTAGGATTGAAGAGGTTTGGTATAAACTTAGAAAAAGAGGAAAAGAAATTGGATTACCTGAAAGTGTGGTTACAAGAACATTAATGCTTGGCAACCCTAGAGATAAGAAGAACTGAGTACTTGATTTATGTTGAATACTCAAATTAGCACTCTATTTCATTTGAATTATCATTTAACAATTAAAACATAGTCTTCACAATATTCGGCAAAACTTTTATTAGCCTCCTCAAGGTCATTAAAGTACTTTAATTCAATTATTTCTATTCCCCAATTATCGTCTAAATCTTCTCCCTCCGTTTTAGCGTATTTTATAGTATCCACTCCAAAACCATCTATTCCATCGGTTTTGGATAATTCTAGAGAGTATGCATAGCATTCTCCATCTTCGTCTTGATATTCATCTAAACAAACACGATATTTTTCTTTGTTATAATCATCCATAATTAACACTTTCTCAAATTTAACAATTTTTTTTAAAATCATAAAAATTTGGGAGGAATCCCTTTTCACGGTAAAGATATGAGCAACCTTTAATCAATAAACAAAGGCAAGTCTTCACTTAATAATAACATCAAGATAATTTCTAGGTAACATTAATTATAAAATTCACATTTATTTTTGAATTAAAATAAAAGTTATAACCATAAGCCAATTTATCAGAATAATAGTGTGAAATGAAAACCCATTTTAAGCAATTAATTAAGTCTTTAGAGTTTTGGGTAATCACACTTTTATTCTTTCTCCCTCTTTTAATTGTTATAATACATTCTTATTTAGGTTCATCAAGAAAGAACTAATTGAACTTTGGTTGATTCATTCAGTGGTATTATTACGGCTCAAGAGGTTTTTCATTTTTCTAAATATACTTATAATATCTCTTCTCCGTGTTTTTCTTCCTAAACTGTAATAAAAAACCCTCCACTTGGGAGGGTTATAATATTATTGAGCTGCAAGCTCCATATTAAGAGCTGTTGTGTCAAAATAACAATTCATCTCAACAATTTTACCGTTCTCCCATTTATAATCAAAATGAGACCTATTTGAAGTTCTTATGCCTGTCTTATTTCCAGTTCCTTCCCAAGTAAACCAATTGTTTGTCCAAGTATCACCTCCTTTAAAATAATTAGTATGAGCATAACTATCATTTATTTTAATATTATTAAAAATAGTATGGTGAGATTTAAATACTTCTTTTACGGTTTTTCCATCCATAACAGTATTATTTACCCTAACAATAGCTTTATCTGATAGTTTTTCATTCCATAAAGTATGATTGTTATTAGCATAGTCATCGCCCATTGCTATTGCGGTTTTACTCAAGTCATCTTCTCTTGATAATGTTCCTGCAGACTTTTGAGAAAACAATAAAGTTGGAGCAACAAATAGGAGTATTAAAAGTGTTTTTTTCATTTTAATTGATTTATGATTAATAAGCTGCTAATATAAAAAAACTCTATTTCTATTCCGTGTTTTTCATCCTGAACCTACTCTATAGACAAAGGGACATCTTAAACCTCATCTACCTGTTGTTTTAATTTAGGTAAAACTTATTCTGAAGCACTTAGTTTGAAAAAAACTTGGACATCTCTGTTTGAATTCATTTTTATAGAAGTTCGGCACTTGCCAGGGCCTGCCCAACATCCATTAGGTTTGTTATCATTATCACTTCCTGAAAATCTATCAAACTTGTATCCCTCATTTGGAGTTGCTGTAATTGTTATTAATGCTCCTGCATCATAAGTCCTATTAGCATCTGGTGTTACAAAACCTCCTTCTGAAGTAGTAACGGTTAAGGTATATTGAGTAGGAGCTTGTTCTTCTGGAACTGAAGCGTCCTTTGAACAAGAGTTTATAAATAGAAATAAAAACGATATTAGGATAGTATCTCTAAGAATATTTTTCACAGTATAAATGTATTTAACTCAAATATACTAATACTTTTAATTAGCAACCTTTAATCAACAAACAAAGGCATATCTTCAACCTCATCTGCTTCTTGTTTTAATTTAGGCAAAGTGTATTGTAGCGCTACCTGAAGCATCTTAATTCTTTGGTTATTGTCCAACTCATTTAGGTCTAAAGAGTCTATTAAATCGTCTAGTAGGTCTTGTAGTTTACTTCTTACTTTACTTGTTATTTTGTTGGGACTTCCTTTGGGTCTTGGCATTATTTTGTAATTTGGGTTAAAGTATCAACTGATTCTTATGAAGGATTTTATAAAAAAATATTGGGAGGGTGCATTAGTTGCTCAAATTGGATTAGGTTATATGCTTTACGAGTATTTCACACAAGATATAATTTCAAGCACAGGAATAACACTCTTTGCAATTGGTAATATTATTCTTTTGGGCAAACTATTTTATAAAAACAAATAATTACTCCTTTACTGCTTATAATACTTTAGTTTACGCTTCCTTTAGGGCTTGGCATATTTCAAGGTATTTTATTAATCATTGGTTTAGCTCTTTGTTCTTTAATTTAAAAGAAGTAACTGAAACTAATGAAGATGTTATGCCTATCATTTAGCTTGTTTCATTCTTGGTATAGTGTATTGTAGAACTTACTGAAGTGATATGCCGATGATATAAAAAAACCCTCCATATATCAGGAGGATTAGTTTATATTTTACTGGTTGTGGTTTAATCTTAGTTTATTTTAAATTTTCAATTTGATTTAAAGAGGTTCTAGCAGAATTTGAAAATGGAAATAAATTTAAAACCATTTCATAATATTTTTTTGCTTCTTTATAATCTTTCTGATACATATAGAATTCAGCCATTGAATCGAAAGAATTATACCCATTAGGACGTAATTCAAGATATTTTTGAAAACTTTCTTTTGATTTATCCATATTTCCAGCTTGGTAGTAGAGATACCCGAGATAATTAATAATAGAAGCTTTATTTGGTCCGTTCGGAATTTCATTTAGTTTTTCTAGCTTTTCAATTCTTTTATTTAAGTCAGGATGAGATGTCGCTGCAAAAAATCTGATAAACCAGCCTCTAGGCTCAGACTCATGCATCTTTTCCCAAATATCATTTTTCTCTTTTGAAGAGCCTCTGATGCCTCGATTTCCATTTTCACTTTTAATATCTAATATGGATACGAATCGTTTGGAATTTTCATTCTTCCCTATTGCGTGTTTTTTTGCTAAATCATAGTGGATTTCTTGCTTTTCTGAATTTGGAAGTGACATCGTAGCAATCATAACATGTGCAGCAAATGAAGTAGAATCCAGTTCAATTGCTTTTTCAAAAAAGACATAGGCTTTCTCTCTTTCGATATTTAGAAAATGCTCAATGCCACTCCAAATCATTTCGTCATGCAGTTTGTCTCCTGTTGCCCATTCGATATAATTGTCGGTTTCATCGCTAACTTGATTTTCTTGTTGACAACTTGTGATGTAAAGTAATCCAAGAATTATAAATAATATTTTTTTCATTGCATTTAATTTATGATTAGTAAGATACTAATATATAAAATTTACAATATCTCTAATCCCTGAACTTACTGAAGACGATATGCCTGTGGTATGAAGAGAAAACGCCACTAGAGTTAATTAGTGACGTAATACTGACTTTATATTATACTTAATGTTTAGTAATCCATTATGCGGACTGACATTGTTGTATTAACGACTTTTCTTAAACCAGAAACTTTTTTAGAAAAATCCGCAAACAATGGGTCAGAAAACATTTTTTTAGTGTTTGACAAAGCTGTTTTAATATCGGGCGAACCTATCCAAGCAAAATGTGTGAAATCACTATTTTTCCCCAAGATAGGAAAAGCGATGCCAAAGGAATTGTCCTCATAACCCAACTTTTTCGCAATTTTTATAGAGAAACTTTGAAATTCCTTAAGATATAATCCAGGATTTGATACTTCCATTTGATAAAGCATAAATACGTTATCATTAGCCCAATCTTTTCCATTGTACCATATTGGTGTGTTTAAAGATTCAGATATTTGTTTTGAAAATTTACCCATTTTTTCAAAAAACAATTGTGCGTCAGGAGACTGATTCCAAGATGCATAGAAGTTCTCAAATGCAGCTTCATTTGGAAAACAAATTTGAAGAGAGTGAGTAGATTCATTTGTCCCGTTAGGTAAGTAAGCAAATAAAGACTTTGTCCCTTGGATATTTTTCCCCCATTCAGTTTCCATCATTCCTTTTAGAGAAGAAGCTACCATTTCAGGCTGCTCTGCTTTAAAATCTAAAAACAAACAGTATTGTGCATTAGCAAATACAAAACAAAATAGGGCTGTAATTAATAAAATCCTTTTCATTCTAAATATATTTATGGTTAATATTATCTAAAACTAATTAAATTAATTGCAAAACACAAGTTTTATTTTATGTTAAATGATTTTAACTTTAATCCACAAATAAAGGCAAGTCTTCACTTACTTCATTAGTAGCTTTTTATTCTTCTTGACTCCATTTTCTCACTCCAGCAATTTTACCATCTCTGATATAATGTCTTTCAAAAAATCTATATTTTTCAATTTCACCATCCTTTCTATATCTTGTTTCAGTAAATGGAAACATTACAACAGTTAAATTCTCATCATAAGATGGGATTACAGGAATTACGTCATAAACACTTCTTCTAATTGAATCATATGGTTCGTGCATAGATTTTGCAAGTTCAATTAAACTAGGTAAATCAAATTCAAGTCTATCCAATCCTTTTTCAGGATAAAAATAGACAGTTTTTTGATAATTTTCTTCATTTACAAAATCATAATCTTGATTTACAAATGCGTTTGAAAAATCAAGTGCAAGTTGAGCGTGCTTCATACTTCCAATTGAGTAAGTACTACCTTTATTATTTCCGCTTAAAATTTCACCAACAATTTTATTGACAACAGGTTCATTATTTTGGCAACTAGTTATTAAAAAAGTAATTGTTATGAGTAGAGTGATTTTTTTCATTTTAATATTTTTTAAGTTAATAAACACTAATATAAAAAATCTTATTAAAAATTAACCTATCTACGAGGACTTGAAATAGCTGAACTTTGAAGCGCTACCTGAAGCATCTTAATTCTTTGGTTATTGTCCAACTCATTTAGGTCTAAAGAGTCTATTAAATCGTCTAGTAGGTCTTGTAGTTTACTTGTTATTTTGTTGGGACTTCCTTTGGGTCTTGGCATTATTTGTATATTTAGGTTATGGAAAAGGTTTACAATTTTTTTAAAATCAAGTTTTGTTACAGAACCTATTGGAAGGAATGGATAGTTTTCTTAACTATACTAGCTATTCTTTATATCCTTATTGGGGTTGTGGCATAATTTGTAATTTAATGGAATGAAAAAAACTCATAAAATAGCTGTTGTAGTTACTATCATCTTAGCAATCCTATTAAACTACTATAACAGTTTGCAGCAGGACTTCCTTTGGGGCGTGGCATATTTCAGGGTATTTTATTAATCAAAAGAATGTTGAGGTACTCATTCAGTAACAATCCTTTTTCGTATGCTATTGCCATAAGTTCTCTCTTCTTTTAGGTAGGGTAAAATACTTAATTATTACCCTATATATTACCCCTAAATTAAAAAAAACACCTAGTTATAATCGTAAGTGCTTGATAATAAATGTGGAGAAGAGCGGATTCGAACCGCCGACCTCTTGACTGCCAGTCAAGCGCTCTAGCCAACTGAGCTACATCCCCTTATTAATTATATCCAGAATTTAAAACCAATTAAAATTGATTTGACTCTTCATTTAGTTTAAATTACTAAAACTTATCTTACACAAACTTAATCATTTTCTAAACACAAATCTGACCAGGTTTTAAAACCTAAAAACATCAAATAAATAAAATCTCATAAAGTAGAGCTTCATCAAAAAAAGCTTGAAAAAAGATAAAAAAGCCAACCAATGTTAAACTAATTTGGGCTGCATGCACCAACCTTAAATTCACTTATCCCCCAAGCTCTTGCCTCACATTTATTTGAATAGGTTTTATTATTGCATCCGCAAACAGGAGCATACTCTCTTGTACAAGCTATTTCAAGCCTATCTGATAGTGCATTACATTCATTTTCTTTTGGGATACAACCAACAGTTATCAGAGATATAAAAATAAATATAAGACTAATAGGTTTCAAAAAATCAAGCTCAAAATCCAAAAGTGTTTTGTCAACATTACAAGAAGTATAAATTTTTTTTAGCCCGATACTAAAAGTGTGTGTTTTTGCTGTTTCTATTTTCATTTATTAAAATATAAATTAATTCCCTCTCTTAACTAAAGTAAAAGATCCAAGCTAAGGATAGAGTCAAAGTATTACCTATTATTGTTTTTTATCCTAAGACAATGTAGTTTTGAAGATCGATTATAAGGGAAGGTTCAGCTCTTTAATGCTAGCTAATTTATAAAATTAATAAGTACTAATAAATCGAATTAACCTATACTCTAGTTTATATATTATTTTCCGCGCCCGACTTTACGAACTCCAGCGTTATTTTTAGAAGCTCCTTTAGTTTTTGGAGCCTTTTTTGATCCTGTTTTATCTGTATTTTTTACTGTTCTATTTCCAAAAAATTTGCTTGGCATATTGGTGTTTTTAAAAAGGTTAATACTGCTCTAAGGTAAATATAAGCTTTTATTTAAAAATAATGTAAAGTCAATACAGTTCCGTATTTTTAATCCCAAATTACTAGTCTCAAATATTGACTGATGACAAAACCTCTGCTTTATTTTCTTCTAATTGTCATGACTGTTTTTTGCATTCAAAATTTAAGAGCTCAGGGTGGAGAACTTCTAATTCAACAATACGGAAAAGCTGATGTCGAAAATATAGGCTTGCGCAAATGGAACTATGAAGTCCATATTGCCCCAAACATTTTCAATACCAATAACCGAGCAACAAAAAGTAAATTGGGAATCAGCTCTGGAGGAACAGTGAGTTACAACTTCAAAAAAAGTTATGGTCTTCGAACTGGGATTGACATTCATATGCTTAACTATACATATGACTCCGAAAAAGACTCATCAAAAGATGAATTAATGTTTCTTTCCGTTCCCTTAACGGGAAGATTATATCCCGTAAACCGAATCAAAATTGAATTGGGATTCATTTACAATTTTTTACTGAGTGCCAAAGGGGATCCCCCAACCAATAAAAAAGAGGGAGCAGTACCATATCCCTCAGGCACTTTCAACAATAGTTTTGGAATGCTTGCTGCAGTTCATTATTCTGTCTGGAAACGATTCAGTGTATCAGCCCAATATCAATTTCAAAAAAACAACACAAACCCCCTCCAACGAGAAACCAATTATTTTGACGGCTTTTTATTGGGAATACATTATACTTTTTTAACGACAAAAAAACCCTCAAATTGATGATTACTATTTTTAAAGCAACAACAAGACATCTTAATGATTTGACTCTTCTTTTCGATGCCTATCGAATTTTTTATAAAAAAGAATCCGACCTTGACGGAGCAAAAGAATTTTTAAAACAACGCTTAACCAAAAAACAAAGTCTTGTTTTTATGGCTTATGAAGGTCCGAAGGCGGTCGGGTTTACCCAGCTCTACCCGAATTCTTCGGTGAGTATGGCGCCTTTATGGATCTTAAACGATCTTTTTGTGGCCCCTAAACACCGAAATAAAAAAATCGGAATACAATTACTTAAATTTGCACAAGTTTTCGCGATAGAAACCAATACAAAAGGAATCAGTTTAGAAACCGAAAACACAAACGCTATTGGGAATCAACTCTATCCCAAAATGGATTTCAAAAAAGATAAGGAACACAATTTTTACTTCTGGAACAACCCTAATTTTTCATCTTGATAATGATGACTCCATTTTTGCCTTTATCTCCTACTTTTTGAAGAGCTTTTTGACCTTTAAAAATTTCAATCCGCTCAATATCATCTGCATTCAATTTTTCTAAATCAAACTCTAAATCCATTTCCTCACCATCTAAAATTATGACTGGTCTCGATTCTTCAAAAATGTATTCGCCTTTGATGTTCCCTTTATTTTGATTTATAAAAATCATCTTCCCAGAAAGAGAGTCTCCTTCGTTAGAAATCCAATCGAGAGAGCCCAAAGAATCTTTACTTTTAAAAACAAAAACATTCTTATTTATGTGTGGATTGCTTTCTTTTTCATCAAAATCTATTATTTCCGGTTCTTCACCAAAAAAATAGATTTCTGAGTCACCGTTCATCAAAGGAACGATTATCTCTGATGATAATAAAGCTGATCTTTTTTGAATTGGCTTTTTAGGTTCCTCTTTTGAATCTTGATCCGTCTTGTAAACTTTGACCGTAATACAAGAGCTTAATAATAAGCTAAAAACATAAAGAGTTAGAAATCTTTTCATAATAAGTGGTTTTATGTTAGAGCAAAATAAAACTAGGAAAAGGATGTGGATGTATAAAAAAATTAACACTTATTTATCCCTTTGATATTCTAAAAATCGAGTGAGTGTTATTTTTAAGTAACGGTGTTTTTTTTGATTTTGAGCCTTGTTGTCAGGACTTCGGTTAAAAAAAACAGTTGAAATTCGCCAAGGACCTTTATGAAACGAATAACCAACCTCAATCAATGTTCTAACTCGATTTACGGGCAGGGATAAAGTATTATTATCCTTAAACAAACTCCCAGAAAGCATATAGTCGTGAGCAATGTATTGGATTCTCCCACCCAAATAAATTCCACTACCCTTCTTTTTCCCGAGGAGCACATTACCTCCGTTGGGCAAAACAATTTGATTCCCCAAATTAAACCCCAAAGCTAATGCAGCGGAAATTCGCTGAGTCCCTAAACTAGAATTCAAGTGCGTTTGAAATGCAACAAATTCACCAAAATGCCAACGCCTAAAAGAATCTACAAAAGCGTTCATATGAAAAGCCTGAGGTACCTCATCAGTCCAAGCAAGTTCCCTTAAGTTCAAAAACAAACGATGATACGTATTTTGCATCCATTGAGCTAAAGAAGTATCCCCTGTAGCTCCAAACTGCACTCCCCATTGCCAGTGATTATTGGTCGTGATTTCTTCTTGAAAAGCAGCTTTGAGATAAAGCCAACCTCCGTAGGGATAGTCATAATCTGAATTGTTTGTTGAATATCTGTCTGATGGGGTATATATTTCTTGACCCAACTCCAAAAGTAAATAACTCCTTGAGGATTCTTGATCAACTTTTTCTTTTGGCTTTAACTTTTCCCCATACTGTAAAAAAATTCCGCTTGAATAGTATTTATCACTCGAAAAATATAGGTCATTGTCTACATCTAAACTAAAATACTTTTGTGCGAAAGAAATCGATTGAGTGAAAGAAAAGATAACACACAAAAACAGCCTTGAATTATAATTAACATTCATCATGAACCAAATAAAGTGTTAAAATTTTTCTTAGCGATTCTTCAAAACAAGAAGAGGAATTTTCGCGTAAAATTCTTTTTTATAAATAACATCCGGTTCCATCAACTTTTCAAAAAAACCTCTTTTTCTTGCAAAAACAACAAGTATATCAGGTTGTACACTAGAAAAATGTTCTAATACTCCTTGATAAACTGTAGCATTATCAGTAGATGTTAAACCTTCGGAGAGTTCCACTACTTCATGATCAACTTCTAATTTTTTATCTTGGTAACCTGGAGTTTTGACAAGCAAAAGGCTAATTTTAGTTTGGAATGCTTTAACGAACTCTTTAAGAGGATTAAGAGACTTTTCTCCTTCTACCTTTCCCAATTTGAAAGCAAATAAAGCCTGTTTTGGGATACTAAAAGAAAAACCAACAGGAACTAATAAGACGGGAACTTTAGTTTTCTTAACAATCTTTCCTGATGTTTTCCCCAAAAAAAGAGCATCATTGATGTCGTTGCTTTTTGGACCTACTACTATTAAATCCAAACCGATTTCTGAATCTAAAGATTCAACCCCATTCAAAAGATCTCCTTTATAATTAACCATTTTTATATCAACAGATTCATTTTGAACTGATTGAACCATTCTCTTTACACGATTTAAATTTTGTTCATGAATCACTTTCTTTGCAGATGAAATATGAGCAGGGGTCATTGTTGTATTATATGAATCCATTACAAATAAAGAAGCTTTGTAATTTTTAGCTAAAGTAATTGCATAGGTTAAAGTATTTTTACCGTTAGGTGAGATGCCAATAGGCACAAGAATGTTTTTCATGATTGAGGGTTTCTTTGTGAATTCTAATGCAAAAATAGTGCTAATGCATCATTAGATCAGATAATTATGTTATTTTTTTAATAACTTAATAAATCATTGTTGTCCTTTGGTTCAATTTCTTAAAAGTTGAAAAAAATCATATAAAGGCCTAAAGATTTTATACAGGATCGCTAAAATTCACAAAAAATATAGAACTTGCAAAAACTAATATATATCAAGCTAAATACGTATTATACCTTCAATCATGAATCAAAAAATAAGAATCACAAAAGAATTTCATTTCGAAACAGGCCATGCCCTACATGGTTACGATGGTTTATGCAAAAATGTTCATGGGCACAGTTATAAACTAGCTGTAACAGTAATTGGAACTCCAATAAATGATCCAAAACAAACCAAAAACGGAATGGTCATTGATTTTAGTGATCTCAAAAAAATTGTAAAAGAAGAAATCGTTATCCCCTTTGATCACGCTACAGTATTAAACGTCACTTCGCCACATAAAGAACTTGCAGAAGAAATGGAGTCTAGAGGGCATAAAGTTTTGAAAGTCAATTATCAACCTACGAGTGAAATGATGGTAATTGATTTTGCTAACAAAATCAAAAAAAGATTACCCAAAGGAATTTCATTACACACCCTAAAACTCAGAGAAACTGAAACTTCATTTGCCGAATGGCATGTTTCAGACAACTACTAAAATCCAAGCCCCTCCAAATCTTCTTTTTTGTTCTCTTCTAGAAGATTATCTGTTGGATTCAATTGACTACAATCGATAGGGATTGTTAACTCTTCTGGAGCTTCAAAATCTTCAGAGGAAATTCCTAACTCTGGAACAGCATAAGCTGCTTTCATATACATCGCCCATATTGGAAGTGCCATAGTTGCCCCTTGTCCAAAAGCAATGTCCTCAAAATGTATTGCTCTATCTTCTCCACCAACCCAGACCCCAGTGACCAAGTTAGGTACCATTCCCATAAACCATCCATCGCTTTGATTTTGAGTAGTTCCAGTTTTTCCAGCAATTGGATTTTTAAATTCATAGGGATATCCTGTAACAACATTTTTATAGGCATAATTATGTTCATCAGCCCCTGTATGGCGTAAGCGAATTCCTGACCCAGATTCTGTCACTCCTTTTAGTAGATCAATCGTAACGTATGCTGACTCTTGACTCAACACATCTGTTGTTTCTGGAACCACCTCAAAGAGAATGGTCCCATTTTTATCTTCAATTCGAGAAATCATTATTGGTTTAACGTAAATTCCTTTATTTGCAAAGGTACTGTATGCCCCTACCATTTCAAATAAACTAATATCAGGGGTTCCCAAGGCAATTGAAGGAACTTTCGGCAAATAAGAAGTAATTCCCATCTTGCGAGCCAAATTGACAACCGGCCTAGGTCCTACACGATCCATAAGTCTAGCACTAACAGTATTTATTGAGTTGGCTAAGGCATTTTTTAATGTTCGCATTTGACCGTATTTATCTCCCGAATTCTTTGGACACCAAGCATCTACATTCCCGTGTTTCTGGGGCTCAATACAAAAAAGTGCATCTGGTAAAATATCACATGGTGAAAGACGCAATTGGTCAATTGCTGTTGCATATAAAAAAGGCTTAAAAGTAGAGCCTATTTGACGGCGTCCTTGTTTTACTTGATCGTACTGAAAATGTTTATAATTGAAACCGCCTACCCAAGCCTTCACATGACCCGTCAATGGGTTCATAGACATCATAGAAGCTCTGAGAAAGTGCTTGTAATATCGAATGGAATCCAAGGGACTCATAACCGTGTCCCGATCTCCTTTCCAACTAAAAACTTCCATTTTCACAGGTTTTTGAAAAGTTTCCCAAATAGTTTCCTCGTCTTTACCGGATGATCGCATCTTTCGCCATCGTTCTGATCTTCTTGCGGTAGTTTGGAGTAAAGTATCTATTTCTCCTTCTCTAAGTTCTAAAAAAGGTGCTGTTGGGTTTGCCTCAGGAGTATTTTGGAGAAAGAATTCTTTTTGCAAATTTGAAATATGAGCCGATACAGATTCTTCTCCAATTTTTTGTAAACGGGAATCAATGGTTGTGAAAATTCTTAGTCCATCTCGAAAAATATCGTATTTAGTTCCGTCTTCTTTAAGGTTTTCTGAGGTCCATTTTCTCATGAATTGCTGTAAATAAGCTCTAAAATAGGTTGCCAAGCCTTCTCTATGAGAATCAGGAGTATAATCAAGTTCCAAAGGAATTCTTTTGAGGGAATCTAATTCTGTTTGTGAAATGAAGTTATTACGTTCCATTTGTTGAAAAACGATATTCCTTCTTTTTTCTACACGTTCTGGTCTTCGGAGCGGATTGTACAAAGATGAATTTTTAAGC
This sequence comes from uncultured Flavobacteriaceae bacterium, assembly GCA_943789305.1. GTDB lineage: Bacteria > Bacteroidota > Bacteroidia > Flavobacteriales > Flavobacteriaceae > Arcticimaribacter. The sequence continues at coordinate 76,936 of CALSTP010000002.1, read as the reverse complement.
ATCCCAACTAGAGTAGCAGAATGTTCAATTCGCAACTGGCTGGGAGTAGTATTAAAGTATATTTTAGCCGCAGATTGGATTCCGTCTGCACTATACCCAAAGTCATATACATTAAGATACATCGCTATGATCTCTTCTTTAGTGTATCTTCTTTCTAGCTGTACCGCCAAGACCCATTCCTTGAATTTTTGTAAAACAGCCTCGATTTTGTTTCTTGAACGAACTCCAACAAACAATTGTCGAGCCAGCTGTTGACTTATGGTACTTGCCCCTCCTTTTTTTCCTAAATATACAAGTGCCCGCAACGTCCCTTTAAGATCAATGCCTGAATGACTAAAGAATCTTTCATCTTCGGTTGCAATCAAGGCTTGAACTAAATTTTCTGGAAGAGTATCGAAGATAATTTGAGTTCGATTATCATTAAAATAAAACTTCCCCAAAACAACTCCATCACTCGATAAAATTTGAGTTGCTAAATTGGTCTTAGGATTGTCAAGTTGTTGAAGTTCAGGCATTTTACCCAATACTCCTAATGCAGCACTTAAAAACAAGAGGATAACCGATAAAATTCCCATAGAGAAAATTAACCAGAAAAAACGTAAGGGCTTTCTGTAAGGATTAGACCCTTTTTTGACAATCTTTTTTTTCTTTTTATTTCTAGTCATCAGGGCTGGATTTGTGGTTCTACAGCAATCCCTACATTTAGGATTCCTTCTAAAAGTCGAACACCCTCAACATCACCATTATTTCGTACTCGTTGAAAAAGATTCACATAAAATGGCCCTTCGTGTTCGGGTATCCATCCCTCATGCCACCATAATTTACTTTCTTTAACATCTAAAAATCCTTCCCCAAGCCATTTACCCTCTGGATTAGCCATAGCGTATTCTAGAGTGTCTCTAAAAATTATTTGAACAGAATCTCGCAACTCAGCAATTAAAAATAAATTTGAATAGGGATAATCGTTATTATTGCGAATATGAACATAAATATTGGAGGGGGTTCTAGGCATTTGTGGAATAGAAAACGAAACAGCATCCGATGAAGACCATCCTTCAGAAAAGGATTTATATTCTCTAAATAAAAAAGCTGAATCACAAGATGTAATCAATATAAAAACTGCAAGAAAACTGAATTTATGCATTTTTCTTTTGATTACTATTTTTTCTTGATCGAGACTTGTTCTTGGCTTTTCTTTTTTTAGGACTATCAAAACGGTTCAAACTATCTTGTCCTACTACATTTTCAAAAACTTTATCTGGGGATTCTACCCTAGTTTCTTGAGAGAAATCCTCCAAGCTCAAAACCGTTTTTTTGGCTTTGTTCAATTCAATTATTTGCTTTACTTGATCTGTTTTTAGCAAATGCCAATTCTTCCACTCATCTTTATAAGCATACCACATATATCCTTTGAAAATATCGATTTTTTGACAAACTCCCACCCCTTTACTCGTTTGAAGTTTAGTTTCTGTTTTTGGGAAAGCCTTTAAAGCATTTCGATAAGAATCCAATTCATAATTTAAGCAACACTTCAATTTACCACATTGACCTGCTAGTTTTTGGGGATTTAAGGAAAGTTGTTGGTAGCGTGCAGCAGATGTTGAAACGGATCTGAAGTCTGTCAACCAAGTAGAACAACACAATTCTCTTCCACAAGAACCAATTCCTCCTAATCTGGAAGCTTCTTGGCGTAAACCAACTTGGCGCATATCAATTCGAATACTGAAAGCTTGAGCCATGTCTTTGATTAATTGACGAAAATCAACTCGTTTTTCTGCGGTATAATAAAAGGTTGCTTTTGATCCGTCACCTTGAAACTCAACATCGGAGATTTTCATCTCCAAATGCAAAAATATGGCCATTTCACGTGCACGTTTCTGAATGGTTTTTTCTCGGTCACGGGCTTGCTGCCAAATATCAATATCTTTTTGGCTTGCCTTTCTGTATATCTTCAAGACCTCCTCGCTATCCTCCTTAATCTTTTTCTTTTTCATCTGGAAACGAACCAATTCTCCAGTTAAGGTAACTTGCCCAATGTCATGGCCGCTTTGAGTCTCGGTGGCAACTAAATCCCCAATACTCAAGTTTTGATCTTTCCCTTTACGATAAAATGCTTTTCTACTGTTTTTGAATCGTACCTCAACGATGTTGAATGGCTCTTGGCCATTGGGTAATTTCATATTAGACAACCAATCAAAAACAGTAAGTTTGTTACAGCTATCTGTCCCACAAGTTCCATTATTTTTACACCCCCTTGGGGAGCCGTCTGTTGAAGAACAAGATGCACAACTCATAAATGAATATTTTAGTGTAAAAAGGTAAAGATACAGTTAATTCAGACATATTAAAAGCTTCCTTTTTTTTATTGGTTTTTAAATTTTAAAACCTCTGATCTGCCCTTTTTAAAGATTTTATTACTGTTGTGTAATCCCTTACGAAGTGCTTTTTGTTCTTCATATGGCAACTGAATAATTGAGGTGCATTCATCAGAACAACAGTTTTTTGTTTTTTCTTGGCATCTTTTGCATTGGATAAAAAGTAAGTGACATGCTTCATTGGCACAATTTACATGTGTGTCACAAGGGGTTCCACATTGGTGACATTGAGCGATTACATCATTCGTAATGCGCTCTCCTCTTCGCTCATCAAAAACAAAATTTTTGCCTATGAATTTACTTTCAAGCCCTTTCTCTTTTACTTGACGGGTATATTCAATAATACCGCCTTCCAATTGATATACATTTTTGAATCCTTTGTGTTTGAAATAAGCACTGGCCTTTTCACAACGAATTCCTCCCGTACAATACATCAACAACTTTTTATCTTCTTTAAGATCAGCCAAATCCTCTTCGATAATTGGCAATGAATCTCTAAAAGTATCAACATCAGGAGTTATTGCTCCCTTAAAATGCCCTATTTCACTTTCATAATGATTGCGCATATCTACACAAATGGTGTCTGGGTCTTCAAGTAAATCATTAAATCCTTCAGCGTTGAGGTGCTTCCCTTTTTGAGTAACATCAAAGGTTGAGTCATTTAAGCCATCAGCGACAATTTTGTCTCTAACTTTAACTTTCAGCTTCAAAAAAGATTTTAAATCTTGCTCAATTGCTATATTAAGTCGTGTGTTTTTTAAAAATTCAATCCCATCTAGATGTGTTTTAAATTCTTGAAAACGTGGAGCAGGAACTGAAAGTTGTGCATTAATTCCCTCATTTGCAACATAAATTCTACCCAAAACTTCCATGGGGTTCCAGGTTAAAAACAAATGGTTTCTGAAAAGCTCAGGATTCCCTATTTGGGCGTATTGATAAAAGGAAAGCGTAAGCCGTTCTGTACCGGCTTCTTCGAGCATCAAAGCTCGTTCCTTCGCGCTTAATTTATTGTACAGTTGCATGCTATACTTTTTTTAAGATGAATGAAGTTACAAAGATAACAAAAAGACTGTTGCAGATAAAAACACCTGCTCCTTGATTCCTTATGCTTTCGTCCAAAAGGCTAGTTCATTTCCCGAAGGATCTTTAAAATAAAAGCGACGGCATCCCGGAAAAGAAAAAATATCTTGTACAACTCTTCCCCCTGCTTCTTTTATTTTTTTAATAAGTTCTGACTTTTTGTGATATAAAACGATCAAAGCTCCATTTAGAATTACCTCAGTTGAATGTTGAAAGCCACCTGCAATTCCTGACTCTGAAAAAGCTATATCTTTTGGAGCATAGTCCTCAAATTTCCAGTCAAAAACAGTTCAATTAAACTTTTTAGTTTTTTTAAGGTCATTCGCCTTAAAATCAACCTAATTGATGTGGTTGTTCTGTTCCATAGGAAAGTATTATAGGGATGGTGCTATATTTTGAGAAAAACTACAAGAATTTAAATTAAAATATATCTAATAGGATGCGTTTAAAATGGACAAACAAATTTTAATTCCTTGTCTTATGTTTCCGACTCTAATGTTTTCATTAGGGCTGTGCTGATTATTGTCCATATTTACCATAGGAACAATCGCTGTGGGCACTTTCAATTTATTAATCAATGGAACAATTGGCACTGTCCCACCCATAAGTCTTATCACAACCGGATCTTTTCCAAAATCTTTTCTTAAATGATTTCTTATTTTTCTACCAAAATCAGAATCTGGATTAGTTCTAAAAGAGTTAACGCTCAAAGCTCCTTTAAATTTCACAATTTTGGGATGTATTTGTCTTTCCTCATCTGTCGGATCTCGATTAAGAACATAAAACCCTTGCTCCTCGATATGATTTTTGATTTTTTGCAATTGACTCACCCCTTCAGTTTCTGGAACCAATCGAACATCAATGTTTGCAGTTGCATATTCAGGAATTACAGTCTTCAACCCTTTGCCTTTCCAGGAGGTTCCGATTTGTCTAACATTTAGAGAGGGATATTGAAGAGATTCTTGATAATTAATCCCCACATTTTCAGAAGAATGAATCCCTAATTCATTGTTCAATTCTCTTGCATCAAAAGGGACTTCTTGTAAAAGACTTGAAATTTCTGGGGTTATTTCAATACCTTGATAATAATCTTTTATCAAAACTCTTCCTTCCGGATCTTTCATGCTAGACAAAAGATTTGCAAGTCTAAATACCGGATTGGGTACATAATTTCCATAATGCCCGCTGTGCTGGGGTAACTTGGATCCAAAAGTGGTTATCGAACAAGAAGCAATTCCTCTACACCCAAAAGTAAGGGTGGGTAGATTGGAATTATGAGCAGGTCCGTCCATTACAATAAAATAATCAGAAGCATAACGGTCTTGATATTTATCTAATGTAGATAAAAGTGCCTTAGACCCATATTCTTCCTCTGGGTCAAAGATGATTTTAAGGTTTATTTTAGGAGACTTTTTTTGATTATGAAACATTTTTATGGCTGATAGAAGCATAATGATTGGTGCTTTATCATCTGCCGCTGCTCGTCCAAAAATCCGCCATTCGTCGTCAATTTTATCATTCAATTTACTCCAATCCAAAACCTGCCAATCTCCATTTTGATCGCGCCGTTTTAACACTGGTTCAAAAGGGTCTTCTTGATCCCAAGCAGATGAATTAACTGGTTGTCCATCAATGTGAAAATAGAACAAGACTGTTTTGTAAGTAGGGTTTACTATTTTTTCTGCAATTAAAATAGGAAGGGTACTTGATTCTAATAATGAGGTTTTAAAATCTAAATCCATGTATTGCTTGGCTACCCAATTGATGTTTTTAAGCATCATTTCTTTATCCTTGGGTAAATTCGGAATACTTACAAGTTCCTTATGCATTATCAGCACATTCTTGATGTTTATGTTGATTTGAATGTCTCCTACTGTTTTCTGACCATAAATTATAGTCGATAAAAGAAAAAAAGTATTCAGAATTGTTTTGCAGAATTTATACATCGTTGTTGTTTTTACTTCTATAATTCTATTTGATTCGTGTAGCTAAAAAAAGATGGAGGCGTGGAATTATTTTATTAAATCCTATTTCACTGATAAAGATAATTAATTGGATTCTTTCATCCGTAATTGGTGTGGACTTGTTTTGAAAATTCGTTCAATAATATTTCGTGCTTCTAAATCTAACTTAACTGCAACAATGTACCAAACAACTTTACCGTCAAAAGAACTACTCAATTACTCAACGGCCAAAGAAGATAATTTTTGATAGCTTATTTCTTTATGTAATTCAACTTTTTTTAGAATAAAATCCTTGATTAGATTATAACGACTCTATAGAATATGAACTCCTTTGAGCCCTTTGGGGTGGATGGTTAGAATTCGGTTTTATGTCATTTTGGGGTTATTTTGTGTTAAAATTTGAGTTGTAGCTTAAAAAAAACCTTAAATCATAGTTTTTAGAGGGGTTCAACAAATGAATATAAAAAAATCAAACTATTGTTAATAAACCCTTGAGATAAGCGAGTGCATCAAAATAAAGATATATTACCTTAGCAAGAAAGAAAAATAGTATTATGGCAGACGATAAAGCAGCTAAGCTCAAAGCACTTCAACTTACTCTTGACAAACTTGATAAAACCTACGGAAAAGGTTCGGTAATGAAATTAGGAGATTCCGCAATTGAGGAAGTAGAGGCTATTTCTTCAGGCTCTCTTGGTCTTGACATTGCACTGGGTGTCGGGGGATATCCGAAAGGAAGAGTTATAGAAATTTATGGCCCTGAATCCTCAGGTAAAACAACCTTGACCCTTCATGCTATTGCAGAATGTCAAAAACAAGGAGGAATTGCTGCGTTCATAGATGCAGAACATGCCTTTGATCGCTTTTATGCAGAAAAACTAGGAATCGATGTTCAGGAGCTCATTATTTCTCAACCCGATCATGGAGAACAAGCTCTCGAAATCGCAGACAATTTAATCCGTTCTGGTGCAGTTGATATTGTAGTCATTGACTCCGTTGCTGCCTTGACTCCCAAAAGTGAAATCGAAGGTGAAATGGGAGATTCCAAAATGGGACTACACGCACGCTTGATGTCACAAGCCCTAAGAAAATTAACCGGTTCGATTAGTAGAACCAACTGTACTGTATTTTTCATCAACCAGTTGAGAGAAAAGATTGGGGTGATGTTTGGTAACCCAGAAACTACAACAGGTGGGAATGCCTTAAAGTTTTACTCTTCAGTACGTTTGGATATCCGACGCTCTACACAAATTAAAGACGCGGATGCACAAGTTTTAGGGAACAAAACTCGAGTGAAAGTTGTAAAGAATAAGGTAGCTCCACCATTCAGAACTACTGAATTTGACATCTTGTATGGAGAAGGTATTTCCAAAATTGGTGAAATTATTGATCTAGGAGTTAATTATGAGATAATCAAAAAATCAGGGTCTTGGTTCAGTTATGGAGAGACCAAATTGGGACAAGGTCGAGACGCGGTAAAAACAATTCTTCTGGACAATCCCGATTTGATGGATGAATTGGAAGAAAAAATAATGGGAGCGCTCAAAGCTGTCAATTGAATCTATCACGCCAGTTAAAAAAACTCCTAAACTCAGTAGCAGGTTTTTTTATTTTTTAAAATTTCGAATACCAAACATAATTGGAACTAAGGCCATCAAATACATCAAGGGCCCATAGACCGCAGCAACAATTGCAAGATCGGGTCGTCCAACGGTAATCACAGCCAAACTAATAGTTAAGGTTCCGTTTTGAATTCCAGATTCAATCGCAATTGTAATGGCCTGTTTTAAGTTTAGTTTAAACAGCTTGGATCCAAAAAAACCAATGGACATGGTTAAAGTGTTTAAAACAACTAAGATGCCAACGGTATCGGCAAAATGTTTTTTAAATAATTCGAATTCCTTTACCAGAATACTAAGAATAACCAATGCCAAAAGAATTGAAGAAGCTTTTCGCACTGGACCTTCCATTCTCTGAGCAAAACTTGGCGCCTTTTTTTTAATAAACATCCCAATCGAAAGTGGAATAGCAATAACTGCAATCAAGGAGATAAATATGTCTTGAGTTGGAGGTGCTATTGAACCTATACTAGCACTAAAAAAGTCAAATGAAAAATTAACAATTAGAGGAATAGTAAAAATAGTTATCAAACTATTGATTGAAGTAAGGGAAATCGAAAGAGGTAAGTCGCCTCTAGCCAATAGAGTAATAATATTTGAACTTGTTCCCCCAGGACAAGCAACCAACATCATCAATCCAATAGCAATGAAAGGTTCTGGTATGAAAATTAGACAGAGAACAAACCCAATAAGTGGCAACAAAATAATTTGATTGAATAACCCCATTAAAACTGGTTTCGGATTTTCACCGACTTGTCTAAAATCTTGAAGAGTAAGCCCTAATCCCATTCCAATCATAATGATCATAATGGAAACTGCTAAAAATAATGTAGAAGATTCATCCATAATTAAAGTATACTTTTATTTTCGCGTTTTAGCCAATTCAATCGCTACTGCTTTTTGACTCTGCTGTTTTATATCCGAATTTAGTCCAGCCAAAATGATGTCCCTAGTTTTTTCTTGCAGTTCTTCCAAATCATCTAAGCTTTTCACTGGATTAATTTCTGGAAAAGTTTCAACCCTCAATTCTCCTGGAAAACCAAAATCTGGACTCCAAGGAAATTTGCGTTTACAATCCAAAAAAGTGATGGGAACAATCGGTATTTGATGTTCAATCGAAAGTTTAAACGCCCCACGCTTAAAAGGGTTAAGTAAAATTGTATCGTCTACATAGTTTACTTCTGGAAAAATACAAACGCTTGTCCCACTTTCAATAACCTTATTGGCGCGTTCATAAACACCCCACCTGCTCATAGAGCTGCTCCGGTCGACTAAAATCGCTGCTCGTTTATAAATACTTCCAAAAAGAGGAACTTTGATGTATTCTTTTTTTCCCACAAAAACAAAAGGATTTTTTGAAACACGAAACATTACAAAAGGATCCAGGTAACTGCTGTGATTAGCTACCAACATGTAAGAAGTTCCTTGAGGAAGTGGTTTTGCAAATTTTGTTTTAATGTAAAAACCCATCCCAAACAATATAAAAGGAGACCAAATGTTTCGTGCGATCCAGAAAAGTGTTGGATATCCTTTTTTATAACTAGCAATAAGTAATAAAAATGGAAAAAGAGAAATAACAGGAATTGCTGCAAGTATATAAAACCATGCCCTCCATAATAGTAATGCAATTTTCTGAAGTATTTTTAGCATTAACCAAATGTAGGGTTTTACAAATTGTTATAAAATTTTTAAATACTTAAACCTTTTTATACCTCGAAAATATAAGAATCCAATTTAAGCCCATTAGAATAGCTTTAATGAATTTAATTTATGGAATTTTACCAAACAAGTTACTCTAATTTATAAATGATCAGCCTAATAAAGCTTTTTTACTGGCCATAGCCATTCTTTTTTTGAGTTGAAAAAAGTACCTTTGCTCAAACAAAATAGGTATGGCTAGAATTCTTACAGGTGTCCAAAGTACAGGAACACCCCACTTGGGTAATCTATTAGGGGCTGTACTTCCCGCTATTGCAATGGCAAATGAGCCTGAAAACGAATCTTTTCTTTTTATTGCAGATTTACATTCCCTTACACAAATCAAAGACGGATCAGTTTTAAGAGAACATACTTTCAATACCGCTGCTGCTTGGTTGGCATGCGGTTTAGATATTGATAAAACAATTTTTTATAAACAAAGTGATGTAAGTTTGGTAACCGAACTGAGTTGGTATTTGAGCTGCTTTTTCCCATACCAACGTTTAACTTTAGCACATTCTTTTAAAGATAAAGCCGACCATCTATCTGATGTTAATGCTGGACTTTTTGGCTACCCTATGCTTATGGCTGCTGATATTTTACTTTATGATGCTGAAATAGTTCCAGTGGGTAAAGATCAGTTACAACATTTAGAAATATCACGTGATGTTGCAGCTCGATTCAATAATCAACAAGGAGAAACTTTTGTGTTACCAAAAGCACAAATCCAAGAGGAATTACAAATTATTCCAGGAACTGACGGTCAAAAAATGAGCAAGTCCAAAAACAACACCATCAATATTTTCTTACCTGAAAAAAAATTGCGTAAGCAAATCATGGGAATTCAAACCGACTCTACACCTTTAGAAGAGCCTAAAAACCCAGACACATGTACTGTTTATAAATTATATTCTCTGTTAGCCAACGAAGATCAAATTTCAAGTCTTAGGAACCAATACGTCACAGGAGGTATGGGATATGGGGATGCAAAACAAGCTTTGTTTGAACTGATTCTTGAAATTTTTGATGAACCTCGAAAAAAATTCAACTACTTTCAAAACAACCCTTCTGAAGTAACAATAGCGCTTGCTAAAGGAGCTCAAAAAGCCCACAAGATTGCTACAGATGTTTTGATGCGGGTTCGCTCTAAAATAGGCTACTAAAAGCGTTCGTAATGTTTTCCTGGCATGGAACGAACACAACCTTTCACTTCTAATTGAAATAAAAGAACGGCTACCTTGCTTATTGGTAATTTTGCTTGAAACGCTAAATTGTCCAAACTATTTTTATTTTCTAATAAATTAAAAATTTCCTTCTCCTCTTCTGTTAAACTTAGTAACAATTCCTTTTGAGTATTCTGAGGTGTGATTTTTGATTCCCACCCCATCCAATAAACTAAATCAGCCACTGAAGTAATCATCCAAGCTTTATCTTTCCTGATTAAATTTAAACACCCTTTGCTTTGAGAATCGGATATCCTGCCTGGAACGGTAAAAACATCTCTCCCATAATGGTGTGCATGCTCTGCAGTAACCAAACTCCCTCCTTTAACCCCAGATTCAATAACCACAGTTGCATGTGATAACCCAGTAATAATTCGATTGCGCTTTAAAAAGTTTGTTTTTTCAAAAGATGAGTTGCTCCAAAACTCAGAAAGAAAGACTCCTTTTTTACATATTGAATCAACATAAGCCTGATGTTCCTTGGGGAAAATTTGATTCAAACCATGCCCTAAACAAGCTACTGTTTCTAGATTGTTTTCCATAGCTGTTTTATGAGCAACTACATCAATCCCTTTTGCAAATCCCGATACAATTATTGGATGATAAACCGCAAGTTCTTTTATGAGTTGTTTACAAAAATCTACTCCCCTGGATGTAGGGTTTCGAGTACCTACAATACTAACAATATGTTCGTTTTTCCATAAAACATTACCTTTTTGAAATAGAACTAAAGGGGCATTGGCAAAAAAAGTCAAAGTTTTGGGGTAATCAGAGGAATTATAAAGAATCGGGATGATTTTTTCTTTTTTTAAAAACTTTTCTTCCTCAAGTACAGTCGAAAAATAAGTCTCGAATTGATTAAATCCCTGAAGATGGAACGTTCCTATTCCTTTGATTTTAAGTAAATTGATTTTTTTTCTTCAAAAACAGCTTGAGCGTTTCCGCAATGATTAACTAATTTTTTTTGCAGTAATATCTCCTATTCCAGGTAAGAGTTGTAACAATAAAGAGGCTTGAATTGACGTTAATTTCATAGGATGATAATTGGGGTTTATCATGCAAAATAAAAAAATTGTCGAAACCGTTTTTAATTGATTACATTTGAGTATGAATTTAGTGCAGTACACAAAAGAGCTTTTATATCAATACGAATGTGTTATCATACCTCAATTAGGCGCGTTTTTAACACAACCTATTGCGATCCGTATTGACCGAGAGCAGGGTATCTTCTTCCCTCCTGGAAAAGAACTTTCTTTTAATGGGTTATTAACCCATAATGACGGTTTGCTTGCCAACTATATTGCAAAACGCAAATCCATTTCCTATGAAAGTGCACTTCAAGAAATACAACAAGAAAGTCAACAATGGAAGGAAACTCTGGACTTAGGTACAGCCGTTATTCTTCCGGGCGTTGGAGAACTAACGCTCAATTCTGAGCAAAAAATTATATTTTTACCATACAATAAAGTCAATTTTGACTGGAACTCGACTGGATTAACTTCTTTTTCCAAAAAAAAGATTTCAAAAGTAAAGGAGATTAATCTTCCAACAAATACAACTATCTACAAAAACAAATTCCCTATGGAAAATTCAAAAAAAGAACCGTTAGCTTTTACTCCTGAAAAGAAAAAAGAACGTCCCAACTATGTTAAATATGCTGCAGTTGGTGTAATCGCAATTGCACTAGTAGGAGCCTCTTACTATTTTGGAGATCAATACTTGAACAATGAGCGTGTAAAATCAACTGAAATTGCACAAGCAAAAATTAAATCCAATGTTCAAGAAGCTTCTTTTGACCTTGGTAAACTTGCCGCACTTGAACTCAATGTTATTTCCGAGGATGAGGCTGCAGAAAACAATTCATTTGAAGTTCAATCTGGAGAATATTTCAGTGTTATCGCTGGGAGTTTCCGTGAAAAATCCAATGCATTAAAAAAACTAGATATATTAAAAGCAAACGGTTTTGACGATGCGAGCCTTGCAAAGCAAAGTTCTGATGGTTTAATCCGAGTTGCCTATGGGCGGTTTAAATCCAAAAGTGAAGCGATTAGATTATATTACTTTATCTTAAATACACTAGAAGAAGAAGCTTGGTACTTAGCTGAATAATTGTCTTTTACATCCTGTAGATCCATGTCTTTGGATTTACAGGAGTGCTTGCTTTAAACACACTGAATTTTAATTCTGTTTTGCCCGTTTCAGAGTTGGTAAATACTTTTCCTATTATTTCCTTAGGCTTTACTTTTTGTCCCTTAGTTACATAAACTTCCCCTAAATTTGAGTAAGCTGTAATATAATTTCCATGTTGGATAAGCACAGTGGGATTGCTCCCCTTAAAACCAATTATTGACATTACTTTTCCTTCAAATACTGCACGTGCTTGGGCGTTTTTGGGCGTAGCAATAGTTACTCCATTACTCTGAATTATTGCAGTTTTAACAACAGGATGAGGTTGTCTACCAAAGCTCTGGATCAATAATCCTTGCTCGACAGGCCATGGAAGTTTTCCTTTGTTAGCTTCGATGTTATCAGAAATCAATTTATCTTCTGGAGTCAACCTAAATACTTTAGAATTTCTTTTTCCTCCTGCAGCTTTATTTGAAGCAATAATTGCTTCCCGAATTAATCTTTGAATTTCTTTATTTATCTCTTTGGCCTTTTTTTGTTTGTTCTTGATTTGAGAAATAAAATTTCTTTCCTTCTTTTTTAATTCTTGAACTAAACTCTCTTGACTGTTTTGTTCTTGTCTGTATTTTTCTTCAGCTACTCTATTTTCTTTAACTAAATTTTCTTTTTCCCGTTTTTGATTAATCAAACTTATATTCAACTCTTGGAGGATTTGAGTCTTTTCTGAGATTAATTCTCCTTGTTTCTTTCTAAAACTTGCATATTGTTTTAGATATTGAAAGCGTTTGTATGCTTGTAAAAAATTCTCAGAAGAAAATAAAAACATCATCCTACTCTGACCCGATTTACTTTGATATGATTTTAAAATCATTTCAGAATAATCTTTCTTTAATGCCTCAAGTTCTTTACGCTGACGACTAATTGAACGTTGATTGACATTGATTTGTTGAGTTAAACGATTTGCTTGTTCATTGGTAACCCGGATCAACCTTCTACGAACATTTATTTTTAAATTCAAGTCCTCTACTTGAGTTAAAACAGATTTCTTCCTTTTTTCATTTGAAAACAATAAAGTGTTAATTTGCTTAATCTCTTGTTGAAGTCTTTTACGCTGAGCTTCTAAATTTTGTTGTCTCTGATCTTGAGCAAATAAGCTTTGCCCAACAATCAAAAAAAGCGTCATGCTTGTAATAATATTGATCGCAAAGCTTACTCTAATATTCATTATAAATTCAATTTTTTATACCCATCAGGAATAGTAAAAGGAACTGATAAATTTTTGGGGGAATCTGTTCGAATAAAATCCAAACTAACCTGAACTAGATTAAATCCGTCAAAAATTGAAATTACTATCTCTTTTGGAAGTGTTTTCCCCTCCATTTTCTGATACTTTGGGTATTTAATGCTTAAGGACTGTGATGTTCCTGAAACGATAAAACGTTGTTCTTTCAGACGAAAGTTACTGGGGTCAAAAAAATAGGTTGGGCGTAATTGCTTGTTTTCAGTTTTAGGAATCAAAACGTAATATTGAGGATGGTCAATACGATCGAATTCTCCTTCACTCATGTTAGTAACTGGGTTTCCTAGAAAAACATTTTGGATGTCCTCAAAAGTAAAACTCGTGCCCAATTGCTCGTTTATAAAGCCCATATTCCCCTCATAAAATGTTTTCTGAAATTTTTCATAAAAACCTACACGATTAGGAGTAATCAAAAGTTTTGCTATGGGAACAAGTATTGAAGCGCTAATCCAAAGGGTCTTATTGGACTCCATGCGAAGGTTTAAATTAATTTGTTGCTCTCTCTTGCTGTCTTTGTATTGAACCTTTACACGGGCTCTAAAGGTTTTTATTTTTGTAGTAGCTTTCTCAATTTCTTTGGTTAATGATTTAAGCTCAACTCTCTTGACCGGTTCTTTTGTTGGCAAAACGGAAACTGATTTACATCCAAAAACAGCTAAGATCAATGATAACAATACAAAGCGAAAAATAAAGTGTTTTGTTTTTTTCATATGATTTCAGTGTGGTCTCCTATACTAATTTGTGTAAATTTTCCATCGAAGGTTACATGATTTCCTATCATAGCTTGATTCAATGTTGCATTTGAAATTCGACTGTTATTTTGAATTAAACTGTGGCTAATTGCTGAATTCTCAATAACCGTTCCAGTTCCAATTGAAACTCCCGGGCCTAAGGATGTGTTTTTAATCTTAACATTTGGACCAACATAACAAGGAGGAATAATTTTAGTGTTTTCAATTCGGGCGGAAGGGTGAATCATTTCCTTACCCTCTGCCTCTAAAAATCCTAACATTTTGGTATTTGTCTCTAAAGTGATTTGTTTGTTCCCACAATCCATCCATTCATTAACTTCACCAGGTAAGAACAAATTTCCTGCATTCATCATCCGTTTGATTCCATCATTAATTTGATATTCTCCCCCATGAGTAAGCTTTTCATCTAAAACAGCTTGTAACTCTTTTTTTAATTTTTCGATTTCTTTAAAATAATAAATTCCAATAACTGCCAGGTCAGAAACAAAAGATCTAGGTTTTTCAACCAATTCTGTAATTGCACCTTCGGAATTCAATTGAACCACACCATAGGCTTCGGGCTTGAAAACTTTTTTAACCCAAATGATACTATCTGCTTTAGGATCTAAAGAAAATTTTGCCCGAATAAGAGTATCTGCATAAGCTACAACTGCTGGTCCCGAAAGTGACGATTCAGCACACATAATAGCGTGTCCTGTTCCCAAAGGTTCGAGTTGACGATAAATTTTTCCTTGAGCACCAATTTTTTTAGCTAAAACCATTAATTGATTCACTATTTCATCCCCAAAAAAAGCAGGATCACCCAAAATAAATGCGACCTCTTTAATTGGTTGTTTTACAACATCTGCGATATCGCGGACCAATTGTTCAACAATTGGTACTCCAGCAACCGGAATTAATGGTTTGGGAACTGTTAAAGTATGAGGACGAAGTCGGGATCCTCTTCCCGCCATGGGTACAATAATTTTCATCTGGTATTATTCTTTTCCTGTACTTCCAAAACCACCAGAACCACGCTCAGTAGTATCTAAAGTTTCCTGAAGTTTCCATTCTACTTGTTTGTATTGGGCTACAACTAATTGTGCAATGCGTTCCCCGGGATGAATGGTAAATGGCTCATTAGATAAGTTGACTAAAATTACCCCTATTTCTCCGCGATAATCTGCATCGATAGTTCCAGGAGCGTTAAGAACGCTAATTCCATGTTTTGCCGCAAGACCACTTCTTGGACGAACTTGAGCCTCATATCCTTCGGGTAACGCCATTTTGAGACCCGTTCCTATAATTACTCGTTCTAAAGTCCCCAAAGTAATAGAGTTTGCAATTTTAGCCCGAAGATCAACGCCTGCTGAATTTGCTGTTGCAAAACTTGGGAGATCAAATGGACTTTCATTTATTATGGGTACAGTAATCATCTTTCTTTTTTATACCCCTAAAAATACAAAAAAGAATGGCATAAAACTGTAGACCGTACCAAAGAAAACTTTCATAAAAAGGCCCTAGTAAAAGGGCTTTGTAAAAAATGTTGCTCTAAAAAATTATGAATTCAGGGCTTCTGCTCCACCTACTATTTCAAGGATTTCATTTGTTATCGATGCTTGACGTGCTTGATTATAAGTCAATTTTAATTGATCTCTGAGGTCTGTAGCATTATCTGTTGCTTTGTGCATAGCGGTCATTCTGGCCCCATGTTCACTTGCAAAAGAGTCTCTTAATGCTTTAAACAATTGCATTTTAATACTTTTGGGTAATAGTTCGTCTACGATTGATTCTTGCGTGGGTTCAAAAATATAATCGGTAGGTGTTGTCGTATTTTCGTCTTGAGTTGAAATAATTGGCAATAAGGCTTCTGTTGTAACAATTTGAGTAGCTGCATTTTTAAAACGATTGTAAACCACTTCAATAATATCGTACTCCTTACTAGTAAAATCACTCATAAACCTTTCTGCAATTTTACTGGCATTAGAGAACGTCAACTGATCAAAGATATCATTGTTGTTTTCTACTACAGAAAAGGATTTTTGTAAAATATCATTTCCTTTTTTCCCAAGAGTAAGTAGACTTACGTTTTTGTTCGCATAAGTAGTCTCAACTTTTTTGGTAACCTCTTTTATTACACTTGAGTTAAACCCACCACATAAACCACGATTGGAGGTTATTACAATAATTAAGACATTTTGAATCGGTCTTTTTACTGTGAAAGGGTTTTGCGTATCTCCATCAATAGAATTGCTCAAATTCTGAATCAGTTCGGTTAATTTATCGGAATATGGTCGCATAGCCGTAATGGCATCTTGAGCTTTCTTGAGTTTTGCTGCAGAAACCATTTTCATGGCAGAAGTTATTTGCATAGTCGAGGAAACCGATGCAATCCTATTCCGTATCTCTTTTAAATTAGCCATACTACTATTCGTTTATTCAAATTGAGCTGCTGTTTCTTTAGCTACACTGTTTAGGGTGTCCAAAACCTCATCCGTTAACTTTCCTGCTTTAATAGTATCTAGAACATCTCTATGCTTGCTGTTCAATGTTTCGATAAAGCTCTTTTCAAATGCCTTTACTTGATCAACAGGAACACTTCGCAATAGGTTTTTTGATCCTGCGTAAATTATTGCTGTTTGGTCTTCAACGGTGTAAGGGTCATTCTGAGCTTGCTTTAAAATCTCTACATTACGACGCCCTTTTTCAATAACATTTAAAGTTGCCGCATCAAGGTCAGATCCAAACTTAGCAAAAGCCTCCAATTCTCGGAATTGGGCTTGATCTAATTTTAGAGTTCCCGATACTTTTTTCATGGATTTAATCTGTGCAGAACCTCCAACACGTGATACTGAAATACCAACATTAATTGCAGGACGAACTCCAGAGTTAAACAAATCAGACTCCAAGAAAATTTGTCCATCTGTAATTGAAATCACATTAGTGGGTATGTATGCAGATACATCTCCTGCTTGAGTTTCAATAATTGGAAGTGCAGTTAAAGAGCCTCCTCCTTTAATTTTATCTTTTAATGAGTCTGGAAGGTCATTCATCCCTTTAGCTATTTCATCATCAGCAATAACTTTTGCTGCACGCTCCAACAAACGAGAATGTAAGTAAAATACATCCCCGGGATAGGCTTCACGTCCTGGTGGGCGACGGAGTAGTAAGGATACCTCACGGTAAGCCACAGCTTGTTTAGATAAATCATCATATATAATCAAAGCTGGACGTCCTGTATCCCGAAAATATTCACCAATTGCTGCTCCTGCGAAAGGTGCATAAACCTGCATTGGAGCTGGGTCTGATGCGTTAGCTGCAACAATTGTTGTATAAGCCAATGCGCCTTTGTCTTCCAATACTTTTGCTATCCCTGCTACTGTTGAAGCTTTTTGACCAATAGCAACATAGATACAATACACCGGTTCACCGGCATCGTAGAATTCTTTTTGATTCAAGATGGTGTCAATACAAACTGTAGTTTTCCCTGTTTGACGGTCACCAATAACCAATTCACGTTGTCCTCTACCAACCGGAATCATGGCGTCAATAGACTTGATCCCCGTTTGCATAGGTTCATTTACTGGCTGACGATAAATTACCCCAGGTGCTTTTCGTTCCAGAGGCATTTCAAACAATTCTCCTTCTAAAGATCCTTTTCCGTCAATTGGATTTCCTAAGGTATCAACAACTCGACCCACTATACTCTCTCCTACCTTGATAGAAGCGATTCTCTTAGTTCGTTTTACGGTGTCTCCTTCCGAAATTTCTTTTGAAGGTCCCAACAGTACAACTCCTACATTATCTTCTTCTAAATTCAAGACCATTCCTTCAAGTCCAGAATCAAATCGAACTAATTCTCCATATTGAGCATTAGAAAGTCCGTAAACACGTGCTATTCCGTCTCCTACTTGAAGAACTGTTCCTACTTCGTCCAATGAAGCTGATGCTTCAAATCCTGCGAGTTGGTCTTTTAAAATTGCTGAAACTTCAGCGGGTTTAATTGCTGCCATAGTATGTATTTAAACGCTATAATTGGTTTTTGTCAATTGTCTTTTTAGTGTGTCTAATTGATCGACTACACTTGCATTATATTGTAAATCTCCAATCCGTAAAATAAATCCTCCTATGATGGATGGATTTACAACATTACTTAGGATTAAGGTTGCTGAAGATAATTCTTTAGCTTTATCGAGTATTGTTTTTTCGAGGACTGGTGTTAGAGGAACTGCTGAGGTTACCACTGCTTTTTGTTTTCCTTGTTGAATTTGATTGAGGGCAACAAATTGTTCTGCAACCTGATCTAACAAGTTGATTCGATTATTAGCTGCTAGAATACTAATCAAGTTTTTACTTCCCTCTGAAAAGGAGCTGAAAACTTTAAAAACCATTTCTTGTTTAGATTGTATTGAAAGAACGGGGTTGTCCAAAAAATCTACCAGATTTTGATTTGTAGAACAAGCATCAATAACGGCGACCATGTCTTGTTCGATTACAGGAGCATTCCCCTGCTCTAGTGCAAGACTTAAAGTAGCTTTTGCATAACGTAATGCGGCACGGTTATTTTTCATCAATTTATTTTACGGAAATCTCGTCAACCAATAGTTTTACTAATTTTTGTTGAGTTGCTTTATCCTTCAATTCAGTTTGTAAAACTTTTTCAGCTATGTCAATCGAAAGTTGAGCAACTTGACTTTTCAAATCATTAACAGCTGCTTTCTTTTCGTTTTGAATCATTTCTTGGGCTTGAGCAATTATTTTATCTGCCTCAGCTTTTGCATCTTCCTTTGCTTGATTAATCATTTGAATACTTGCTGTTTTTGCTTCAGATAAAAGAGCATCTCTTTCAGCACGAGCCTCTTTTAAAATGCGTTTGTTGTCGGCCTGAACGGCTTGCATTTCATCACGAGCTTTTTCTGCTGCACTCAACGAGTCTTTAATTGATGTTTCTCGTTCATTAACAGCATCTAAAATGGGCTTCCAAGCAAACTTTTTGAGCAACAATAGAAGAGCAACAAACAATAATAATTGCCAGAAAAAAAGACCTAATGAAAACTCGTTTAATAATTTTTCCATTCTATTTGTTTATGGTTTAATTTTTACTTTAAAAATAAAGCTGCAACCAACCGTTACAGCTTTATCAATTTGTTTTAGCTTACTGCAAAAAGTGCAGCAAAACCAATACCTTCGATCAATGCAGCGGCGATTAACATCGCTGTTTGAATCTTTCCGTAAGCTTCAGGTTGGCGTGCAATTGCATCCATTGCAGAACCACCAATTCTTCCGATACCCATTCCGACACCGATAACAACTAAACCTGCACCTACCATTACTGGAATTTCCATAATTGTAAATATTAAATTAAACACTCATTATATGAATCGCTTAATGCGCTTCAATTTCATTGTGATGCTCATGCTCCTCTGAGGCAAAACCAAAATACAGCGCTGATAACATCGTAAATATATATGCTTGTAGCAAGGCTACTAAAACTTCAATCAGTGAAATTGCAAAAGCAAGTCCAAATGAAAGCGGACTTCCTAACCAACTTTTAAATATAAACATCAACCCTATCAAACTCATCAAAACAATATGCCCTGCTTGCATGTTTGCATACAAACGAATTAAGAGAGAAAAAGGTTTAATAAATATCCCCAAAACTTCTATCGGAATTAAAATAATGTACAATGGAATTTTGGCATACCACTTCATTGTTGTCCCCAAAGGGTCAAAAATGTGCAACCAATAATCTTTAGTCCCAGTAAGGTTCGTCAAAAGGAAAGTAAGTAACGCCAAACAAAATGTTACAGCAATATTACCTGTTACATTAATTCCGAGCGGAGTTAACCCCAAAATATTAAGAAACCAAACAAAGAAAAATACGGTAAGCAAAAAACTCATGTATTTTTTATAATGTTTTTCTCCAATGTTTGGAATGGCAATATCATCTCGAATGTAAAGTACAATTGGTTCAAAAAAGCGACCCGCTCCAGAGGCAATTCGACCATTTTTAGCATAGGAATCTGCAAGGCTTTTGAATAAAAAGAACATTAAAAATGCAGTAAACATTATACTCAGAACACCTTTAGTAATTGATAAATCCAAAGGAGCTATGTTTGTAGCATGATGCTCTTGATCGTAAATAATAGTGCCCGCTTGATCTGTTTTATAAATTTTGTTGTGACTGATGGCATAAAAGTTGCCGTCAACTTCTGCAACAGTTTCACCGTGGTGAAATCTGGAAGAGGAAAAAACTTTTAGCCCATTATCCCAAAGAATTATTGGAAGAGGAAAACCAAAATAAACATGAGCTCCATCCTCATCGGTGTATGAAAACAAACTGAAATCATAAGAATCCTGCAAATGATGCATGATGTAATCTTTGATCTCTTTTTTTTGAATTTCTTTGGCAGGAAGGTTTTTAGAGGATTCTTCTTTTTCTTTGGCAAACACTAACCCTGATATAAGTATTACTATTAAAATCAGTGTTTTCTTGTTAAGTAAAGTAAATCTAGTGGATCTGCTCATTGTTTTTTGAAATGCGATGCAAATGTAAGGCTTTACATTAAAAAGAAAAACACTTCCTACTTATATTTTATTTAATTTTCGAACTAACAGTACTGTTTCTAGAAACAAACCCGTGAAATATGGTATAAAAAAGGTAACTGCTTCTGTTTTTTGAACAATTCCATCTGCTTTATATACTGGATAAAAAACAAGAAAAAAAAGGAGAAATTTAAGTAAACTACTTCCCATAAATAAAAAGCCAACATGATCTTTATTCCGATCAAAAACTTTAAATAAGATCCATAAGATTATTGCTGCTAAAAGAAAATTTGAACTATAACTCAGCAAAATGTTATTCGACCAAAGGGAGATTCCAAAAAAGTATAAAACTCCCAAATGAACGATTAAAACTGCAGTGAAAATTAGTACAAAGATGAATGCTGTATTTGTTTTCAAGAATCGTTTAAATGTTTTGATTGTTTTTGTATGAGAATCAAAATCAAAATAA
Source organism: uncultured Flavobacteriaceae bacterium (assembly GCA_943789305.1). Lineage (GTDB taxonomy): Bacteria > Bacteroidota > Bacteroidia > Flavobacteriales > Flavobacteriaceae > Arcticimaribacter. Next base: position 55,804 of record CALSTP010000002.1, on the reverse strand, counting down.
TTCCTAGAGCAGATAAAGACAATGCCCAAAAATTACTTTGAGTTTTAAAATATTGATCAAGCCAATGACCTCCCTTAACAGCTGCGTAAACTACTACTGCAATTTGAACAGCTAAAGAAGAAAAAACAAGCCAGTGTTTAGGCTGTTTTTTCAATTTTTTCGCTTAATGATTTTACATCTGAAGTTGAGCGCATAGTGCATTTAGCATTAAAAATTGCTCCAGATTCTACAATGAGTTTTCCAATAACTACTTCGCCATCTAGTTGACACATAGATTTCAAAGAAAGGCTTTCTTTAACCTCTAACTTCCCATTAAATTTTCCTTCAATATCAGCAAAAGCACAATCGATTACTCCTTTGATGACACCATCTTTTCCGATAACAACCTTCCCTGATGTTTTAATCGAGCCTTCTAAAGTTCCATCTATTCTGAAATCTGCTTCAGAAACAATATCTCCTTTAATTTTGGTGTTTTTCTCTATTCGATTGGGTTGCCCGTTGAGTTCGTTATTTTTCATGTTAAATATAGATTATTTAATTGCTTTCCAGTTTTTAAACAATTGAATGTCTTTGTATTGGGATGACAAAACTACAAATTTATTTGAAAACATACTTGATAATTCGGTTAGTGTTGTGTCTTTGAGTATAAATGTAGTATTCGGTTTTTCCCTTAAATCGTTAACCACTAAAAAAACATAGTCTCGATCATATACTTCATTTGTAATACTTCCAAATGATATATTTGCCTCTTTAAGTGCCCGTTTTACTTCATCACTCAATTCCTGAAATTGTTTTTGATTTTCCTTTAAAATTGGGAAAATCAATTTATAGTTCAAATAAACCTTAGTTGGTTTTTCTCCCTGAATAGTTGTTTTCAATGCAGCCAAAGTGTTTTTGGCTTGAGATGAAGCTTCTGAATTGGGATAAATTTCAATCAATTTATTCAATTTCTCTTTCCATACCTCAATACCATCTAATCGCCCTGATGCATTAGCCATAATATGAGCTACTTTTGAAACCAAAGGAGAACCGCTAAAAATAATCAACAGATCTTCTCCTTGAGTTAAAACTTCCTCGTATTGTTGTTTTAAATACAAATCATATAGCGACTCATATCGAATTTCAGGAGTTTCATTTTCTTTTAATTTAAAATTTTCTGGGTCATTGATTATTCTTGCAAAACGAGAATCTGGATATTCATTTAAAATTTTTTCTTTATAAACAAACGCAGTTTTTGGTTTATCTAACTCATTCATTTTAAATAAATGATACCATGCGTTGATTTCTTGATTTTCGTTAGGTTCACTGGCTAACAATTTTTTTAGACGGTTACTAGCTAAAACAGAGTTCTTAAATTTTTCCTTGTATAAAATTCCTAATTCTAGATATGCTTGATTTCTTTGGTCAGATAAGCTGTCTAAAAATGTTAAAGATTTAGGAAGTAGGTCTACATAGGATTGAGCATCTTCTTTGATAATAAGCTTTTGTTCTTTTTCAACACTTGCCTCATTTTGATTTAAAACAATAGTCTTATTTAAAGATTCTATTCTGTTCCAATTGTCTATATTTGGACGATTCCCATAATTGGAAGCAAATTCTTGTTTCCCCAGGACTACAAGGTTTTCATTATAAAAATAAAATTTTTTCTGATTTGATCCATTCAAAATACTTATAAGAGGTCTTTTTTCTAGTTCAATTTTTGCTAGTTCTTTCGCTCTTTTAGAGTCTATTGCTTTTTGGTAATAGGCTAATTGTTCTTCGGGTTGCATTGAGGTGAGTTTAAGAATACTGTCTGCCACTCGAATAGTTTTTTCATAAAAAATAACATCTTGAAGTCCCTCTCGCTCTCTCAAAACAATTGTTCTTTGACGACTTTCTTGAAGAAATTGACCCAAAAGACTATCTAAATATGCTCCTGCTCCTACATAATTTCCATAATCAAATGCTTTGTTTGCTAGATCTCGATAATTTTGTCTTCGGGTAGGCCGGTCTATGCTTGGGGATCTCAAAGATTTATTATAAAATTGTTTTGCTAAACTATCCTTTCCTTGAGTCAAATAATACCGTGCTTGCTGTCTGTAAATTAAGTGAGTGAAGTTTTCGTTTTCAAAAGCATTGCTTAGCTTTTCCAATGCTTTTTCTGGACTCTCTCCACTAATTTCGGATTGTATTCGCAATTCGTTCAATTTAGAATGCATCCAATATAGTCGGGGAGCTTTTCGTTTTAAGTCTACAATGGATGAAAAAGCGAGTTGTGCTGAATCTTTTTGCTTCAAAAGCTCAAAAAGTTGAGCTTCGATAAAACGATAACGAGTTTGTAAGGTTCTATCGCGCTCAGCTTTTGCTGCTGTTTTAATATATTTAAGCGCAGAATCTGTTTGTTGAATATTCAAAAAAGCCTGAGCTAAAGTTGCATTAACTTCTGCATAAAGTTTACTTTTTTTTGACATTGTTCTGGCCAGTGGTTTTAAATTGGAAACCGCCAGCTCATCATTGCGAAGTCGTATGTTCGTTTTCTCTCTCCACAATTTCCCTTCGTAAAAAACATCTGCTTCAGAACTTAAACCAAATAAAAAATTAAATGCTTCAAGAGCAGGAAAAAAACGTCTGTCATAATACCGCGCTTTCCCCAAAAGCAAATAAGCCTTACTGATTTGATCATTTTTTTGTTTGCCATTAAAATTCATGGAATGCTTTTGAATGGCCTTTACTGCCTTTTCCTCTGCTCGGATGAAGCTAGGAATCGCGGCTGTAGAATTTTCATCTTCTCCATCCAGGGAGATTAATTCTACTGGAAGGATATTTAAAAAATCATCTTGGGCCTCACTTGCCAAAATTATCGTTCCTAAATCCAAGGCTTCTTCTGCGTTGAAAAGCACATTAAATTTTGTGTTCAAACTATGGTACTCTCTATTAAAAAAACGGTCCTTCTGAGTTGAACAGCTCCAGATACCCCAAATAATGACGTAAAAAACACTAAATTTTAATACTTTTTTCAAAAAATAAAATGATGTATAATAATAACTTAAATTTAAGGGTTTTAGTATGCCTTTAAGCAGAAAAATAATCTTCTAACTCTTGAAGTGTTTTAGCAGTAGTTTCTTTATCCATAATCACAGATCCTTTTTCCAATAACACAATACGATTACAAACTTCTGTTAGGTGATTCAAATCATGGCTTGATATCAATAAAGTTAGTTCCTTATCCTCTGATTTTTTGTGTATTAATTGCTTTAATTTGATTTGAGTTGTTGGATCTAAGTTTGCGAAAGGTTCATCCAAAATAATGACTTTTGGTTTCCCAATAAAGGTCGCAACTAGACCTACCTTTTTCTGATTCCCCTTTGAAAAGTCACGTAAATATTTTTTTTGATTTAGGATTTCATCATTAAAAAAATCAGCATATGCTTCCAAAAAAAGGTCTATCTCTTTTTGATCAATCCCTCTTAAAGAGCCAACAAAATAAAAATATTCTTCGGGAGTCAGATACCCTATCAAAAAAGAATCGTCTATAAAAGCAGAAGTAAAGTTTTTCCATTCCTCACTTATAGCTACTGCTATTTTGTTGGAAATAATTTCACCCGAAGATGCCTTTATAAGATCAAGCAACAAACTAAAGAAAGTAGTTTTTCCTGCACCATTATTTCCAACCAATCCAAAAGACTGCCCTGTTGGAATTTCGAGTTGATCAATGCTCAAAGCTGTTTTATCTCCATAAATTTTGGTTAGCGAATTTGTTTTAATCATTGTTTTATTTTTGAGTAAAGGCCTGAAGCGTTTGGTGTTTTTCTTTTACGAACAATTTGACCATTTGGTTAAGAATTTGGTTTTTAAAAATAATTCCCAATATGCCACTGGATGCCAGAGTGATAAGGCCTACTGTTGAATTAAAAACTTGAGCAGGAATTAGATAAAGTAAAACGGGTAAAATCATTTTAGGTAAAATCATTAAAAATTGTTTTCCAGAAAAGGCTTGAGTGTTCTCAAAAGCTTTGGCTTTTACGTTTAATTTTAGGGGCTGTTTATTGAGTAAGCCTCCGTAAAGTGTTATCCATGTCCCTAAACCAATATTAAAAAAAGCTCCCGATAAAATCATCAAATATATATCTACTCCAAAGTAGATGTAAGGAATTGATAATACTGTCGACACAAGAACAGCAAAGGTCATCAAGCGCCATTTTGAATCTAAATATTGCTTGTAAGACAAGTTTTGACACATCAAAAATGGATAGTATTCACTGTCCCAAGCTGGAACATAGTTTCCGAAGGTCAATAAAAAACCTCCCGTAATAAAAATCGAAGCAAAAGGAATAAAAAACGCGGACTGGTATTCTATTGAAGGGAAAAAAGCTAGGCCATAAAACAAAAAGAGAAAGGACGCTAGTACAATATTTCTAGGTCTAATGTTACGTACAATCAACCTTAAATCATTTTTAAGAAAAAGTGCATGAGGACCAAAAACATTGAGAAAGTTATAGCGTTCAGCATTCGCAACTCCAGTTTTTGCAACAAGAGACCCCTCTAAGTTTATATTTATTTTTAAAAATTTAAAGGTTATAAAATATAACCCTAAAAAAATTGATGCCGGAAGCAATACCAAAATAGGATGGGCCAATAAACTGTCAAAAAAATGCCCTGTTGATCTTAAAATTTCTGTTTCAGAATAATACTCAACAACATAGACAAAAATAAATACTAGAACAAAAGTTGCTAAAACCTTGTTGTTTTTATTTACTAAAATTGTTATAAAATTTATACTTAGAGATAAAAGTGCAAGTGATACCCACCAAGCGAATACCTGACTTAAAAGATAATCATCATTAAACATAGCAATACTGATCGGTAGATAAAGCAAAAAAGGAATCACATTATAAATTGTAATCAGAGATCGCAATAAAACATTTCTAATAATTCGTTTTTTGGGGATCGACAGAAGAAGGAAAGATTTGATTTCTGTAACAGGAAGCTGCTGCAAAAAATAACGTATAATCAACTCAAAAGCAAAAATTAAAACCAAAAAACTGTTAATGATTGAAATCGCATCTTGCTCAAGAAATTTCTTACTTAGGGCGGGATAAATCACAACTCCTGCAAACAAAAAAGATCCTGCAAAATAAAGAATCACAAGACCCATCAATATTTTGATGGTGAATTTGGCCTCTAATTGCGGAGCTCGTAAAAACTTTTTGCGGCCAAGTTGAAATAGAGATGATGACATTAATGTAACATTGTGGTTAATTTAAAATTGGTTGACTAAATATAAATAATGTTACAATTTTAGAAGAAATTCTTTAGGTTTATTATTTTTGTAAAAAAAACAATGGCAGTATATCACACGCTAAAAATAAAAAACATCAAAGCGCTTACATCTGAAGCATCGGCTATTGGTTTTGAAGTTCCTTCCTCACTAAAAGAATGTTTTCAATTTCAATCGGGACAGTACATTAATCTTAAAACAACCCTTAATGGTAAAGAGATTAGAAGATCGTATTCTTTGTGTTCTGCACCATTTGAAAACTTTCTCGAAGTAGGAATTAAACGGATTTCTGACGGTCTTTTTTCAACTCATGCTACTCAAAAATTAAAAGTTGGGGATTCCCTAGAAGTTGCTGAACCCGAAGGGCGTTTTCTTTATGATAATAACTCCAAAAATGTGACTGCTTTTGCAGCAGGTAGCGGGATTACTCCCATTTTCTCAATTCTTAAAACTACATTAAATGCAGATAAGGATACCCATTTTACACTAGTCTACGGTAATAAAACTCCTGAACAAACTCTTTTTTATGATGAATTAAAAACATTAGAATCTGAGCATCCTTCACAACTAAAAATACTTTGGCTCTTCAGCCAATCGAATGAAAAAGAGGGCCGTTTTGGTCGAATCAATTCTAGTATTGTTAAATATGTGCTCAAAAATACAGGGCAACTGTCTACAGCATTTTATCTCTGTGGTCCAGAACCCATGATCTTTGAAGTTAAAAACACTCTTCTGAAAAATGATATTTCAGAAACTCAAGTTTACTTTGAACTTTTTTCTGCTTCAAAAGAAAAATCAACTTCAAAAGCCGCTTCCTCCTCTGACCTAGTTGCTCTAGAAATTATAGCCGATGATAGTACCTATAATATTGAAGGTTCCTATTCAAATACAATTCTTGATGCTGCATTGAATCAAAAAATTGATGCCCCTTATTCGTGTCAAGGTGGAGTTTGTTGCAGTTGTATTGCCAAAATCACTGAGGGATCGGCTTCAATGGCTAACAATCAGGTTTTAACGGATGAAGAGGTTAAAGATGGATTGGTTTTGACCTGCCAAGCAGTACCTACCTCTCCAAAAGTAGTTGTCAATTATGATGAAGTGTAGCTTTTTTAGGCTGTCCTTAATTTATTGTAAAGCTCAAATAGTTTTTTAGAAGCAACATCATTACTCCAGTTTTTTAATATCGTCTGACGAATTTGTTTTCCTTCCAAAAGATCTGGGTTTTCAAATACTTTTTTAATAATTTCTCTTAAAGAACTAATAGAGCCTTTCGGATATAAAAATCCGTTTTTATTGTGTTTTATCACCTCAGAATGGATCCCTACCTGATCAGTTGCTATTGTTATGCATCCACAAGACATGGCCTCTAAACAAACCAGAGAAAATCCCTCAGTATAAGAAGCAATAATAACTCCGGAGCTGTTCTGATAGTAAACGTTCATTTCATTGGTTTGTGAAATAAATTGAAGCTGATTTTCTACAGAATTTTTTTTTGCTATTGTTTTTATCTCTTGAGCATATGCTTCTGAATCTACTGTGCCAATAAATTGTATTTTCCATTCTGGATTTTTTTGTAATAAAGGAACGGCAGCTTCTATTACATCTCTTTGCCCTTTGGATTTCCTAATTCTTCCTACGACACTTATTATTTTATCTTTTGAGTTTTCGAGAGCTTTTTTAGGTATAAAATAATTTGTGTCAACTCCATGTCCGATGATGGTAGTTTCTGTTTTTAACTTTTGATCCATTTGCTTGCTTAAACTAATCCGTGAATCAGCCATAGACATTAGATAATCAGTAAAACTAGAGGGCTCAGAATCTGCGTGACGAGTAGAACATAATTTGAATTTACCTCCAAAGAGACGCAGCATTAATGCCAATAGCATTTCGTTATTTCTGTGGGTATGAATTATCGTTTTATCTAGAGAAAAAACTGCTCTTAAAACTTTTGCGAAAGAAATCTTATGACTTGAAATTCCATACCCAAATATTTTTGTTTCTTCTTGTTTGTTCAGACACGGAACTATACTTTCAACACTTCTTGTTACCCCTGTAGTTTTAAAATGAAAATGAAAATGAATTATCATGCAGGCGTTTTTTTTAAAATAATAAATTAGTCATCTCTTTTTCAAAAACAATTAAAAAGTAGGCCAAAAAAAATAGTTCTACAAGCCATTTCCTGTTGAAACTTTCAAAAAACTGAGTTGATAAAATTGAGGTAACCATCAAAAAGGAAATCCAGGAAATCACATTCCCGCTTCCTCCTAAAAGAATTATTATTATGCTGGAAAATAAAATTAAGATAATATTATAAAAACTATTTTTTTGTTTATTTCCACTGTAAGTCAATATTTTAAAATATTTTAAAACAACCAGAATCATTGTTATGATTACTAAAAACAATCCCAAACTATCTGAATATCGTTCACTCCACAAAAAAGAAAATTTATTGAGTATTAGGTTTGCCGTTTTTAAAGAAGGAAAATTTGGAATGAGTGTTAACAGCGTAAGCCAAATAACACTGACACAAAAAACAGGAAGTAGGGTAATTAATATATTTTTAAAACTTAACTGACCTTTAAGATATAAGACTCCCCATATCGTCAGATAAAAATAAAAGAAGTCAACTTTAAAAAAGATCGAGAAAACCAGCCAAAAGCCTGAATTGAAAACAAAGTTATTACTCAGCTTATTATTATCAAATTTTATAATGTTTATAAAACTAAGCCAAAAAAGTAAAGAAGCAATCCAAAGCCATATGTCCCAGCGATTAATTGGCAATATCCAAAAAAAGACAGAAAATAATAGTAAATGATAACTCCCTTCCCGAAACAAAGATTGTCGCCTTACCGTCCATTCAACGAATAATAAGCTAATTACCGACAAAACAGTTGATATAATCAATTTAAAAGTACTCCCTTCCAGAGGATTGTTTAGCAAAATAGCTTTGTGATGCGAATAAACTGCCAAAAAAAGCAATACAAAGGCAATTAAATAACTCAATAAAGTGGTTTTACCAAAAATTCTTGTAAACATGATTTTTAATTAATCTTGGGTAAAGAAGTTTTTTCAAAAACTCTCGTAAACATTATTTCTAATTTTATTCAACCCTTTTTTAAACCAAAAGAATTCTTTAAATTTAAGATATAAAGGTAAAACATTGTTTTTTATACATGGTCTGGATGCTAATTTAAATTTACCGAATGCTTTATATATTTGTTTGTGGGCTAACTTTTTGTCGTAAATATTAATTTATCTTTGGAGTGTAAAATGTTAATTTAATGTTAGATTTAACGGTTGTTATTGTTAATTATCGCTGTTGGGATATGCTCTCAAAATGTCTTAAAAGCTTAGATAAGCAGACCGTCCCAATAAAAAAAGTTATTGTTTCAGATAATTTTTCAAATGATGGGAGAATATCTGATTTTAAAAAACAATTTCCATGGGTGGATTGGGTAGAAGAAAAAATTAATGGTGGATTTTCCTATGGTTGTAATGCTGGTGCTCGCCTGGCTGATAGTAAGTGGTTGTTGTTTCTTAATCCCGATACCCTAATTCCAAGCGATTGTCTAGAAGGATTACTCACTCACTGTGACAAAAACCCAAACTACAAGCTAATTTCTATTAAACAAATAAAAAGTAATGGGGAAAACTGTTTTCCTTATGGAATTTTCCCAAATGCTTTAAACGTGTTAGGTCCTTTAAGAAGTTTAGAAAGAAATATAATTCGCCGAACTCAATCCAAAAAAGCAATAAATTCAAACTCGGTTGGTTCCCCAGATTGGATTTCAGGTGCTTTTGTCCTAATTCGTCTAAGTGATTTTAAGAAGCTTACTTCTTGGGATGAATTTTTCTGGATGTATTATGAAGATATAGACCTAAGTAAAAGAGCATCAGAACTAGGAATGAAAAGGGTTCTCTTAAACGACTGGCATTGTATTCATGACCATGGTGGAGCATCGAGAAAAACAACAGACATAACTATTTTAACAAAAGCTGAAGTTATAATTTCATCTCACAAATACATTCAAAAACACTTTAAGGGTATTTCAAGACTCTTGGCACACACTCTTGTTTTTGGCTCAACTTTTATTGAATTGAGCATTCTTTCTGTTTTTTCTAAAATAAAACGTGGGATTTTGAAAAAGCTTCTAAGCTATTGGTTTAAGGTAAAAGCATAAAAGCATATTTTTTTGCTAAATTCAACAAAAGCATTGGATTCACAGAAGCTTTTTATAACTTTGTAATAAAATTTATATTTTACAAAAATGAAGGAATTTTTTGAGGCTATTACATGGTTATTTGAAGAAGTGTTGTTTTCACCTTATAACATCTTAAGAGAACTCGAGCTTAATAACTGGTGGTTGGCAAATATTATCAACTGGGTTTTTGCAATCGTTATCTTTTCATTACTGGTTTATTGGACCATTCAATTGAAAATTTTTAATGATAAAGGGGAAGAAAATAAAGACCCTTCTGCTCACTCATTTTTATAAATCGAATCCTAAGTCTTTTCGATAATACATCCCCTGAAAATTAATTTTTCCTAAGGCTTTATAAGATTGTTCAAGTGCCTCATTATGGTCTTTTCCAAAGGAAGTAACCGCTAATACCCTTCCTCCTGAGGTTTTTACTATTCCTTCTCCCATTTGTGTTCCTGCATGAAAAACAGTGCTTGTTTTTACTTCAGAGATCCCCGTTATGTTTTTCCCTTTTTGATACGCTTCTGGATATCCACCCGAAACCGCTACAATAGTGGTTGCTGATCTTGGATCAATTTGCAATTGATGTTGATCTAAAGTTTGAGTTCCAACCGCTTTAAAAAGATCAACCAAGTCATTCTGAATTCTTGGAAAAACAACCTCAGTTTCTGGATCTCCCATCCGTACATTGTATTCAATTACAAAAGGATCTTCACCAACCTTAATCAGTCCAATAAAAACAAAACCTTGAAATGGTAGGTTGCTTTTTTGAAAACCATCCATTGTCGGTTTGATTATTCGATCTTCTATTTTCTTAATGAATTGTGGAGAGGCAAAAGGTACAGGAGAAATGGCTCCCATTCCTCCTGTATTAAGCCCTGTATCTCCTTCTCCAATGCGTTTATAGTCTTTAGCCATGGGAAGTGTCAAATAGTTTTTGCCGTCTGTCAAAACAAAACAAGACAACTCTATTCCCTTTAGGAATTCTTCGATAACAACTTTTTTTGAAGCCTGACCAAATTTTTGTCCGATTAACATTTGTCTCAATTCGTTTTGCGCGTCAGTTAAGTTTTCTAAAATTAATACCCCTTTCCCGGCAGCCAGGCCGTCAGCTTTCAATACATATGGTGCTTTCATTGTTTCCAAAAAAAGACAGCCTTCTTCTACAGTTTCGGCTGTAAAACTATCGTATCGTGCTGTTGGAATGTTGTGAGTTTTCATAAACTCCTTGGCAAATTCTTTACTCCCTTCTAAAGTTGCAGCAGCTTTTCTAGGGCCCACAAACGTTACTTCCTTTAAGCTAATATCTCTTAAAAAGAAATCATGTATTCCATTGACTAATGGGTCTTCTGGCCCAACAATTACCATCTGAATGTTGTTTTCTATAACTGCTTGCTTAATACCTTGAAAATCATTGACGTCTAGTGAAAGGTTTTGGGCAATTTGATGGGTTCCTGCATTTCCCGGAGTTACAAAAAGTTGCTCACATTGTTTACTTTGTGACAGTTTCCAGGCAATAGTGTGTTCGCGACCGCCGCCGCCAATGATCAAAATATTCATCTGTTTCTTTTTAGCCCAACAAATATAAAAAGACTCCGGGAATGTTACCCGTAGTTTGTAAGAAAGAGTCGAATTCTAAAATTTTTCTGCCATATGAATTGATTTTTGAGTACTCAACATAAAGCTTTTGTTAAGTTTTTATGGTTTTTTCTTGAGGTACGTTCCTCTAGGCTCATCCTTTTCTTGAAGTACAACCTCAGAATGTAAAAACTTAGCAGCAGCAGCAGAATCATTAACTTTTGAAGCTGTACGTTCTAACATTTCTAATTCAAAAGAATTCAATACGCTTGCTCTTATTCCTGTTGATCTCCATTGAGAACTAGGTCTACAACCTTTGGATATTGCTCGAGCTAATTCTAGGGCATCCAACAAAGCTTGATTGGCTCCTTGGCCTTTGAAAGGGCTCATGGGGTGCGCTGCATCACCAATTAAGGTTGTCTGTCCCGCTTTTGCCAATAAATCAGGATGAAGCAATTTTCGATCATAAATGGGATAACCTGAAACTTGAGTTTCATCAGTTGCTTCCAAAATCTGTGGAATGGGTTTATGCCATTGTGCCCTTCGACAAGCTTCCTTTTTGAGTGCAGAAGCTCCTTGAACACTTAACCTTTTAGCCTCTTTTTCTTTTATTGGAAAGCTCAACTGCCACATTACAGCATCTGAAGAAAAAGGCATTATATAAATACGTTCATCCCCATTTGCAGTTTGAAATACTGTTGCAGAATCCAATAAAGAATAGTTGCGGTTTTTGAGCTTCTCTAGAGGACAAATGCCTAAAATTACTATACAATCTAAATATCGTAAAGGTGTTATTTCTTCTCCTATTAGTATTTTTCTAACCGAACTTCGAATCCCATCAGCACCTATCACCAGATCCGCTTTTGCTTTTTTTATTTTTCTGCCTACCCAAAAAGTTAAATCTACTCCTTTTCCTCGAGTTTCTTTAAAGTCTATTAATTGATGTCCCCAACTTACCTGATCATGTCCCCCAAGTTGTTTAAGCAAACTTGACCGCAATGACTGTCTTGCAATATGAATGTTGGTTCGTCTGAGAGGTTTTTTAGAATTGGTTTCTAGCCATTTTCTCATTCCCCATTCACCCATGACTTTCCCCTCGGTGTTGTGAACGATGTGTCGGGTCGATACAACCCCTTCTATTAAAGTGGTCAGACCAAAAGCTTCTGTGAATTTACTCGCTTGCTGAAGGGTTAGACCATACCCTTGAGAGCGTGTTTTAAAATTGATGTCACGCTCATAAAGGGTAAAAGGTATTCGTCGTTGCAAACATGCAACAGCCAAAGCAACTCCTCCTATCCCACAACCAATAATTGCAATGTGCGGAAAGTTTTTTATGTCCGGTTCTGTTAGACTTCCTGCTGGAAGTAATCCCGATCCTGAACAATTTTTACAGGAATTCAAATGCCCTTTTGGAGGAGTTGGTGCTAAACCTATGTCTTTCATTTTTTCAAATTCCTCTAATTCTTTCTGATAATTGAGTCGAATTTTCTTTCGAAGCCTTTGTCTTTTTTTACCCATTCCATGGCATTCTTTACAACTGATCCAGTAAGATTGATTTTTTTCGGACATTTTCACATCATCCTTTTTTAGCCCCTGATTTTTAAAATCTTGTTCCAGCGATAAGTTCTAATAAACTTTCCTTGATTTAAATCAACCAAAAAAGGTTGTTGTTCCCGCTTTGCTTTTTGATAGCCTTTCATCAACTTTAAAAAAGAAAGAATACTTTTTTTAAGGATGGCATTCTTCAAACTTGCTAAAAAAGTAAGGGTTCTTCCATATCGCAATACATAAAAAGCAGCTCCTTGCAGCTCATCTGCTTTTAGGTCATATCCTGCTCCTAAGGGCCTTAAATGTTTTACGTGAAGGTTATCAAGAGTTTTTACTTCAAAGCCGAAATATAAAGCCAAAAACTCATCAGCGGTGTCCCACCCCATTGCTGGAATAAGACCTCCTATTTTTGAATAACATTTTTTAGAATAGGCTTTTATAGCCCCGCGAACATGGTTCTGGTCCATCGGGTGATTTAACTTCCATATTCCTTGAGAATCTTCCTCATAACAAAAGCCTCCAGCGATTCCGGTTTTTTTGTCTTTGAAAACGTTCATCAATACTTCAAAGTAGTTCTTTGGCAAAAGGATATCCGCATCCATTTTTACAATTACATCAAAGGGGCTTTTCAGCTTTTTAAATCCAAATAAAAAAGCTTCGATCACCTTAGTTCCAGGCAAATGTTCTTTAGATGAATTGTGATTAAAGTATGTAATGTTTTTGTGTTTAGACGCAAAACTTTGCATAATTGCTTCTGTACCATCGGTTGAATTGTCATTCACTAGGAGGATTTCGGATGCAAGAACCGTTTGTTCACAAATAGTCTGAAGCATTCCCGTTAAAAACTTATCTTCGTTATGAGCTGATATTATTACACTGTACTTTATCAAAACTTTTTATTTGAAAAAATTGGACTGTAATGCGGTCGTACAACTCCTGGTTCTGAGGTAGCTATTGGATTAACTGTATTATCAAGTTGGTGTTCTTTTAAAATTTTTATAGCTAGGTCAAACCAACTCATTATTTTTTCATCCGAAAAATGATACAAGCCTTTTGGAGGCTTTTTTGAAATTAAACGCATAATAAAAGCTGCTAAATGATCAACATTTGTTGGAGTTCCTATTTGATCATCCACAACAGAGAGCGATTCTCCCTTTTTAGCTTTACTCAAAATTGAGTTATAAAAATTTTTTCCTAGTGTTTTGCTGTACAACCAAGAGGTTCTAACAATATAAAATGCTCTTGAATTTTGTTGAATCTCCTGTTCGCCAAATAATTTACTTTTACCGTATTGATTTAATGGAGCAGTGACATCCGATTCCAAATATGGTGTTTTTTTGTTGCCATTGAAAACATAATCTGTAGAGATATGAATGAGAGTAATTTGACTTTGATTGCATAAATGAACTAGTTTTTTAACTGCTTCAACATTTATGGCCTGCGCTTGGTCTACTTCTAATTCCGCTTTTACAACATTAGTATACGCAGCACAATTGATACAATAATCAAATTGCTTGTCTTTTAAAAAAGCCGCCATCGCTTTTGAATCTGTAATATCAAATTCTTTTCTCCCGCAAAATACCCACTGGTCTCTGCTAGACCCAGCTTTTTCTTTAAGGGTATTTCCTAATTGACCTTCAGCTCCTGTAACAAGAATTTTTTTCACAGGATCTCCTTTTTAAAACCTTTCCATAAAGTGTCTTTATCACTCAAAATTTGATCTTTTTCTGGAATACGCCAATCAATGTTGAATTCTGGGTCGTTGTATAAAACACCTCCCTCTTTTTCAGGGTAATAATAGGCATCTGTTTTATAAAAAACGATCGCATCATAGCTGAGAACTGCATATCCGTGAGCACATCCTTTAGGAATAAACAATTGATCTTTATTTTCTTGACTCAATTCAGCTGTAACTACTGCTCCGTATGTTTTGCTATCCTTTCTTAGATCAACTGCTACATCTAAGATCGTTCCTTTTAATGCACGAATAAGTTTTGCTTGTTCAAAAGGTGGTTCTTGAAAATGCAATCCGCGAATTACTCCATAAGTTGAATAAGCTTCGTTGTCCTGAATAGGATTAAATGAAGACTGAGTTGCTTGTTCAAAACGTTCTTTTTGAAAACTCTCATAAAAATAACCTCGTGAGTCTTCAATAACTTTAGGTTTAATCAACCAACATCCCTCAATTTTTGTTTGAATTGTTTTCATAACTGTCATAAAATTAATGACTTTAGAAAATTTCCATATACAGTTCCTTTAAGTTCTTCTGCCAAATCACTCAGCTTGTCTTTGCCAATAGCTTCAGAATGATATGCCGCAGCTTCGATAGCGCCAACAAGAATCCCTTGTCTAGATTGAATAACCTGTACAAACTGACTGGCCTCCATTAATGATTCAATCGTTCCTGTATCTAGCCATGCTGTTCCATGATCCAAAACCTCAACATGCAAGCAATCTTCATCCATATACAATCGGTTAAGATCCGTGATTTCGAGTTCTCCCCTTTTACTTGGTTTTAATTTTTTTGCTTTTTTCACAACTGTGTTATCATAAAAATAAATTCCAGGTACAGCAAAAGAAGACTTTGGATGGGTTGGTTTTTCTTCTATATTAATTGCTTTTTTATTGGAGTCAAATTGAACTATTCCATAACGGTGTGGATCACTTACTTTACTGGCAAAAATCATTCCCCCATCATAAGTAGCGTATTTTTTTAATTGCTCAATAAAATGTGTCCCGTAAAATAAATTGTCTCCCAAAATTAAAGCAACAGGATCGTTGTTTATAAATTTTTCCCCCAAAATAAAGGCTTGTGCCAAACCGTTTGGCTCTGGTTGTTCTTTATAAGAAAAAGAGCATCCTATTCTAGATCCATTTCCTAAAAGTCTTCGATACAAGGGAAGGTCATCTGGGGTTGTAATAATCAAGATTTCATGAATTCCAGCTTCAATTAAAGTTGCCAGAGGATAATAAATCATCGGTTTATCATAAATAGGCATAAGTTGCTTGCTTACCGCTTTGGTCAACGGATATAATCGCGTTCCCTTTCCTCCTGCTAAGATAATTCCTTTCATAATTCTTGTTTTATTTTCTTTTGGTAAGGTAGTGTTCCACAGTGATTTTTAGCCCTTCTTCAAAAGGGGTTTGAGGAAGCCATTTTAAATCCTTTTTTATTTTAGTTGCATCAATAGCATATCGGTAGTCATGCCCCAATCGATCGGTGACATGAGTTATTAATTTGGAGTATGATTCTCCATTGGATCTAGGTTCAATTTGATCTAAAATTTTAATTACCGCATTACATAACTCCAGATTGGTTTTTTCATTATCTCCGCCAACTGCATAAACTTGTCCCAAAACTCCTCTTTCAAAAACCGTTTGAATTGCTTTACAGTGGTCTTTTACAAAAAGCCAATCTCTAATATTTTCTCCAGTTCCATAGATTGGAATTGGTTCTTCATGAATTGCTTTTCTAATGATTGTTGGTATCAATTTTTCATGATGTTGATATGGTCCAAAATTATTTGAACAATTCGTAGTCACAACCGGTAAACCATAAGTATGAAAATAGCTTCGGACTAAATGATCTGAGGCTGCCTTGGATGCGCTGTAAGGGCTATTGGGGGCATAGGGTGATTTTTCTGTAAAAGCCCCTTTTAATCCAAGAGCTCCATATACTTCGTCTGTCGAAATATGATGAAAACGAGCTGATTTAAAAGCTGGTTTTAACTTTTGATTATTATCTAACCAGCTTTTTCGTGAAGCTTCTAAAAGCCGGAAAGTTCCCATAATATTAGTTTCTACAAAATCCTTTGGCCCACTGATCGAATTATCGACATGTGATTCTGCAGCAAAATGAATAATTCCTTGAATTTTGTTCTTTTGGAAAAGCTTTTTCAAAAGAATTGCATCACAAATGTCACCTTCTACAAAACAAACTTTAGTGTTTTGCTTCCATCGATCAAGTGCTTTTAGATCAGCTGCATAAGTTTTTTTATCTAATATCAATAGGCCTTGATCTCGCTTAGTTTCTATCAGATAGTCTACAAAGTTGGAGCCTATAAACCCGAGCCCTCCTGTTATGAGTATTGATGTTCCTTGCATAGTTTAATCTTGTTTTATTAAAGCATCAGCTATTTTACGGTCGTTAGATAAACGCGGTACTTTGTTCTGTCCTCCAAGTTTTCCTATGGATTTCATATAGGCTTCAAAACCTTGATTTACAATTGGTTTAACAACAAGTTTCCTAAGAACTTTTCCTTGAATCAAGTCTTGATAATAAACATTCTGTTTTTCCATTTCATAGTCCAATACCTTTTCAAAGGCCTCAATATCTTTTGGTGGAAGGTCAAATTCAATACACCATTCGTGGTATGGTAAACCTTTATCTGGTTTCACTTGAGGTGCAACTGTAAACTCACGAACACGAATATCGGTGCCTTCTGTTGCATTTTTAAGGGCTGTCTCTACTTCTTTTCCAATTACATGTTCTCCAAAAGCAGAAATAAAATGTTTGATTCTCCCTGTAACAACTAATCTGTAGGGTGACTTAGACACAAAGCAAACGGTGTCTCCAATATTGTATGCCCAAAGTCCTGCGCTTGTCGAAATTATAAGTGCATAATTTACTCCCAATTCTATTTCATGCAATAAATAACGTTTTGAATTTTCTTGCTGAATCTGATCAACTCGAATAAATTCATAAAAAATATAGTTGTTTAACAACAAAAGAAGGCCGTCTTGTTCTGAAAGATCTTGATATGCAAAAAACCCTTCTGATGCGGGAAACAGCTCAATTGTATCTACCTTTCGCCCAATAAGATTATTAAATACACTTTTGTAGGGTTCAAAATTAACTCCACCATAAACCAAAAGAGAAAAATCTTTAAATATGTCCCCAACATTTTTATTTGTTCTCTTTTTTAATTTTTCAAAATACATCTGAATCCATGAAGGTATTCCTCCTATTAAAGTCATGTTTTTGGTTAAAGTTTCTTCAACAATCTTGTCTACTTTGTGCTCCCAATCGTCTATGCAATTTGTTTTCCAACTGGGCATTCTGTTTTTTTGTAAGTACCGAGGAACATAATGAGCTACAATACCTGATAAACGTCCCAATGCAACTCCATTTTTGTCTTCTAGCTCGGGGCTCCCTTGAATAAAAATTTGTTTCCCTTTTAAAAAGCTTGTTTTTCCAGTTCGATAGATATAACTGAGCAGCGCATCCCGAGCTGCGATGATATGAGTGGGCATAGACTCTTTGGTAATTGGAATGTATTTTGCTCCTGATGTGGTTCCACTTGTTTTCGAAAAATAAATTGGCTTACCGGGCCACAAAATATTTTCTTCTCCAGCAACCATTCTGTCAATGTAAGGACTCAATTCCTCATAATCCCTTATTGGTACATATTTTATGAAATCGGCGGGAGTATTGATGGATTTAAAATTGTGATCTTTTCCAAAGGTAGTTTCACGAGCAGTTGCAATTAGTTTTTGAAACGTTTTTTCTTGTGACTTAACAGGGTTTTTTATCCACCTTTGATTTCTTGCATGTATAATTTTAGCAAAAAGTTTTGCTGCTATTTGCTTCATATACTATTCTTTTGAAAAATCAATAAAATTCTCAGGATTCATGGGGTATCCATCGCTCCAAAGTTCAAAATGTAAATGCCATCCTGTTGTGAACTCACCCGTATTTCCTGCTGTGGCTATGACTTCTCCTGCTTTTACAAAATCTCCCTGTTGCTTGCTTAAAGAAGCATTGTGTTTATAAGCAGAAATCAATCCAAAGGGGTGCTCAATGATGATGACATGACCAGTCCCTGAAGTCCATTCCGAGAATATTACTGTTCCTTCTGCTACAGCTTTAACGGGATCGTTTTCATTAAGAACCACATCAACAGCAAAATGCTTGTTTGCTGGGTCATATGTTTGAGACAGACTGCCTTGAGCCGGAGGAAAAAGGACAAAATCAACTTTGTTCTTAGAATTTCCTGGAAGGTTATATTTATCCTCTTGGTGTACGATTGCCCGAAGCAATGAATCATCTATACTTGTTGAAGCTATTTGCTTTGGTCTTTTTTGAAAGGTCTCGAGTTCTGTTTTACTTTCTTCTAAATCATCAAATTTCAAATCACCCACCAATACCCTTTGAATCGAATTTAAATAACGTATCGACTGATCGTAAGCTCTGCTTAAAGAGTCTAATTTAAAGGCATTTTCTGCGGTTTGAGCTCTCATCTCAGTAGAAGAATAGCCTGGCATAAGTTCTTTTAATGGGGTAGATGCGATTAAAAAAAAAGTTCCTACTACAAAGATTGAGATTAAAAGGATAGAAATAATCATCACATTTAAACGAGTCAATCGAAAATATAATTGTTCCTCGAAGGTTTCTTCGTTTAACACTACTAATCGATACTTATTTAATAGTTTTTGTTTGAGTTTTCCTCTTTTTTCCGTTGTTTTTTTCATGATAGAATACAAATATAAAGAAACCCTAGTTTAAAAATTACTGCTTTACTTCCACAAAATATAGATCCCCTATAATTTTTATTTTTACATTTGTGAAAAATCAATGATATGATAAGTTTAATAAATTTTTTAGGAATGATAGGAGGTCCACAAATAATCCTCATTGTTATTGTTGTTTTATTACTTTTTGGTGGTAGAAAAATTCCTGAGTTGATGCGTGGTCTTGGAAGCGGAATCAAAGAATTTAAAAATGCTACTAAAGAAGATGAGGAAGATTCTTCAAAAATTGAAAATAAAAAAGATTAATTTTCTTTTTTAGTCTCTTGACTAAAAGAGGATATAATGGTGTTTAATTCAAACATATAATCTCTCTTACTCATCGAAGGTGCAAAAGCAAATCCTTCGATTACTATCCATTTTTTAGCTAGTACATTCTTAACCATATAATTTACAAATGGCCCTGCCATAAAATCTTTTTTAACTTCCCACATCCCTTTTGTCAAATATGCTTCATTTTTACCCAATTTCGTTTTATAAACATAGGGAAGGTAAGCTTTCTCTGTAATCATATGGCTTTCTGGAAGTCTCCCTGGAACATATATCTTGCCTATAGAATCCCTAATGCTTATGATTTTATTCAAAGGGTTCGGAGATAATTCTTTATATGGTAATGTATATGCGATCAAGTTTAGAGTCCCTTTTTGTATTTGTTTTTCAATCCAAATAAAATTGAATGTATCCTTTACGGTTTTATAGGCGGTAGGATAGGTCAAACTAAAATTGAAACGCTTTTCCAAACTATTGTCTTTTGATATAGCTTTGCGGATTCGTCTCAATTTTTCTTTTCGTTCGTTTTCTTGAAACAAACCTAAAATAAGTTGTTTGTTTTCTCGAACATATTCTTGCATAATTTCTTCATCTTCTCCTCTAAAGGAAGCAACTATTTGTGGTCGTGCAAAAGGGTTTTCCTTGAGATCAAAACGAGCTAGGCTGTCCTTTATAAACCAAAGAATATTTCTGCTATTTCGTGCAAAACCACCAAAATTTTTAGGGTGAAGATAATTTAGAGAGAACCTCGGTTCATTCATTGGAAGGCCTTCATATTCTGAGGCTAATTCTTTGCGAACTGTTTCTCCTAGATTCCCTGTCCATTGGGCATTGGTCATCACAACAGTAACGTGATTTAAATTCCCGTTTGAATCAGGAACATAACGTTCTGCTCTTTTGGGCGAACAGCCAATTATGGCTATGGTCAGAAGAAGAAAAAGTTTTTTCATAATACCAGTCTGTTGTTTTATGTATTAAAACGATCAAAAATCATTCCATTTAAGTGGCTTTAAGATTGTCTTATCATCAAGCTCTTAAAGCAGCAATCCCCGGCAAATCCTTGCCTTCAAGGCTTTCTAGCATAGCTCCTCCACCTGTTGAAACATAGCTCACTTGATTTTGAAAACCAAATTGTTTAACTGCAGCTACTGAGTCTCCTCCTCCTACAAGTGAAAAAGCTCCATTTACTGTACTTTCTGCAATGGCCTCTCCTAGCGCAATTGTTCCCTTAGCGAAATTAGAAAATTCAAAAACGCCAACAGGGCCATTCCATAATATTGTTTTTGACTCTAAAATAACGGACTTGAATTTGTTGATACTTTCTGGACCAGAATCTAAGCCCATCCATTTTTCTGGAATGGAATCAATGGGTTTAATTTGACTGTTTGAATCGTTATCAAATTCTTTGGCACATATAACATCTATTGGTAGGTGGATTTGTACCTTCTTTTCAGCCGCTAAAGCCAATAAATCTTTTGTGTACTGCAGATAGTCATCTTCACACAAAGAATCACCAATAGTTCCGCCTTGTGCCTTAACAAAAGTATAGGCCATTCCACCCCCTATAATAAGGTGGTCTATTTTGTCTAATATGTTTTCAATTATAGTGATTTTTGAGGAAACTTTAGCCCCTCCTAATATTGCTAAAACGGGTTTTTTACCTGTATTCATCACTTTATCAATTGCCGAAACTTCTTGTTCCAAAAGTTTTCCCAAAACTTTTTTCTTTTGAAAAAAAGAGGCGATTACTGCTGTTGAAGCATGTGCTCTATGAGCTGTTCCAAAAGCATCATTTACATAAACCGAACCAAGTTTTGAAAGTTGCTTGGCAAAACTCTTGTCCCCTTTTGTTTCTTCTTTATAAAAACGCAGATTTTCTAAAAGTAAAACTTGTCCATTTTGAAGCGAATTTGCCCTCTCTTGGGCCTCTTTACCGATACAATCTTCGGCAAAAATTACCGGTACTTCTAAAATTTCGGATACTTTATCTTGGATTTGACTTAAAGAAAATTTAGGGTTTTTTCCTTCTGGACGGCCCAAATGCGACATCAAAATACAACTGCCTCCCTTAGAAAGAACGTAATCAATTGTAGGTTTTGCCGCTCGTATCCTTGTGTCATCTGTTATCTTACCTTGATCGTTCAAAGGCACATTAAAATCTACACGAATTAGTACTTTTTCGTTGTTGAGTGATAGTTTATTAAGGGTATTCATCATAAAAATTTTTGCAAAAATAAAGAATTCTCTTCAACTGCTGGTATTTGAATGTTAGGCATTTGAAATTAATTTTATAGTATCTTTAGGAATGTTTTTAGATAGAGTAATTGGGCAAAATGATTTAAAAGAAAAACTCTTTTCTTCTCTTAAACAAACGCAAGTGCCTCATGCTCAGTGTTTTATAGATGCTTCAGGTCGTGGTGGTCTAGATTTAGCTGTTGCTTTTGGTCTTGAATTATTATGGGACAAAAAACTTATTGAAAAGCATCAAAATGAAAAAAAGGAGTCTTCATTTTTTTTAGAACACCCTGATATTCATTTTATATTTCCAGTAGCAACCTCAGCTACGATCAGCAGTAAACCAAAATGTTCAGATTACATAAAACAGTGGAGAAACTTTGTTTCGGAGACTCCCTATGGAAATTCAAATGACTGGATGTTGTCCATAGGATCCGAAAATAAACAAGGCAACATAAGCGTTGAAGAGATCGACATATTGTATAAAAATTTACATCTTAAATCTTTTTCTGGAGGAGCAAAAGTTTGTGTTCTTTGGGGGGTTGAAAAATTAAATCTTCAATCCGGTAATAAACTATTGAAATTAATAGAAGAGCCTCCGTCCAGAACATTTTTTATTTTCGTTTCCAAAAATGAGTTGAACTTGTTACCTACAATAAAATCACGATGTCAAATCTCAACTCTTAAGCCTATAGCTCCAGAAGAAATTAGATCCTTTTTAATAAGTAGAGGTTGTGAACATAAGCTTGCTGAATTTTATGCAACAAATTCTGAAGGTAGCTTAGGAAAAGCCTTGAAATTTTTTGAAAATATTGAACAACAAAAAGAATTTGAAAATCTTTTTGTACAATGTTTAAGATGCGCATTCAGAGCAAGTGGGAATAAAAGCGTTGTAATTGACCTTATGTCTTGGGCAAATACAGTTGGTGCCTTTGGAAGGACGATTCAAAAAGAATTTCTTTTATACTGTCTTAATTTTATAAGACAGGCCTTATTGTTTTCTTACCGTGCAGATTCTCTTGTTAATTTTAAACCCTTAACTGGATTCAAAATAGAAAAATTTGCACCCTTTGTTCATGGTGGTAATGCCCAAGAATTAATCCAGCTTATGGAAGAAACAACTTATGCGATTGATCGGAATGCGAACGGGAAAATACTTTTCTCTGATTTTGCCTTGCGGATGACTCGAATCTTAAACAAAAAAGAAATTTAAATTAATTTGTGTTCTTAAAAACATATACCAAAGATGAATACTCCCCAGAACTATATGCCCTTATATTCGACTGTAATCCTCTGAACAAACCGCGTAATATAGGCAACCGAGAGCCTTTGTGCTTTTCAGATATACAAGCTATGTATAAAGCATCTAATAGCAAGGGATGTTTTCGAGTCAATTCAAAACCAAAAGGTTCAACCAATCTTTTTATTCCTTCTTCAGAAAAATGCCAAAGATGTCTTGGGACATCATAAGCAGCCCAGTATTCTTTATAAAACTTAGCGTCAAAAGAATTAAGATTTGGAACTGCTATTAAAAGAGTGCCCTTTTTTTTGAGGTAATTACAAATTGATTGGAAACATTCGTCCAAATCTGAAACATGCTCCAAAACGTGCCAAAATGTTATCATATCATATTTTGCATTTGACAGTTTTCCCCATGAAGAAAACACCTCAAGACTTTTTTGCTCACATTGATCACGAGCATATGCGTTTGTTTCAACGCCCTGCCCTTTAATTTTTTTGTTTGTTAGGTATTTTAAAAAATCTCCTGTCCCGCACCCATAGTCCAGAACTTTCCCATGGGGGGGGATGAGGTCTTTAAACATTTTAAATTTTACAACAAACATTAAGTTCCTAGCAACACGATAAGCAGTTGAAAGAAAGCTTTTATTCGAATCATTATGAGAAATATAATCTTTTGAAGCGTAATAAGAGTCTATTTGATTTGCTTTAGGTCTAGGATATGTATGAGCATATTGAGTTGAACTATCCCAAACTATTGAGAATGTTTTCCCTGAAACCAGATAATCTTTAGCTGAACAAATTACCTTTTTCATCTCTTTTTTTTTATGTTCCACGTGAAACATTATCTTCCTAATTGAACCAAAAGAACACTAATATCACTAGGCTTAATCCCGCTAATTCTTGAGGCTTGAGAGATTGTTTTGGGTCTGATGGAATTAAGTTTTTCTTTTGCCTCATGAGACAAAGAGGCTAAGGCATCATAATTAAATGAAGCGGGTATGGTTACTGCTTCAAGGCGATTCAGTTTATCTGCATTAGACTTTTCTTTTTCTATATATCCCGAATATTTAATTTGTACCTCAACCTGTTCCTGGACGTCTTTATCAATATTATATTGTTCAATAAAAGAGGAAACTTCGGGCAAAGTGTTCATGTCCTTGAAATCAATCCTAGGGCGAGAATAGATTTTTAGCATTTTATCTGATTGACGCATTGGTGATGATCCCTTAGCCACAAGAAAAGGATTTGCATCTTGTGGTGACACGCTTGTTTTTTCATAAAAGTCTTTGAGGAGCGCAGTCTGTGATATTTTGTGTTGGACCGATGCCAATCGCTCATCACTAGCAAGACCTATCGAATGTCCCAAAGGAGTTAAACGGAGATCAGCATTGTCTTGCCTAAGAAGTGTTCGGTATTCTGCTCGTGAGGTAAACATACGATAAGGCTCCTCGGTCCCTTTGGTTATAAGATCGTCTATTAATACCCCTATATAAGCTTCACTTCTTTTTAAAATAAATTCTGATGCTCCACTCAAAAAATTATGAGCGTTAATCCCAGCTATCAAACCTTGAGCTGCTGCCTCTTCATATCCAGTTGTACCATTGATTTGACCCGCAAAGAACAAGCCTTTAACGAGTTTAGTTTGTAAGGTGTGTTGCAATTGGGTCGGTTGGAAATAATCATATTCTATTGCATATCCGGGGCGGAAAAACTTAACGTTTTCAAAACCCTTTACTTTACGCAAGGCATCATATTGAACATCTTCAGGCAATGATGTAGAAAATCCGTTTATATAATATTCAACCGTATTCCACCCTTCTGGCTCAACGAAGATTTGATGTCTATTTTTGTCGGCAAAACGGTTAACTTTATCTTCAATTGATGGACAATATCTTGGGCCAGTACTTTTGATGCTACCATTGAACATTGGAGAGCGATCAAACCCTGACCTCAAAGTTTGGTGAACTTCATCACTTGTATAAGTAATATGACAAGAACGTTGGCTAGTCAGAGGAGTTGTTTCAGGTGAATAACTGAACTTAGAGGGTTCGGCGTCGCCGGGTTGTTCTTCCATAGAATTAAAATCTAGTGAACGTCCATCTACTCGAGGGGGAGTACCCGTCTTCATCCTGCCAGATGAAAAACCTCTATTGATGAGGGTGGAGGTCAAGCCTGTTGAAGCACTTTCTCCTGCTCTTCCTCCACCAAAATTTTTTTCGCCAATATGAATTAAACCATTTAAAAAAGTTCCATTGGTTAAGATAACTGATTTAGCGAAAATTTTAAGACCAAGGCTTGTTATAACTCCAACAACAGCATCTCCTTCAAAAAGAAGGTCTTGAACCATTTCTTGGTAGAAATCTAAGTTAAGGGTATGTTCTAGTCGAACCCTCCATGCTTCTGCAAACATCATTCGGTCTGACTGTACGCGTGGACTCCACATGGCAGGGCCCTTAGAGCGGTTAAGCATTTTATATTGTATCGCACTGATATCGGAAACTATTCCGCTATACCCGCCAAGAGCATCAATTTCACGTACTATTTGGCCCTTAGCTATTCCTCCCATTGCAGGATTGCAGGACATTTGACCTATGGTTTGCAAATTCATGGTTACAAGCAAAGTATTAGATCCCATATTGGCGGATGCAGCTGCGGCTTCAGCTCCAGCATGACCTCCTCCAACAACGATAACATCATAAGGTTTTGAGAACATAATTATTGTTTCACGTGGAACATTTGAAGGCAACGATCTTCATGCTCGGACATTAATACTTTTTCTTGAGAATTTGAATCTGAAAAACCTATAGTATGTAAAAAACCATGTGATATTAACCTAAGGTATTCATTTTCAATGCTTTGGAGGTTTTCGCTCGCATTGTGGACACACATGCACTTGGAGACAAATAGCTCCGCATTTATAACTTGCTGATTTCCATAGTCAAAGGTTAAAATATCTGTATGTGTGTTATGATTCAAGTGTTTTTGATTCATTTCTAACATTTGGTCTTTACCAATTACGTTTACAATGAAATTTTGAATTTGTACTCCATAATCACGTGCCAAAATATCGATCCACTGTATCAATTCTGATGGGTCCAAATCTGGAGATGGAATGTTATTAAATTCTATACGCTTCATTTGAGCACAAATATACAGAAACTAAGTAGATGTAAAATCGAAGCAGAGAGAGTATATTTGTAAAAAAAAAATGACAGAACGTGTTCGTTTCGCACCAAGCCCAACAGGTCCACTTCATATAGGAGGGGTAAGAACGGCCTTATTCAATTATTTGTTTGCAAAAAAAAATAATGGGGTTTTTGTATTAAGGGTAGAGGATACAGATCAAAAAAGGAAAGTTGAAAAAAGTGAAGAATATATCTTTGAAAGCTTGAAATGGGCAGGTATAAGCCCTGATGAAAGTGTTCTAAACCCGGGGAAATTTGGCCCATATCGGCAAAGTGAGCGCAATGAAATATATAAAAGATATATAGATGAACTTATTCAAAAGAAAGGTGCTTATTATGCATTTGACTCTTCTGAGAGATTATCGGAAGAGCGTGAAAAAGCAGAAAGGAAGGGAGGCGCTTTTAAATACAACTATGAAAACAGGGAGCTCTTTGAAAACTCGTTGAATTTATCAGAGACAGAGACTCAGAATAGAATTAGAAAGGGTGACCCATACGTTATTCGTTTGTGGATTAAACCGAATGAGGAGGTTATTGGCAAAGATGAAATAAGAAACACTATTCGTGTAAAGAGCAATGAGCTGGAAGACAAAATTTTAGTAAAGGCCGACGGGACACCTACATATCACCTAGCCAATGTAATTGATGATCACTGTATGGAAATCACAACTGTAATAAGAGGTGAGGAATGGTTGCCCTCATTGCCAATACACATATTAATTTATGAAAAATTTGGATGGGATAAGCCCAAGTTTGTACACTTGCCCTTAATTCTTAACCCATCAGGTAAAGGTAAATTGAGTAAGCGTGATGGTGATAAAAATGGTTATCCTGTATTTCCAATACGTTGGAAGGATGAGCATGATGGATATCGAGAAAAGGGATTTCTCCCTGCAGCACATCTGAACTATATTGCACAGTTAGGATGGAGCACAAACGCGGAAGATGAAATAATGGATCTAAAAGATATCGTAAGAGAATTTGACTTAAAAAATGTTCAAAAAGGTGGAGCTCGATTTGACTATGAGAAGGCTAAATGGATAAACCAACAGCATATCAAACGGTTAGAAAAAGAAGAACTGGTAAAGCTAATCAAAAGCAAAAGAAAAGATCTTGAAGGATCTTATGATACAAAACAAATTTTTGAAATTGCTGAATTGATTCAAGACCGAATCTTGTTAATCACAGACATAGAAAACTTATGTGCTATGTTTCTTGAGAAACCTA
The DNA here is from genome assembly GCA_943789305.1 of uncultured Flavobacteriaceae bacterium. Lineage (GTDB taxonomy): Bacteria > Bacteroidota > Bacteroidia > Flavobacteriales > Flavobacteriaceae > Arcticimaribacter. The sequence continues at coordinate 28,532 of CALSTP010000002.1, read as the reverse complement.
AAGAATATGATCTTAAAATTCTTGAAAAACTTGAAAAACACAACATGGTCGAATTAATAAGTAAATTTGAAAAGTTAATTGAGTTTAGTGATATTTATCAATTAAAAGATCTGATTTTAACGTTTTGTAGGAAAGAAAATATAGGAATGGGTGCCGTTATGCAAACCTTAAGAATGGCGATGGTTGGAAATCTTTCTGGCCCTGATATTGTGGAAGTTATCAAAGTTATAGGAAAAAAGAGTACATTAGATAGATTAAAAAAATTAACAGAATTTAACCAAAAAAATTAGCCATGAACATTGGAAGTTACTTGATTGTATTACTCATTTTATTATTAGTTGCATCTGGTCTATTTATTGTAAAGCAGCAAACGGCTGCTATCATAGAGCGTTTTGGGAGGTTTGTAGCAATTCGGCAACCCGGGTTACACATAAAAATTCCTTTAGTGGATAAAGTTGTAGGGAGAATGAGCCTAAAGATTCTCCAACTGGATGTTATTGTCGAAACAAAAACCAAAGATGACGTGTTTGTAAAACTTAAAGTGTCTGTCCAGTATAAGGTTGTTTCTTCAAGTGTTTATGATGCCTTTTACAAGCTGGATTTCCCTCAAGATCAAATTACATCATATGTTTTTGATGTTATTCGAGCTGAAGTTCCAAAAATGAAATTGGATGATGTTTTTGAGAAGAAAAACGACATAGCAAATGCAGTTAAAGGAGAGCTCAACGAAGCAATGACAAACTATGGATATGATATCATAAAGGCTCTAGTTACTGATATTGATCCAGATGGTCAAGTAAAAGAGGCTATGAATAGAATTAATGCTGCTGAACGGGAAAAGGTTGCTGCTCAATACGAAGGAGATGCTGCAAGAATTTTAATTGTTGAGAAGGCAAAGGCTGAAGCGGAAAGTAAGCGATTACAAGGACAAGGAATTGCAGATCAGAGAAGAGAAATTGCAAGAGGTTTAGAAGAATCTGTTGATGTGCTGAATGGAGTAGGTATCAATTCACAAGAGGCTTCTGCGTTAATCGTGGTTACACAACATTACGACACCCTTCAGTCTATTGGAGAACACACAAACAGCAACTTAATTTTGCTGCCTAATTCTCCTCAAGCTGGTAGTGATATGTTAAATAATATGGTGGCTTCTTTTACGGCAAGTAATCAGATTGGTGAAGCAATGAAAGAAAATAATGAGAAGAAAAAAAGGAAAGAATAACCCTTAAAACTTTTCAATTAGAAGGGTCCTAATGCCGAAAGATAATCTGCTTTTAAAGGAGTTTTTGGCAAGCTAAATTTATTTCTTTTTAGACCAAGTATCGCGTAAACCTAAGGTCTTATTAAACACAAGCTTATTTTTAGTTGAGTCATCATCTACTACAAAATATCCTAAGCGCTGAAACTGTATATTCGTGCCAGGATTTAAATTGACTAGAGATGGCTCTACTTGAGCCGTTACTTGTTTAAAGCTATCTGTGTTGATAAAATCAGTAAATTCCTGATCTTTATTTTGATCTGGATTTTCAACATTAAATAAACGATCGTATAAATTTACTTTGGCTTGTTGTGCTGTTTCTTGATTAACCCAATGAATTGTTCCCTTAACTTTTCTTTGACTTGCTAAAGAACCAGATCCGCTTTTGCTTTCTGGGTCATAGGTACAATGAACTTCAACAACATTTCCTTGATTGTCTTTGAAAACTTTTTGCCCTTCAATAATATATCCGCTTTTCAAGCGGACTTCTTTTCCAATAGTCAAACGAAAATACTTTCGGTTAGCTTCTTCTTTAAAATCATTACGCTCTATAAAAAGATTCTTTGAAAAAGGAAGTAATCGAGACCCTTGGGAAGCATCTTCAGGATTGTTTTCTGTCTCCAACATTTCTGTTGACCCCTCGGGATAATTAGTAATAACCAATTTGATAGGGTCAAGTACCGCCATAAAACGTGAAGCTTTAGTGTTGAGATCTTCACGAACACAAAACTCTAGTAAAGACACATCAATTACGTTTTCCCTTTTTGAAATTCCAGCTGTTTTAACAAAGTTTCGAAGAGATTGTGGCGTAAAACCTCGTCGTCTTAAACCGGAAATAGTAGGCATTCTTGGATCGTCCCATCCCGCCACAGTTCCATTTTCAATAAGAACGGCTAACTTTCTTTTGCTTGTAACTGTATAAGATAAATTGAGGCGTGCAAATTCTCTTTGTTTAGGGTACTTATGTTCAAGTGGGCTTATATGACTGAGAAACCACTCATACAAGTCTCTGTGAGGTTTGAACTCTAGTGTACATAAAGAATGTGAAACAGATTCAATATAATCAGATTCACCGTGTGTCCAATCATACATAGGATAAATACACCATTTAGTTCCTGTTCGGTGATGCTCTTTGTTGAGAATTCTGTAAATCACAGGATCTCGCATAAGCATATTGGGAGATGCCATATCAATTTTTGCACGGAGAACAAAGCTGCCTTCTTTGTGTTTGCCTTCAGCCATTTCTTTAAAAAGCCTTGAGTTTACTTCAGGGGGGGTGTCTCGAAAAGGGCTGTTTGTTCCCGCTTGAGTTGGGGTTCCTTTTTGAGATGCAATATCCTCAGAATTTTGAGAATCTACATATGCTAAACCACTATTAATCAGTTCATTTGCCCAAACAAATAATTGCTCAAAATAGTCTGATGCATAACATTCTTTATCCCACTGATAACCTAACCATTGGATGTCTTTTTTAATTGCATTAACGTATTCTATACTTTCTTTTGCTGGGTTTGTATCATCGAAACGAAGGTTCACTGGGGCACCGAAACGTTTTCCTAAATTAAAATTTAAAGCAATTGCTTTAACATGACCTATATGTAAATACCCATTAGGTTCAGGTGGAAAACGGAAGCGTAATTCCTTAGATGGAAAACCAGCATCTAAGTCGTCTTGAATGATTTGTTCTATAAAATGTAAAGAATCTGTTGTTTCGGACATGAAAATATATTTTTACAAAGATATTGAAAAAGAGAAAGGGTTCTGACTATTATTAACACCTCTTTTTTATATTTGCCGAAAGTCTATGTATGGGTATTATTCGAATTAAAAACATAAAACTCTACTCAAACCATGGTTGTATGGTTGAAGAAGGAAAGATTGGTAGTAATTATGTCGTAAATGTTAAAGTAAAAACAGATTTGTCTAAATCTATTGTGTCGGATAATCTTTCCGATACTGTAGATTACGTTTCACTGTATTCTATTGTAAAAGAAGAAATGAACCAAAGAGTTAAACTTCTGGAGGTTGTTGTTCAAAAAATTATCGCTCGCATTTTGGAAGAACATAAATCTGTAGAATCGGTTTGGATAAATGTGGCTAAGAAAAACCCTCCTATTGGTGGAGAAGTAGAAGAAGTAAGTATAGAACGAAAAGGGAAAAGAAAAAAGGAATAAAAACATTTTATTTCTTATTTTTGCCCAACTGGCATCGTGGCCGAGTGGCTAGGCAGAGCTCTGCAAAAGCTTGTACAGCGGTTCGAATCCGCTCGATGCCTCAAAAAAAAACCCGTGTTTGAAATACGGGTTTTTTTAATCTCTCTCTGTTTGTAAAGGGTCTAATTCATTTCTGTGATTGTTCCGCCAATTCTTTTTGTTTTTATTAGTTTGGTTGGTCTTCCATGAATTCTGACAATTCCTCCAACGTTTACAGTGGCCTCAATCAAATCAGAAGCATGAATATAAGCAACACCTCCTGCAGTAACCTTTACTGTTGTTTGTTGGGTCAAAAGGGTTTCGGATTCACATATACCTCCACCAAGTATTTTTAATTCATGATTAACTGTTGTGCCTTTAATAATAAGGGTTGCACCTGAATTAACGCTAGATTTTATTTTTTCACTTTCTAAATTAAGGTCAATATTTGATCCTTCGTGAGCTTTTAAATTAATACTTGTTGATTTTAAGGTTGCTTTTGATTCAACTATTGAGCCTTGATAAGTGTGGATAAGATCCAAAGGCTCAGAAAAATAAATTTCTATATAAGTGTTTTTTGGATTGAAGATTTGATCTAAAGAGTGTTTAATACGCAACACATCTTTTTTTAAAGTAGTTACGACCGTCTCAAAGTTTTCTCCAGATAAGATGAGCTTATTTTCAGTTGAGGGAATAAGTTTTACTTGAATTCCTGAAAAGACTTTAATCCCTGAAAAAGGACTCATCATTATTGTTTTTGTTCGTTCTATACGTTTGTTTTTCTCAATAGAAACAGAATCTTGATCAGCTGTCTGAGCAAAACTAATTGAACCAAATAAGAAAATTAAGGAAATTAAAAATGACTTCATATTATGAGTTTAAACGTTTTTTAAAATTAGTAAATCTACACCAGAACATTCTCTTTTATTTTGAAATCCAAGTGTCTTTTTATTAAATCTGCTTTCAAAACATATACATCAATAGAATCTCCTAATTGATATCTTTTTTTTGTTCGTTCTCCAACCAATGAATGATTCTTTTCATCATAATTAAAAAAGTCTCCTGAAATGTCTTTTATTTTAACCATCCCTTCGCATTTATTTTCAATCAATTCGACGTATATACCACGATCTGTAACACCTGAAATTACACCTTCAAAAACCTTTCCAATCTTATCTTCCATAAATTTAATTTGCATAAATTTAATAGAATCGCGCTCTGCTTTTGTAGCCAACTGTTCTCTTTGGGATGAATGTCTACAGGCTGTGTGATAGTAATTGATATCTTTTACTTCTTGTTTTTCTAAATGTTTTTCTAATAATCTATGAACCATAATATCGGGATAACGTCGAATAGGAGAAGTAAAATGAGAATAGAAATTAAAAGCTAAACCATAATGACCAATATTTTCCATTTTGTACTCTGCCTTGCTCATACATCGAATAGTTAAAGTGTCTATTAAGTTTTGTTCTTGTTTACCCTGAACATCTAATAATAAACTATTTAATGATTTGCTTATGTTTTTTGTTTTTAAATCTAATTTATGTCCGAAGTTTGAAACAACCATTTGTAGATCAAATAGTTTGTCTGGATCTGGTTCATCGTGTATTCGGTAAACAAAGGGTAGGGGAGGGTTTCTATTTCCTGCGAAAGAAGCAACACTTCTATTAGCAAGTAACATAAACTCTTCAACTAATTTATTAGCCTCTTTAGAGGTTTTAAAAAACACACTTTCTGGGGTTTCATCATCTTTTAAAATAAAATTTACTTCTACTCGGTCAAAAGACAAAGCCCCTTGATTCATTCGTATTATTCGAAGTTCTTTTGCTATTTTATTTAATTTGAGTACAGCAAATAAAGTTTCACTATCAACAGTATATGCTTTCCCAGTTAATGAAACATCTTTTGATATTATATTCTTTTCTGTTTCTATTAACTCTTGAGCTTCTTCATAAGCAAAACGATGGTTAGAATAAATAACTGTTTTCCCAAACCATTCTTTCAATACATCTCCTTCCGAATTCATAGTGAAAACAGCAGAAAAACAATATTTTTCCTCTCTAGGTCTTAAAGAACATACACCATTTGATAGAACTTCTGGTAACATAGGAACCACCCGGTCAACTAAGTAAACAGATGTTGCACGTTCATAAGCTTCTTGATCTAAAATAGTGTTTGGTTTTACATAATGTGAAACATCAGCAATGTGAATGCCAATTTCATAACTATTATTATCTAAAACTTTGAAAGATAAAGCATCGTCAAAATCTTTTGCTGTTTTTGGATCTATGGTAAAAGTAAGTGTATTTCTAAAATCTCTTCTTTTTTTAATTTCTTCTTGTTGTATTCTTTGATTAATAGAATTTGCGGTTGCTTCTACCTCTTCGGGAAAACGGTATGGTAATCCATAATCGGATAATATTGCGTGCATTTCTGTGCGTGTTTCACCGGGCGATCCAAAAGACTCTATTAATGTTCCATATGGTGATCCGGCCCTTTTTGGCCAATCTTTGTATGCTACCAAAACTTTATCACCATTATTGTAACCTGTTAATTGTTTTTTATCAATAAAGAAATCTGTGTACATTTTTGGGCCTCGTGTCAAAACAAAAGCATAATTTTTTTCAATCTGTAAAATTCCCACAAATTCCTTTTTGTTTCTCTCTAAGATTGCAACTATTTCTCCTTCAAACGCTCCTGATTTTTGTTTGCGTTTGTAAACATAAACTTCAACAAAATCCCCTTGAAAAGCTTTATTAATGTTATTTTTTGAAATAATTATGTCTTGATCTAACTCCCCACAAATAACAAAACCTCTACCAGTTGAGGTTATATCTAATATACCTTGATAATACTGTTGTCCTGATGATGGAAGCTTATATTTTCCTTTTGAAGGGCTATGAAGAGTTTTATTTGAAATTAAACTATTTAAAATTTTAATAATTTCATTACGTTTCTTAGTATCTTTTATTTCAAAAAAAGCTGCTAATTGTTTGTAATTATATTCTTTATCAGGATTGTTTCGAAAGTGCTTTAGTAGCTTTCGTTCTAAAGAATTGTTTTTCTTTCTTTTAGCCATAGAAACAAAATTACTCTAATAATATTGAACATCAATCTTTATTACGAACAGTCTTAACATTATTAATATTTTTTTTTATTTAATTTTAAAAAAAAATGATGTTTATGATAGTGTGTTAATAGCGGTATTTTTTTTTAATTTTATTTTTTTTAATTCGATAAACGTATAATTATAAACATTTAATAACGGTTTATTAGAGCCTTAAAATCATCATTATTAATAGATTAATGGATTTATAAACAATAGTTAATATTTTAAACTTTTAATATTTAAAGGTATATTTAAAATTAAAATCGGTTTATAACTAGTCTTCTTTTTTAACAAATAAAAAGATATTATTAGAAAAGAAAATTTTGATTATACAAATAAAATTTTAAACAAAAACCTAAATTAACATCAGTTGATTTAATAGAATAACTTATCAACAAATTATCTTATTTACAGGATTAAGTTATAAACAAGAATACTAGGTTTGTTTACATTTATAAAAAAATAAAAAAATGCAATTTTCGATAGGCAATGATCACGCAGGTGTAGAATACAAAAATAATATTGTTTCTTATTTAAAAAGCAAAGGGCATGAAGTTTTTAATCACGGTTCAGATATTGAAGAAAGTGTAGATTATCCTGATTTTATTCATCCAGTTGCTCAAGATGTTTCTTCAAAAAAAGCAAGTTTTGGTATTATTATTTGTGGTAGTGGAAATGGTGCATCTATGACAGCAAATAAATATCAAGATATTCGTTCTGCTCTTTGTTGGAATAAAGAAATAGTCATGCTTGCTCGTCAGCACAATGACGCAAATATATTAAGCTTACCAGCACGTTTCATTTCAATTCCTCAGGCAATTGCAATGGTTGAAGTGTATATAAATACTGAATTTGAAGGAGGAAGACATCAAAATAGAATAGACAAAATACCCTGTGTTTGATGTTATTGTTTATTGAAAAACCTTTTGATAAGCTTACCCATCAAGAGCTACATGATATATATGCACTTCGTTCTGAAGTTTTTGTTGTAGAACAAGAGTGTGTTTATCAGGATATCGACGGAAAAGACCTTAACTCTCTTCATATTTTAGGCCTAGATGAAGGAAAATTAGTTGCATATGCAAGAATTTTAGGCAAAGGGTTTTCTTATTCTGACTATGCTTCTATAGGAAGAATAGTTGTATCACCAGCTTATAGGGGAAGGAATATAGGTCACCGTTTAGTAAATTTTTCTATGAAAACTTCACAAAAGAGGTATAATCAAATACCAATTAAAATTTCTGCTCAAGCACACTTAGAGAAGTTTTATAAGGAACACCATTTTAAAGCAACAGGGGAAAATTATTTAGAGGACGGTATTCCTCATATAGGTATGATATACCAGATTCCTTAAATTTCTTTAAAACCTAACTATATTTCTCAAGAATAATCTTTAATTCAACAATAAGTTTTTGAGTTGTAGGTGTTTTTTGTCCATTATAAATTAACATACAAGATCCACTAAAAGGAATCTCCTTTTCTAGCGTTTTTAAGGCAATCCGCAACTGTCTTTTGATTTGATTTCGATCTACAGCACGGGTAAAAAATTTTTTTGGTACAGAAACACCTGCATACAGCCTATTTTCTTCATCACTAGTCATAAGAACTTTAAGCAATAGGAGTTTAGTTCGGTGAATGGTTCCTTTTCGAAAGAGGGTATTTATTTTCTCTTTTCCTTTTAGGCGATTTAGGGTAATCATTTCATTCATTTATAAAGGTATTATTGTCTCGATCAACATCTGCCATATAATAAGAAGGGTCAATGGTAATAAAGTCAATTTCATCTGTTTTACGATCAATAGAAAAAGTATATTTTGGATTGGCCCATGACCAGTCTTTTTCTACGGTCCAAGGAGCTTCATAAGGATTTTCTTTTTCTCCACGCATTAAAGTAATGGGTATATAATAAAATTCATGAGAGCCATCTTTATATTTAACCAAAACATCCAAGGGCATAGGCATTAGACCAATTCTTTTTAAATTAATTTGTGTAATTGATTTTTCAGGAACAACACTTTCTATAGCATAATCAATAGTGTTTGTTGTTTGCGTCCAATCGGTCAAATACCAACGCAATTGAATTTCAGAAACGCGTTCAGCAATTCTTCTGACATCGTTTGGTACAGGGTGCTTAAACTTATATTCATCATAATATATTTGTAGGGTTTTAAACAGGTTTTCAGTTCCTATAATATAACCCAATTGACCCAAGAAAACCGCTCCTTTGTTGTAAGCCGTACTTTCATATGCATAGTTATAATGATAACGATTTGCATTCGAACTTTGAGGTTGTTCCACTCCCGAGTTAGCAAGACTCAAATAACCTTTATAAGAACGACTAAGAGGAAATTCTTTTTCTTCTTTTAAAACAACGTTTTCTGCTAAAGTCGAAATAAAGGTTGTAAAACCCTCATCCATCCATTCGTGTTTGGTTTCGTTTGTCGCTAAAAGAAATTGGAACCAAGAATGAGCAAGCTCATGTGCAGTTACACCAACTAATGAGCCAAATTTTCGTCCACCAGTAATAAGCGTGCACATTGCATATTCCATACCTCCATCACCTCCTTGAATTACAGAATATTGCTTGTATGGATATGGACCAATTTTATCGTTAAAATATTCCATTAACTCAGCAGTAATTGGTTGAAGTTTTTTCCAATTTTCAATGATTTCAGGGTCGTTTTTGTAGAAAAAATGAAGATCAACATTGTTTGGACCAGGATAAATGTTATGAATGTAATCTGGGTCTGCAGCAAATGTAAAGTCGTGGACACCTGGAGCTATAAAATGCCAAGTGATTTCTCCTTTTTTAGATTTTGAGCGTTTACGTTTACTATATCCCTTGCCAATCTCATCAGCATTTTGAAGATATCCACTACCCCCAACGGTAAAGTCTTTATTTAAAGTAATTTTTACATCAAAATTCCCCCAAACACCATGAAACTCTCTACCCGTATAAGGATCTGTATTCCATCCGTCAACATCATATTCAGAAAGTTTGGGATACCATTGCGCCATTGAAAAAGCAACACCCTCTTTAGAATTTTTTCCTGAACGTCGAATTACATCAGGAACATGACCTTCAAACTCTAACTCCAGCACTGTTGATTCTCCTGAGGCTAAAGGTTCATTTAAGGTAACTTCTAAAATCGTTTCAGAGTCTTTTGTTTGAACCGGTTTCCCGTTTTGTTTTAAATTAGAAACGTTGAGATATCCACTTTGATTTGCGGATAAAGAATCTAAATTTATTTTAAATCTACGGTTTTTATCTCCCCCGTTTTTTAGTCGAATCGCCATATCACTCCCTGGCTGGAAAGCATTAAAGTATAAGTGATAAAAAACCTTTTTGAGGGTTTCAGGTGAATTGTTGGTATAAATCAATTTTTGAGTTCCTGTATATATGGCCGTTTCTGTGTCCAAACGAACAGACATTGTATAATCTACTTCTTGTTGCCAGTATTGAGCAGAAATAGAAGTTGATAAAAAGCCAATGAGTATTAAAATAAGTTGTTTCATAAGTATGATTTTAACGATAAGACAGGGGTAAAATTAACAAACTAAGACTTAAAATAGTCTTTAAACAGAAAACTTTCTTTAAAACGAACTCCTTTATTTGTTTCCATAAGCTCCACAAGTTCATTTTGGGCATCATGCTCTAAAAAGAGTAAATAATTGTTTTCTAATGCCCTATTCAAAAAAGAAGCCTTTTCTTTTAAAGTTAACAAAGGACGTGTATCATAACCCATTATGTAAGGAATGGGTAAGTGCCCAACAGTTGGAATTAGATCCGCAGCAAAAACAATAGTTTTTCCTTGATATTGAATTAGAGGCAACATTTGTTTTTCGGTGTGCCCATCCATCACTAGTACGTCAAAACCTAAAGGTGTGCTTAGTTGTCTATCAGATCCCTTGATAAGATTTAATTGTCCACTTTCTTTTATGGGAAGTATGTTTTCAGGAAGGAATGAAGCTTTTTCTCTGCTGTTTGGGTTGGTTGCCCACTCCCAATGATTTAGATGCGACCAAAAGTTAGCATTTTTAAATGCAGGTTCTAAATTCCCTTTTGAATTGTAATGAATTGCTCCACCACAGTGGTCAAAATGGAGGTGGGTTAAAAAAACATCAGTAATGTCATCTCGATGAAACCCCATTTTTTTTAGAGATTTATCCAGCGAATGGTCACCCCAAAGGGAATAATGTCCATAGAATTTATCAGACTGTTTATTACCCATTCCCGTATCAATCAAAATGAGTTTATTTCCATCTTGTATCAGAAGTGACCTTGCGGCCATTTTAATTCTATTTTTAGCATCTGATGGATTGGTTTTTTCCCAGAGTGGTTTAGGAACAACACCGAACATCGCCCCGCCGTCGAGCATAAAATTTCCCGTTTCAATTGCATATAATTTCATGAGCGGTTATTGTTTTAATTGAATTCGAGACAAAACATTATCAGATGTCATATACAACATACTTTCGTCTGAGTTAAAAGCACAATTCGCAGTAGCAACTTCTGTCTTTATTGTTCCCAAATGTTTCCCTTTAGGAGTAAAAATTAAAACTCCTCCTGGCCCTGTCGCAAACACATATCCTTTGCTATGAACTTTCATACCATCAGCCAAGCCAAGGCCCTTTTTATTTGTTACATCAAAAAACACTCGCTCACTTAAAACGGCTCCGTTTTTTAGTGAAAGAGCTAACCATAAGTTTTTTTTAGGGTCAGAATTTGCCACATATAAAATGCTCTCATCTTTAGAAAGAGCCAAACCATTTGGACGGTTTAAATCAGAATAAATTTGAGAAAGATTTCCTTTGGCATCTAACTTGTAAACACCATTAGTTTGAATTTCTTTTAAGGGATCTTCGTCTCCAGACAAACCATAGGGAGGATCTGTAAAGTAGAGGTCACCATTTTTAGAAAGAATTAAATCGTTGGGGCTGTTAAAACGCTTTCCATTAAAACGATCGATTATTGTTTTGAAAGCCCCAGGTTTATTAAGAGGTTTTTCAATTAAGGCGATTCTACGATCACCGTGTTGAGCAATAATGAGATTTCCTTCAGGGTCCAGAATCAAGCCGTTTGCCCCACTCTTTTTTACATTGGGAGCAGATGCAGTATACCCACTTGGATTAAGGTATAGAGAAAGCCCTTGGGCTTCTTTCCATAAGTACATTTTGTTTTCGGGGACATCAGTAAAAAGGAGTCCATTTAATTCAGGAACCCAAACAGGTCCCTCCGCCCAGCTAAAACCATCTGCTAAAACTTCTATTACAGCATTAGGAGGAATTAAGTTATTGATTTCGTTATCCAAACGCTCAACAGATCCACTGGTTTTTTGTCCTATAACAGACCAAAATAAAAAGAATGTTAATATGGAAAGAATGGGTTTTTTCATGGTGTTATTGATTGTTTAATAAATGAGTAAGTTCTTTTCCGAAAGCGAGCATTTTTTTTATTTCTTCTATGCCGGAAAGCCTGTTTCTTCCTTTGATTAAAAGAATGTTTTCATTTGATTCAACATGGAAATAAGAGTGGCTTTCAAAAAAGAAAATAATTTCAGGAGTAAACCATTTTCGAATTTCCTTTCTATTTTTTCCAGTTAAAAAAAAGCGTTTAGAAAAGTCTGGGGCCTCTTTAAAGTTAATATCCTTGTATCCTCTAGCTTCATATAAACCAACGAGCAAATACTCTTTGTCTAAAATAAACTGGGGCAGCTTTTGATTGAGCTCGATCATTAAAAAAGATGATTTTAAACCTTCTTTAGCAATAAACGCTCCCTCACTATAAGAGATATCAAACAATTTAAAACGTTTGGATTCATCAGCAAGTAAATTATATTGATAATTAATTTGTTTTGTTTTAAAATATTCAAATTGTTCTATGCCTGCTGCTTCAGATGAAAGCTCTGGACGATAAGACCATTTCAAGTGTTGAGCAAATTTCTTAAGAGATTGCTGTCTTTTTGTTAAGTTGGTACTTAAGCTAAAAAAATCGGGTAATGGAAGTACCTTTCGAATTGCAAAAGGGTGTTGCGTGTTCGAAAAATGAACATCAAGACCGATGATTTCGAAAACTCCGTTTTTATTTTTAAAACTCCTTCTGTAGTCGTTTAGACCTTCCATAACTGTGTGATCAACAAACTCACATAGAGAGAAATCAATTATGGCGTGTTCGGTCTCAGGAATTTCATCCAGCAAGGCTTTTAATTTATAGAAATTTAGAAAATTACAGAAGTTTTTTACACTAACAAAATAGTTGCCACTATCCTCTTCTCGAAACATCAAAACATTGGGTTTTAACCAATTTCGAGTAAAAAGGGAAATGTTTTTATTGATTATTATATGAGTAAAAAACGTTGTAACAACCCCAAAGGCTATCCCAGGAATTAAACCATAGGCTAATGTCATCCCAAGAGTAGCCATAAAAATAATCGCTTGTTCCTTACCTATCTTGAATAACATAATTAGGTTTTCAGGTGCTGCTAAACGATAGCCCGTATAGACTAATATCGCAGCTAAAGCAGGCAATGCAATCCGTTGAATTTGATCTTGAAATAGTAAAATAAACAACAATAAAAATAGCGCATGAAATAAATTTGCAGAACGATTTGAACCTCCATTATTTACGTTTACTGAACTTCTGGCTATAACAGTTACAACATTAAGCCCCCCCACAAAACCACTTATGGTGGTAGCAACTCCTAGAGCTCTCAGGTCTTTATTTACGTTTGATCTTCTTTTTAAAGGGTCTAATTTGTCCACGGCTTTTATGCTTAATAATGATTCAATACAAGAAATCAAGGTTAGTGAAAGGACAATACCGATAAACTCAACACTATTAATTTTTCCAAAATCAGGGAAGGGGAGGCTACCCAAAAGATTTTCGGGAAGAGTAATAAGTAAATTTTCTCCCATAGGGTATGGAACAACTGCGATATACTCATAATAGTAGGACAATCCTATAGCTAATAGAACCACCCACATAGGGGCTGGGACTAATTGAAAAATAGGGTTTTGAATTTTTGAATACAAAATTAAAATTAAAAAACTTCCTACTCCCATTGCCGCAGCAATAAGGACTTCTAAGGAACTGTTTTCAATAAGGTATAAAACACTATCTGGAACTTGAAGAAGTAATTCTAGGGGGCTACCACTAGCCGTGGTTACTCCAAGCATTACGTGAATTTGTTTTGAAAGAATTCCAATTCCAATAGCGGCTAACATTCCTTGAAGAGCAGAAGCCGGGAAAAACTCACTCAACGCACCAAAACGAAAAAGACCAAAAAGATATATTAAGACACCTGAAATTACTACTGCGGCTAATGTAAATAGATATCCCTGGTAAAGATCACCTTTTCCTAAAAGGGTAATGGATGATAGTAAAACAATAACCAAACCATTTCCGGGCCCAGCAATTGTTAATTGAGACCCTCCCAAAACAGCAACAACGACCCCACCGACAATAGCAGAAAGAATACCTGCAATAGGAGGGGCTTCGGAAGCAATAGCCAACCCTAAACCTAAGGGTAATGCGACTAGAGAAACAACAAAGCCTGAAAAAATATTTGCAGGCAACGTTCCAAGGAAGTTTTGAAATGTATTTGTTTTACCCATTATCTTTATTTTGTATTATGAGAACATCGGTTGGAAGTTCGGACAAAATATGTTCAAGGTCTTTTGGAAAAATTCGCTCCAAAAAACTCTTCCGGTTCTCCGCAGCATTCATAATGAGCAAATCGGCACGTACAACCCTTGCATAATGTCCAATAGAATATCCACGGGTACCAAAAATGTTTTGAAGATGAACCTGTATACTTTCTTTCAATGTATCAGGAATATGATGTAATATTTCACGAACCCGAGAAAGTTCTCGACGTTTTAATTTTTCTTTTCGGAGGGTTACTTTTCTTAAACTTCGATCATCGTAAGCCAATGCTGCAACTTTAGAGCGATCAATTTCTTCAACCAAAGTAAGTTTTGGAATTCCCAATGCTCGTGCGAAGTAAAAGGCAGAATTAATTGTTGTTTTTGTTTGAGGACTTTCGAAAGCATTAACCACTACATGTTGTGAAGGTTTTCTTATTACAGAGGGTTTAATCATTAAAAGTACAGAACAGGGCGCTTTACGAGTAAGTTTTCGAGCAATAGAACCCATATAAAATTTTACCATGTTTTCACGCTGAAGAGCGCCAAGCAATAATAAATCAACACCTTTTTTTTTACATTGATCTATGATGGTTTCAACAGGTTTTCCCTCTTGCCAAATAAATGAGACCTTTTTTAGTTTAATTGGTGACTCTTCAAGCAGATCGTTAAGGGTTTGTTCTTTTGTAGCAGATTTAGATCCAACATGAAGAAAATAAAGATGTGCCCCAAAAAAATCAGCTAGGCGAATAGCCTCAAAGACATTTGCCTTAAGATTTGGAGAAAAAGCGAATCCAATTAAAATTTTATTAAAAGATATTTCTTGCACCGAAGTTCATTTTAATGAAATATACTGAAATAAATTCAAAAAAAACAACCCTCCAGTATGTGTAAAAGTTATTTTTTTACAAACTCTGTGCGTAAGACGATATTCATTTTATTTACTCTACAATCAATTTCGCCGGTATTGTCCGTTAAACAAGTACCCCTTTTGATTGTTGTTGAAGTTCCTTTAAGTTTAAGGTCTTTGATTAGTTTTACGGTATCCCCATCTGTTAGAATATTCCCGTTAGCATCTTTTATTTCCATTTTATATCTTCTTTTTGTAATGACAGGAAAATCAGAGAATCAAACGACTTAGAATTTCTTTAAAATTTTTATAATCATTTTATGTGAGGTGCAAATAGTCTTTAAGATTTTTTACGTGTTCTTCAAAAGCTCGGATTCCTTTGGTGGTAATTTTAATTTCAGTTAGGGGATGGCTTCCTTCAAAGCGTTTTTCAATGTTGATGTATCTAGCATCTTTGAGCTTATATAATTGTACACTGAGATTGCCTTGAGTTGCGTTGAGCTCTTCTTTGAGGTAAACAAAAGAAGCAGCTTTTAATTTGATCAGTAAAGACATTGCCCCTAAACGTAAAGGAGTTGTAAGCAATGGGTCTAATGGATTCATGATTGATGATTTTTAAGGAGATATCCCGGTATTAAATAAGAAACAATAATTACTCCTGCATACAAGACTAGCAAAGCCTCTTTCGAAACTAGGACACTGTACAAAGGGAAACTAAGAAGGACAAATCCGCCTAAAACTAAAGGGTTAAACTTAAGAACAGCTCCACTCACTGCGGTGCCGATTCCAACGATTATGGGAAAGAAAAACCAGGGGTTAAATTTCACAAAAGGGAAGGTAAGACTGAAAAAAAGGAGTACACAGCCGATCACTATCCAAAGCTTGGAAAGAAAATATTCAACATGCGTTTGATGTTTTTTCTTTTTTTCTTTTTTTCTGTAATATATTATCATTGCAGCAAAACCCATAAGAGTGTTTATCGGCCAAGCTAAATAACTTAAATTTCCCAGTGAGCTATACACAACAAGAGCATAAGTTAAAAGTGCAGTCAGGCTCACAAGCCATCCCCAAAAAATAAATGCAAAACTGTGTTCGCTTAAGTTTTCCTTTGCTTTTGCAATGGTTTGAGAAATGATTTCAAGCTGCGCTTGTGGGTCAGAAACATTTGTTTTCATGGTATAAAGTTTAAAGATCAGACCACAAACATAAACCAGTTTATAATATAAACCAAATAAAAGAATAATTTTTATTCATTTAGGCTAGACCCGTCGTAAGCATCATTTCTTGAACCTCCCTCATCAAAAAAAGGGCTGTCATGATCCAGGCCCCTTTTACCTTAATAACCACAAAGTCCACCCTAGGTAAATGTCAGAAGCGTTGTAAATGCTTGAAAACACAGAAGGGACTTCCAAGGAGATTACACCACCATTTTCAATCTAAGTGTTATCTTTTTTTTGCTGCAAGAAATTATGAAGAAGAGAAAATAAGGAAACTTTAAATAAGTAAAAATTTTTCATAAGTACGATTTATTTTAGGACATCTTAATCTTATTGCGAACGTTTTTCTTTAAAATAATATTGATGATTGCTCCTGATCCCGTAAAAACAACTACCAAAAAAGCAACAAAAAAGAGTATGGCCCCCCACAGTCCAACAAAGAAGAGTAAAAACACATGGGGAAGTGTTATGTACAAGGGTCCAAAGATGGTTCGAAGCAACAGTTCGCCTCTGGAATAATGCTCTTGATTTTTAATGGTTAGTGTTATCGTTTTTAGATTTAGAGGTTATATTTTTAACAAGTTAACAATTATTTATTACATGATATTTCAATCGATTTTGTTTCAAAGTAAATTTAATCTTAAAACAAAAAAAGCACGCTACAAATAAGTATCTTTGTCGGACAAGAATAGGAAAGAGACGCATGAAGCATATCAGAAATTTTTGCATTATTGCCCACATCGACCATGGGAAAAGCACTTTAGCGGACCGTTTGTTGGATTTTACAGGCGCTGTTACAGATCGCGAAAAACAGGATCAATTGCTGGACAATATGGATTTGGAACGAGAACGTGGGATTACCATAAAATCACACGCCATTCAAATGGAATATGCTCACCAAGGGCAAAACTATGTCTTAAACCTTATTGACACTCCTGGTCACGTAGATTTTTCTTATGAAGTCTCTCGTTCAATTGCTGCTTGCGAGGGCGCATTACTTATTGTAGATGCAGCACAAAGCATTCAAGCTCAAACCATTTCGAACTTATATTTAGCCCTTGAAAATAATCTAGAAATTATTCCCGTTCTCAACAAAGTAGACCTCCCGTCAGCAAACCCAGAGGAAGTTACCGACGATATCGTTGACTTATTAGGTTGTGAGCCTGAAGAGGTTATTCCTGCTTCTGCAAAAACAGGATTAGGGATTCAAGATGTTTTGTCTGCAATTATTGAACGTGTTCCCGCGCCTAAAGGGAGTGCAGATGAGCCTCTTCAAGCTCTTATTTTTGATTCTGTTTACAATCCCTTTCGTGGGGTTGAAACCTATTTTAGAATCTTAAACGGCTCGATTTCAAAAGGACAAAAAATTCAATTTATTGCTACGCAAAACATATACAATGCAGACGAAATTGGAACGCTTAAACTCAAACAAGAACCTAAGAAAACAATCAGTGCTGGAGATGTAGGTTACTTGATCACAGGAATCAAAGACGCAAAAGAAGTAAAGGTCGGTGACACCATAACCTCACCAACCAACCCTACTCAAAATGCTATTGATGGATTTGAAGAAGTAAAACCCATGGTTTTTGCCGGAATTTATCCCGTAGACACCGAAGACTATGAAGAACTCCGTGCTTCCATGGAAAAGCTTCAATTGAACGATGCTTCCCTTGTTTTTCTTCCAGAAAGCTCGGCAGCTCTTGGATTTGGTTTCCGTTGTGGATTCCTCGGAATGTTACATTTAGAAATTATCCAAGAACGCCTAGAAAGGGAATTTAATATGACCGTAATCACTACCGTTCCAAACGTTTCTTATCATGCCTTTGTAAAAAAAGATGTAAACGATTTGTTACTGGTAAACAATCCTTCTGATCTTCCCGATCCATCTGCACTTGACCGGGTAGAAGAACCTTACATTAAAGCCTCCATAATCACTAAGGCAGATTTTGTTGGAAATGTAATGTCTCTGTGTATAGAAAAAAGAGGGATAATAACTAATCAAACGTATTTGACTACTGAGCGCGTTGAATTGAACTTTGATATGCCCTTGGCTGAAATTGTTTTTGATTTCTATGATCGTCTAAAAACCGTTTCCAAAGGCTATGCCTCTTTTGATTATTCGCCCATAGGAATGCGTCCCTCAAAATTAGTTAAAGTAGATATTCTGTTGAACGGAAGTCAAGTAGATGCCCTTTCTGCTTTGATTCATGCAGACAACGCATATACTATTGGAAAAAAAATGTGTGAAAAATTACGCGGACTTATCCCAAGACAACAATTTGATATTCCAATTCAGGCAGCTATAGGAGCAAAGATTATCTCCAGAGAAACAATCAAAGCTTTACGAAAAGACGTAACAGCTAAATGCTATGGAGGAGATATCTCTCGTAAGCGTAAACTTCTTGAAAAACAGAAGAAAGGTAAGAAAAAAATGCGCCAAGTAGGAAATGTTGAAATTCCACAAGAAGCATTCATGGCTGTGTTAAAGCTTAACGATTAATCTTGTTCCCTCTTGAAACAATTCTCAAAAATCATTAGCTCTTTAACAAAAAAATTTGCTCTGGTTTAACAACATTAATTGTATCTTTTATCAAAATTTACGGATAACTCTATCCAAAAAAAACAGATAAATGATTTGTGTTCCTACTCTTTTTTTAGATGTAAAGCGATGTAAAAAAAATATTGGGAAGATGGCTTCAAAGGCCAAAAGACATGGCCTGGAATTTCGCCCACATGCAAAAACGCATCAGTCTTTGGAGGTCTCGAGATGGTTCAAAGAGTTTGGTGTGACAAAGCTTACGGTTTCTTCTCTTAAAATGGCGACCTATTTTGCTGAAGAATGGGACGATATTACGGTAGCTTTCCCAACAAATATCTTGGAAATCAAAACCATCAACCAACTTTCCAAAAAAATTAAGCTCAACCTTTGTATTGAAAATATTGAAGTGCTTGAGTTTCTTAGCAAACAGCTCGAGCACCCCGTAGGAATATTCTTAAAAATAGACATTGGGTATCATCGGACAGGAATTGACGTTGATGATATTGAGCTAATCAATTCTCTTTTACTTAAAATGAATAAACAAAAATTTCTTGAGTTCAAAGGGTTCTTGGGTCATGCAGGACACAGCTATAAATGCAGGTCTAGAGAAGCTGTAGAATCAGTTCACCAAAAAAGTAAAGAACAAATTCTTTTACTTAAAGAACGCTACAAAAAACAATACCCCAACTTAATCATCTCCCTTGGCGACACTCCCGGTTGTAGTGTTTCGGAGGATTTCTATGGAGTGGATGAAATACGCCCAGGTAATTTTGTCTTCTATGATCTTACCCAAAACATCATCGGGTCGAACAGTTTAGATGAAATTGCGGTGGCAATGGCTTGCCCAATTGTTGCAAAGCACAAAACCAGAAATGAAATCATTATTTATGGAGGAGGTATTCATTTTTCAAAGGATCGAATTGAAGACCCTGAAGATGGGATTATTTTTGGCCGTGTTGTTGAAAAAAAGAATAAAACCTGGGGGCCTTATATCCCAAAAATGTTTGTAAAAAGTCTATCACAGGAACATGGAATTGTGTCGGTCCCAGAGGCAATCTTTGATGGTTATAAAATTGGAGACCTCATATGGGTCTTGCCTGTTCATTCATGTATGGCAGCTGATTTAATGAAAAAGTTTTATACAGCAGATGAGGAGGTTATTTCAATGATGTAATCCTTCTTTCTTTTCCTATATTTAACACAAAATATTATTCATATGATTATTATCATGGGGGTCAGTGGTTCGGGTAAAACAAGTCTCGGAAAACACCTTTCTCTAGTAACATCTAAGCCTTTTTTTGACGCGGATGATTTTCACTCTCCTGCCAATAAAAACAAAATGGAATCTGGCAAAGCATTGAATGATTTTGACCGTGACCCTTGGCTCAATCAGCTTGTAAAAAAAATTAAAGAATGGTCTTCAAGTGGGGGAGCAATTTTAGCTTGTTCTGCGTTAAAAGAAGATTATCGAAAAATCCTTTCTAAGGACAATCCCAAAATCACATGGGTGGTTTTGAGCGGATCTTTTGACTTGATTCAATCTCGATTAGAAAAAAGAAAAGATCATTTCTTTAAACCCGAACTCCTACAATCTCAATTGGATGCTTTAGAGCTTCCAAGTTATGGCATTCACCTAAATATTGATCAACCCGTTGAGGTATTGGTTCAATCGTTTTTGAACCAAACCACTATCCAAGGATCCGCAAAAATAGGAGTGATAGGTATGGGCGTTATGGGGCAAGGAATCGCTTTAAACTGCTCAGAAAATAGGTTTGAAACTGCTGTCTACAATCGGTTTGTAAAAGGAGAAGAACGTATAATTTTCGATTTTCTTGCTGCAAATTCTCAATTTGAAAATTTGTATGGATTTACAGACATACTGTCTTTTATTAATGCCCTAGAGCGTCCTCGAAAAATTTGGTTAATGATTAAAAGTGGTTCTACTATTGACCGGTTGATTGATGAAATTACGCCTTTACTCGAAGAGGGTGATATCATTCTTGATGGAGGGAATTCACATTATGAAGATACCCAAAGAAGAGTAAAAATTCTTGAAAAAAAGAAAATTCTTTATGTTGGTTGTGGAGTATCTGGAGGCGAAGTCGGAGCCCGTCAAGGTGCTTCACTAATGTTTGGAGGAAGTAAAGAGGCATATAAAATTCTAAGTCCTATTTTGAATAGCATTTCTGCAAAAGATAAAACAGGAAAACCTTGTCAAGCGTATTTTGGCGCTGACGGTGCAGGGCATTTTGTAAAAATGGTTCACAACGGGATCGAATATGCCGAAATGCAACTTTTAGCTGAAGTTTATGCGGTTTTATCACATCAAATGAGTTATCCTGAAATGGCTCTGCTTTTTGAAGAGTGGAACAAAGGACCAGAGGCAAGTTATCTATTGGAAATTAGCGCAAAAATCCTCCTTAAAAAAGAAGGGAATGACTATGTTGTGGATTTGATTCTTGATAATGCTGGAAGCAAAGGAACCGGGATGTGGTCTACAAATTCTGCGCTTGCTTTGGGGGAAGTTAACAACATGATGTCTTCAGCTCTTTTTTCCCGTTACCTTTCCAGTATGAAAAAAGAACGTACTTCTTTATCCAATCAAAAACCCAAAACACAAAAATTAGATTCTTTTGATCTTTTAAAATTAAAAGACGCCTACCATTTTGCGAGAATAATAAACCATATCCAAGGCTTTAATTTGATAAAGTCTGCTTCCCAAAAATATAATTGGGATTACTATCCCGCTGAAATTGCAAGGGTTTGGACCAAAGGATGCATCATTCGCTCTTCCTTGATGGAAAACTTAATTGAATCTTTTTCAGCCGAAAAATCACTGTTAAAAAACAAACAGCTTTTAAGCGATTTAACCTCAACTGAACCAGGTGCGGCAGCTCTTATTCATTATGCCGTTGATCAAAAAATTGCTTTAGACAGTTTCTCTTCAGCTTATCATTATTGGATTGGACTTTGTACAGAAAACCTCCCTGCTAACCTCATACAGGCTCAGCGAGATTTCTTTGGCGCCCATACCTACCAGAGAATAGATAAACCTTTGGACCAATTTTTTCACACTCAATGGCATTAATATGATTTATTATTCTCTTCTTTTATCGAAGTTGGTTTATGATGACTTTAATACTCGACTTAAGTGGTTTGACAATAGTGCTCATTCTCAGTCTCTTTCTTCAAAAAATTTTATGAAAAAAACCGTTATACTTTTCAGTTTTCTTTTCCTCATTTCCGGTAAAACATCGACTCCTAAAACCTATGAAATCGGTTATATAGAAACTCCCCTTGGTGAAATGTACTTTTGGCTCTACAACGAAACTCCTCTTCACAAAGCCAGTTTTATAAAATTAGCAGAGCAACACTATTGGGATCTTCTAAGTTTTAATAGGGTAATTGAAGATTTTGTTGTTCAAGGGGGTTGTCCTGACACGCCAGAAGGATTTTCAAATTCTCCCTATCTTATTGAGCCTGAATTTAACCCTGAGATCAAACACATATACGGGGCTGTTGGAATGGGTCGGGATAACAATCCCGAAAAATTATCTGCTGGTTGTCAATTTTATATTGTTCATGATGTGCTAGGGATTCCTAGACTTAATCAAAATTACACTGTTTTTGGTCAACTTTTTAAGGGTCTTGATGTTCTAGACAAAATCGCAAAACTTCCAACAGATTCCATAGATACACCCTTAGATCGAATTTCAATAAAAATTCGAGCTTTTAAATTTACAAGAGAGGAATTAAAGGGGCTTGGCGGGAATTCTTTTCTTAAAAAAATGATGAAATGAAATGAAATTATTGCTGAATTAATTTTTGAGTTTTTCTAGAATGGTCTTTATGTTTAATTTTTTTTCAAAAAGTAACCATCTTTACAGAAGATCTTCTAAAAAGATTTTCAAAACGATCTAAAATAAACATCCAGAAAGAATACTATTGAATTTACTATATTCGGAATTATTATCTATTATTTACTTCTATAAACTCAATCAATGAAATTTAAAATCCTTTTTGTTGCCTTAAACATGTTTTTTTTGAATTGCTTCGCTGTCTTTTCACAAGACTATCATGCCGCTTTTTTTAAAGAAAATGGCAAAAGCCTTCCGTATCGTATTTTACTTCCAGAGGGTTATCAAAACAACCTAGATTATCCGCTACTTCTTTTCCTTCATGGATCTGGAGAACGAGGAAACGATAATAAGCTTCAGCTTTTTCATGGAAGTAAAATGTTTATAGATGCAGGCTTTAGAAAAAGAAATCCTGCCATTGTTGTTTTTCCTCAGTGTCCTAGTGAATCGTATTGGGCAACTGTTGAAAAGAACTCCTCTACTAAGTTTACCTATTTCGAAAAACCAAAAAACAACCCTACTTTAGATTTGGTTGAGGGAATGTTGGACGAAATTATTTCGAAATATGGTGTAGATCAAGATCGAATTTATGTTGGTGGTTTATCAATGGGTGGTATGGGTACATTTGAATTGGTGTATCGAAACCCCAATAAATTTGCTGCTGCTTTCGCTATTTGTGGTGGGGCAAATCCTAAAATTGCAAGAAAAATCAAAAACCCTGTTTGGCGGATAGATCATGGGGATGCTGATACTGTAGTTCCAATTGAATTTTCTAAAGCTATGGTAAACGCTTTGATTAAAAATAACGCTAAAGTTACCTACAATTGGTATTCTAATGTAGAACACAACAGTTGGAAAAACGTCTTTGCTGATCCGAATTTTCTTCCTTGGCTTTTTTCACAAAAAAAATAAAATGAAAATCATAAGAACAGATCAAAATAATCTTGATTTTCAACTTTTGGTTCGTTCGCTCAACCAAGAATTATACATCCGAGATGGAAAAGACCATTCGTTTTACAGTCAATTTAACGGAATTGAAAACTTAAAACATGTTGTTGTTGCCTATGAAAATAATGTTCCTGTTGGCTGTGGAGCTTTTAAAACATTTGGCAAAGACACTATGGAAATCAAACGCATGTACACACATCCTGAGAGGCGTCAAAAAAGAGTTGCATCTGCAATTCTAAAAGAACTGGAGGCTTGGATGAAAGATTTAATGGTAATCAAATGTGTTCTGGAAACGGGAAAAAACTTGCCCGAAGCTGTTGCTCTTTACCACAAGTTTAATTATATCGTAATCCCAAATTATGACCCCTACCAAAATACCGCAAACAGTATTTGCTTCGAAAAAAAATTACTTTAGGCTTTTATTATAATATTAAACATTCAGTTCTCGAACTTTTTCACAAAGACCTTTATAAACCCTACAATTTAAAAGCTTTAAAGCGTGCCTTTTTTCAATTGTTCGATGGCATAGTTCGCAGCTCGAGCAGAAATTGCCATAAAAGTTAAAGAAGGATTCTGTGTTGAAGTGGACGTCATACAGGCACCATCAGTCACAAAAACATTTTTACAATGATGCAGCCCCATTTCCCTACGCGTATATGGATGTCTAACATGTTTTTTGATTTGAGAGGAAATTCTCCTCCAAGGATTTACTATTTAAGGGAAGGCAAAGGCGAAGCAATTTGGGACAAGGATTTAGTTTTAAAATTCCAAGAAACCTTTGAGTTGAAGTAGAATATCGAGAAACCCAAGCTTTTACGTACTTTTGTAAAAATTTCTGGTTTTTGGTAAAAATTGGTAACATTGAGCTAAATGACTTTCCGCTTCTTCTTGCGCCTATGGAAGACGTAAGTGATCCTCCCTTCCGCGCATTGTGTAAAGAACACGGAGCAGACGTCGTTTATACCGAATTTATTTCAAGTGAAGGTCTAATTCGCGACGCAGCAAAAAGCGTTATGAAATTGGATATTTATGAAAAAGAACGTCCAGTAGGAATTCAAATTTTTGGTGCAAATGAAGAATCGATGTTGAGGTCTGTAGAAATTGTTGAAGCATCTAAACCCGATATTATTGACATCAACTTTGGATGTCCAGTAAAAAAAGTAGTCAGCAAAGGAGCCGGAGCAGGAATATTAAAAGATATTCCGTTGATGGTTCGTTTGACCAAGGCTATGGTAGAACACACCAAACTTCCAATTACAGTAAAAACCCGTTTGGGATGGGATCACGATTCCATAAAAATTGTTGAGGTAGCAGAGCGCTTACAAGATGTTGGTGCAAAAGCCATTTCGATTCACGGCAGAACACGAGCTCAAATGTATAAAGGAGATGCAGATTGGCGTCCGATTTCCGAAGTAAAAAACAACCCTCGCATGCACATACCCATTTTTGGGAATGGGGATGTAGATAGTCCTGAACGAGCTATTGAAATGAGAGACCAATACGGTTTGGACGGTGCCATGATTGGAAGAGCAAGTATAGGTAACCCTTGGTTTTTTAATCAAGTAAAATACTTTATGAAAAACGGAAAACATGCAGTATCACCATCCATAGTTGAAAGAGTTGATGCAGCTAGAAGACACCTTGAAATGGCCATTGCTTGGAAAGGAGAAGTTTTGGGCGTTCTAGAAACCAGAAGACATTACACCAATTATTTTAAGGGCATCCCACACTTCAAGGAGTATCGAACTCGTATGGTAACATCCAATGCTTCTGAAGATGTTTTTGCTGCTTTAAACGATGTAGAAGCAAACTGGGGGGACTATCAAATGGCTTAAATAAAACTCTTTTTTTTAGCCAGACGAACTGTTGACCATCTCGATGCAATTGATCCCAGAACAAATAAAATAGAAAAAACCATCACAATATTTTGGAACTCCAATCGAACGGGATAGGGGAAGTTAGTTCCGGGGACGTATAAAAAAGGGGAATAAGTTTGTAAAAGAACAAGAAAAGAGCCAAACAAAACTCCGATTCCTCCGCCTACCCAACTAATCATTCCACCCAAGTAAAAGAAAATCTTTTGGATTTCTGCGGGTTTAACCCCAAGAGCATATAAGACTTTCATTTGAGGTTTTTTTTCTAAAATCATCATAATTAATGCTCCAACAACATTGAACAAGGCAATGATTATTACCAAAGTAAAAATAAGATAGATTGCCATTTGCTCGGTGTTGAGCATTTTAAAAAGAGCTGCATTGAGTTCATTTCTAGAGCTAATTTTCAAGGGAATTTTAACGGTATTACGAAGTTGGTCTTCTACTGTCGAACGGTTGTAACTAGGGGTCATTTTAAGTTCTAAGGAACTGTAAACATCCTTTTTTCTTTGGAATAAGTCACGAGCAAAAGGAAGACTTGAAAAAATATATTTTTTATCTAATTCTTCGCTAATGTTGTATATTCCAGAAACTAAAGCTGTTTTGTTGACAAAAGGATCTTTAAAAGATGAAGTTTTAGTTGAACGTTTGGGAACGGTAAGTACTAAAAAATCGTTGTAATCGTAAACTCCCAAACTCAAAATCTGAGCCACGCCTGCGCCGATAACAACTTCATTAAATTCTTGATCAAACCAACGTCCGGTTGTTAACAGTTTTTTACTATTAATGACTTGTTCGAAAAGAGAATCTACCCCTTTGAGATAAACAACATGGTTTTTGTTGCGGTAGTTCAAAAAAACCTTTTCTTCTAAAATTCCAGAGACTGCATCAACACCTTCAATTTTCTTGATTTTATCTCGTGTAATGGAATCTATGGTCAATACTTTACCTTGAGCAGCTTCAACTCGAAAATCTGGATCAAAAACATTAGAAAAAGAAAGCCCAAAATCTTTTAGCCCTGTAAAAGCAGATAACACAATGAGTAAGGCGGCTGTTGCAATCAACACAACCGTGAGCGCAATATAATTTATAATATTTATAACATTTTGCTTGCTTCTAGTGAAGAAATATCGTGTAGCTATATACAGAGGGAAACGCACAAGATTATTTTTTTTTGCGTGAAATTAATTCATCAGGATTTTTGATCGGATCATTATTGGCCTCTAATGCTTCATCAATTTTTTGGATGTAATCCAAAGAATCATCTAAATAGAAAATAAGATCTGGGATTTTTCGCAGCTGGTTTTTAAGTAGCTTTGCGAGGTCGTGTTTTACTTGAAAGCTGTTCGATTGTATTCCTTCGAGAACTTCAAGAGCTTTTTCTGGAGGAAATAAACTCAAATATATTTTTGCAATGGATAAATCTACAGTAATGCTGACTTTAGTTACCGAGATTAAAAGGTTAGCAACCCTTTCTTTTCGAACGGCTCCCTGAAGCATTTGAGCAATTTCTTGTTGCAATAAGGTTGCTATTTTTTTTTGTCTTGGACTTTCCATAGGTTTGAATATTCTGTAAAATTAAGGATATTTGTCCGGATGCACCCTCTCAAAAGCAAAGTATAGCAATTAAATAAAGAATCAATTTGATGAATACAGTAAAAAATGTTATCCTTCTTTTCTTTTTTTCAGTTTGTTTCTCCTCTTTTGGGCAACAAAACCCCAAAACAATTACAAATCTAATTTTTCAAAAAACAAACTTTTTGAGAATTGAAAAAGGTTTAGAGCCTTTTAAAAAACTCGACACCTTAGATTATTTGGCGCAGTATCACAGCGACAATATGGTTCAAAAAAAGTTTTATGAACACATCGATCATGAGGGATTAAGCCCTGTGGAACGAGCAGAAAAACTCAACATCCAAGCATGGCGAAGAAAAGGAAAAAGATTTATTGGCATCGCCGAAAACATTGCTCAAGCTCCATGGTTTGAAAACGTAAGAGGGTGTGGCGATACACGATCAAACGAAGCCATAGCAGAATGTTTAGTTCAAGGCTGGAAAAAAAGTCCCCCACATTACAAAAACATTTTAGGAGATTATGTTTATTTGGGAGTAGGGATTTCCTTTGATGACAAACAAATGGGTTTTGCAACACAGAATTTCAGATAGTTCCTAATCTTTCCCATTTATATTCCCCATTGAGGCGAAAGGAACCCAGGTGTTTTTTGTCCCAACTGTTGGGCTCAATTAGAGATAAAAAAGGCTCTTTTTCACCTTTATAAAGATGATATGTTTCCCCCACTATGGGTTCAAATTTAAATTTAGCAGAATACACCATTTGGGTGTCGGAAGCTAAATTGACGAAATTTTTGATTTTTTCTTGGAGGTCGTTTAGTTCAGCTTGAAATTGTTTAGAAACTTTATCGACCCCTTTCTTTTTGAAAGAATCTACATTGGGAATATTGATAACAGGACTGTTGTTGCTAATAGCATAGGGCAAAAGTTTTGCAATGTATTCTTTGCTTTCTTCATCCCATGCAACATTATCCGGTTTTTTTGAAGATCCCATTTTCAAGAATTTTACACAAAAATAGGACACTTCCTTTCATTAGACAATTATCCGCCATTAATATTTTTTTAAGACCTTGATAAATATGGGTTTTGATAAAAAAAGTCAAGCACAAAGGCAAGGCAGATGGTGTAATTAGACTTCACTTTTTTCGAATTCATTATTTTTCATGAAAATCTACTTCAATTCCTCTAAAGTATTTTATCCATAAATTATAGAGAATGGCTTCAAGAATCCCCGTCAAGAACCCTGTTATCGCAAAAAGCACAGACATCCCGATAAGCGCACCAAAAGCTAGGACAGAACCAATACTCAAACCAGGAGTTGACACGGATTCAGAGGATAAGAATTCTAAGGTTACAAGGGCATCAATGATTAGTCCTCCGAGAGAGTAAAAAATCCCACAAATCAACCCCAAAAGACCAAAGAGAAAAGCTTGGAATTTTGCAAACAAAAACACTTTAATTTTTTTTGACTTT
>CALSTP010000001.1:1565177-1859952 GCA_943789305.1 uncultured Flavobacteriaceae bacterium | reverse complement strand
TGGGTAACCGTTGACGATAAAACCGGAGTTGAAAAGTCCATCATTTCACTTTATATCGACAACAACAAATTATATGGAAGAATTGAGACCCTTTTATTAGAAGAGGATAAGGGTCAGATCTGCACTAATTGTAAAGGTTCAGAAAAAAATCAACCAATTGAGGGGTTACTTATTTTAAAAGGTTTGACTAAAGATGGAAACAGTTGGACTGGTGGAACTATTTTGGATCCTGCCAATGGGAAAGAGTATGATTGTACATTGACACTTGATGGCTCATTAAAATTAAATGTACGCGGTTTTATTGGCTTTTCTTTTTTGGGTAGAACCCAAGTATGGAAACGTTTTGAATAACAACACATTAAACTTTATATATATCTTAATTACGTTGTTTATTCAATAAAAAAACCCTCAAGTATTATACTTGAGGGTTTTACACTTATCAGCAAGTGATAAGTTGTTAGTTTGTGATGATATTACTCAGCCTTAACTAATAGTTTGAAGAGCGTATCTGCTCCAATTCCATCTCGAGCTTTACTTTCAAAACCTGTTCCCTGTCCAACAGGTGGTTCAGGAATTGCAGTTGTTAAGTCTGTTGCAGCTGTAAGTGCATCAGTATCAGATAAATTAACATCAAATGTGTATGTTACATTACCAATTGATGCATCTGCTCTTGAAGCAATAGCTAGGTCAATAAGCGGCATTAACGAATATAAATCATTTGATTTAATTTGAGCTTCAACAAACGCAGTAGTTGTAGAACCTGCAGTTGCAGCTACGTATGTACCAGTTAATTTGTTATTAACAATAGAAACTGTGTAAGAACCAGCTAAAGGAATAGTATCCATAGAACTAAAGTCTAATGATGCAAGCAAAGGATTGTCCTTAACGATTATGTTACCGGTGTAAGTAAGAGCTGAAGGAGCTCAAAGCAGCAAGCTTAGTATTGTTAATTACTGTTAAAGCTGCAGCGTCACTACCACTTACGTGATCGTGACCAATTGTAGCTGCTGTGAGTGCAACTGTTCCACTTACAGTGAAACTAGTAATTTCACCCGCTGTTGAAAGATTTGCTAAAGCAGCTGTTCCTTCTATATTAACAGTTCCTATATCACCTCCTGCACGTCGACCGTTGATTTCAACTGTCGCTAAAGTAGCAGCATTTTTGATGTCAATTGTATTTGCAACAGTTGTAATTGATGCATCATCTCCTTGATCCTCACCACTAATTTTGAAGGTTGTCAGTGTTGTAAATGCAGCTGATGCAAAGTCTTGTGTAGAACTCTGTTCAAAAATCTCAAGAGTTGTTGCAGCTGGCAAATTCAATAATGTGTCAGTAGCAGTTTTGAAGTGGGCTGTAGTAGCAGCAGTGTAAGTTACATTATTAGTTACAGCTAATTTTTGAGTATCTACTGTTAATGCATTAGCAATTACGATGGTACCAGATGCATTTCCAGCTAGAGCTGAAAGATCAAGAACCGCTGCACCAAGTGATGCATCACCACCAAATTGTGCGACTAATGGGAAATGAGCTTCACCAATAGCACCTACAGTAGTAGATCCGACACCAGTTAATCCACTAGCAAAATATGTAGTAACAGAAGAAGCACTTGAAACAGATAATGTTCCAGAGATAGAAGTTACCCCGTGTGTTATAACTGCAGATTCAGGAGCGTTTATAACAACATTACCTGTATGAGCACCATTACCTATTGTAATTGCAGTAGCCTTTGTAGCATTTAAATTATTAACAGTTGCTTTACCCGTATTAATAGATGTAGCTTTCTTCAACCATAGTTCGCCAGTTGCAGATCCAACAGTGGACATCGAAGTGATATTTGCAGTTGTTGGAAAATCAACAGAAGTAACGTCATTACCAATTGCAAAAATACCTGCAGATGCTAAAAGTGGATATGAAATCGCACCAGAGTGAGTTTCAGTAACATTTCCAGTAATCGTAGTTAATGCATCGTGTCCAAATGACGAACCGCTTACTTCTAAAGTTTTGTCTACAAAAGCCAACTCATTAAAGTTGATTGTTGAAGATGCACTGTGAGTAAGAACTAGTCCAGAACCACCATCTACACCTAAAATTGTAGCGATTTTGTTTGTGATTGCATTAATTCTTGCTGTTAGAGAAGCATCCGCATTTGCAAACGTAGAATCAACAGTTACGCTTCCATTAACAATTACAGTCGGATCATCAGTTCCAGTGCCAACTAGAGATTCAGCATACTGGAGAGTAGCTTCGTTGCTAATTGTAATACTTTGATTAATTACTGCGTTAGCAGCAAGTAATTCTCTAACGTCTTCTTGAACTGCTGCAAGTGCTTCAGCAAGCGTAGTTAGATCAGTTTCGTCAGCTACACCAACTAGCGCTGCTTCTAATTCATCTAATGTAGCTTGAATGCTAGCAACGTCAAGTGAAGATGATAATCCATCAACTGTAGCCGATAGAGTATCGATCTCAGTAGATAGCTCCCTTAAACCTTGTACATCAGCAGCGAGATTAGTCACCAATGTAGTTAGTTCCTTGAACTGTGAGTCATAATCTTGGCAACCTACTATCGTTAGTGCAGCCGCCAAAAGAGTTAATAAACCTTTTTTCATTTTGATAAAAATTAAATTAAAATTAATAATGCTTTTATTTTTTAGATTAACATATGTTTGCAAATATAGAGATATAATTGAACTTTCAAATAGTTTTAAAAAAAAAATAAAAATTTTTATTTCTCTAATTTACACAAAATTTAACTATTAAGACCAATTTTAGGGAATGATTTACCAAACTACACGAATCATCATAAAAAAAAAACCTCTACTTATAATTTGTAAAAGTAGAGGTTTAAAGATTTACAACACTTTGTTTATAAAGGCTATAACGATAGATGCCACAAATGTACTAAATACGATGAACAATTACATTAATTAGTTGATCAAATTTATTAACACTTACTGTTAATTAAGTTTCATTTTGTTACTTATAACCAGCAGTAAATCTGCAATATTCCTTTGAATGGATCTTTTTTCTCCTTTGTAATTATTTACTGACACTATAAAACAATAGGGCTTGTTTGAGGGGGATAATAAATATCCAGCCAAAAGATGATTGTTTTTCATACTACCTGTTTTTGCGTATACAAAAGACATATCATAATTTGGAGCATACATATATAAAGTTCCTTCCGAATTTGCCTGTGGAAAATAGTCTTTGATTTTTAGGCTACTTGAGGATTTATGTATTTTATTGAGAACCTCAATCAGGACCTCGTGGGTTAAAAGGTTATTTCTAGATAAACCTGACCCATCAACTTGTACAATGTTTTCGTACATCATTTTATTTTGTCGATGGATAATATTGATTCCCAATGCGGTGTCAAGTTGCCATTGTTCTGTTCCCGAAAGCATTAACATTAAAGATTCCGCGATTAAATTATCACTGTCTTGAATAATTGCTTTGTAAACCTTTTCAACAGAAGTATTCAATGTTTTAGAATTAAAATGAATGTCTGTTTTTTTTGGTTCACTGTAAACAGGAGAATTGAGCGTATTTCTCAAAACTTTGATAACAAGAGAATCGGAGGGAATAAAAGGAACATATATTGAGTCTTTTTGAAATCGACTTAGTTTATAAACATGATCATTGGTTCGAAATATGTAGTGATCTTTTTCAACGGTATGTTTTAGTGTATTTTCAAAAAAAGAGGGATTGAATTGAAGTTGCTCAGGGTTTGGATTTGATTTAATTTCAACAACATTTCCATAAACTGGGAAACTTGACTTCTTTGCAGAGAAATAATAAGCCTGGTCATCCCAAGCCCAACCTATTCCTAGAGGTGAGGATATCATAGGTCTACTGACATAAAATAACGAGTCTTTTTGCTGGTTTAAAAAAGAAGTAACAGTGTTGTCTTTGTACAGTGGATGATTAACTAACGGATATCCCGAAGACCAAAAGTAAAAACGATTTTTTTCCTTTTTGTAATGTAATGCTGGAAGGGAATCTCCAAACTTTTGGATTCCACCATACAAGGTAAGAAGCTTTACTAAGGAAGCAGGAAGGATTCTTTTTTCAGAATGGATGGCAACAAGTTCCTTTTTTTTCTCAAGATCCATTAACGTAATCCCTACCTGAGCACCATTAAAGGATGGCTCATTTTTAACTGCCTTTAAAAGTTTGCGTTCAAGCTTGTTTTGTGCGTTTAAACAAAACAGATTCAAAAACAAGCAACTGGCAACAAAAATTATTTTCATAGGGTCTAAGATATGATTTCTAAAAGAGGCTTTCTAATTTACATCTAGATTATTGAATATTGAGATAGGTTTCTTTTGAAAGGGTGTTTTTTAAACATTCTAATCTTTAGATAAACGTTTAAATAAATCGGGGATAATTATACACCAGAAGACCCCATGATTTTAGTAAATAAAGCCCCATTTTTGCTAGTCTATTTTTTTGTTATATTTGAAAAAAATATAACCATGAATTCAAATCAAAACCTACCTAATTACATATTACTTATTTTATATATTATTACTGGATCTTTAGGTAATAATGGAGCTATTGATATTTTGGCTCCGCAATGGGTTTATTTAGGGGCGGTAAATATTCTAACATGTTTGTTTTTTCTTTTTAATCCGAACTCATCTGCAAACACGGGTTTATCTAAATTATTTAAGTCGAATTATATATATGTTTATTTATTCTATTTTATATGGTCGGGGTTGTCTTATTTTTATGCCATTAACTCTACCGAAACTTTGCTTAATATTCCCAGAGTTGGGAATACTTTTTTTGCAGTTTTTTTCTGTTTTCTTTTACTTCATAATTTAGAAAATAAGGTTCAAATAATTAACCGCATTTTTCTTGGTTTTTTGATCTTTGAATTGTCATCGTTTTACAGTGATTTTTTTACAGAATTAGAAACACCTGATTTTACAGCAATGAATTTAAAAGGAGTAGCTGGAAATAAAAACATCACTTCAGCTTCAATTGCTTTTAAAATTCCGTTTGTATTGTTTTCATTAATTTCAGCTTCTAGAAAATTGGTGAAAACAATTTTATTTATCATGTTGTTTTTAGCAACTTTTGCAATATCCATCTTATATGCTCGAGCTGCAATTTTAAGTTCATCCATAGTATTTATAATTTTTATACTTTTTTTAATATTTACTTTATTTAAAAACAAAAAAGATAAAAGAAAAAACATAGCCAATATTGGCCTGACTCTTACTCCTTATTTATTGGCTATTTTAGTTAATATTGCTTTTACTAATTCCCAAAAGAAAGGGAATATTGGAAGTCAATTGGAAGCAATTGAGTTTACAGAACAATCCTCCAATGGGCGTTTTCAATACTGGGGAGATGCTTATGATTATGTTAATGATAACCCCATAATTGCTTCAGGTCTTGGGAATTGGAAAATTGCTTCGATCTCTTATGGTAAAGAACATGTTAAAGGTTACACAGTGCCCTATCATGCTCACAATGATTTTATTCATGTTTTTGCTGAGGTAGGTATCTTGGGTGGTATTGCTTATCTAAGTCTATTTTTGATACTAACTTTTTATCTTTTCCGCTTGCTTTACGTGCAACGTAAAGAAGATGGGAATACTGACTTTTCTTTGTTTCTGTTAGTTTTACCTTTTATTATCTATGGAATAGATGCTGGATTAAATTTTCCAGTTGCACGGCCATTAATGCAATCCTCTCTGGCTTTGTATATGGGACTTTTGCTATCTATTTATCTCAATCGATTTTCCAAAAATGACGTAAAGCCTTTTAACAAGATTACCTCTAAACTTATATTTGGCTTGTCTTTATTACTACTTATTCCAGGGATAGTGATTCATATCCTATCTTTTCAGTCCCTAAAACAGCAAGGAGTTTTATTGTATGAATTTAATTCAGGGAAATTCAATTTATCTTTAAGTCAACTCGAAGAAATTGAGGACGATTTCCCAAATCTAACAGAAACAGCTATGCCCATAAAAGCAATGAAAGCTCGTTATTTTTATCTCAATAACTTGAAAGAAAAAGCACATGAATATGCACAGCTTGGTTCAAAAGACAATCCTCAAATTTATTTTGGTGAGAATTTAAGAGCACAATTCTTTTTACAAGAACAAAAGATTGATAGTGCGTATCATTATTCAAAATTGGCTTTTTACAATCTTCCCAACAATATGCCGCATTACAATATATACATGAATGCGATTGACTGCTCAGAGCAGATAGGGAGGGTATAAACGCATGCTTTTGAACATGTTCGTTCTACTTGCGGGGGATACTGCCATCATTTGGGTAATATACCTGCGAGCTTTAGCTCAAGTATCTTCTTTGGGTGATCCTTTTGTAATGGATAAAGCTTCAGAGGCGTTTAAGCTTTATCCTTTAGATAAGGATATATTCAATCTATACCGAATTCTTACTTACGGTCAGCAACGTGTAGTCCAAGCAGAGCAATTATACAAAAGAGGAACAGAATCTTATAATGCTTCGAAGTTTTGAAGTTGCCTCAGGACAGTTCAAGCAAGCTTTTGATTTAGATCCACTCGAATACACTTACGCACTCAATAGTGGACTAGCATTATATCAAAACAATCAATTTGAAGAAGCAATTCGTTATTTTGATATTACACAAAGTTCTCGAAAACGATGCCCTAAAAGAAAAAGCACTTCGATATAAAGGACTGGCATTATATAAAATTGGGAAAGTTCCAGAAGCTTGCGCAGTTTTCTTAAAGCTAATGAATACCTACCCTAAAACGAATGTATCAGCAAGAATTTCAAAAATATTGCAGAAATTAAGTTGCATTATGTATTTATTTTAAGTACTTTTGTTACTTAGATTAAAACATTTATAGTGCTTAATAAACTGATTACATCCAAAACTCGCCTTCGCTTGTTGATAAAATTTTTTATTAATCAAGCGAATAGCGGGTATTTAAATGGATTAGCTACAGAATTTAATGAATCTACAAACTCCATTCGTAAAGAGCTGAATCATCTTTCAGAAGCGGGTTATCTAGAAAAATTTAAAGATCAAAATAAGGTTGCTTACAAGGCTAATACAAACCACCCTTTGTTTGAAATCCTTCAAAAAGTAGTTTATAAACATTTAGGACTTGAAGAAATCATAGAACGTGTTTTGGAGAGAATGGGTCCAGTTCAAACGATACTCCTAGTTGGTGATTATGCAGAGGGCAGAGATTCAGGAACGATAGATGTTGTTTTAATAGGAAATAAACTCAATACAGAATATATAGAAGCCCTAGAAAAAAAGGTGGAGGATTTAATTGATCGTAAAGTCAATTTTTATCTAGCCTCTAAGCAAAACCCCAACCAAAAAAGTATAACACTTTATGAAAATCA
This sequence comes from uncultured Flavobacteriaceae bacterium, assembly GCA_943789305.1. Taxonomy (GTDB): domain Bacteria; phylum Bacteroidota; class Bacteroidia; order Flavobacteriales; family Flavobacteriaceae; genus Arcticimaribacter. The sequence goes on along the minus strand of CALSTP010000001.1, from coordinate 1,852,583 downwards.
ATAATATTTGTTGTATTGGTGCGGGCTATGTGGGAGGCCCTACTATGGCTGTTATTGCGCTTAAATGCCCAAACATTAAAGTCACTGTTGTAGATATAAACGAGCAACGGATTGCTGCATGGAACCATGCAGATTTAGACCAGTTACCAATATATGAACCAGGACTAAAAGAAGTAGTTGCAGAAGCTACGCGAAAGAAACCTCTTTTTCTCGACCGATGTTGAAAAAGCCATAGAGGAAGCTCAGATGATTTTCATGGCAGTTAATACTCCCACCAAAACCTATGGAGAAGGAAAAGGCTTTGCAGCCGACCTCACCTTTGTAGAAAAATGTGCAAGACAAATTGCTGAAGTTGCTAATTCCGATAAAATTGTAATCGAAAAATCGACTTTACCCGTTCGTACAGCCGAAAAAATAAAAGAAGTTCTCAGCTCAAATACAAAAGGAGTTTATTTTGAAGTTCTATCCAATCCTGAGTTTTTGGCAGAAGGAACTGCGATTCAAGACTTATTCAAGTCCGACAGAGTTCTTGTTGGTGGCGATGATACAAAAACTGGAAAAGCTGCAGTAGCATGCTTTAGTTTCTATTTATGCTAATTGGATACCAAAAGATAAAATACTTAACTACAAATGTATGGTCGTCCGAACTTTCAAAGTTAGCGTCCAATGCAATGCTAGCTCAGCGCATCTCATCGATCAATAGCTTATCCGCTCTATGCGAAGAAACAGGAGCTAATGTAGAAGAGGTTTCAAAAGCAATAGGAATGGATACTAGAATTGGACCAAAATTCTTAAAAGCATCTGTAGGTTTTGGAGGAAGCTGTTTTCAAAAAGATATTTTGAATCTTGTTTACTTGTGTAAACATTATGGGTTAGAGGAAGTGGCGGAGTATTGGCATCAAGTTGTTAAGATAAATGATTATCAAAAAAATCGATTTGCTAAAAAAATAATTACGGGATTAAACGGAACCGTCAATCAGAAAAAAGTAACCCTTTTAGGTTGGGCTTTTAAAAAAGACACGAACGACTCCAGAGAATCAGCAGCCATTTATGTTGCCGATATTCTACTAGAAGAAGGGGCAGAAGTTCATGTTTTTGACCCATGGTAAACGAAGCTCGAATTCATCAAGATCTTACTACTCTTTGGGAGGCAAGAAACGAGTCTAATAAAGAAATTGAGTCTAAGCTAAAACGCTGTGTTGTTCATAAAGAACATACCGGAGCTTTAGATAGTTCTTTTGCGGCGGCAATTCTAACCGAGTGGGATGAGTTTAAATCGTATGATTGGAATACTATTGCCGAAAAAATGATGCAGCCAGCAAAGGTTTTTGATGGGAGGAATTTGTTGAGTTTTAATTTTAAAAACACTGATTTAAATCAAATAGGAATTTTATTTTAAATGAATCAGACTATGAAAGATTACAAAAATGTTTTGATTTTCCTTTTAACGAAAAGTCACCGAAGAGGTTTTATACTGCTTATTTTTGGCTTGCTAATCGGAATGATTTTAGAAGTAATTGGACTTGGTCTTCTTTTGCCAGTTTTAAATATTTTACTCGATCAAGAAAAACTATTGAATTATACGCTCATACAGGATATTACAAAATCACTTAACCTAACGTATTCAGTTGTTCAAACTTATTTATTGGGTGGATTAATTGCTTTTTATTTTTTAAGGTCTACTTTCCTAATGGGATTAGTGTACTACAAGAATAGGTTCTTAGCCAATTTAACCTACGACACTGGCAATAAAATGATCAATAAATACTTTACAATTGATTATTCATTTCATGTAAAAAACAGTTCATCTAAATTAATTAAAAACTTTCAAGTAGAACTCCATTTATTTATGGAGTTTATTCATTCTTTTTTAACGTTAATAACAGAGTCATCCATTGCTTTTTCGATCGTACTTACATTAATTTTAATTGAAACTAAAGCTACTTTTTTTACTATTTTATTGATCAGTTTTTTTGCCTTTATATTTATATACTTAATCAAAACTCCAATATTTAAATGGGGTAAGTCTAGAGAAGAAATTGACAATTATATTGCCAAATTACTATCAGAGAGTATTACCTCAATTAGAGAGGTTAAAATTTTCCAAAAAGAAAATTTTTATTTTAATCGTTTTGAAAGAGCAAATAAGATTAAAGCCAACATAACTAAAAACCAAAAAACATTTAGTCAAATCCCACGTTATTATTTCGAGTTTGTTGCTGTTTTAGGATTATTGAGTTTTGTTATTTTTTTGATTATTGATGGAAATGAAATCAAAGGTATCCTGATTAAGATAAGTGTATTTCTTGTTGGAATATTTCGAATATTACCTTCTATCAATAGAATTATTGGAGCCTATCAAAAATTAAGCTTTCACCTCCCCAGCTACCAAATTATTGAAAAAGAGACTGCCTCAGCTGTGAAGTTTATAAGTGAAATTCAAAATGAAAAACCACAAGTATTCAATCATTCCATTAGATTTGAAAATGTTTCATTTAGTTATAACAAAAAGAACACCGTATTTGATCAGCTTAATATTCAAATATTCAAAGGAGAAAAAATTGGTTTAATCGGTGAGTCTGGATGTGGCAAAAGCACACTCATTGATTTATTGTTAAGCCTTATTCAGCCCACAAAAGGAAACATATTAATTGACAACCAAAATCTGAAAAATGGTCGAGATAAGTGGCTTGACATAATTGGTTACGTCCCTCAGTCCATTATGCTTATGGACGATAGCATTAAACAAAATATCGCTTTCGGGATTGACCAGAAGGATATTGATGAAAACGCCCTAAATTATGCGTTGAAATCCGTAGGTCTAGACAAATACTTCAAGCGAAACAATTTTGATATTGAAAAAAAGATTGGAGAGCGAGGAGTTAAACTGTCTGGAGGTCAAATTCAGCGTATAGGAATTGCTAGAGCACTATATAAAAACCCTAAAATATTAATTTTAGATGAGGCCACAAGCGCGTTAGATAAAACCACCGAAAATGAAATTGTTGATTCTATTTATTCGTTGTCTAAAGAAATCACAATTTTAATGATCTCTCACAGAACGGATATCCTAAATAGGTGTGATAAAGTTTATAAAGTCAATAATAAAACAATAGAACCAACTTAAAACAATTAGCATGAATGAACTTTTTTTAAAAGAAGATTTTTTAACAGAAATAAACTATTTAAGATTAATCTTTGGGTTGATTCTCCTTTTAGGAATGACATCCTTAATTAGATTAAATTATTTACGCAATAGTTTTTCTAACGATAATAAACTTTTTTTCGCCAAGAATATTTACACTTTTTCAATAGCAATAACTTTGATTGTTGTTGTGATAAAATCTTCATTGGCCCTTTCTTTAGGATTAATAGGTGCTTTGTCGATTATTCGTTTTAGAACAGCAATTAAAGAACCTGAACAAATTATCACGTTGTTAATGTTGATGGCAGTTTCGATTTCTATTGCAGCAGAAAAAGAAATTTTGGGTGTAATTATGACCATTATTTATATTCTTTTAAATCGTTTTAGCACAAAAACTGATGTTAAAATTGTAAAAAGGTTATTGATAATATCGTTCACATCAGATGAAAGTATTAAGCTTGAAGATTTAAACATTAAAGAATCAAACAGAATATACAAAACTTCTGAGGGAAGTTATACAATTGAATATTTATTAGTTGATTCAGAAATTGCATCTGTGATTAGTCATTTTAGCGATACATTAAAAATGGATATAGAATATGAAGTATCTTAAGTACTTAATAATCCCTTGTATATATTTCTTAGTCTATGGGTTCATTTTTTTTGGATATTATTACAATGAAAAAAAAGATTTATTAGGCGGGATAGCAACTTTGAGCAATAAAGTTGCTTTAAGATTACGTCAAATAATAGATTTTGAAAAACTGTATTATTTCAATCCTGAAACGATTAATCCACTTAAGTCAGATTTTGTTATTGACTTTTCAATAAATGACAGTAATTATAATGATTCAATTACCAGGAATGTTTTGTCTCATGAAAAGTTACTTATGGACAAGGATAAGTCGTGGCGAAAAGCAAATGTTTTTTTGCAAAATAGAACAATGGGTATAAAATATAAATTTCATGGAACTAGTTTATATCCCTACTCAAGAGGTCATAAAAGTTTTTCAATAAAATCAGATGAAAAAATTTTAGGAGCTAGTAAATTCAAGTTAATAACTGGAATTGAAATGAGCTACCTCAATGTTTTTTTAAATTTAGTTTCAAGAAAATACCAACTTATTTCAGAGGATATTGGCAAAATTGTAGTGATAAGTGTTGATGGAGAAAAGAAAGATTATTTTATGTACAATAATTTTGACGAAAAATTTATTGTGGATGAATATAAACTTTCAAATCCAACTATAATCAGAAATAATACTTTTGATGACAAAAGTAGAAGTTGGCATGAGTCCGAATTTGACGACAATCCATTTAATATAGATTTGGATGTAATCTCAAGTAATGAATTTAAACAATGGAAACATTTACTAAGTCACCGATTTGATTACACAAAATTAGATAAGGACTATTTAGGGCGGTTTTTTGCTCTTTTATATCTATTTGGGAGTCCTCATCAAATATTAGGAAATAACGACAAATGGGTTATCAGTGACTCAAAAATAATTCCTGTATTTAGAAATGAGGGGTCGATTAGAAGTCTGGGTCTAGAAAGTCAAAATTTCAATAATTCTTTTTTCGAAAACAATAATTATGAAAGTAAAACTTATATCAAATACAAGAAATTATTATTAGATAAAGAAATATTGAATAAAAGGAACTACTACTTAAATCAATTACTTCAAGACAAGCATCAAATTCTAAAAATATACGATTCTGTTTACAGTGCTAATAAAAGTATTCACAAACGTTTCAACACAGATTATCTGAGGATTAAAATAAATCACCAAAAGTTAAAAAATAACTTAAATTCTAATTTCAATCTAATTGAAAATTATCTCAGTTATGGGCATGTTATCGTTGCAAAAGAAAAAGACACATTAAACATATTTTCCTCTAGAAATAATGATTTTTACTTCAAATATGATAGTTTGAGTTTTCAGTTATCCTCAAAAAAAATGATAATGAATGAAAACACTAAAATAGATAGTGAGATAATTCAAAATAAAATCATAGTAGAATCAGGTAAAAAAATCGGCAGGTCGGGGTATGTTATTATAGATAAAATTACAAAAGATACCATTAATAGTTTAAATGAAAAATCCGATTATGTTGAAATCAATTAGACTTTTATTAATTTATTTGTTTGCTTTTAAGCTGTTCAGAAAAGAATATGATATTGAGCTGATGTATTCTTCAAAGAACTTACATCGTATTTTTTATGGCAATACCTTTTATAAATTAAAAGGGATTAGTTCTAAGGTAAATGGGATAAAGTACAATTTATCAAAACCAGAAGAAAACCTCTTGATCAGAAGTAATATAAAAATAAATGGTTTTAATTATGGGGTCTTGCTGAGAGATTCAATTCCAATTACTTTAAATGAGTACAAGACGATTCCAGTCTATAAAAAAGAAGTAAAATTCAATAACTACTTTGATCAAACGCTTTATTACAGTCCTTTTTTTAGCCTCGATAATTTAGAGATCATCGGATTGAGGAATTCTGTAATACTTTCTGTAGATGAAAATGAAAAACTATCTACTTATTTTTCTGTTGTTGAAGAAGAAATAGATATTAATGATTTAATGGTTTATCAAAATGCTATAGATGATCTGTTGAATTTGGAAAAGAAGGGACTTTATCCTTCAAGTTTACAAGATTTAAAATTAATTCAAAATCCTTTCACAAACATTTATTCTATATTTCCAGATTTACGATACTTCACAACAAATAAGAATTCGTTGATTAGTGATTTTATTAAAAAATTAAACCCCACAGTAAAACTCTCATATCCTCAAAAAGAAGTATATAAAATCACAAAGGACACCATAATTCAAGAAGATTTTATTATTGAAAACAAAAAGTTAATTCTAGAAAATAATGCAAATATTTATTTGAAAGCTGATTCAAGAATAATAGCAGATGATTCCGAAATTTTTTTTAAGGGTTCAGCTAGCGATTCAATCATTATTAAAGGGTATGGGAACAACTCAATTTTATTCAGAAATTGCTCAAAAATAAAAATTAGTTTTTGCAGTTTTGAAAATCTTCAAAACTTTCAAGATGAAAAGATCCTTCTTCCATCAGCAGTAACATTTTATAATTCTAAAACAAACATTTCAAACTCCAAATTTAGCAACAATAAACAAGGAGATGATTTTATCAACTTTTTCTATTCCAAATATGAAATAACGCAAAGTGAATTTCAAAAAGTTTATGCCGACGCTGTTGATTCAGATTTTTCAAATGGAACTATCTCAAGTACTGTTTTTACTGAAATCGGTAATGATGCAATCGACCTTAGTGGATCTAGTTTAGATCTTATAAACTTAAATTTTGACAATATTAAAGACAAAGCGATTAGTGTTGGAGAAAATTCAAATGTAAGAATTGATGGTGTAAAAATTTTTAATTCAGAAATAGCAATTGTTGTTAAAGACGGCTCAGTGGTTGAGGTTGAAAATATTGATTTTACAAATAACAAAATTGACTATTGCACTTTTTTGAAGAAAAACTTTTATGATTACCCAACCCTGATTTTAAAAGATAGTTTTAAATACCAGAAATATTTATTCGAGAAATTTTCAAAAATTGAGGGTTTAATAAGTCAAGATTCAATTACTTTTTCAAAGGATGTTGACAAAATGCTTTATGGAAATATTTATGGAAAATCAAGCAAGTAAAAGAAAAGAGTTAAAATACGTTTTTGAATTAAAGGATTATACTGTTTTCAAAAGAATAATAATGGAAAATGGTTACAGGAAGAATCATTCCAAAAATTTTGTAAACAACTTATATTTTGACAAGGATCTTTCTTCTTTTAACGAAAACATTGAGGGAATATCTGAAAGGACAAAGTATAGATTTCGGTGGTATGATAAACAAGAGATATTTTTAGAGGAAAAGATTAAAAAAGCAGGCATAGGCTTCAAAAATAGAAGGCCTACAGGATTCCATCGAATAGAGGACATAGATTTATCAATTTACAAAAGCTCAAAGGGCTTAATCCTGTAGTTCAAAACAGATATTTACGTGAGTATTTCATAAACTTGAAAGGAATTCGAATTACTTTAGACAGTATTATAAAATTTAAACAGCCCAATTCTTTAAGAGTTGTAAATTCAAACTTAAATATCATGGAAATTAAATACTCAATAGAGAATCAGCCTGATAAGAAGCTTTTAAATAGCCTAAATTTAAACTAACCAAGTATTCAAAGTATGTAAATGGGTACGAATTAATTTGCAATAAATATGATATCACTAAAAGATAAAATCGTCAATGATTTAAATATTGATGGGATAGCAAGTTGTTCTTTGGAACAAATTTTATCTGCTGAAGATTTGAAACATTTTGATCGAGTAAACGTTTTTTACAAGGATTTTTTGGCAGATAAGAAAATTCGTAAACGTCTTGATGACGTAAATAATGGAGTTCCGAATCCTTTGTTCCAAAAATGGTATCAAATTAGTGTAAATGAATTTCTTGGTCGAAAATTGACTCTTGGAGACCCAATCATGGATTTGTATACATCAAATGCGTTTATCGAAATCGCCAAAACCTATCTGAATGACGATCGAATTCGTATAAGAAACGTAGATGGCTGGATTCATCCGAGAACAGATTTTAAAAAGGAAATTCATTCCCAAAGGTGGCATCGCGATCAAGAAGACTTTAAGTTAATGAAAGTATTCATTTTGTTAAACGATATTGGAGAAGATAATGGTCCAACAGAATTTATAAAACAAACACAGTATGGAGGTGATTTAGAGGATATAACCTACAACATGACCTGGTTAGACTATTATAAAAAACCAACGCTTTACAAAAAGCTTAAAAATGCCTACGTTAAACGTTTCAGCAGATATAAATTCCGATACCAACCACCAAAAGATAATTTTGTAAAAGCAATTGGAAGTTCAGGTACTGTTTATTTTATAAACTCCAATGGTTTACACAAGGGAGGTTTTGTGAAAGAAGGACAGCGTCATTTATTACATGGTGCTTATCTTCGTTCCGATGCTCCAATGATTCAGTACAACAAACTAAGAAAATTTAATAATAGTATCAATCAAGTTGAGTTTAATCAAGAGGAATTCTTGCAATTAAATGATCAACAAAAAGGATTGTTTAAATAATAAGTATGCTAAATAATAAGTCATTATTAATTACAGGAGGCACCGGAAGTTTAGGGACCAAGTTAGTTGAAACCATATTAAGAGAATATCCAAAGATTAAACGTTTGGTGGTCTTTTCAAGGGATGAACAAAAACAATTCCAAATGGCGCAAAAGTTTCCAGAGTCAAAATTTCCCGCTCTCAGATACTTTATTGGAGATATTAGAGACTACCAGCGAGTTAAGCGCGCACTGAAAAACATTGATTATGTAATTCATACAGCAGCAATGAAACATATACATATTGCAGAATACAATCCTATGGAATGTATAAAAACAAATGTTTTAGGAGCTGAAAATTTAATTAACGCTTGTTTGGAAGAAGGTGTTCAAAGAGTAGTTGCATTGTCTACCGATAAGGCTGCTGCACCCATTAACCTTTATGGAGCAACTAAGTTGACCTCTGATAAACTATTTATCGCAGCAAATAATATTCGTGGAGGAAACAATATTAACTTTTCTGTTGTTCGGTATGGCAATGTCATGGGGTCAAATGGTTCCGTTATCCCATTTTTCATGAAGGAGAAGAAAAAGGGGGTTTTGCCGATTACCAATCCTAAAATGACCCGATTTAATATCCTCATTGAGGAGGGTATTGATATGGTTTTACATGCTTTAGAACACGCATGGGGTGGTGAGATTTTTATTCCTAAAATACCTTCATATCGCATCACAGATGTAGCAACTGCGATTGATGAAAATTGTAAGCAAGAAATTATTGGAGTTCGTCCTGGAGAAAAGATACACGAGGAAATGATTACAAGTTCAGATTCTTATACTACTTATGACTTAGGAAAATATTTCACTATTTTACCCTTAAAAACTTTATGGTCTCTTGAGGAGTTCATAAAGAAATTTAAAGCAGAAAAAGTTATTGAAAATTTTGTTTACAATTCTGGTCAAAATGAGGAGTTTTTGACAGTTTCTCAAATTCGTGATTTAATCAAAAACAATAACCTTTAATTCGATGGATCATAAAATCCCTTATGGAAAACAAGAAATAACTGAAGAAGATATACAGGCTGTTGTTGCTACTTTAAGGAGTGATTTTATAACGCAGGGTCCTAAGGTAAATGAGTTTGAAAAAAAGTTTACTCAATATATAGGAGCTAACTATGCTGTAGCTGTTGCCAATGGAACCGCTGCACTTCACCTGTCAGTTATGGCCTTAGGTATTAAGCCAGGACAAAAAGTTATTAGCTCTCCAATTACTTTTGCCGCTACTACAAATGCTGTTTTATATAACCAAGGTGAAGTCGAATTCTGTGATATTGATCCAGACACTATTTTGTTAGACATAGTCGAAGTTCGAAAAAAATTAAAAAAATCAAAACCTGGCGATTATGCAGGAATAATTCCAGTAGACTTCGCGGGATCTCCTATTCAAATGGATGCGTTTCGTTCTCTGGCAGATGAATACGGGATATGGCTATTAGAAGATGCTTGTCATGCACCTGGTGGTTTTTATCAAGATTCGAAAGGAGAAAAGCAAAACTGTGGGAACGGTATTTATGCTCAAGCCGCTATTTTTTCATTCCATCCAGTTAAACATATTGCCTGTGGAGAGGGAGGTATGATTACCACAAATGATGAGAAAATTTATCAAAAGCTATTATCTCTTCGTTCTCATGGAATTACAAAAAATTCTGCTGAATTGTTAGAAAATCATGGAGGATGGTATCATGAGATGCAAAACTTAGGGTATAACTACCGATTAAATGATATTGTTTGTAGTCTTGGAATTTCACAGCTCAGTCGTTCGGATGAAGCATTACTAAAAAGGAGGTCTATAGCTTCATATTATTTCAATGCATTTAAAGATATTTCAAAAATCAAGATGATCAACCAAGAGGTAAATGGACATGCTTATCATTTATTTGTTATTCAAACAAAACAACGAAAAGAACTGTATGAATACCTAATTGAGAGAAATATTTTTGTGCAGGTTCACTACATCCCAGTTCATTTACATCCTTATTACCAAAAAATGGGTTTTAAGAAAGGAGATTTTCCTAATGCGGAAGCTTATTATGAAATCTGCTTGAGTTTACCTATTTTTCCGAGTTTGACTGAAGAAGAATTAAAATTTACTACATCAACCATAAAAGCTTTTTTCAATGAGTAGATTAGCAATAATACCAGCTCGTTCAGGTAGTAAACGAATTTCTGATAAAAACATAATTAATTTTTTTGGTAAACCAATAATAGCCTATTCTATCGAAGCAGCATTAGCCTCCAATTTATTTGATGAAGTCATGGTATCTACAGATGATGAAGGAATTGCAAGGATAGCTAAAGGATATGGTGCTAAAGTTCCTTTTTTAAGATCAGAAAAAAATGCCGCTGACCATTCAACCACAGTAGATGCTATTATAGAAGTTATTGAAATGTATACATCCATGGGTAGATTTTTTTGAAGCGGGATGTTGTATTTACCCTGCAGCACCATTAATAACACCAAATTTAATTCAAAGTTGCTTTGATGTCTTTCAAGAGGGCAATTGGGATACTGTTTTTCCAGCAATTGAATATAGTCATCCAATTGACAGAGCTTTTATTGTTAACAAGCAAGGTGCTATTGAAATGATAAATGATCAAAATAAATTTAAAAGAACTCAAGACTTAAAAAAATCTTTTCACGATTCAGGTCAGCTTTATTGGTTTAACACAAGTAAATTAGTATTAAATAAAACTCTTTTTACAAAAAAAACTAGCATTTTTAAAAGTTTCTGAAATTGAAACTCAAGATATTGATAATCTTGATGATTTAAACCTTGCTAAAATTAAATATAAATATAAATTAAATGGAAATTAGATATTGTAAAATATGCCTTTTCCCAGAGACAAAACCAGACTTATCATTTAACGATAAAGGTGAGTGTAGTGCATGTTCATCATCAAAAAACAAAGATTTTGAAATAGATTGGGATCAACGTAAATTAGAGTTTGAAGAAATAATAAACAATTTTAAAAAAGACGGTAAAGGCTATGATTGTATTATCCCTGTAAGTGGAGGAAAGGACAGTACATATCAAGCTTACCTAATGAAAGAAGTTTATGGAATGAATCCACTCTGTGTTTGCTTTGAAACGACTTATGCAACAGATCTAGGAAATCAAAATCTTGATAATATTTCTAAAATGGGAATCGATGTAATCCATTTTAAGAAAAATTATAACGCTTATAAATCAATGGTAGTAGAGTCTTTTAAGCGAGTAGGAGATGAAATGTGGCCCAATCACATAGGAATATTTACTGTTCCTGTAATTTTTGCAGTTAAAATGAATATTCCATTAATTGTATGGGGTGAAAATTCTCAATTGGAGTATGGAGGCCCGGACCTCAAATCTGTAGAATCAAGAGTTTTAAACAGAAAGTGGTTAGAAGAATTTGGCGGATTATTAGGAAATCGAATTGAAGATATGATTGGAGTTGACGGATTAACAGAAAAAGATTTAACTCCATATTTTTATCCATCAGATCAAGAAATCGAACAAGTCGGTGTAACGGGGATTTTTGTAGGAACATATTTCTTTTGGGATGCAAAAAGACAATTAGAAATAGTTAAAGAAAAAGGTTTTAATGTAAAGGAAGATGGTCCTGTAGAGGGTACTTACACAAATTATGAAAATTTAGATGAGCGAATACATGGTTTACACGATTATCTGAAGTATGTCAAATATGGTTTTGGGAGAGCTACTGACCATGCTTGTATTGATATTCGAAACAAAAGAATGTCTAGAGAAGAAGGAGTTCAAAAAGTAAAGCAGTATGATGGTAAATACCCTCATTATGGTGTTCAGTCTTTTATTGAATATTCGGGTTTAAGTAAAAAAGAAATAGATGATGTAATAGATTCTTTTACAAATCCAATTTTATTCAGACAATCTGAAAACGGAGATTTTGTTCGAGATAAAGATTTTAATTTAATTCCACTTTTCAAAATCCAATAAATGATTGTAGTAATTGATTATGGTATGGGAAATCTTGCTTCTGTTCAAAAGGTAATCAAAAGTTTGAAAAAAGAAGTAAAAATAACTTGTGATAAAAAAGAAATTCAAAAAGCATCACTAATTGTTTTGCCAGGAGTTGGCTCCTTTGAACAAGGAATGAAAAATTTAAATGATCTCGGACTTGTAGATTTACTTTATCAAGAAGTAATTCAAAATAAAAAACCTTTTTTAGGAATTTGTCTAGGAATGCAATTAATCATGGAAAAAGGTTCAGAGCCGAATGAATGTAATGGTTTGGGTTGGATTAAAGGAAGAGTAGTGCCGATAGTGAATTCTCGACTCCCAGTACCCCATTTGGGTTGGAACAATACCTATAAACATAAAGAAGAAAACCAAGGGGATACCTTGTTAAACAACTTTTATTTTATTCATAGTTTTCATGTTCTTCCTGAAGAAGCGGTTGAATGTACTTATGTAGATTATGAATTTAGAATGGTTGCTTCAATTGAAAAAGAAAATATTTTTGCAACTCAATTTCATCCAGAAAAGAGTCAAAATGCAGGTTTATTACTGCTTAAAAACTATATAGAATCATATGCTTAAAGTTCGATTAATTCCAGTTATGACATTTAATGGCGTTAGTTTAGTGAAAACTAAACAGTTTACAAATGCTCGTACTGTTGGGAATCCAATTCAAGTAGCAAGAGTATACAATAGCAGGAATGTTGATGAGTTGGTTTTTGTTGATATTAAGGCAACAGAACAAGGTAGAAAAATTAATTTACCCTTGGTTAAAAAAGTAATTGATGAATGCTTTATGCCCGTCACCATAGGTGGAGGTATTCGCACATTTGAAGATATTAATGATTTATTAGGCATTGGAGCCGATAAAGTATTGATAAAATCAAAGGCACTTCAAAATCCTGAATTTATTGTAAAAGCAGTCGAGTATTTTGGCAGTCAATGTATTTCTATTGCAGTAGATGTTATTGTTAAAGATCGTGAATATTTGATACATCAGAAAAATGATGAAAAAGTTTTGATGAAAACCTTTATTGAAAAAATGCACCAATGTAATGTTGGAGAGTTTGTGGTTAATTCTGTAGTCTGTGATGGGATGATGAATGGATTTGACAAAATTCTTTATCAAAATGTTTCTCAAATAACTACAAAGCCCATAGTTGCTGTTGGTGGCGCAGGAGTACCGTCACACTTTACCGAGCTGGTACAAACCAATTATAATGGAGCTTTAGCAGCATCAAGTATTTATCATTTTACACAATATACACCGCAAGAGGTAAAAAAAAACATTGAATAAGGCTCAAATTCCTGTAAGAATATGATGAAAACGAAATATCAATGTCTTGATAATAATGAATATACACTAGAAGGTTATTCTTTAGTTCCGATTCGTTTGAAAGATCGTTATAAAATTATGCAATGGCGTAACGAGCAAATGTTTCATTTACGTCAAAAAAAAGAATTAACAGTTGAAGATCAAGATGCATATTTCAAAAAAATAGTTTCTAAACTTTTTGATCAAGATAAACCCAAACAAATCTTATTTTCTTTATTAAAAGATAAAGAATGTATTGGTTATGGAGGTTTAGTTCATATTGATTGGGATCAAAAAAGAGCCGAGATTTCTTTCCTAGTAGCCACCGAACTAGAGAAGACACAATTTAATAAATTATGGTTCCTCTATCTTGTTATGATCGAAAGAATAGCTTTTAATCAAATAAATCTAAATGAAATATATACTTATTCTTATGAAGTTAGACCAATGCTTTATTCTATTTTAAAACAAGCAGGTTTCAAAGAAAAAGAGAGAATTTTAAATGCCACACAACAAGATAATAATCCAATCGATGCGTTAATACACATAAAAAAAAAGAGCCCTTTAACTAATAGGATTATTAGAAACTCTGATGCTAAATTATTATTTAATTGGGCCAATGATTCTTCAACAAGGAATAATTCGTTAAGTTCAAATAAAATAACTTGGGAAGAACATGTAAGATGGTTTGAACAAAAAATAAGTGACCCGAAAACAAAAATATATCTTTTTTTCAGTGAAGAAGAACCCTTAGGTGTTTTACGTTTAGAAGAAAAATATAATTCAATAAAGTTATCCTTTTCAGTAGATTATAAACACAGGGGTAAGGGGATAGGAGGACATATGATTGTATTTGCATTGAAGAAATATCCAAAAAAAATATTTAAAGCAGAAGTTATTGAAAGTAATAATCATTCACATAATATTTTTTTGAAAAATAAATTTATTGTTGATCACGTTGTTGAATCAACTAATCATAAAATAATTCATTATAAAAAATTTCCACATGGAGAGTATTGATTTCTCAAAACTAGATAAAGTTTTTATTATTGCTGAATTATCCGCTAATCATAATGGAAGATTAGAAACAGCAATCGAAACTATAAGAGCTGCAAAAAGAGCCGGTGCAGATGCTATTAAATTACAGACATACACTGCAGATTCTATGACAATTAATAGTAGTAAAATTAATTTTACAATAAATAATGGGTCTATATGGGATGGGAAAAGCTTTTACGAATTATATCAAGAAGCCCATACACCTTGGGAATGGCACCCCAGATTATTTGAAGTAGCTAAGGAAGAAGGTTTGATTTGCTTTTCATCTCCCTTTGACAAAAAATCAGTTGATTTCCTCCACAATTTAAAAGTACCATGTTATAAAATCGCATCTTTTGAAATAACTGATATACCACTAATTGAATACGTCGCATCAAAGGGTAAACCAATTATTTTATCAACAGGCATTGCTAGGTTTGAGGATATTGAACTTGCTTTAAAAACGATTAGAAGTATAAGTGATATTCAAATCGTTTTATTAAAATGTACTTCAAGCTACCCCACACCATTGGAGGAAGCGAATTTAGCTATGATTCCAGAGTTTGAAAATTACTTTGGTGTTATTCCAGGATTATCTGATCATACACTAGGATCTACAGCCCCTATTGTAGCAACTTGCCTTGGCGCTAAGATTATTGAAAAACACTTTATTTTAGATCGGTCTATTGGTGGTCCTGATGCATCTTTTTCTTTAGATGAAAAAGAATTCACTCAATTAGTAAAAGATATTCGTAGTGCTGAAGTAGCTATAGGAAAAGTAGGATATACTCTTTCAAAAAATCAAGAAAAAGCCAGAGATTTTTCTCGCTCCCTTTTTATAATTAAAGACGTTGATGATGGAGAAATAATTGATCATACAAATGTTAGATCTCTTAGGCCTAACGCAGGAATTGCTCCTAAGAATTTACCATTAATCTTGGGTAAAAAATTCAAAGGGACATACACAAAAGGTACTCCACTTCAAGAAAAAATGTTTTATGATTAGTAACAAACAAACAAAAGACTGTATAATATTTTTTGCGCCTGCATTTTTGCAAGTAGGATGTGATTTAGTTCACTCTCTAAAAAAACAAATCCCAAATTTCAAGCTTACAGCGATTTGTACAGGTGGATATAAAACAGTTGATTATGTATTGAAAAATATTGATAATAAATTATTAAACGTAATTTATAATTTAGAGCAGGAAGAGAAAAAGTGGGTCAAAGATTCTCAAATTGATTACGATTACATAAAATCATTCGAAAATAAGTTTAGTATTGATTATTTTGGTAGAGTTTTAACAGCAGATAGAAGAGTAGGTAATGGATATGTCACGGGTGGACTTTCAAGGCCAAGTTATTTAGCTGATTTATCGAAAAAGAACTCCAGTACAATTCCCTTTGCATACATCCAGGGTGGTTTAAGGTTATTTGAAAATATTTTTGCCGAAAGAAAATACAGCTTTGTATTTTTATATGTTGTAGCAAGTTCACCTGCACTTTTAATTTCATATTTTGCGAATTACCACAAAGTTACCTTTAGATGTCTGTATCATAGTCGGATAAATGACAGAAATTTTTTGGATAGTTCTCCTTTTGGTAGTTTAGACTTGTTAAAGAAAAAATTTCTTGACAAAAACCTGATTATTGGTGAGAAAGCAAAAAAAGAAGCAAACAAATTTTTAATAAATTTTAGACAAAAACCTGTTTTACCTGATTATTCTTCATATTTCTTGAACAAAAGAGATAATATTTTAAAAGACTTTATTTTTTATGTTGCATATCTTCTAATTTATAACTTAAGAATTCTCCTACCAAAGGTTCATAGACAAAAATTAACAAAAGATAAAATGCGACACAAGTTTTTTTATTTTAAACGCAATTTCTTAAAGCTATTTTTAAATGAAAATTTTAGTAAAGAGATTCCAAATCTAAAATTTGTATATTTTCCTTTACATGTTGATCCGGAAGCGTCAACAATGGTTCTTTCTCCATATCATACAAATCAATTGGCTGTAATAGAGAATCTTTCTAAAAGTATTCCTTCAGATCATGTATTATTAGTAAAAGAGCATATTCCAATGATTGGCTTTAGGCCAAGAGATTTTTATAAAACAATAAGGTCTTTTCCTCGGGTTATATTAGTTAGTCCAAATTTTGATCAATTTTCATTAATCAGTAAAGCTTCTTATGTGTGTTCGATAACCGGTACAGCTGGATTAGAAGGTTTGCTTCTTAGAAAAAAAGTCCTTTTAATTTCTAAAGATACTCCCTTTTCTTTTTTTAAAACGGGTCTTATCGTTGAATCAGATATTTCAAAATTGAATCAAAGTTTTGTAGATTTAAAAAACATTGAATACTTAGACGATAAATCAATTTTGAAATACCTTGGAATTATCTTTGATGATTCTTTTAAAATGAATAATGGCTTGCTATGGGAAAAGTATGATGAACAACCTAAGGTAGAAAAAGACACATTCATTGCTGAACTAACTAAACAAATGAACACTTTGATTCATTCAACATAATTAATGTTTAAAATTGAAAAATAAAAAAAAGAAGTTTAATGTATATTTTTCTCAACTCGCAAATGAGGTTGGATTTTCTGTACTCGACATCGGAGCTAGGACAGAGAAAACGGTTTCAAATCCAGGCATTTCCGGTGATTTTAATCTAATTGCCAGAGGCTGTGATTATTTTGGATATGAACCCGATAAAGAGGAATTAAAAAAACTAATAGGTAATCCAAATTTTCACTGG
Organism: uncultured Flavobacteriaceae bacterium; assembly: GCA_943789305.1. GTDB lineage: Bacteria > Bacteroidota > Bacteroidia > Flavobacteriales > Flavobacteriaceae > Arcticimaribacter. The sequence continues at coordinate 1,835,168 of CALSTP010000001.1, read as the reverse complement.
AAATCCCAGAAGTTTTTATCAGATGCTCTTGGAGAAAAAGAAGGAAATTTTGATTTAAATTTATACGCACAGCCAGGGTTTTCATCTAAATTGAAGGCAAAAAAAGACCAATTTTCTCTTTTTTCACGTTCTGATTACTTAGGGGTAGACAATCGCAAAATACCGGTTAGAGTGTCCAGTCTTGATGCTAGTTTAGCCAATAATTCTATTCTCAATCCAGCTTTTGTGAAAATTGATATTCAAGGAATGGAACTCGAGGTGTTTAAAGGAGCCCAATCTTTTTTGAAAAATAATTGTTTAGGAATTCGTGTTGAAGTTTATTTTCATGCAATTTATGAAAACCAGCCCTTATTTCACGAAATAGATGCATACTTAAGAAAACTTGGTTTTTTTCCATTTCAATTTGCTGAACTACATAATTGGAGAAGAGATTCTATGAAAAAATTCCCGTTTTATGACAAGAAAGCAAAAATTAATTTTTCAAAGGGACAACTCATGCATGCAGATGTTATTTATCTTAAAGACCCCACGTCTTTAAATAAAGATGATTTTGAAAATCAGCAAACAAGACTTGCGCTCACAGCACTGTGTTATCAGCATTACGACTTGGCACATGAGCTTTTTAATACCTTAGCAATAAACAATAGTAATCATAGAGAAAGTGTAATATACTGCCAAACATTATCTAAAATAGATTCAAAAGCACATGCCATGGATCGCTATTTCTATTGGTTAAAAAAAGGATTTGAGCGTTTCAAATGAAAAAATCAACAACAACTAAAATAAATATTTTATTTCCCTACATGGGAAATTCTATTGGTGGGAGTCATATTTCTTCATTGATTTTGGTCAAGAACCTTCCCAAGCAGTATCATCCAATTGTATTATTACACAAAAGAGGTCCTTTGGCGAATTATCTTGTAGAAAATAATATCCCTTATATTATAGAAGAAAAACTGGTTACGGATTCCAATGGTAAATGGCAATACATGTGCGCTTTTACTCAATTTACTAATTTGCTTAAGCGTTTAAAAATTGATATTGTACACACCAATGAAATCAACATGCATACGATATGGCTTCTTCCCGCTTTTTTTTCAAGGACAAAACATCTTTGGCATCAAAGAACTCCAGGGCCCAATAAATCTGTTTATTTAAGTTTTCTGTCATCGAAAATAATCACCATTTCAGATTATACAAAACGCACATTACCAATTTTTTTTGGAAATAAAATCGAGGTAGTTTTTAATCCATTTATTTTTTTAAAAAATGATAAAAAATTATCATCAGAAGAAAAATACACTAACTTAAATCTAGCTTGGATAGGAAACTTCCACCGTCGAAAACGCTTAGATGTATTTATTAATGTTATTGGAGAACTCGAAAAGATTCATAACATTCCCCCAATAAACGCTCATGTTTACGGACGTCCGTTAGAACCAATTTCTGGTGAGATAGAAGAATTAATCGCTAAAAAGAAGTTGAAGTCAAAGATTTTATTTCATGGATTTGTATCCGACATAACAAGCGAAATAAATAAAATAGATTTCTTGATCGCCCCAGCAGAGAAAGAGGCCTTTGGCCGAACAATTGTTGAAGCAGCCTCAATGGGTATACCAATAATTGCCAATAAAGAAGGTGGGCATAAAGAAATAATCATCGATAAAGAATCTGGGGTTCTAATACAACATAATGAAATAGATAATTATGTTACTTCAATAGTTAGTTTAATAGAAAATAGTAAATTTAAAAATGAGCTTATTAAAAAAGCGTATGATTTCTGCGCACAAAAATTTTCAATAAATACTCATATTTTGCATATAACCAAAATATATAAATCATTAATCAATTGAAAATACTAATAACAGGTACCGCAGGTTTTATAGGATTCCATCTAGCAGAACAATTACTTAGCGATGGGCATAGTGTTGTCGGGGTAGACCAAGTTAACTCGTATTACGATGTTAATTTAAAAAAAGACCGATTAGCATTTTCTGGAATCACTTGGAATAATGAACTTGAAGAAGGAGTTGGATCTACTAAATACGAGAATTATATATTTTACAAAGCTTCATTGGAAGATAAAACAAAGATTAATTCAATATTTGAAAAAGAGCAGCCAGATGCTGTTTGTAATTTAGCGGCTCAAGCAGGAGTTCGTTATTCTTTAGAAAATCCGGATGCTTACATTCAAAGTAATATTATTGGTTTTCAGAACATCATAGAAGCATGTCGGACGTATAAAGTTGATAACCTATGTTACGCATCAAGTTCATCTGTATACGGAGGAAATGAAGATTTACCTTTCAGTACTACAGATCGAGTAGACTCACCAATATCCCTTTATGCAGCTACCAAAAAATCAAATGAACTAGTAGCACATACGTATTCACATCTTTTTGGAATTAAAACAACCGGACTAAGATTCTTTACCGTTTATGGACCCTGGGGAAGACCTGATATGGCTTTATTCTTATTTGCAGAAGCCATGCGAAAAGGCGAGCCAATTAATGTTTTTAACCATGGAAATATGTTACGAGATTTTACTTATGTTGATGATATTGTAACAGGGGTAGTTAATGTAATTTTAAATCCAGCACAAGCACCAGAAAAAAAATCTGAGTTAAACCCAACAAAAGCTCCCTATAAAATTTATAATATTGGGAATAATAATCCCGTTAAATTAATGGATTTCATCTATGCAATAGAAGAAGCTTTTGGAGGTAAATTTAAAATGAACATGATGGAACTTCAAGCAGGAGACGTTCCAAGCACCTACGCTAATGTAGATGATTTGGCGCACGATTTTAATTATAAACCGGATACAACAATTAAAACAGGAATAGAAAAATTTATTTCTTGGTATAAAGAGTACTATAAAGAAAGTATATGAAAAATACATCTATAGGAATCATTGGACTAGGCTATGTTGGGCTGCCCTTAGCTGTAGCTTTTGCATCAAAATATGAGGTAATAGGTTTTGATATCAATGAAAAGAGAATAAAAGAATTAAACAAAGGCTTTGATTCAACCAATGAACTAACACCCGAACAACTAAACAAAGTAATTGGAAGTTCTTTAAAGCTAACCACAGTTCTTGAAGATCTTTCGGAATGCACAACCTTTATCGTTACAGTTCCAACTCCAGTAACTTCAAGTAAAAGTCCAGACCTAACTCCAGTGATAAAAGCAACGGAATCAGTAGCTTCTAGTTCTTAAAAAAGGAGATACGGTTGTTTATGAATCTACGGTATACCCTGGTGTAACAGAAGAAGTATGTGTTCCAATTCTGGAAGAGAAAACAGGTTTAAAATTTAACGAAGATTTTTTTGTAGGCTATAGCCCGGAACGAATAAATCCAGGAGACAAAAAACACACCATTACTAAGATTACAAAAGTAGTATCTGGTTCAACTCCCGAAACCCTTAAAGATCTTATCCGAACTATACGGATCAATCATAGAAGCCGGAATATACGAAGCACCAACCATAAAAACCGCTGAAGCAGCAAAGGTCATTGAAAACACACAAAGAGACATCAATATTGCTTTTGTAAACGAACTTTCCATTATTTTCAGTAAGATGGGAATAGATACCAACGAGGTACTCAAAGCTGCAGGGACAAAGTGGAATTTCTTAAATTTCTTCCCTGGACTTGTAGGAGGTCACTGCATCGGAGTAGACCCCTATTATTTAGCATTCAAATCGGAAGCATTGGGATACACTCCTGAAATGATTTTAGCGGGTAGAAGAATTAATGATTCCATGCCTACTTTTATTGTAAGTCAGATTGTAAAACAGCTACTAAAACAAAACAAAACAAGTCAAAATGCAAAGGCATTAATTCTTGGAGCAACCTTCAAAGAAAACTGTCCAGATCTCAGAAATTCCAAGGTATTAGATGTATTTCAAGAACTCAAAGAATTTGGTTTCTTGGTAGATGTATTTGATCCCAAAGCGGATGCTGAGGTTTTTGTGAAAGAATATGGTTTTCAAAAATTATCAACCCTTTCAAAGAATCAATACGACGTATTGATTTTGGCAGTCTCTCACGACAGCTTCAAAGAATTGAACCCCAAGGAATTGATAAAAGAAGATGGTGTTGTTTTTGATGTCAAAGGTTTTTATAAAGACAAAGATTTTCTTTACCTCTAATTGTTTTGAATAACATAATTCACATTATTCCAACTTTACAAAATGGTGGTGCCGAAACAGTGCTTGCTAGGATAGTTGAAGAGTTTTCGAAAAATAACGTTGAACAAATTGTATTTACACTTACTGGATCAACCTCAGATTTTCATTATGATTCCATCAAAAAGCATTGTAGGGTTTTAGATTGGAAAAGAAATTCCACCAGCATTGAAGCACTCGTGCTTGAACACCCCAACAGTACAATTTTGGCGTGGATGTACCCTTCAATATTTTTTGCTCATAAGCTTAACATACGTCTAAGAACCAAACATCCGATCATTTGGAATATAAGACATTCGAGTTTTGGTCCTAGTCAGTGGTATCAGAAAACAATGCTTCTTCTCTTTGGATTAGCTTCTAAAATATTAAAAAACAAGATCATTTATTGTTCGCATAAATCTAAAGAAGTACACGAAAGAGCATTTTTTAAAAAAACAGACTCCACAGTAATAGTTAATCGCCTAGCTAAAAAACCTCTTGAGGTAGATTTAAATAAGTCAATTAAAAATGAAAAGCCATTTTTTTTATTTGTAGGTAGATTCAATCCCCAAAAAGGGACAGAAAATTTGAAGTTTATTTCTGAAAAAATCATACAAAACAATCCTAAAATTGAGGTTTGGATTGCTGGTACAGGATGGGATATAAATTATTTTCCTGTTAAAATTCAGTCTAATATTAGACTTCTAGGGGTTCGAAAAGATGTTTATTCTTTATATTCAAAAGCAATTGGATACTTATTTACCTCAACCTTTGGAGAAGGATACCCAAATGTTTTAGCCGAGGCTTCTGCATCAGGACTTCCAATTGTTGCTTTTGATGCAGGTGATTCTAAAAAAATATTAGAAGCTTACGAACATGGTTTCATTGTTAATAATAACAAGGAATTTGTAGAAAAATCACTTTGGCTGTTACAAAACCCTATCCCAAAAGAGGTGCGATTAAAAAATGCTCAAAAACAACTAAAACTTTTAGATTTTTCTCTTACGGTTAAAGAATACAGAGAGTTTATTGCGCTTTAAGATTTATTATATTTACTGTGTGAAAAAACTAATTCGAATAACCACAATTCCAATCTCCATTGAAAAATTACTAGAAAATCAGCCCCGTTTTTTTAGTAAGTACTTCAACTTAACTTTGGTTTCTTCGGATGAAAAACAATTAGCAAAAGTTGCATCAGATCAAGGAGTTCAATATTTTCCCTTAGAAATAACAAGAAAAATAACCCCTTTACAAGATTTAAGATGTTTGGTGCGTTTGGTACGTTTTTTACGTCAAGAAAAACCTCATTTTGTACATAGTCATACTCCTAAAGCTGGGATTATAGGGATGCTTGCTGCCTACATTGCAGGAGTTCCCGTCCGCATGCATACCGTAGCAGGCCTACCTTTAATGGAAGCAACAGGTGTCAAAAGATGGGTTCTCAATACGGTAGAGCGAATAACGTATTTTTGTTCAACTAATGTATATCCAAATTCCAAAGGACTTGAGACGTTTATACTTCAGAATAAATTGTGTATCCTCAAAAAAATAAAGGTATTAGGTTCGGGATCATCAAATGGTATTGATACCTCATACTTTGATCCAGAAATGGTTTCACAAGCTCAGCAAGTAGCATTAAAGAATGAATTGAGCATAGAACCCAAAGACTTTGTTTTCTGTTTTGTGGGCCGCCTAGTCAAAGACAAAGGAGTAAATGAATTGATCGATGCTTTTATTCAAATTTCAAAAAAACACCTCAATGCAAAGCTTCTGATTGTAGGACATACCGAAGCGGATTTAGATCCCCTCCTTCCAGTAACACTTCACAACATCGAATTTAATAAAAGAATCATTGAGGTAGGTTTTCAAAAAGATATTCGCCCCTATTTGGCTATCGCAGATCTTTTTACTTTTCCCAGTTATCGAGAAGGATTTCCGAACGTCATACTTCAGGCAAATGCAATGGGAGTTCCCTGTATCGTTTCGGACATCAATGGATGTAACGAACTTATTAAACAAGGAGAGAACGGATTAATTGTTCCTGCAAAAAACAGTAAAATTTTAAAGGAACAGATGGAGTTATTATTAGAAAACCCCAATCATTTGAAGGCTTCGAAAGCCGAAATTCGTAACTTCATTATATCAAACTTTGAACGAGAAGTTTTCTGGGAGTTACTCCTAAAAGAATATAAAGCTTTGGAAAAAAATGTATAAAATTTTTATAAAACCGGCAATTGACTTTTTGTTCGCATTGATAATCCTTTGTTTAATATGGCCTGCACTAATTCTTTTAGCTCTTATTTTATCCATACAAAACCTCGGCACCCCTTTTTTCAAACAAATCCGCCCGGGTAAAAACGGGAAACTGTTTACCATCTACAAATTCAAAACCATGCGGAATACCCGAGATGATCAAGGTAACTTACTGCCCGATAATCAAAGGCTAACAGCAATAGGGAAAATCGTCAGAAAGCTTTCTTTAGATGAATTACCGCAACTATGGAATATCCTCAAAGGCGAAATGAGTTTTGTGGGACCGCGTCCATTATTGCCAGAATACCTACCTTTATACAACCTAGAGCAACAAAAACGTCACTGGGTTAAACCTGGAATTACGGGTTGGGCTCAAGTAAATGGAAGAAATGCGATTAGTTGGCAACAAAAATTTGAATACGACAAATGGTATGTAGAGCATCAGAGCTTTAAATTGGATATTAAAATACTTTTTATGACGATAAACAAAATTTTTCATACTCAAGAAGTAAATGCTTCGAATCAAATAACAATGGATCGCTTTGATGGAAACAACTAAACTCATCTTTATCGGCAGTGGAGGTCATGCTCGAGTTTTACTCAGTATTGCTGAAAGTAATAATTCAATAAAAGTTGAAGGTGTTTTTGATCACAATGAAACAATAAAATCATTGGACGGGATTGAAAATTTTGGAGGCTACTCCTCTGACTTGTTTAGAGGAAGCATCAGCAATTATTGCAATTGGTGATAATCAACTCAGAAAAACAATAGCTAAAACAATAGATCATAGCTTCGGAAAGCTGATACATTCAACTTCAGTAATCGACCGATTGAGTTCGATTGATGTTGGTTCGGTTGTAATGCATAATGCCGTAATTCAAAGAAACACAAAAATTGGAAAGCATTGTATCATAAACACTTCGAGTAATGTTGATCACGATTGTGTGATTGGCGACTTCGTTCACCTAGCACCCAATACGACTGTTTGTGGAGGAGTTACAATAGGCTCTGGAACTTTAGTCGGAGCAGCAGCAGTAATTATTCCACAAATTTCAATCGGATCCAATGTTATTATTGGAGCTGGAGCGGTAATTAATAAGGATGTCCCAGATGGAGCAACAGTTGTAGGTAATCCAGGGAAAATAGTAAACTAATGCAGGAAGAAAAAATATGGTTGTCCTCTCCCCATATGGGAACAGAAGAACTGAAAAATGTTCAAGAAGCATTTGCAACAAATTGGGTTGCACCAGTTGGACCTTTCATTAACCAATTCGAAAAAAATCTATCCCAATACACACAAGTAAAACATGCAGCAGTAGTTCAATCTGGGACTGCTGCAATTCATATAGCACTAAGACTCTTAGAGGTAAAAACAGATGATGTTGTGCTCTGTCAATCTTTTACCTTCATCGGATCTTCTAACCCCATTACCTATCAAAATGCCGTTCCAGTTTTTATAGACTCTGAAAAAGAAACCTGGAACATGTGTCCTGAGGCATTGGAGACAGCAATCAAGTACCACTTAAATAAAGGGAAAAAACCCAAGGCCATAATTGTAGTTCATCTTTATGGGATGCCTGCTAAAATGAAAGAAATCGAAGCCATAGCTAAGCGTCATGAAATTCCAATCATAGAGGATGCTGCCGAAGCTCTAGGTTCAACCATTGATGGCAAAGCTTGTGGTTCTTTCGGAAAATTTGGAATCCTCAGTTTCAATGGGAATAAAATCATAACAACCTCAGGAGGTGGAGCACTTTTGTCAAATGATGAAAATGCGATTGCACAAGCCAGATTTCTTGCTACACAAGCCAAAGATATAGCGCCTCATTACGAGCATTCAACCTTAGGATACAATTATCGAATGTCCAACATTTCAGCAGCTATTGGAGTAGGACAACTTCAAGTTTTGGAAGAACGTATCAAGGCTAGAAGAGCAAACTACAATTTTTACAAAGAGCTTTTTAATGAAGTAGAGGGTATTGAATTTTTAGAAGAACCTCAAGGTTTTTATTCAAACCGTTGGTTAAGCTGTGTATTATTTAATCAAGCTAAAAACGCTCTTTTATCTTCAGAACCTTTTAGAAAACATTTAGGCGAAAATAATATAGAAAGCCGACCATTATGGAAACCCATGCACATGCAACCGCTTTATAAAGATGCCCTATATTTTGGAGGTAAAGTCTCAGAAAATCTTTTTCAAAAAGGATTATGCTTACCTTCGGGCAGTAATTTAACTTCAGACGAAAAAGAGAGGATCAACAAAGCTATTCATTCTTATTTGAGTCAGTAAATTCAAAGCTTTATGTTTGAAAAAATATTCAAGTACCATTATTCAAAAAAATACTCCTATGTATTGGATGGGATTTGTTTGTTACTGGCTGTAGAAATTTTATTGTTCTTAAACGGTTCCAATATTGTTATCCGATCGCTATCGGATAAAATAATATTTATTGTATTGACCTTAGTTTGTTTGACCCTTGCCAGAGGGTATCGAATGATGCTCAGATTTACCACCTTTATTGATATTGGCAAAATTGCAATAGGTTTAGCTTTAACAATGATTTTTTACGCATTTTATGTCAAAGCAAATACCAGATCTCATTACAATTATTTATTACTTCTTTTTTACTTTAGTTTATCCTTATTATCCCTTTATAGACTTATTGTAAGGCTACTCTACGCCAAAGTGTCTAAAGAAGAAAAGTTAACAGCTACTATTTTATTTGGAGCTGGCGCCAATGGTTTGAAGGCTAAGCGAGCTTTAGACGACAGTAATTCGGTAAATGTAATTGCCTTTATCGATGATGACAAAGTTAAAGTAGGCAGAAGTATTGAAGGGATTTCAGTTTTTGCAATGGACGAAAAATTAAAAAAAATTCTGGAACAACGAAGCATAGATCAAGTAATCATTACTACAGATAAAATATCCCAAAAAAGGAAAAATGAAGTTTTTGAATTTTTTAAGCTTCAAGGAATCAAAATTTTTACAGTACCTTCGGTTGACCAATGGGCAAATAGCAAAGGAATAGTTGGAAATTTAAAACCCATTATTATTGAAGATTTACTTCGAAGAGATGCCATTGAAATTGATCTTCAAAAAAATGAAAGAGAGTATCAAGGCAAAACGATATTAGTAACCGGTGCAGCAGGATCTATTGGAAGCGAAATTGTACTTCAATTATTGAAATTCAAACCCCATAAAATAATTTTATTAGATCAAGCAGAAACACCATTATTTGATTTAAAAAACCAACTTTTAAACAAAAATTCAAGTATCAAATTTGAATTTTTATTGCGTTCGGTTGTAAATCGCAACTCAATTGATCAATGTTTCAGGACCCATGCAATTGATGTAGTTTTTCACGCAGCGGCATATAAACACGTTTATATGACAGAAACAACTCCAGCTTCAGCAATTCTAAATAATATCTTGGGGACTATGAACATAGTCGATCTTGCTATAGAACATAAAGTTGCAAATTTTGTAATGGTTTCTACCGATAAGGCGGTAAATCCTTCAAACGTAATGGGAGCCTCTAAACGAATTGCAGAAATCTATGTAGCCAAAAAAGCCGAAATCAGTAATACCCAACTTATAACCACTCGCTTTGGGAATGTCTTAGGCTCCAACGGTTCCGTAGTTCCTATATTCAAAAAACAAATTTCAAAGGGAGGTCCGGTTATGGTTACTCACCCTGAAATCACTCGTTTTTTTATGACAATAACCGAAGCTTGCCAACTTGTACTTGAAGCAGGAGCAACAGGAACAGGTGGGGAAATATATGTTTTTGACATGGGAGAACCTGTAAAAATAAAAGATCTTGCAATCAGTATGATTCGACTTTCGGGCTTGGTCGAAAATCAAGATATTCAAATAGAATATTCAGGCTTAAGACCAGGAGAAAAGTTGTACGAAGAACTACTAACGGACAATGAAAACTTGAAACCTTCACATAATGAATTGATTTATATTGCCCAAAAAGAAAGTTTCCCAAAAGAAAAAATTCTCAAAATTGATCAACTCATTAAAGAAGCCAAAGAGGGGAAATCTAATGAAATTCTGGTTCAGCAAATGAAAAATATTGTGCCAGAATTTAAGTCAATGAATTCAACTTATGAAAAATTAGATGTGTAGCTATTATTTTATTCAGCAGCTACAATTCGGATTCCTCTTACACAAACTGTAAAAGGATGCTTTTGATTATTTTGTTCATCAAGTACAGAAGGGTATTTGGTAAAGATTAAATCAAAATCTCTTAGATTTGGGAGTGGAATTACAATTTGCCTAAAATTAGTTACATCATAACTTGAATCACTCCATAATTCATGAGATTCCGATAAGGTCGAACTTGAAATTCCTGAACCAAGATCAATAACCGGATTGTAAGATAAAGAAACCTTCATATCGGAGTCAATAACACTGGGAAGATCAATAAATTCCATTTTATATTCAAAAACCAAATTTTTGGGTTTTGTGCCAAAGGATCTAAAACTCTTAGTCAAAGTATGATCTACATTGTTGTTTGGAAGAATATTTCCAGTAATTTGATCTCTTAGGGTATGAAAAGATATAAGAGCATCTTTACAACCTGCGTAAAAATATTCATCATTTGGAGCAATCCATCCAATGGACTCTTCCGAGATAACTTCCCAACTGTCTTCATTACTAGAATCAATGGTTAAGTTATCTAGAAATTCATAGGTAACATAATCTTTTTTCTTAATGATATCGATATCGGTTTTGTTAGATACCGCATGAACTACATCATAGCGACCAAACTCTTGATAATAAACTCTTGTAGCTACTGAACTAGGTGAAGAAATATTTCCTCTTAAAGTCGTAGGACTAGCTGTACTTCCCTCAAAAATCCAAACAATACTATCATTGTTTTCGGATGTAGAGATGAAAGTAACCGGAAAAGACATACTGGAAAGAGTGCTACTTGCAACTGTAATAACACTACTTGTAGAAAGAAAATTAGCTTCCACAGGACCAGATTTATGATTAGCATTATTCGTTGGCCCTATTATTGAAGAAGTATTTGTCTCATCATCAAAATCTGCTGGAGGGTACAAATTCTTTGCTACAAGAAAACAAAAAAACATTAAATAAAAATAAAACAACAACCGCTCGCATTACTTTAAATATCTAATTCAAAGATAAGGAATAATATGGCTACCAAATTCATTTTAACAAAACAAAGATGATTGTCAAACATCAATATTACATAAAATACTGCAGAGGGTTTGGTAGTCTATAATAAAACTGTAAATTTGCAGTCTTAAAATAAATAAAATGTACGCAATCGTAGAGATAGCAGGGCAGCAATTTAAAGTTGCAAAAGATCAAAAAGTCTATGTACATCGTTTAAAAGGTGATGAAGGGAGCTCAGTTTCTTTCGATAAAGTATACCTTTTAGACAATGGTACACAAGTGACTCTTGGCGCCCCGGCTATTACTGGAGCTTCTGTAGGAGCGAAAGTAGTAAAGCACCTTAAAGGTGACAAAGTAATCGTTTTTAAGAAAAAACGTAGAAAAGGATACCGTGTCAAAAATGGACATCGTCAAGCATTAACAGAAATTTTAATTGAAAGTATTTTTGCTAAAGGAAGTGCTAAAAAAGCTGCTCCCAAAAAGGAAACAGCTCCTAAGGCAAAAGCAGCTGAAGCGGCTCCCAAAAAAGAAACAGCTTCTAAGGCCTCTGTTAAAAAAGCTCCAGCTAAGAAAGCTCCAGCTCCAAAAGCAGAAGATCTTAGTGGAAAAACAGTATCAGATCTAAAAAACCTTGCTAAAGCAAAAGGAATAACGGGAATTTCTGCAATGAAAAAAGCAGACTTAATTGCCGCATTGAACGCATAATTTATCACTAAATACAAATAGTATGGCTCACAAGAAAGGAGTAGGTAGTTCGAAGAATGGTAGAGAATCAGAATCGAAACGACTCGGAGTGAAAATCTTCGGTGGACAAGCGGCGAGAGCTGGAAACATTATCATACGTCAAAGAGGTACAGCTCATAATCCTGGTGAAAATGTATATCTAGGAAAAGATCATACCCTTCATGCAAAAGTAGATGGATTAGTACATTTTACTAAAAAGAGAGATAATCGATCATATGTATCTGTTATCCCTTTTGAATCATAAAGAATAAACACCTATTTTCAAAAAATCCCGCAATTGCGGGATTTTTTTTGCTACAAAAACTAGCTTTTATTCTAATGCCGAATAAACATATCGATTTAAGGCAATCACATATTCGTTGTTACTTGGAAATTTTTGTGTCATAAAAATAGCAATCAAATCTTCTGCAGGATCAATAAAGAAATGTGTTTTGAAAAATCCTCCCCAATAAATTTGTCCATCACTTCCTGGACTAGGGTCTTTATCTGTATCAACCAAAACTCCAAATCCAAGCCCAAAACCTCTTGCACCTCCCAACATAGATCCAACATGGTTTTGTTCCATTAAAGCAATGGTTTCTGGTTTTAGAATCGATTTTCCATTCAAACTCCCATTACTTAAAACCATTTTACAAAAGCGTAAATAATCTTCCATTGAAGAAAATAAACCGTGTGTTCCTCCATAAACAGTATTTCCTTGAGTCGGAACTTGATATGGGCTAGGGATCAATTCCTGTGCCTCATTTTTTAGGTAAACCAACATAACTCTATTTGCATTTGGGGGAGATACATTATAGCCTGTTTCGGTCATGCCTAAGGGCTCAAAAATAAATTCTTTTAAATACGTATTTACGCCCTGACCAGATATTCGCTGAAGAATTAATGCTAAAAGATCAGGAGAAGCACTGTATTGCCATTGCTTTCCAGGTTGCCCTATTAATGGGACTTTCAAAAGTTGATCAATACGTTCTTCGATTTTTCTGTATTCTTTAGGATTAAACAAATCATTGTACATCAGCTTAAACAGTTCCTGATCAAATTGTGTTGTTTCCAATCCATGAGAAAAGCCAGCAGTATGGGTGAGTAATTGTTTAATTGTAATATCGCTTTCACGATCCTCAGTAGGCCCATTTACACCCATACTCAAATCCAAATTTACCCTTAGGCTTGCAAGTTCAGGGATATACTTTTGGGCTTTATCTTCAAGATCAATCAACCCTTTTTCTACAAGTTGCATTATGGCAACACTAATAATGGGCTTAGTCATGGATTGAATGTAGTAGATGCTGTTTTTCTCGAGAGGTTTTTGGGTACTTAAATTTACGTAACCTAGGGCTTTGTGCCACGCAATTTCATTGTTTTTGTATACCAATACTTCTGCACCAGCAATATTTAAATTTTTAATTTCATCGTTTATAAAATTTTCAAAAGACACCATTTTTTGAACATTGAGTTGAGATTGGGCAAAGCTATTTTGAGAAAAAACTGTTAAAAAGAATAAAAAAGGGGGTAATAAGGATTTCATAAGAAATTTTAAAATTCAAGATAAGTAAAAAAGAAAAGCTGGGCATATGCCCAGCTTTTCTTTTTTGGACAAAAAAACATTTTATTTAATAGCGGTAGTATTCGGGCTTATAGGGCCCTTCTACGGTTACACCAATATATTCAGCTTGATCTTGAGAAAGCTCCTCCAATTCAACCCCTAGGTGATTCAGGTGAAGTGCTGCAACTTTTTCATCTAAATGCTTTGGAAGCATATATACTTTGTTTTCGTATTTTTCTGAATTGTTCCAAAGTTCTAATTGTGCTAGGGTTTGGTTGGTAAATGAATTACTCATCACAAAACTTGGGTGTCCGGTCGCACAGCCTAAGTTTACCAAACGCCCTTCTGCCAAAACAATAATTTCTTTTTTATCTTCAAGGGTGTATTTATCAACTTGAGGTTTGATTTCTACTTTAGAGGCTCCATAAGTGTTTTTCAGCCAAGACATGTCAATTTCATTGTCAAAATGCCCAATATTACAGACAATTGCCTTGTCTTTCATATTCAAGAAGTGTTCTGCTCGGATAATGTTTTTGTTTCCAGTTGTTGTAATTATGATATCGGCAGTTTCTACAACAGAATTCATTTTTTTTACTTCAAAACCATCCATTGCAGCTTGAAGCGCACAAATGGGGTCAATCTCTGTTACGGTAACAATAGATCCAGCACCTCTAAAAGAAGCGGCAGTACCTTTACCTACGTCACCATAGCCAGCAACAACAACTCTTTTTCCAGCCAACATAACATCGGTTGCTCTGCGGATTGCATCTACAGCACTTTCTTTACACCCGTATTTGTTGTCAAATTTTGATTTGGTAACCGAATCATTAACATTGATTGCTGGTAATGGTAGAGTTCCGTTTTTCATTCGTTCATATAAACGATGAACCCCAGTTGTTGTTTCTTCAGACAAGCCTTTAATTTCTTCAACTAGGTTTGGGTAATGATCCAAGACGAGGTTAGTTAAATCTCCTCCATCATCTAAAATCATATTCAAAGGCTTTTGATCTTCACCAAAAAATAGGGTTTGCTCGATACACCAATTAAATTCCTCTTCATTCATTCCTTTCCAGGCATAAACTGGGATTCCTGCGGCAGCAATTGCAGCAGCGGCATGATCTTGTGTAGAAAAAATATTACATGAACTCCAAGTTACCTCAGCACCAAGAACAACAAGGGTTTCAATTAAAACTGCAGTTTGAATGGTCATGTGTAAACACCCGGCAATTCGCGCTCCAGCTAGAGGTTGGTCTTTTCCATATTCCTTTCGCAAAGCCATAAGTCCAGGCATCTCAGCCTCTGCGAGTTCAATTTCTTTTCTCCCCCAATCGGCAAGCGAAATATCTTTGACCTTGTAGGCTAAATGTGCGGTTTTTTCTATCATAGTTTTTATATTTAACTTGGTATTAAGTTCTTGCAAAAGTAAGGATTTTCAAAGAAATAAAAAATGCCTGTATTAAAAGAGTTTCAATCACATTTAGACACCAAATTAATTCTTTGGAAAATTGAAGAAACAGAACAAGAATTGATTCATGTTTTGGATTTAACAACCTCAGAAAAACAAAAATTAAAAAACCGTAAAACTTCAAATCATCGAAGGGAATTTTTAGCCAGCAGGGCAAGTCTTCAGGCTCTTGGAGTTTCAATAAAAAATCTTCATTTCAAAAAAAATGGGATGCCCTATTTAGAACCTCACAAATACTGTTCTTTATCCCATACTCAAAATTATGCAGCTGCTGTAGTTTCTGAAAAGCAAGTCGGAATAGACGTTGAAGTTTACCGAGACAAAATTGTTAAAATTGCACCCAAGTTTGTTCATAAAAACGAAACTTTTGCATTAAATAAAGAACATCAAATCTTTTTTTTAACCCGGCTTTGGACGGCAAAAGAAGCTGTCTATAAAGCTTTTGGAACAAATGGAATTCATTTTTCAACTCAAATAGAAGTACTTCCTTTTACTAAGGAAGATCAAAAAGGTTCTGGAATTTTAACCCATTTAGAAAAAGAATATTCATTTACTTTACATTTCCAATCAATAAACAATGGTCAACTTTGTATGGCTGTTTTAAATTCGTAAAAGATGAATATTTCAGTTGAAATAACCTTACTACCCCTAAAAAATGACTATGAAACTTCGATAAAGGAGTTTATCAAAGTTTTACGAGCGTCAAAATTTAAAGTTTTAGAAAATCCGCTCAGTACTCAAGTTTATGGCCCTTATTTGCCTTTGATGAATTACTTAGTTACTTCAATAGAAGATTGTTTTGGAAAAATAGAATCTGGTGTTGTCAACTTAAAAATAGTAAAAGTGATCGCAGCAATTACTCTCCTAATTTTTAATAGACACTTGTATTGATTCATCAAAAATCATCTAAGATAATTCGTGTAGTGGTCTTTGGGCCTGAGAGCACTGGAAAAACAACCTTATGTAAAGATCTCTCAGCTCTTTATAAAACTCAATGGGTTCCAGAATTTGCTCGATCGTATTTACAAAATAAATGGGATCAGAAAAAAGAAGTTTGTACCAAAGAAGACTTACCCCATATAGTAAAAGGTCAGATGGATTTGGAAAATCAAATGATCACTGAAGCCCACAAAGTATTGTTTTGTGACACCAATATTTTGGTAACTCAGATTTGGTCTGAAACTCATTTTGATGGGTATTGCGACCCTGCAATTCAGCAAGCAGCAGAGCAAGTTCACTATGACCTTTACTTGCTTACTGGAATCGATATCCCTTGGAAAAAAGACGATTTAAGAGACCGACCCAATGATCGAAAAAATATGTTTAGTTATTTTGAAAATAAACTTATTACAAGGAAATTAGCTTATAAACACATTAGGGGGAGTAAAGAAAATAGAATTAAATCAGCGAAGAAAGCCATAGATAGTATATTTTTATTTAATGTTGACTCAGAAAGAATTTAGAACCTAAAATTTTACCAAAAAGCATGCTCTCAATTCAAGATCAATTAACCAAATTAAGAGACAATAAAATTCATTTTTCTATTGTAAAACCAGCAACTATAGGAGATGGTATTCATGAATTAAGCATTGAACAACAGACTCTACTCCAAACATTTTTTGATCAACACGGATCCATACTCAACCCGCTGAAATTTATCCCCGCTTCAGGATTAGCATCCAGGATGTTTTTATTTCTTAGAGAATTTATCGACTCTTTTGATCCATTGAAAGATTCAATAGAAAAGTACTCTTCAAATAACGATAAACAAGAGTTTCAGTTTTTTGTTAATCACTTAGAAGAATTTTCATTTTATTCAACCATAAAAAACTATGTAGAGAAAAATAAAGGACCCTTAGAGAATCGCGGGGAATTTCTTTTTCATTTTGTTCAAACCCTACTTGAAGACCAAAGCTTGGGTATGGAAGGAAAGGCTAAAGCTCTATTGCCAATTTTTAATTCATCAGAAGAATTCAATAAAACAGCTTTTGAATTTCAAATTTTGGAAGCACTTTCCCTTTTTTCAAATGCCTCTAAAGTCAAAATACATTTTGCAATTGATCCAGATCAGCTCACAGAATTTATTGCTTTAGAAAATAAGTTTTGCAAGCGACTTTCTATAAAAGAACAAAAGCGTCTTCAAATCGACTATTCTTTTCAAAATACAAATACAGATAGTATTTCTCTGGACGAAAACGGTTCTATTTTGAGGGATCAACAAAATCAAATTGTTTATAGAAAAGCAGGCCATGGTGCACTTCTAGAAAATATAAAACAAATTCAATCTGACTTTGTTTTTATTAAAACAGTGGACAGTGTTTGGCCTGGTGATAACAGCTGTATTAACGCCCAAAAAACCTTAGGAGGTCTTTATCTAAAAAGTGTAATTAAGATTGAATCGCTTTTAAACCAACTCAGAGAAAATTCCTCAAACTCGGTTGAAAACACCTTATTATTCATCAAAAATACTTTGCATATTGATCATAAACTTCGTTTGAACGGTTTAATTCTTGAAGAAAAAAAATTATTTCTCATGGATTTTTTAAACAGGCCTCTGAGAGTTTGTGGAATGATTGTAAATTCAGGAAAACCAGGTGGTGGTCCTTTTTGGATTGAAAAGAACAAACAAATGTTTCTTCAAATTGTAGAATCTAGTGAACTCGAAGGTAAACAATCCTCCCTTGAAAACAGTTCTTTTTTTAACCCTGTTAATATGGTTTGTGGGCTTAAAGATTTCAATCAAAAATCTTGGGATTTAGAAAAATTCAAAGACGATGATCGTTGTATTATTTCTCATAAAACTCAAAACGGAAAAAAAACAAGAATATTTGAATATCCAGGTCTTTGGAATGGAAGTATGGCGTATTGGAATTCTATTTTTGTCAAAATTCCTCAATCAACATTTCGTTCATTAAAATCAATCAATGATTGTTTAGAACAAAAAAATAATTAATTTTGTGCTTTCTCAAAGGGGTGCTCAAAATAACGAGCTGAGATCATACCCTATGAACCTGGGCAGGTAATGCTGCCAAGGGAAGTAGATTTTTTATTAATTAAACCAAGAATAGTTGCCCTTTGTTATTCGTAAAATTTATTTTTTCGAATGAAAACATTTCATGTACTATCAGTTTGGGTAATGGGAAGTATTTTTCTTTTTGCTCAACAAAAAAAACAAGTTTTAGATTCTTTATTCAACAGATTAATCAACCTTGAAGAGGTAAGTGTAGCTGGTTTAAGAATAAATGAAAATCAACCATTAACTTTTTCGGAAGTTCAGACCGAAGCTTTGAAAGAAAGGAACCTTGGCCAAGATTTACCCATCCTACTCAATTTTTTACCAGCAGTAGTAACCACAAGTAATGCTGGAGCTGGAATTGGGTACACAGGGATTCGTGTTCGGGGAAGCGATGCTTCTCGTGTAAATGTTACCATCAATGGAATTCCTTACAACGATTCAGAATCTCAAGGTACCTTTTGGGTAAACTTACCTGATTTTGTTTCCTCTGTCGAAAGCATTCAGCTTCAAAGAGGAGTAGGAACTTCAACCAATGGGGCAGGAGCATTTGGTGCAAGTCTCAATTTGGCTACAAGCGGACCCTCAAAAAATTCCTTTGCAGAAATCGCAACCAGTGCAGGAAGTTTTGGAACATTAAAAAACACAATAAAATTTTCAACAGGACTATTGAACAATTACTTTGAGTTTTCGGGAAGAGTAGCTACCATAAAATCAGACGGTTATGTTGATCGAGCTACTTCTGATTTGAAATCATACTTTTTCCAGGGGGTATATCAAGACGAAAACACCAGAGTTAAAGCACTTACCTTTGGAGGTCATGAAATCACTTACCAGTCATGGTATGGATTAGATCCCGCTTCTCTTGCATTAAATAGAAGCTATAATTCTGCTGGCGAAATTTATGATGACTTTGGAAACTTAACCGGATTTTATGACACCCAAGTCGATAATTACAAACAAGACCATTTTCAAATTCATTGGACACAACAATACAATATCTTCTGGTCTTCAAATATTGGATTGAATTACACACATGGGGAAGGCTATTATGAAGAGTATAATAATACTTGGAAAATTCAAAACATAACCTTTGGAGATGAATTGAACTTCGATTATCTTCAAATCGATCCCATTACCTTTGGTGGAGAAACAATCAATTCTACTGAAAATATAGCCCGAAAATGGTTAGACAATGATTTCTATGTGGCTACTTTTTCAATGAATTATGAAACATCCACGACCAATGCTGTCTTTGGGGGTTCACTAGGTAGATACGAAGGGAGTCATTTTGGAAATTTAGTTTGGGCTAAGTATACCAGTAACGCAGCCTCCAATCATCGTTTTTATGAAAGCACTGCGCATAAAAATGATTTTAATTTTTATACAAAAGTAACCCATCAATTTAACAACGCATGGATGCTTTATGTAGACTTGCAATACCGTTCGGTAGCTTACAGCTCAATAGGGACAGTGAAAGGACCAAGTCCAATAGATTTTGATGATCAACTTTCTTTTTTCAACCCCAAAGCAGGAATTACCTATAAAGCCTCTGAATTCTCACGGTATTATTTTTCTTATGCTAAGGCGCAGCGAGAACCCAATCGTTCGGATTATGAAAACGGAACTCCAAAACCTGAAACCCTTCATGATTTCGAAGCGGGATGGCGATTTAAGAAACCAAAAATTCAGCTATCTGCAAACCTTTATTATATGGATTATAAAAATCAACTGGTACTTACTGGGGCACTTGATGCAGTAGGCGAGGCCATTCGGACCAACAGTGGAGACAGTTACCGTTTTGGATTGGAAGTTGATGCCGCTGTTCAATTGAGTGATCAATGGGTATGGCAATCCAACATGGCTTTGAGCACCAATAAAAACAAAAATTTTTATTTTCGAAAAAATGGTGTTCAACAAAATTTAGGTACAACCAACATTTCTTATGCTCCTAGCGTGGTGGCAGCAAGTAATTTGGTGTACAGTCCCAATACGGTATTTCGAACGGCATTATTAACCAAATATGTGGGGGACCAGTATATGGGAAATATTGATTCAGAGCTTTCCAAACTGAAATCTTATTTTACAAATGATCTTAACATTAGTTATGTTTGGATTCCCAATTCATGGGTTGAAGAAGTGCAGTTTTCATTGTTAATCAACAACATATTCGATAAAAAATACAGTTCTGATGGATATTTCTACACCTACGACGATGACTATTCTACACCAGGTGTAGTTACTACAATAGAAGGAGTTGGGTATTATCCTCAAGCAGGAACTAATTTTTTGATGGGCGCCACTTTTAAATTTTAAAAAAGTATAATTTATTACAAAAAAAGTCCAATCTCGATACGTTACACTGAGGTAAAACATTCGAGCTGATTTTGATGAGGATTTGGTTTTATACGCCGAAGTAATCCGCTAAGGGAAAAACATTACTTAAGTCATTTCGAGTGATCCGCGGAACGCAGATTGTATTGAGGAATGTACTTACTCCTTTAAATTAATGTGCTTCTAGCCAATTATTTCCTATTCCAATATCAACCACAAGAGGGACTTCCAATTTAAAGGCATTTTCCATTTCTTCTTTGACCATTGCACTGAGTGAATCGACTTCAGTTTTTGGAACATCAAAAACCAATTCATCGTGAACTTGCAGAAGCATTTTAGCATTCCAATTCCCTTTTTTTATCTTATCATGAATATTGATCATTGCGATCTTAATAATATCAGCAGCACTTCCTTGAATAGGGGCGTTGATGGCATTTCGCTCTGCAGCTCCACGAACAATTGCATTTTGAGAAAGAATATCTTTGAGGTATCGTCTGCGTCCCAATACAGTTGTAACATAGCCGTTTTCTCGGGCAAAATCTATCTGAGAACTCATGTATGCTTTAAGTTTTGGATAGCTGGCGTAATAAGTGTCAATTAACTCTTTGGACTCCGACCGGCTTAAATCGGTTTGCTGACTTAAACCAAAGGCAGATACTCCATAAATAATGCCGAAATTGACTGTTTTAGCATTACTTCTTTGAGAGCGAGTAACCTTATCTAAGGGAATATTAAACACTTTTGCAGCTGTAGTAGCATGAATATCCTCTTTGTTCTTAAAAGCAGCAACCATTGAAGGGTCTTTACTTAGTGCAGCAATGATTCGCAACTCGATTTGAGAGTAATCTGCAGCAAGTAAAACATGATCTGAATCTCGCGGAATAAAAGCTTTTCGTACTTGTTGACCTCGTTCTGTTCGGATGGGTATATTCTGTAAATTGGGAGCATTACTACTCAAACGCCCAGTTGCTGCAACAGCTTGGTTGTATACGGTATGAATCCGTCCCGTTTTTGGATGAATTTCTTCAGGCAAAGCATTTACATAGGTACTCAAAAGTTTTTGAGTAGAACGCCAATTGAGAATGTCGGCTACTATTTTATGATCCTTAGCTAAATAAGACAAGACATCCTCGGCGGTTGAATACTGTCCTGTTTTGGTTTTTTTGGGTTTATCAACCAGTTTGAGCTTATCAAATAAAATAGGCCCCAATTGTTTAGGTGAAGCCAAATTGAACTCTTCACCTGCCTGTTCAAAAATTTTAGATTGAAGACGGGAACTATCCTGTTCAAGTTCAACAGCGAATTCATTTAAAAAAGCAACATTGAGATTGATTCCCTCTTTCTCCATGGAGGTAAGAACAGGAACCAGAGGAAGCTCTACAGTTCTAAACAAATCTTGATTATCTGCTGCGGTCAATTCTTTTTCAAAATGTTGTTTTAATTGCCAAGTAATATCGGCATCTTCAACGGCGTATTGTGTTTGATCTTTCAATGCAACATCACGCATAGTACCCTGGTTTTTACCTTTTTTACCAATCAATTCTGTAATGGGTTTTGGTTCATAGTTTAGGTAATTTGAAGCCAAAATGTCTAGAGCGTGTCTTCGATCTGGATTGATAATATAATGGGCAATTAGGGTATCGTAAAAGGGGCCTTTAACTTCGAGCTCATAATTCGATAAAACTTTAAGGTCGTATTTGAGATTGTGGCCAATTTTTTCAACAGCTGTATTTTCGAAGAAAGGGTGAATTTTTTCAATCAATTCTTGTGCAGCTTTTTGGTCTTCCGGAAAGGGGAGGTAATACCCTTTGTTCTTTTCCCAACTGAAAGCGATTCCGACCAATTCGGCTTTTAGAGCATTTAAACTTGTCGTTTCGGTATCAAAACAAACACTGCTTTGAGCAGTCAATTTTTCTAAGAATAATTTTAGCGCCAGTTTAGAATCTACAAACTGATAGGCGTGTTTGGTATTGGATAAATTACTTTTGGTCGAAAAACTCTCGGTTGCGTTGGAAATTGACCCTGAACCTGCGGTTGCAAATAAATCCATTTGACCTGTATTTGAAGTGGAGATAGGTTTACTTTCTTCATTCTTTTTAGCGGGTTCTATTTCTGTTTTGGGAGCAGGATTAAAAATGCGTTGAAGGGTTTCTTGCATCCTTCTGAATTCTAATTCCTCAAAGATGGCTTGAACAGAACCATAATCAGGATTGCTTAATTGATATGAAGCTGCTTCGAAAGTTACTGGGACATCCAACAGAATTTTCGCCAGTTCTTTGGACAACATTCCCAATTCTTTATTGGCTTCAACTTTCTCTTTCATTTTGCCATTCAACTGATGTGTGTTTTCTAGGAGTCCCTCCATACTTCCATACTCTTTCAGGAATTTTTTAGCTGTTTTGTCTCCTACACCTGGCAGCCCAGGGATATTGTCTGCAGCATCCCCCATCATTCCCAAATAATCTACAACTTGTTCGGGGCGCTCAATTGCAAACTTCTCTTGTACTTCTGGAATCCCCCATATTTCAATGCCATTACCCATTCTCGCGGGGCGATACATAAATATGTTTTCTGAAACCAATTGAGCAAAGTCTTTGTCTGGCGTAACCATAAATGTTTGAAAACCTTCTTTTTCGGCTTGTTTAGCTAAAGTCCCAATGATATCATCGGCTTCATAACCAGCTTTTTCAATTACTGGTATATTCATTCCTGCAAGAATTTTTTGAATGTAAGGAACAGCAATTTTAATGGCTTCTGGTGTTTCATCTCGATTCGCTTTGTACTCCCCATAAAGTTCAGTTCTAAAGACAGATCCCCCTTTGTCGAAGCAAACTGCCAGATGATCAGGTTTCTCCCTTTTAATGACATCCAGTAAAGAGTTCATAAACCCAAATATAGCTGAGGTATCCATCCCAGTAGAATTGATTCTTGGGTTTTTGATGAAAGCGTAGTAACCTCTAAAAATTAAGGCAAAAGCATCTAGTAAAAAAAGGCGTTTTGGTGCAGGCATTTTAAAGTTGTTTTATGGCAAAAAGATACAAAATGAATTCGGAACTCAAAATCTTGATTCAAAGATTCATTTTGAGTGAGTGCGGTCGGTCTCGATACGTTTCACTGAAGTGAAACACTCGACCTGACCTTGAGTATACCCAGCCTGATTTTGATGAGAATTTGGTTTGATACACCCAAGTAATCCACTAAGAAAAAACATTCCTAAAGTCACTTCGAGTGATCCAACGAAGGAGGATTGTATCGAGATCAAGTCCAATCATTCCAAAAAAAAATCACCCCGAAGAGCGATTTTAAGAGGTATTTGAAAAAAGGTATTTTTAACCTAAAGCCAAACGCTTAAAACTTGTAACTGTTAGATCTGCATTAACAGACTGCACATATTGTGCAACACTTTGTTTACCGTCTTTGATGTAGGCTTGATTTACTAGGGTATTATCTTTGAAGAAACGCTTTATTTTTCCTTTGGCAATGTTGTCTAGCATGGCTTCTGGTTTTCCTTCTTGACGAAGTTGATCTTTTGCAATTTCAATTTCTTTTTCGATTACAGATGCGTCTACTCCGTCTTCATTCAAGGCAATCGGATTCATTGCAGCAGCTTGCATGGCTACATTTTTTGCGGCATCAGCAGCTCCTTCAACAGCATTAGAAAGGCCAACAATTGTTGCAATTCTGTTTCCTGCGTGAATGTAATGTCCTACAAAAGATCCTTCGATACGTTCGAAGCCTCCAATTTCTATTTTTTCACCGATTACTCCTGTTTGTTCAGTTAATTTATCGGCTACTGACATTCCATCAAAATCCGCAGCTAAAAGACCTTCTAGTGAAGTTTGTTCAAGTGCTAAATCAAGAATTTTGTTAGCAAGGGCAAGGTAGCTGTCGTTTTTGGCTACGAAGTCTGTTTCGCAGTTTACAGAAACGACAACTGCAGCAGTATTATCTGCATTTACTTTGGCAAGTACAGCACCTTCTGCTGAATCACGGTCAGCACGGTTTGCAGCTACTTTTTGTCCTTTTTTTCTAAGGTTTTCGACTGCTAGGTCAAAATCACCTTCCGCTTGTACAAGCGCTTTTTTACAATCCATCATTCCAGCTCCTGTGGCCTGACGTAATTTATTTACTTCTGATGCAGTAATTTTCATCGGTTTAATTATTTAAAATCAATTAAGATTTAGCTTCATCAGCTGCTTTGTCTTCTTTTTTAGAAGAAGTTTTAGCGGCTGTTTTTTTCTTTTTTGGTGCAGCTTTCTTTTTTGGTGCAGCTTTTTCTTTTGATTTAGCATCTTCAACAGGAGCAGCTTCTACTTTTGGTTTAGCTTCCTCAACAGGAGCAGCATCTACTTTTGGTTCAGCTTCCTCAACAGGAGCAGCATCTTCAACAGGAGCAGCTTCTACTTTTGGTTTAGCTTCCTCAACAGGAGCAGCATCTACTTTTGGTTCAGCTTCCTCAACAGGAGCAGCATCTTCAACAGGAGCAGCTTCTACTTTTGGTTTAGCTTCCTCAACAGGAGCAGCATCTACTTTTGGTGAGGTTTCCTCTTGGCCTTTGTTTGCGGCATCTTTTTCAGATTGACGTTGTTGAAGTCCACTTCCTACTGCTTCAGCTACAAGAGTTAATATTTTATCAATAGACTTTGAAGCATCATCGTTTGCAGGAATTACAAAATCAACATCTCTAGGATCAGAGTTTGTGTCTACCATTGCAAAAATGGGTATTTTTAATTTTTGAGCCTCTTTGATTGCAATGTGTTCACGCTTGATATCAACTACAAAAAGTGCTCCTGGAAGACGAGTCATTTCTGAAATTGAGCCTAAATTTTTCTCGAGTTTAGCTCTCAAGCGATTAACCTGTAATTTTTCTTTTTTAGAAAGGGTTTCAAAAGTACCGTCTTTTTTCATGCGATCAATTGAAGCCATTTTTTTAACTGCCTTACGAATGGTAACAAAATTTGTTAGCATTCCTCCAGGCCAGCGCTCAGTGATATAAGGCATTTTAACCGCAGCTGCTTTCTCGGCAACGATGTCTTTGGCTTGTTTTTTGGTTGCAACAAATAAGATTTTTCGACCAGAAGCTGCAATTTTTTTCATTGCTTCTGAAGCTTCTTCAATTTTAGCTGCAGTTTTGTAAAGATTAATGATGTGGATACCATTGCGCTCCATATAGATATAAGGAGCCATGTTGGGATTCCATTTTCGAGTTAAATGACCGAAATGTACGCCTGCATTTAGCAGGTCTTTTACGTCGATGTTTGCCATTGTTGTTAGTTTACGTTCCGTAGTTAGCAATAGTAAAGTGGCTTTTTATAAAAGGCCTCGACCATTTAGATGCTAAACTAATTCTCGCTTTCACGAGTGGGCAACGGGATTAATTAAAAAATATGAACAAACCCTTTTTGAAAAGGGCAAAAAATATTAACGTTTAGAGAACTGGAATTTCTTACGAGCTTTCTTTTGACCGAATTTTTTACGCTCAACCATTCGAGGATCACGTGTCAATAAACCTTCGGGTTTGAGCGATTCACGGTTTTCTTCGTTGATTTGACATAAAGCTCTTGAAATAGCGAGACGAACAGCTTCCGCTTGTCCGTTTGTTCCTCCACCTACGACAGTTACTTTTACATCATATGCTCCTTCTGTACCAGTAAGTGCAAAAGGTTGAACAACTTTGTATTGCAAAGTAGATGTTGGAAAATATTCTGCGTAGTCTTTTTTATTAACGGAAATTGCTCCTTTTCCTTCAGAAATAAATATCCGAGCTACTGAAGTCTTTCGACGTCCGATTGTGTGTATTACCTCCATTATTTGAGTTTACTTAGTTTGATTGTGGTAGGATTTAGTCCCTCGTGAGTATGTTCTGCACCACTAAAGACTTTAAGATTTCTGTATAAAACAGCTCCTAATTTGTTTTTTGGCAACATTCCACGCACTGCATTTTCAACTAGACGTGTAGAGCTTTTTTTGTACAACTGTTCAGCAGTCAATTTACGTTGACCACCTGGATAACCTGTGTGGCGAATGTATTCTTTTTGTCTCCACTTATCTCCTGATAATTCAATTTTATCAGAATTTATAACAATCACGTTGTCTCCACAATCAACATGAGGAGTAAAATTGGGCTTATTTTTACCTCTTATGATTTTGGCAACTTCAGAAGCCATTCTTCCTAAAGGCATTCCTGCAACGTCTACTACAACCCATTGTTTGTCAACGGTGTTGCTATTAGCAGAGATGGTTTTGTAACTTAGTGTATCCACAATATATGTTTTTTATACTTAATTTTCCCGTATTAAAGGGCTGCAAATGTACCACATTAATTTTTTTTTGACAATAGGGAAAGAGTTTTTTTTAAGAAAAGTTGACTAGCAGCTGCTTCGTTCTCAATGACAAAGACTTTATAGGACCAAGAACAGTTTTTAGAAGGGAAGGTCGTCCTCTACTTCTTTGTCATTTTTATCTGAGGCTTCAAAAGAGGACGCTGGAGGCATTGGTGGCATCTCTGTGGATGTGGCAGTAGCTTGCCCTTCAATTCTCCACCCTTGAAGGGAATTAAAATACTTGGTTTCTCCTTGTGGATTTACCCATTCTCTTCCTCTAAGATTGATTCCTATTTTTACGGGCTGACCTACATTAAAAGAATTTAATAAATCACACTTGTCTTGAACAAATTCTATCAAAATATGTTGAGGATACTGTTCTTCAGTAGTGATTACTACTTCGCGTTTTCTGAAACCATTACTCCCGTATGTTTTCGTTTCGTCTAACCATTTTATTTTCCCTAATACTTCCATAAGTTTTTTTAGATTTTGAAAGTACAAAAATATAAAAATTTAGAGAGCTAACCCTACACAATGTCTTTTTCCTTTTTGTCTTATCTTAGTCTTTTAGAATTCTATTTATGTTTACGTTTTTTTCTCAAACAAAGATTAAACCATGGATGTTGATTTGCATCTTTGGGATTGTTGCTTTGATTTTGTGGAATACGAATGTTCTTTTTCAAATTTTAAAAAAAGAAGAACGAATTAAAATGGAATTATGGGCCACTGCGCAACAAGAGTTAATCAAAAGTTCGGATTTGAGTCGCGATTATGGAGTTTTGACTTTTGATGTTCTTCAAAAAATCGGGAACACTCCTATTATAAGTGTAAATTCTTCGGGCTACATCAAAGATTTTAAAAACATCAGTTGGAATTGGAGTCAAAACCCAGATTCTTTAAAATTATATGCTTTGCTCAATCAATTGAAACAGGAGAATGATCCGATTTCTATTCAATATAAAGACATTGTTAATCAAACCTTGTACTATGGGGATTCTATACTTTTGAAAAAATTACAATATTATCCTTTGGCACTTTTGCTGATTATCACCTTGTTTGGAGGGGTGCTTTTTTTCTTTTTTAAAACTTCACGCGCTTCAGAGCAAAATCGTTTGTGGGCGGGGATGGCAAAAGAAACAGCACACCAAATAGGGACCCCTTTAAGCTCCTTGATGGGATGGATTACTCTACTCAAAGAACAAAACATTGCTCCTGCTTCAGTGGAAGAAATGGAAAAAGATGTTGAGCGGTTGTCCGTTATAACTGAACGTTTTTCTAAGGTTGGTTCTTTGCCTGAATTACAAGAATATGACCTTGTAAAAGCAACTGAAGACGCATTGATGTATCTCAAGAAAAGAAGTTCGCAGTTGATCGAATGGAATTGGGAACTTCCACAAAAAGAAATATTGATTCCGATTAACCTTCCCTTGTACAGTTGGACCCTTGAAAATTTGATTAAAAACGGAATCGATGCAATGAAAGGTCAAGGAAAATTAACACTTGAACTATTGGAACTTGAAAAAAAAGTATTGATTCGTATTTCGGATAGCGGAAGTGGAATCTCGCCTAAAAACATAAAGCGTATTTTTAGCCCAGGTTTTACCACAAAGCAAAGAGGTTGGGGGCTCGGGTTATCGTTAGTTCGAAGGATTATTATGGATTATCATCAAGGAAACATTGAAGTTTTAAAAACAGAATTGGGGAAAGGTACAAGCTTTCAAATAAGCTTAAAAAAATCTACTTAAACTTATTTAATTTCAGTTGCAATATGTTGTGCAAGTTCTGTCATTTGGATTTCATCCAACAACTCTTTTTTGGTAAAAGTAGCATCTTTCATGTCCTTTAAAGGGATTAGATGTACGTGAACATGAGGAACTTCTAGTCCGATAACCGTCATTCCGATACGTTTGCAAGGAACTGCTTTTCTGAGCCCAAGGGCAACGGTTCTTGAAAATTCCATCAATTCAGAATAGGTTTGAGCATCAAGGTCAAAAAGTTTGTCAACTTCTTTTTTTGGAACACATAAAGTATGTCCTTTGGCATTTGGATTAACGTCTAAAAAGGCAATGTGGTTTTGATCTTCAGCAACTTTGTAGCAAGGGATTTCTCTGGCAATAATTTTTGAAAAAATACTTGACATTTAAGTTCTACTTATTTTGGTAATCTCGAGTTGAATAGTTCCATTGGGAACATTTATCTCTGCCATTTCGCCTACTTTTTTACCTAATAATCCTTTGCCAATAGGAGAGTTTACTGATATCTTCCCAGTTTTTAGATCGGCTTCACTTTGGGCAACTAATGTGTAGGTCATTTTCATCCCATTACTTTTATTAATTAATTCGACGGTGGATAATACCAAAACTTTTGAGACATCCAATTGGGACTCATCGATGAGCCTAGCATTTGCATAATTCTCTTCCATTTTGGCAATCCGCATTTCGAGCATACCTTGCGCCTCTTTGGCAGCGTCATATTCTGCATTTTCACTCAAATCTCCTTTATCTCTGGCTTCCGCTATGGCTTGAGACGCCTTGGGGCGTTCAATATCTTTCAAATGATTGAGCTCTTCTTTTAATTTTTTTAAACCTTCTTCGGTATAGTATGAAGTTTTACTCATTTTTACTTAGTTTTATTACTAATAAAAAACCCTGCCATAAGGAAGGGTTGTAATACAAATATAAGAATTTGAGTGATTTAACCCTATTTTTAAAAAAGAAGTTCTTCAATGCTTTTAGGATTCTTGTTTTTTTGACTTCTTGTTCAAGCTCGGATTTGGAACGAAATCCTTATTTACCTGAATTTTCCTTTCGGTTTCAAGTCAATTTGAATTTACCCGAATATGATGACTTGAGATATGCCGGTGGATCGGTTTTGATTCCCCAATTGGGCCACAAAGGTGTTTTGGTTTTTAATTTAAATGGTAATAATTTTTTTGCATGGGAAGCTAGTTGTCCGAATCATCCTCCTAACAGCTGTTCTCAAACTCAAATCAAAGGAGTGTTGGCTGAGTGTTCATGCGAAAAATTCCAATACAGTTTAGCGACAGGTCAGTTACTTAATCCATCAGAGGAGGATTTTGAAAAAGGTTATCCTTTGCTTTTTTATCAAGCAGAAAACAGAGGAAATTCTGTAATAATTTCGAATTAAGAGATTTTTTGATGAAGAGCTAATATTGAGGATGCGATTCCAATTGAATCCATGCCAATTTCTTTTTGAAGTTCAGCTGTGGTTCCATGAGAAATAAAACGATCTGGAATACCTATTCTTTTTATTCGATGTTGCTGTTCGTTTTCGTTTGCCCATTCTAAAATTGCACTTCCTGCTCCCCCTGCTAATGCTCCATCTTCTATTGTAATAATTGCAGAGTGATTTTCAAAAATATCATGTAGAAGTTTTTGGTCTAAAGGTTTGATACTTCCAAGGTCATAGTGACCAGGTGTACATTCTTCCTCAATGATGTCCAATGCTTCCTTTACATTGTCAGCCATTGTTCCTACAGAAATAACTGCAATCTGTTTTCCTTTTTTGAGGCAGCTCCCTTGAAACAATGAGATTTTTTGAAAAGGAACTTTCCAGTCCGATATTTTACCATATCCTCGAGGATATCGGATTGCAACAGGGCCATTAATACCCAATTGTAAGGTGTATAGGGTTTGTCTGAGCTGAATTTCATTTCTTGGAGCTAGAATTCGAATGTTGGGTATTGCTCTTAACATTGTAATATCAAAAACCCCGTGGTGCGTTGGGCCATCTTCTCCAACCAAACCTGCACGATCCAAGCAAAAGACAACTCCCAAGTTTTGAAGGGCAACATCATGAATAACTTGATCGTAGGCACGCTGTAAAAAAGTTGAATAAATGGCACAAAAGGGTAGAATTCCTTTGGTCGCCATGCCAGCTGCTAAAGTTATTGCATGTTGCTCTGCAATACCAACATCATAAGCACGTTTTGGAAATGTTTCCATCATTAATTTCATAGAACTTCCAGTTGGCATTGCTGGAGTAATCCCAACAATGAATTCATTTTGACTTGCCAGTTCTACTAAAGTTTCTCCAAAAACATCTTGATATTTAGAGGTTGGGCGCTCTGTTTTTGGAATTAGAATTCCAGTTTTGCGATCGAATTTTCCTGGAGCATGATAGGTTACCTGATCCAATTCTGCTGGTTCAAGACCTTTTCCTTTGGTTGTTACCACATGAAGCAGACGAGGGCCTTTTTGTTTTTTTATCTTTTTAAAAGCAGAAATTAGATTTTTCAGGTCGTGACCATCGATGGGGCCATTATATGGAATGTTAAGGGCTTGAAAAACATTGTTGGAATCAGATAATTCCTTTTGGACTTTCTCAAAATAATATTTAAGAGCTCCTACACTAGGATCAATACCAATGGCATTATCGTTAAGAACAATAATTAAATTAGCATCTGATACTCCTGCGTGATTGAGTGCCTCTAATGCCATTCCACCAGCAATAGAAGCATCACCAATTACTGCAATATGAGTTTGAGAATTGTTTTGTTGATTTGCCAAGGCCATCCCCAAAGCTGCCGATATTGAAGTTGATGCATGACCCGTTCCAAAAGCATCGAAAATACTTTCTTCTCGACTCGGAAATCCACTGAGTCCACCAAATCGGCGGTTTGTTGAAAATTGATTTCTTCTTCCCGTGATGATTTTATGACCATAAGCTTGGTGACCAACATCCCATATGAGTTGATCGATCGGAGTTTTAAAAACATAGTGAAGTGCAAGCGTAAGTTCAACCACACCTAGGCTGGCTCCTAAGTGTCCTTGTTTAGTTGATACAACATCAATAATTTCTTGGCGTAACTCATTTGCTAGTTGAGTTAAATCCTCAACATTAAGCTTTCGAAGTTCTTCAGGAGTATCGATTTTTTTTAAAATGGATTCTTTCTTCACAAAGCAAAGGTAGGAGTAAATTCAGGATTATGAATTGTGAAATGCTTACTTTTAAGGATGGATTTGAATGATGAGTACTTTATGAAGAAAGCCCTTGAACAAGCAGAAATGGCTTTTGAGTTGGATGAGGTTCCTGTTGGGGCTGTTGTAGTAGTTGGTCAGCGAATTATAGCTAGGGCACATAATCTCACCGAACGTTTAAAAGATGTTACTGCTCATGCCGAAATGCAGGCCATTACCGCTGCTGCTCATTTTTTAAACGGGAAGTATTTAAAAGGGTGCACACTCTACGTTACTCTTGAGCCATGTGTAATGTGTATGGGAGCATTGTACTGGAGTCAATTGGATCGAATTGTTTTTGGTGCAGCAGATCCTAAGAGAGGTTTTGTTGCGAAAGGAATCCAAGCCCACCCCAAAACCAAAGTCCAAGGGGGGATTTTGGCGGAGGCTTCTGCATTTGTTTTAGAAGATTTTTTTAAAAAAAAGAGATAAAAAAAAGCACCCGATCAAGGTGCTTTTTAAATAATCAAAATAAAATGTTTCTATAGAACCTGAATTTGTCCTGCAACTTTTCCTTTTCTACCTTCTTCTTCAACATATTCTACTTTGTCGCCCTCATTGAGAGTTACCCCGTCAAGAGACGTTACATGGACAAAAATGTCCTCACCTGTTTCATCATTAGTTATGAAACCATAACCTTTTGATGGATTAAAAAACTTTACTGTGCCTGTCATGATAATGATAACGATAATTAGTGAAAATACAAATTTACGTATTTGTTTGAAAATCAAACATTAAATTTGCCAAAAAAACAAAAACTCATTTTTTTTTATTTTTTTTCACATTCATTTTGCTTAAATTTTCATTGGTTAGGGTATAATCTGATATTTTTTTGTCTTTCCAACGATGATAAAGAAATAGGGGTAAATAAATAAAAGCTCCAAATAAAACTCCCATTCCAATTATTTTTTCACCTTGGTTATAATTAAGTGTTTCTTTAACATAGTATCCTCTAAACAGAACAGCCAAAAAGGTAATAAATAAAATTCTGAGTACGTATTTCATAAAATTTTTTAAAAACGCTTATTCTTCAAGTCAATTCACTAATTCGAATTAATTCTCTCCGGTAGACGGATAATAATTTAGACTTCGATACAAACCCCAAGAAGGTTCCATTTTTTAAAACGGGTAAATTCCATGCGCTGCTGTCTTGAAATTTACGCATAATTATTTTTATACTGTCTTTTTCATAATGGATTACATTTGGGGGGCTGTGCATTATGGAGCGAACATATAAAGTTTCGTATAATGAGCTATCGAACATAAATTCTCTTACATCATCAAGCAGAACGATTCCAATAAGTGCTTTTTCTTCGTTTAAAACAGGGAATAAGTTTCTCTTTGATTTAGCTACGCCTTCATTGAGCATAGCCCCAAAAGTCATTGATGGATTAAGCGTGCAGAAATCTTTTTCAATTAGTTTGTCCAATTGCATCAACAAAAGTACGTTGTCATCTTTGTCGTGGGTCAGCAAAGCATCTTTTTGCACCAATTCTTTGGTGTAAACGGTTGTGGGTACAAAATATTTAGAAAGCGCAAAGGCTAATGAAGCCGTTATCATTAAGGGTAAAAATAAGGCGTAGCCTCCAGTAAGTTCTGCTATCAGAAATATTGCAGTAAGTGGAGCATGGAGAATACCTGCAATCATTCCTGCCATTCCAACCAGAGTAAAGTTACTTACTGAAATGGGAACATTTGAGATTCCAAAAGCATTAATGATTTTCGCAAAAGAGTGTCCAAGGGCACTCCCCATAAATAAGGCAGGGGCAAACACACCTCCTTTTCCTCCAGCACCAAAAGTAAGACTTGTAGCAATTACTTTAAAAATGACAAGACCGATGAGTAAGAAAATAATCGTCCAAGTTTGATCAAAATCTTCAATCAAAAACGAGGTTCCTATTGCGGCATTGTAATCTTCTCTTAGCAAATTATTTATGGTGGTAAAACCTTCTCCATACAAAGGGGGAATGGCAACAATTAGTAAACTCAATAAAAAACCACCGACTAATATCCGCTGAAAACCTTTGAGCTTGGCTTCAAAAAATTGTTCAATCCACAAATAAACTTTAGTGAAATAGATTGCACTTAGGCCAGCGATTAAGCCAAAAATCATGTAATATCCAATGTGATTGAGATTGAAAAAATCAATCAGTTCGAAGGGTAAAAGTTGCGTTGATCCAAAAAAGGAATAGGTTGTCAAAAGCGCGGATACCGATGCAAAAAGTAATGGGAGTAAAGAAGCTAATGTCAAATCCAAACTGAATACTTCAATTGCAAATATTATTGCGGCAATTGGAGCCTTAAAAATTGCAGACATTGCTCCTGCTGCGGCACAACCAATCAGCAAGCTCCGAGAGGCTTGATTGAGGTGCAGTAGTCGAGATAAATTAGATGCAATACTTGCACCTCCCGAAACCGTAGGACCTTCTAATCCGGCTGATCCCCCAAATCCAATCGTAATTGGGGCTGTCAAGATTGAGGAAAACATTTGATATGCAGGAATGATTCCTTTCCTCTTTGACAAAGAATATAAAACGGATGGGATTCCATGATTTACGGGTTTTTTTATTCCAAACCGAATAATTCCCAGGGTTATAATAATTCCGATCGTAGGAAAAATAAAATAAAACAGGGATTGATACCCAAGATTTAAATTCGTAATTAATTCTTTAAAAAAATAGGTGCTATTTTTCATTGCTGCAGCGAACAAACCAGAAGTTACGCCAACAACAATACTGATAAAGTGAATGAATTGTTTATTCGGAATGTTTTTGATCCTCCAAATCAGGAATTTTTTTAATCTCAAATTCCACTGAAATGACATTATTTTTTGGGTTTAAGTTTGAGATTAAGTTCGTCTAATTGATCTGGATCAATAGTGGCTGGTGCATTAATCATCAAATCACGGCCGCTGTTATTTTTTGGGAAAGCAATAAAATCTCGAATGGTTTCTTGTCCTCCTAGGAGGGCAACCAATCGATCTAATCCTAGTGCGATTCCACCATGGGGAGGGGCACCGTATTGGAAAGCCTCCATTAAAAACCCAAATTGTGCTTGAGCTTCTTCTTTTGTAAAACCAAGTAAATCAAACATGATTTCCTGAGTTTTTTTATCGTGTATCCGAATAGAACCTCCACCAATTTCATTTCCGTTTAAAACCAAATCATATGCATTTGCATTTACTGCTTCAGGCTTTGTTGCCAGCAGTTCAATTTGCTCTGGTTTTGGAGCTGTAAAGGGGTGATGCATGGCATGAAAACAGTTATTTTCTTCATCCCATTCTAAGAGAGGGAAATCTATCACCCATAGTGGCGCAAATACTTCTGGGTCTCGAAGTCCAAGTTGTTCGGCTAATTCCATTCTGAGTGCTGAAAGTTGTGAGCGTGTGTCATTGGTTTCTCCTGCCATTATCAAAATGAGGTCTCCAGCTGAAGCTTGTGTTGCAGTTGCCCAGTCCTCTAGGTCACTTTGGGAATAAAATTTATCTACAGAAGATTTATAACTTCCATCCTCATTACATTTAACCCAAATCAGACCACTGGCTCCAATTTGAGGTCGCTTTACCCAATCAATTAAAGCATCAATTTGTTTCCGTGTGAAGGATGCAGCTCCAGGGACTGCAATTCCAACGATTAATTCTTTTTGATCAAAAACTTGAAAGCCTTTTCCTTTTGCCCGTTCTGTGAGCTCACAAAACTCCATTCCAAAACGGATATCTGGCTTGTCGTTCCCGTATTTTTTAA
Organism: uncultured Flavobacteriaceae bacterium; assembly: GCA_943789305.1. Lineage (GTDB taxonomy): Bacteria > Bacteroidota > Bacteroidia > Flavobacteriales > Flavobacteriaceae > Arcticimaribacter. Next base: position 1,799,446 of record CALSTP010000001.1, on the reverse strand, counting down.
TAGCTTCGCTGTAGGTTATCCGAGGAATTTCATCAATGGTTATTCCTTTAATTTCTTGGAGTAAGTGTTTTAAAAGACCTTCAAAACGATTTAGAATATCTTCTTGTTCTACAAAAGTCATTTCACAATCAATCTGCGTAAATTCGGGTTGTCTATCTGCGCGTAAGTCTTCGTCACGAAAGCATTTAACAATTTGAAAATACTGATCCAATCCTCCAACCATAAGAAGTTGCTTGAAAGTTTGAGGAGATTGAGGTAAAGCATAGAATTCGCCTGAATTTATTCGAGAGGGTACCACAAAATCTCGAGCTCCCTCTGGAGTAGATTTGATTAAGTAGGGTGTTTCTACATCAATAAAATTATGTGCAGATAAATAATTTCGAATGGCTAAACTTACTTTTGAGCGAAAAATCAAATTTTCCCGTACAGGGTTTCTTCTAATATCAAGATATCGGTATTGCATGCGCAATTCCTCTCCACCATCTGTCTCGTTTTCAATGGTAAAGGGTGGAGTTTTTGAAGCGTTAAGGATTTGAAAATCTTCTGCTAAAATTTCGATAGAACCCGTATTAATTTTCGGGTTTTTTGACACTCTTTCGATTACCGTTCCCTGAACTTGTATTACAAATTCACGACCCAGATTTTGTGCTTTTTCCAACATTTTTTTGTCGGTACGTTCTTCATCGAAAATGATTTGAGTAATTCCGTATCGATCTCTAAGATCTATCCATATTACAAAGCCTTGGTTCCGTATTTTTTGTACCCAACCTGCAAGGGTAACTCTATTGCCTACATCAGAGAGATTCAACTCTCCACAATTATTTGTTCTTAACATAATTCAATAATTCTTTGCAAAGATATTAAGTTAAGCTTCTTTATGAGGAACGAAACGCTTTAATCTTCAATTTAAATCGATAAACGAGGTAAAAACAAGCCGGAACAATTACTAATGTCAAAAAGGTAGCAAAGGTTAAACCAAAAATTACTGTCCATGCTAGTGGTCCCCAGAAAATTACGTTGTCACCTCCAATGTAAATTTTTGAATCCCATTCGGTTACTAAGGAAAAGAAATCAATATTAAGCCCTGTAGCAAGTGGAATAAGCCCTAAGATGGTTGTTATTGCAGTTAGAAGTACAGGACGTAAACGGGCTGCTCCTCCCAATACAATTGCTTCTCTTGCCTCGATTCTGGGCAGCATTTGTTCAAAGGGTATACCCAATTCTTCTTTTTTTCGAGCAATTAAGAGTTGGGTGTAATCAATTAGTACCACTCCATTGTTTACTACAATTCCAGAGAGAGAAATGATTCCCATCATAGTCATCATAATTACAAAGGGCATTCCGAACAAACTGATTCCATACAATACTCCTGTAAAACTCAAAAAGATTGAAAGAAGTATGATTAGTGGATTGGATATGGAATTGAATTGAAGTACCAATAAAAATAAAATAAAACCTAAAGCAGTAACCAAGGCTCCTAATAAGAAATTCATATTGGCTTCTTGTTCTGCAACCTCTCCAGTAAATTCAAAATCAATTCCCTTGGGGAAACCTTTGAACCCTTCTATACTTTCTTTGACGTGATCTACCACTTCATTAGCATTATACCCTGCAAGTACAGCCGAATAAACAGTAACTACTCGTCTTAGCTCTTTGTGTTTTATGGCACTGAAAGAAACTGAATTATCCATTTCCACAATAGCACTTATTGGAATTTCTTTAATTCTACCGGTTGCTTGATCTCTAAACACAATATATTGATCCAACAATGCGGTGGTGTTACTTCTGTCGGATTCATCAAAGCGGACATTAATGTCGTAATCTTCTCCATCCTTTTTATAGATTCCAGCCTTTTCACCGAATATTGATCGTCTTAATTGTTGACCAATTTGTCCACCTGCTACTCCAAGAGCACCAGACTTTTTTCTGTCGATATTAATGGCTAAGCCTGGTTTACTTTTGTTAACGTCAATTTTAATTTCCTCTACTCCTAAAATATTTTCATTTCCTAAGTAAATTTTTAATTGTTCTGCAACCGTAATTAACTCATCATAGTCATCTCCTTTGAGTTCAATGTTTACGGGATAACCTACAGGAGGTCCTGCAGCTTCTTTTTCGACAGAAACAGATAGTCCTGCAAAACGATCGTGAAGCTTTGCTTGAATCTCGGTTCTTAAATCTTCGCTTGAGAATCCTTTTCTAAGTTTGAATTCAGACATGGTAAGGGTGATTTTACCTTTATGTGGCATGTCTTGATCTCCTCCTTTATCAGTTTCTGGATTCTGTGCTCCAGCACCAACCATGGATACATTCGAATCAATCATAAAGTTTGAACCTGAAATTTCATCAATGTATTTGTCTTGAGAAATTACCTTTAAAACTTCTGCCTCTACTAATTTAGTGGTCTTGTTGGTTTTATTTATTGAGGTTCCTTCAGGATATTCTATGTAAATAAAAATTTGTTGAGGTTGATTTTCAGGGAAAAATTCAACTTTTGGAGAGGCTAGCCCCAGAATAATAAAAGACGAAAAAAGAAGCCCAATCGTTGAAAATAAAAACACATAAGGCATCTTTCCTGTTAAAGCAAATCGCAAAACTTTAGTGTATGCTTTTTCTAATTTAACTAGAGTTACGTTTTGAAAATAAACGGCCCAATTTTTAATTAAAAACTTATAAGTCCAAAACAATAAAGTAGTTAAGATCATCAAAGTTCCTAACCCTCTAATTGTTCCTGTATTAAAAACCAAAATAAGACCTAAACCTCCTAATATAAAAGTTAGTCGCCAAAGACTTTTTTGACTAATCTCGCGATCTTCAACTTCCATAAATTTAGAGACCAACATGGAATTGAAAAATATGGCTACAATCAAAGAAGACCCTAAAACAATTGAAAGTGTTATGGGGAAGAAGACCATGAATTTACCAATGGTGCCTGGCCAGAATCCAAGAGGTACAAATGCCGCTATAGTTGTTGCAGTAGATATGATGATTGGATAAGCGATTTCACCTATTCCTTTTTTAGCTGCTTCAATCGCTGTCATACCCTCTTTTTCCATCAAACGGTAAGCGTTTTCTACAACTACAATACCATTATCAACCAACATTCCGAGTCCCATAATGAGACCAAAAAGCACCATGGTGTTTATGGTTTGTCCCAAAAAACCTAAAATCATAAAAGACATAAACATTGACATTGGAATTGCAAAACCAACAAATAGGGCGTTGCGAAACCCAAGGAAAAACATCAAGACCGTTATTACTAATATTACCCCAAAAATGATGTTGTTTGCCAAGTCGCTTACAATATTTTTTGTAGTATTTGATTGATCATTAGAAATGTCAACTTGGATGTAGGATGGAAAATCGTTTGCAACAACTTCACCTAAAATGTCTCTGATTTTTTCAACAGATCGGATTAAGTTTTTGCCGCTTCGCTTTTTTACATCAAGAACAATTGCAGCTTGACCATCAAGTCTAGCAAATGAATTTTTTTCTTTTTCTTTAAAGGTGATCGAAGCAACATCTCCGAGGTAAAGTACTCCATTTTGTGTTTTAATAACAAACTTTTCGAGTTCTTCTGGGCTTTCAATTTCTCCTAGGACTCGGATGTTTCGACGCAGACCGTCCCCAACAATATTTCCTGCCGATATGGTTCTGTTTCCCCGAGAAATTGCATTAATGACGTCATCAAAAGATACGGTTGCAGCATTCATTTTCAGAAGATCTAAAGAGACTTCTACTTCAAAGTCTTGTACTCCGCGAAGAGCCACTTCTTTGATTTCGGACATTTGTTCGATCTTTTCTTGAAGGAATTCTCCATAAAATTTCATTTCTTCTATGGGAAGGTCACCACTAAGGCCTATGTTAAGGATAGGGATTTCCTCAGACAAACTAAATTCAAATGCAGTGGGTTCGACTTTAGCATTATTAAAAGTAGGCCAGTCTGCACTTGAGGTAACAGCATCAATTTTATCTTTTACCTTTATTTTAGCACTCTCTTTTGTTATGTTTTCATCAAACTCTACTGTAATTAGAGATACGTTTTCTAAAGAAGTTGAGGTTATTTTAACCAGGTTAGGAACGCCTTTTAATTCTTCTTCCAAAGGATCTGTAATTAGGCGTTCAATGTCTTCTGCAGTATTTCCTGGAAATACAGAACTAACAAATACTTCGTTGGTATTTATTTCTGGATAGTTTTCTCTTGGCATGCTCAAGTAGGATGCGACTCCCAAGAAAAAGAATAAAGAAATAATAACATAAATCACAGTACTGTGATCTATTGCCCAAGAGGAGAGTGAAAATTCTTTTAATTCGGATGATTTTTTCATGGGTCTGTTTTGTTTGAGTCCTTTGTGTTATTTCTTTTAAATGTTTTTTACTAATTGTTGATCTTTGATCAAGCGAATTCCATCTTCCACAACACGATCTCCGGGTTCAAGTCCTTCAAGAATTTCAACTTTATTGTTTGATGTTTTCCCCAGCTTCACAAAAGTTTTTATCACTTTGAAAGTATTTTGGGCTTGATCCTCAACTTGTAGTTTGTAAACATAACTTTCTCCTTTTTGATTTTCTAAAATGTTTTTTATGGGAACAAGTATGGCCTCAGGATTTGAGTAATTATTAACTTCAATTTCAACAGACATATTGGGTTTCAATTTTCTATTTGTATTGTCTAACGAAATTTCTATTCTGAAAGAGCGGTTGTTTGGATTTATAAAATTTCCGACTGCACTTATTTTTTCCTCAATCTGTATTCCCAAAACGGGAACAAAAATTCTAACAGCTATGTCTTTTTGAATATTTGGAAGATGCTTTTCAGGTATTTCAGCAGTAGCTTTCATTTGATTGAGGTTAATAATTCTAATAATAGGTGTTGATCCTGGGATAAGGTTACTTCCACTATCAGCGATGATATGATCAATGATTCCGCTGAAAGGAGCAACTATTTTAGTTTTTGCTACTTGATCGTTCATCTGAGAAACCCCTTTTTTGAGGCTTAGGTATTGAGTTTTGGCTTGTAAAAACTGAATTTCGGAGCCTATTTTTTTATCCCAAAGGCGTTTTTGTCTGGCAAAAGTAGTTTGGGCAAGTTTTAACTGAAGCTTCATTTGTTCCAATTGATCCTTTAATCCCCCATCAGACAATTCAGCAATTAAAGCTCCTTTTTCTATTTTTTGTCCTTCACTAACATGAATTTTTTTGAGTAATCCGGGGATCTCCGGATAAATGATAACATTTTTGTCAGTTTCGAGTGACCCTTGAAATGAAACGAAGTGTTTAAAGGACTCATTCTGAAGTTCTATCGAGCCTACCAAAGCAAACTTTTGTCTAATGTCTTTATCAGCCAAAGATTTGTTCAATAACTCCAATTCTTTCTGTAATCGATTGATGGTTTTTACATGAGTTGTTTTTTGAACTTGAATTTCTTCTAAAGTACCTTGGTCTATAATTTCTGAAACACTTTTTTTATCGGTTGATCCACATTGGATAAAACTCATCAGGGTTAGGAGTGAAATTAATTTTTTCATTACGTTTTTACTTAGGGTTATTGATTATGATGTCTAGGGCTGTTTTTTTGGATATGATCTCTTTCATGGATAGAATGTAATTTTGCTGTCTGTTGAATAATTGGAGTTGTGCTTGGCGGAGTTCGAAACTGCTCGCCAGTCCCTCAAAAAATTTAGTTTTATTTTTCTTTTCAATACGAGTCGCAAGGTCCAATTGATTTTTTGCGTTGTTGTAGTTTCTTATGGACAGTTGATAATTGTTTTTTGCCTGTTCATATTCTACAAAAACTTCACTTTTTGTTTCTTTAAAAGATGTTTTAGCCTGCTCAAAAGAAATTTTAGCTTTTTGAGTGGAGGCGGTTCTTCCAAAGGAACTGAAAATGGGAATACGTACCCTTACCCCAAAGGCCGAGGATCCAAACCATTTTTGATCTTTATCCGTAAAACCAAAGCTGTCATTATTTCCCACATACATTCCGTTTATAAAAGCTTCAAAACTTGGAAGTGATTTTGCTCGCTCGAGTTTGTATAGCAACTTTTCGGAAGTAATTTGACCCTCAGCGATTCGCAAATCAATGTTATTTTCATAGCCTAGATTCTCTTGTTTTAGAATGAGATGGGTTAGAGATAATCTCTCTAAATCATCGGTTAGTTTTAGAAAAGAATCGAGTTCAAGACCAAGTAGTAGTTTTAATATTTTTTGGGAAAGTTCCAAAGTGTTTTGATTGTAATCGAGTTGACTGTTTAGAGAAGCAAGAGTGAGTTGAAGCTGTTCAACACTTTCTTCTTCTACAAAACCCGCACGGAAGAGTTGATGAACTTCTTCAATATTTTGTGAAGTGGTTTCAATATTTTTTTCTAATAAATTAACACTTTGTTGAACTGTAATTGCATTTAAATAGGCCTCAACAATTGCACGACGTACCTCTAATTGTGTTTTTTCAAGAAAATTTTCGGCAACTTCTATGAAATGCTTAATTCCCATTACTCCAACCACATAACTCCCGTCAAATAAAAGTTGATTGAGTTCAACAGAACCCACTGCAGATTGTTTTGTTCCAAAAGTAATTTCCGAAAACTCCCCAACAGGACCACCAAATATTTCTGCAGGGATTAAAGAAACCGGTAGCTCAATATTGTTTTGATAATTGAGATTAGCCCTTATCTGAGGAAATCCTATTGAAAGAGTTTCCCATTTTTTTTTATGGGCTTTTTGAAACTCCCGATCAGCATTTTGCAAGGTTAGATTATGCTGCATTCCCCATTCGACAGCCTCTTGAAGTGATATTGCTTCAGGAGTTTCCTGAGCTGACAGGGTGGTTGTACCCCAACTTAAAAGAAGGTAGAGAAGTGTTTTTTTCATAATGATTTTAGCTAGTAGATTTGAAGTCGATTAATGTTTTTAATCCTTTTTGTGTTACAAGGGCTCTAAGATGATAATCCAAGTAGTTTTCAAATAAGGTTTCAATTTTAAATTTTTCAATGGGGAACATTTCAATGTCTCGTATTCCTCGCATACCGTTTAAATATAGACGTGAAATAAATTCAACATCGATTTCATTTCTAAATAATCCGGAATCAACTCCTAATTGAAGACTTGTTTTTACCATTTCTCCTAAATATTGATATTCTTTTCTTCTCAATTCATCATAAATTTTGGGATAGTATTTTTGTAGTTGATAATTAGGAGAGCTCTTTTCGTTTCTGATATACTTCATAGCTTCCATTTTTACATGATGGAGCTCTACAATGGGATTTGCAGCCTTTCTTTTAATGTCAATAATGTCTTGGGTAACTTTTTCAAAAATGGAATTGGCAACCACGCTAACCAATTGGTGTTTATTTTCAAAATGAATATATAATGTTTTTTTTGAAATCCCCATCGAGACTGCAAGGTCATCCATGGTTACACTTTTAAAACCTAATTGTAGAAAAAGTTTGGATGCTTGTTCAATTATAGAATTTTTCATTGAAGGGAAAATTGTAGTAGGTTCAAAAATTCATTAAGTATTGTTAAATAATTTTTTTTGTAAATATACTTAGGAAACTATAAAAACCAAAATAGTTTCCTAAGTATTTTTATTCCATTTTTAATGAGATAAAAAAGATTAATTTTGTAAAAAAAAATTACTGTGCTGATACACTATCAATCTGCTTTTTTAAAATTCATGAAAAAGCAATTAACCAATCCAAAGCCTGAAACTTTATATGAACCTACATCTTATATTATGGAAATAGGGGGGAAGCGAATACGTCCTGTTTTGGCCTTATTGGCCGCCGATGCAGTCAATGACTCTTTTGAACAGGCACTCCCAGCAGCATTATCTGTTGAGGTTTTTCATAATTTTAGTTTGATTCATGATGATATTATGGATGAAGCTCCACTGAGGAGAGGTAAAGATACCGTTCACCAAAAATGGAATGTCAACACTGCTATTCTTTCAGGGGATGTTATGTTGGTTTGGGCTTATGAGTGCCTCAATGTTTATTCAGGAGATCTATTCAAAGAATTGACCACTTTGTTGAGTATGACTGCTCGAAAAGTTTGTGAGGGACAGCAGTACGATATGGATTTTCCAACTCAATTGTTAGTGTCTCAAGAGGAATATATTGAAATGATTCGATACAAAACAGCCGAACTTTTGGGTTGTTCTCTTCAGATGGGGGCTTTATGTGGTGGTGTTTCCAAAGCTGCAAGTCAGCCTTTCTATGATTTTGGTATTGATTTGGGTATAGCTTTTCAATTACAAGACGATTATTTGGATGCATTTGGGGATCCTAGAACATTTGGAAAACAGGTTGGAGGTGATATTATTGAAAACAAAAAAACAATGCTTTATCTTCTTGCGCTAGAAAAAAGTAATGCTGAAAACAAAATGGTTTTAGAAAGTTTATTTGGAACTAACCCTACCAATCCGTCTCAAAAAATAGAACAAGTTAAAACCTTGTTTCTAGCAACAGGAGCTGCTGATCAAATTCAACATATTATAAGTGATTACAACCAAAAAGCATTGGATCGATTAGACCACTTTCCTATTGAGAACAAAAAGAAAGAAATTTTTAAAACCTTTTCTAAGCAATTGATGCAAAGAAAACTGTAATTAAAATATGCGTTTCCAAAGAGCGCTAATAAAAAGTCCAACTGGAAAACTAAGCATGATTTTGAGTTCTTCTAAAAAAGTAGTCTTCTCATCCAAAAATTTAAAAATTAGTTCTGGATTATTTTTTTTGAACATGATTGAAAAAAGCAGGTAACCTTTCTCATTGTGTCTGTTCAAAACATCTAAAAATAAAAGATCATAAAACCAAAAACGATTTTTTTGCTTCATTTGATTTAGAGGTTTTCCTGTTTTTAAAAAGGATATGGTTTTTTTTGCTTTACGAATCGTTTTTTTAAAAGTATACCCCGTACTGCTTTTAGTCCAACCCCCAGCAGTTCCTATATGCATGATATTGGCCGTATTATTTTTCCAAAAAGGATATGCTGTCATTGGAATACTTCCTTGTTCCCGATCTTCTACAACTATTTTCCCTGCATTTTTTCTGTTTAAATACTCCAAAATAGCTTCTTCATATTCTTTATCCTCTAAAAGTTCTGCAGAGAAAAGCGTGTATTCTATCAAGGCTTTATTTTTGGAAAAAGGAAGAACATAAATAAAACGGGTATTTCCTTTTTGGGGAAGATCAAAGTCCATGAATTGAATGGTTTCAGGGTCAAAAATTGGATGCTCTGTATTTACAAACCAACCAATAAAATGTTGGTGTAAGAGGGGGTATTTTTGGTTTTTACTAATGTGAGTTGAGGGAGGGATACTCGAAAACACTTTTTTTGCCCTGTAGGATTTTTTTTTCCCCAATACATGAACCTCTTTTCCCTTATCGTTTAATGATAAGACTTCTTCCACTAAAAATGTTATGTTCGATTTCTTTTCAAGGATTTCGTGCGATTTTTTATAAAAATCTTCCCCACGAATCATTTTGTATTGGAACGGATTGAGATCTATTTTTTTTTTAAAGTGAGCTGCCTTGAATTCTGCAGAGTTCCAAACTTTGTGAGTAATAGGATTCCAAACAGAATTTTTTGCTTCCCAAAAACACCAAGTTCTATCGTTTTGACTTTTGATTCCCTTTTCAAGAATCAGAACCTTTTTATTTTGAAAGTAGGGGTCATTTCCAAACATTTGAGCAAGAATCAAACCCGACGCTCCACCCCCACAAATAATATAGTCATAATGGTTTTGGTTTTCCATAATATTACCTAAAAATAAAGATTTCAAATGGATACACAGAGTTATTTGACTATTTTTGAAAAATATTTTTAAAATCAAGTCCAAATGGAAACCGTGATAGCATTTTTTGAAAAAACTGACCCCGTATTGGGAGCTTTGTACGCTACCATATTTACGTGGGGATTGACTGCTTTTGGAGCTTCATTTGTTTTCTTTTTTAAAACTATGAATCGAGCTGTTTTAGACGGAATGCTTGGTTTTACAGGTGGGGTAATGGTTGCTGCAAGTTTTTGGAGTTTATTGGCTCCAGGAATCGAAATGAGTCCAGGCGAAGGTTTTCTTAAAGTAATGCCAGCCGCAATAGGTTTTGGATTGGGGGCTCTATTTATTTTTGCCTTAGATAAAATTTTGCCACACATACACATCAACTTTAAAGAGAGCGAGGGGATCAAAACTCCTTGGCATAGAACCACTTTGTTGGTATTAGCAATTACTCTTCACAATATTCCCGAAGGTCTAGCAGTAGGTGTACTTTTTGGAGGGGTAGCAGCTGGATTACCAGAAGCATCAATCGCTGGCGCCGTAGTTTTGGCACTTGGTATTGGAATACAAAATTTCCCAGAGGGTATTGCTGTATCGATGCCACTTAGACGCCAAGGAATAAGTCGTTTCAAAAGTTTTTGGTACGGACAATTGTCAGCTGTAGTAGAGCCTATTGCAGCAGTTATAGGGGCAGTTGCAGTTACTTTTTTTACTCCCATACTTCCTTATGCTTTGGCTTTTGCAGCTGGAGCAATGATTTTCGTGGTGGTTGAAGAGGTAATCCCCGAAACCCAACAAGACAAGTATACCGACATCGCAACTCTTGGATTTATCGGAGGATTTATTGTGATGATGTCTTTAGATGTTGCCTTGGGTTAGTCGTTTTCTTTATTTTCAATTCCATTCCAACCTTGTGCAGTTAATTCAATTTGTTGGCCCAGTCCAGTAACCATATTGTATCCAGAAGCAACTTCTGTCATGTGACCAATAATACTTAGATGTGGATGACCCTTTATCTTTTCAAAATCACTTTGTTCTATCGTAAATAAAAGTTCGTAATCCTCCCCACCATTGAGGGCAGCGGTTGTACTATTTATTTTGAATTCTTCACAGCTTTTTAAAACTTCTGGATCGACAGGAATTTTATCCTCATAAATTTGACACCCTAATTTTGAAGCTTTTGAAAGGTGCAAAATTTCTGAGGAAAGTCCATCGCTAACATCAATCATAGCAGTTGGTTTTACTTCTAAATCCTTGAGAAGAGCTTTGATGTCAACTCTAGACTCAGGCTTGAGTTGTCTTTCAATACAGTAACTGTATTCGGATAGGTCGGGTTGAGACTGAGGATTAACTTGAAAAACTGCTTTTTCACGTTCCAAAACTTGAAGTCCCATGTACGCTGCTCCCAGATCACCAGTAACTACAACAAGATTTCCTTCTTTTGCTCCATTTCTAAAAGCAATCTCATCTTTACTTGCTTTTCCAATTGCAGTAACTGAAATCATCAGGCCTTTAGTAGAACTTGTTGTGTCTCCACCAACCAAATCCACCTTGTAATTCTTACATGCCAAATGGATTCCCAGATAGAATTCTTCAAGTGCTTCCAAGGGAAATCTATTGGAAACAGCAATGGAGACTGTAATCTGTGTTGCAACAGCATTCATTGCATAAATATCGGAGAGATTTACCATTACTGCTTTGTAACCCAAGTGTTTGAGAGGCATATAGCTCAGGTCAAAATGAACCCCTTCGATTAGTAAATCTGTTGAAACTAATGTTTCATCTTTGCCGTGTTGAATTACAGCTGCGTCATCACCAATACCGAATTGTGTGGATGAGTCTTTGATTTCAAAGCTTTTTGTAAGAGTTTCAATTAATGCAAATTCACCTAAGGTGGCAATCGGAGTTTTGGGAATGTTTTTATCTTCTAGCATGCTGCAAAAATAAGAGGTTTATACAAATAAATCCATAGGTTTTGGCAAGGTTCTTGGATAGTTTATATTTGATTGCTAATTGATTAATTAATGAAAAAGTTTATTGAGCTTCTTTTTTTATCTTTTCTATTTTTGATCGGATGTTCGAAAGATGCTGTTAAAGAAGCAGATGATCCGGTTGATCCAGATTCTTACAATCCTGTACCTGAACCAAAACCACTGATAGTTCCTCCAAGTGGATTGGTTTTATGTAATGGAGGTTTGGCAGGAGATTATCCTTGTTTGGGATATGATCTTCAATCCATAGTTTCTTTATCTGTAATGGGGGCAACCGCGGGGAATGACAGTTGGGGATGGACTGATTCACAATCTGGGAAAGAATACGTTCTGATGGGATTAGATAATGGCACCGCTTTTATTGATATTAGCAAACCAGATCAACCTGTTTTTTTAGGAAAATTAAATTCTGCTAGTGTCTCGAGCATTTGGAGGGATATAAAAGTTTTTCAAGATCATGCATTTATTGTAAGTGAAGCTCAAAATCACGGTTTACAAGTTTTTGATTTGACACGCTTGCGTGATATAACAGAAGAACAAAAGTTTACTGCTGATGTTCGAATGACTGGATTTGGGAATGCTCATAACATAGCCATCAACGAAGTAAGTGGATATGCTTATGTTGTTGGAAGCGATCTTTATCAAGGAGGCCCTGCATTTATAGACATCAATGATCCAACGAACCCAACTTTAGTTGGAGGTTTTGGAGACGAATCCTACACCCATGATGCTCATATTATAACTTATGAGGGCCCTGATACTGAATATCAAGGAAAAGAAATCTTGTTTGGTAGTAACAGTGATGGAGGAGAAAACAATCAGCTTATTATTGTTGATGTTAGTGATAAAACAGCACCCAAACTGATTTCAAATATCACCTATAGTAGTGGGGGATATACTCATCAAGGTTGGTTGGCAGAAGATTTCCGGTATTTTTATTTAGGAGATGAACTGGATGAATATCGATATGGAAACCTTTCTAAAACATTGGTTTTTGACCTAGAGGATTTAGACAATCCAATCTTACATCATACTTACTTGGGAACCACAGCTGCAATTGATCACAATGGGTATACTAGGGGAGATTCTTTTTTTTTAGCAAACTATACTGCTGGCTTTCGTGAAATAGACATTCAAAACATAGGTTCAAGAGAAATGGAAGAAGTAGGTTTTTTTGATACTTTCCCAAACCATGACAATCCTACTTTTGACGCTGTTTGGAATGTATATCCATATTTTGAAAGTGGAGTAATTGTAATAAGCGATTCCAATTCTGGACTTTTTTTGGTTAAAGCAAGTCAATAAAATCATATGCGTTTTATATTTCTGATTGTAACTTTATTCCTTTTGAGTTGTGAAAAAACAGATCTCAATACATACTTGTACCCCAAATTTCAGGGAGAATTATCGTGGGTAAAAATTTTTGGAGGAACTGATGAAGATATTGCCCATGCAATTATTCAAACTCAAGATGGAGGATTTGCAGTTTTTGGAAATACAAAAAGTAATGACGGTGATATTACTGATAAGATTTATGAAGGAAGTGATCTTTGGTTGCTTAAATTTAATGCTGATGCAGAACTGGAGTGGAGCAAAACCTATGGTGGATCTGGAGATGATCGAGGTCATTCTTTAGTTCAAACAACAGATGGTGGGTATATGTTGTTGGGATACAGTAAAAGTTCAGATGGAATTGCAAGTAATAACCAAGGACAACACGATAATTGGATCATTCGAGTTGATGACCTGGGAGTCTTTATGTGGGAACGGAGTTTTGGTTTTTTGGGACATGATCATGCTTACAATATAATTCAAACCTCAGATGGAGGTTTTTTGTTTAATGGTTTTCTTGATGTCACTGCATCGAATGGAGCAGGGAATAAGGCTGATGATAAATCATCTTCTCGTCATGGTGTAGGAGAATTTTGGTGCCATAAAATTGATGCTCAAGGGACCTTAGAGTGGCGAAATTATTTTGGAGGAACAAGTAACGACAGATCTTACGATTCAGTTGAATTAGAAAATGGAAACTTTGTTTTAGTCGGAACGTCAGAGAGTGCTGATGTTGATATAACTAACCCAAAGGGGAGCTATGATATTTGGGTAGTTACCCTTGATAGTAAGGGACAGCTTCTTTGGGAAAAATCTTTTGGGGGGACTCAGGTAGATAGAGCTAATGCTGTTTTAGAGGATCAAAACGGTAATATTGTTGTTTTTGGGAATAGTTTTAGTTCTGATGGAGATATAAGTTACTCCAAAGGAAGTTCAGATTTTTGGATTATTACCCTAGATTTTAATGGAGAATTACTTTCAGAAGCCTCATTTGGCGGCTCAGACTTTGACTTAGGGAGAGGACTTACAAAAGGTTCTGGAGGATTTTTATGGGCTGCAGGTTATTCTAGAAGCAAGAATGGTGATGTCTCCCAAAATAATGGAGATAATGATATGTTGGTTCTGCGAATATCTCCTGACAATATTGCCGTTAATAGCATTTCTTTTGGAGGTTCTGGACTCGATCTAGCCCATGATATTATTGAATTATCTTCAGGAAAAATAATCGTTGTTGGTGAAACAGAAAGCACTGACGGAATTTTTACACAAAATCAAGGCAACAAGGATTTGGTCATAGTTCAAATTCATTAGTATTTTATATTTCTTTATTAAGTATATCTATATTAGATTATAGGACTTAGTGGACTAAATATCCTATCTTTGAATTTAATTAAAAAAAAGTTTAAATAGTTATGATTAAGGTATCTGAATCAGCAAAAATAAAAGTATCCGTTTTGATGCAAGAAGAAGGCTTTGATCCTGCATATGACTTTGTCCGTGTAGGAGTAAAAAGCGGTGGGTGTTCGGGACTTTCTTATGACCTGAATTTTGATAAAAAACAACTTGATGAAGACCGTCTTTTTGAAGACAATAGTGTTAGGATTGTTGTAGATAAGAAAAGTCTTTTGTATTTAGCAGGAACAACACTTGAATATTCAGGAGGTTTGAATGGAAAAGGATTTATATTCAACAATCCCAATGCAAACAGGACTTGTGGTTGTGGAGAAAGCTTTTCATTATAAAATATAAATGCCATGGCATACACAGAAGAAGAACTTAAGAAAGAGTTAGAAACTAAAGAATATGAATACGGTTTTTACACAGATATTGACTCGGATACTTTCCCAATTGGTCTGAATGAAAACATTATTCGTGCTATTTCTAAACGGAAAGAGGAACCAGAATGGATGACAGAATGGCGTTTAAACGCTTACCGATCTTGGGTTGAAATGACGGAGCCAGAGTGGCATAACGTTCAATATACAAAACCTGATTTTCAAGCAATTTCATATTATTCTGCACCTAAAAAGAAAGATAAATATGAAAGTCTTGATGAAGTTGATCCAGAATTATTAGATACTTTCAAAAAATTAGGAATTTCAATAGATGAACAAAAAAAATTGGCTGGTGTTGCTGTTGATATTGTTGTAGATTCCGTTTCTGTAGCCACTACATTTCGGGATACACTAGCAGAAAAAGGAATCATATTTTGTTCTATTTCTGAGGCAATAAAAGAACATCCCGAATTGGTAAAAAAATATATTGGTACTGTTGTTCCTGTCAAAGACAATTTTTATGCTGCTCTTAATTCAGCTGTTTTTTCAGATGGATCGTTCTGTTACATTCCTAAAGGCGTTCGTTGTCCTATGGAATTATCCACTTATTTCAGGATAAACCAAGCTGGAACAGGACAATTCGAACGTACGCTTGTTGTTGCTGATGAATCGAGTTATGTAAGCTATTTAGAGGGATGTACAGCACCATCTCGGGACGAAAATCAATTGCACGCTGCGGTTGTAGAGTTGGTGGCAATGGATGATGCAGAAATTAAATATTCAACAGTACAAAACTGGTATCCTGGTGACAAAGAAGGTAAAGGTGGAGTTTTCAACTTTGTAACCAAAAGAGGAATTTGTCATAATCGAGCAAAAATTTCATGGACTCAAGTAGAAACTGGCTCAGCTGTAACATGGAAATATCCTTCTTGTATTTTAAAAGGAGACAATTCTATTGGGGAGTTTTATTCAATAGCAGTAACCAATAATTTTCAGCAAGCAGACACGGGAACTAAAATGGTTCACTTAGGGAAAAACACAAAAAGTACAATTATATCCAAAGGAATTTCTGCAGGTCATTCTCAAAACAGTTATCGAGGATTAGTGCAAGTCCAGCCCAGGGCAGTTAATGCTAGAAATTTTTCTCAATGTGATTCTTTACTAATGGGTGATTTATGTGGGGCACATACTTTTCCATACATTGAGGCAAAAAACAATTCAGCTCAAATAGAACATGAAGCTACTACAAGCAAAATTGGAGAAGATCAAATTTTTTATTGCAATCAACGAGGAATTGATGCCGAGAAAGCAATTGCGCTTATTGTAAATGGGTTTAGCAAAGAAGTTTTAAACAAGCTTCCTATGGAATTTGCCGTAGAGGCACAAAAATTATTAGAAATTTCCCTCGAAGGTTCGGTGGGTTAAGATTACATAAAATATGTTATTAATAGATGATCTACATGCAAGTGTAGAAGGTAAGGAAATTTTAAAAGGAATTAATCTTCAAGTAAAAGCTGGAGAAGTTCATGCAATTATGGGTCCTAATGGATCAGGTAAAAGTACTCTTTCCTCAGTAATTGCAGGAAATGAAGATTATGAAGTTGAGAAAGGTACAATTTCTCTCAGTGGTGAAAATCTGGAGGACATTGATGCTGAGGAACGCGCCCACAAAGGAATTTTTCTTTCCTTTCAATATCCTGTTGAAATCCCCGGAGTTACGGTAACTAATTTCATCAAAACAGCAATCAATGCTTCGCGAAAAGCACAAGGTTTAGAAGATATGCCCGCAAAGGATATGTTGAAAAATATTCGTGAAAAAGCAGCTCTTTTAGAAATTGACTCGAAGTTTTTGTCTCGTTCTTTGAACGAAGGTTTTTCAGGTGGAGAAAAGAAACGCAACGAAATTTTTCAAATGGCCATGTTGGAACCAAAACTGGCTATTTTAGACGAGACCGATTCTGGTTTAGATATCGATGCCCTTAAGATTGTTGCAAACGGAGTAAATAAATTAAAAAGCAAAAAAAATGCTGTTGTGGTAATTACTCACTACCAGCGTTTGTTGGATTACATCATACCCGATTTTGTTCATGTACTTCACGACGGTAAAATTGTAAAGTCAGGAACTAAAGAACTTGCTCACGAGTTGGAGGCAAAAGGATACGATTGGATTAAACAATTAGTCGACTAGTTATGGAGTTGAAAGAAAAATTAATTTCCTCTTTTATGGCTTTTGAAGAACAGCTAGATCTTTCTTCACCAGTTCATGAAATCCGAACCGAAAGTTTGAAACATTTTGAGGAAAATGGATTTCCTTCCAAGAAAGATGAAGCATGGAAGTATACCTCCTTGGCAAAATTGATTAAAAACGATTATTCAATTTTTCCAAAAGAGGAAACTACAATTGAGTTAAAAGATGTAAAAAAATATTTTTTATCTGATATCGATACCTACAAAATTGTTTTTATCGATGGAGTATATACCCCATTTTTGTCCGATACGACACACGATGGCATTGATGTTTGTCTTTTATCTGCTGCGCTTTCTAAGGATAAATACAAGGCAACCATAACAGCGTTTTTCAATACCATTGCAAAAAAAGATGATAACCTTACCGCATTGAATACATCTTTCACCAAAGAAGGAGCTTATATTTTTATTCCCAAATCAGTCGTAGCAGAAAAACCTATTCAGATATTACATTTTGCCACTGGAACGCAAGGCCCAATTTTATTACAACCAAGAAATTTGATTGTTGTTGAGGAGAATGCCCAAGTGCAAATTGTTGAGCGTCATCAAAGTTTGGTCCCCCATCAAATTATGTCAAATTCTGTAACCGAAATTTTTGCTGCTAAAAAAGCAGTGATTGATTATTATAAGGTTCAAAATGACTTAGACGAAGCTTCTCTAATTGACAACACTTATGTTGCTCAAAAGACGAAAAGCAATGTAAGTGTTCATACATTTTCCTTTGGAGGAAAACTGACTCGGAATAACTTAAACTTTTACCAAAAAGGAGAGTATATTGATTCAATCATGAAAGGGGTTACTATTATTGGAGATCAACAACACGTAGATCATTTTACATTGGTAGATCATGCACAACCCAATTGTGAAAGTCATCAAGACTATAAAGGAATTTATTCAGACAAATCAGTAGGTGTTTTTAACGGTAAAATTTATGTAAATCGAATTGCTCAAAAAACAAACGCATTCCAAAAAAACAATAACATTTTGTTGGACGATACAGCTACCATCAACACCAAACCCCAACTAGAGATTTTTGCTGATGATGTAAAATGCTCGCACGGATGTACCATAGGACAATTGGACGAAGATGCATTATTTTACTTAAGATCTAGAGGAATTCCAAAGAAAGAAGCTAAAGGATTATTGACCTATGCATTTGCAAATAATGTTTTGGAATCTGTTAAAATTCCAACTCTTAAAGCAAGAATCAACAAGTTAATTGCCAACAAATTGGGAGTTAACATAGGACACGATTTATAAAGAATGTTTGACGTAAACGAAATACGAAAAGATTTTCCAATATTAGAGCGAACCGTTAACGGGCAACCTCTAATTTATTTTGATAATGCGGCAACTTCTCAAACCCCCAATCAGGTAATTGAGGTTATCTCAAATTACTACCGAAATTATAACTCCAATATTCATAGAGGAGTTCACGCTCTAAGTCAAGAAGCAACTGATGTATATGAAAATGCAAGGCAAAAAATCCAGCATCATTTCAATGCGGCTAGAGCTCATGAAATAATCTTTACTTCAGGAACAACCCACAGCATCAATATTGTCGCTTCGGGTTACAGTAAACTTCTTCAAGCTGGAGACGAATTAATTGTTTCGGCAATGGAGCATCATTCTAATATTGTTCCCTGGCAAATGCTTTGTGACCGAACGGGAGCAATTTTGAAAGTAATACCAATGGATCAAGCAGGTGTTTTAGACATCGATGCCTACAAGGATTTACTTTCAAAAAAAACCAAACTAGTTTTTGTAAATCATGTTTCCAATGCTTTGGGAACAGTAAATCCGATTGAAGAAATCATCAAACTTGCTCATATAAGCGGAGCAAAAGTTCTGATCGATGGAGCACAAGCCTCTCCCCACATAAAAGCTGATGTACAAGCCCTGGAAGTTGATTATTATGTTACTTCTGCACACAAATTGTGTGGACCAACTGGGGTAGGAATGTTATATGGAAAAGAAGAACTACTAAGTCAACTCCCACCCTATCAAGGTGGGGGTGAAATGATTGCAGAAGTTAGTTTCGAAAAAACTACTTATGCAGATTTACCACACAAGTTTGAAGCGGGGACTCCTAACATAGCTGGAGGAATTGCTTTTGGAGCAGCATTAGACTATATGAATGCCATAGGCTTTGAAACAATCGCAGCCTATGAGCAAGAACTTTTGATTTATGCAACAGAACAATTGAAAGAAATTGATGGGGTAAAGATTTATGGAGAAGCTCCCCAAAAAACTGCGGTAATATCTTTTAATGTAGATGAAATACACCCTTATGACATTGGAAGTATTTTGGATAAAATGGGAATAGCAGTTCGAACTGGACATCATTGTGCACAACCCATCATGGATTTTTATAAAATTCCTGGAACTATTCGGATTTCATTTTCTTTCTACAACACTGAGAAAGAAATTGACACCCTGATAAAGGGATTGAAAAAAGCAATCCTAATGTTGAAATAATATAGTTTATCTTTGAGTATTATGAGCATACAAGAAATACAAGAAGAAGTTATTGAAGAGTTCGGAATATTCGAAGATTGGATGCAACGTTACGAACACATGATTGATCTAGGAAAATCCCTTCCTTTGATTGCAGATGAGTTTAAAACTGAAGACAACATCATCAAAGGATGTCAAAGTAAAGTATGGGTGCATGCTGAGTTAAAAAATGATCAATTAGAATTTACAGCCGATAGCGATGCAATCATTACCAAAGGAATTATTGCAATTTTGATTCGAGTATTTTCAAATCAGCATCCAAAAGATATTTTGGCAGCAGAAACTGATTTCATCGATCAAATTGGATTGAAAGAACACTTATCTCCAACACGTGCAAATGGTTTAGTTTCGATGATTAAGCAAATAAAAATGTACGCTATTGCGTTTCAAACACAACTCAATTAATTATGTCAGAAAACACACCAGATAATCAAGAGTTAGGAGAAAAAATCGTGAATGTTCTCAAAACCATTTTTGATCCTGAAATTCCAGTAGACATTTATGAATTGGGATTGATCTATGATGTTTTTGTAAATGAAGATCAAGATGTAAAGATATTGATGACTTTGACCACACCAAACTGTCCGGTCGCAGAAACACTTCCAGTTGAGGTAGAAGAAAAAGTAAAATCTCTTGATGAAGTTAATGATGCAGAGGTTGAAATTACCTTTGACCCTCCTTGGACACAAGATCTGATGAGTGAAGAAGCAAAATTAGAACTGGGGTTTCTTTAATTGACAAATAATGGAAGATGAAATCGTAAATAAAGTTGCACAAAGTGCTCTTGTAACTTTTGATTTAGAAGAGCTTTATCCCAGTGGGGTTCTTTTAGAAGTCGATTTAAGTCAATGGTTGGATCAAGGTTTTATTTTACGCGAAAAAGAATTTAGGAAAGCGATTAAAAACCACGATTGGGATCAATACAGCGGCAATTATATTGCTTTAAATTGTAAAACAGATGCCATTCTTCCAGCTTGGGCCAGCTTGTTAATTACATCTCAATTAAGCAAAGTAGCTGAGCAAATCGTTTGGGGCACCATCAAAGATTTAGAAAAACAACTTTTTAGCCAAGCAATAACAAATCTTGATTTGACCTCGTTTGAAGGAAAACCTGTTATTGTTAAAGGTTGTTCTGAAAAAGAAGTTCCAGAGGCTGCATTTGTGGAACTCATTCAAAAGCTTCAACCTGTTGTTAAAAGTTTGTTTTATGGGGAGGCCTGTTCGTCAGTCCCTCTTTATAAAAGCTAGATTATAATATGTTATATAAGTCAGTCTTATAGTTTATATTTAAAGTCTTAATCGTACAAAATTCGTTATTTGTATTTTTTCACTTTTTATTTTCTTTTGTGTTGTACCCCTCCAAACAATATTACTGAGGAATAACCTTTTAGTTGTATAGGGATTTGGGATTACAATCAAAAATTTCACTAATTTGATGCTCCCTCATAAAGTCAAATAAGCTCTGGAGGAGGCTGCAATAGAAAAACAAATTTTATCTTTCGAGCCGATGAGTTTGAAATAGATTTTTTTGGCGGAAATTCTTGTCAAGATCAATTTTATTACGTTACTGCCTATGAGCACTCACAAAAAATGATAGAGCTTACATACTTATTTCAAATCGATTGATTCGATCTAACAACAATCCAAGTAGATCAGATAGACAACACTGATATTCCATTAATTGATGATTCAGTTGAACTGATTATTCGACCCCCTGATGAGTTTATAACCCATTTAAATCTACCCGATGAACCGCTGTTTGAGGATCGAGTTTATTCATCCTCTTATATTCGACATCAAAGAATTCAAAACTGAGCAACCTAAAAGTTTTAGTATCTTGTTGCAATAAAAATTGCATTTGGATAGTCAGAAGAAAATTTTGATTTTAAGCTATTATTGGCCTCCCTCAGGAGGTTCGGGTGTTCAACGCTGGATGTATTTTGCTAGACATTTACAGCGGTTGGGCTGGGAACCTATTGTCATTACCGTAGATGAAAAGCAGGCATCTTATCCACTAATTGACCTTAGTTTATTAGACGAAGTTAATAAGATTAGGGTTATCAAAACCAGCACACGTGAACCCTTGCGTTTATATTCTTGGTTGAGTTCTGGAAGTGCTCAAGAAGGTATCCCTCAGGCAGAAGTACCAACAAAAAGTATTTTCGGGAAATTTGCTGCTTATGTCCGTGGTAATTTTTTTATTCCTGATGCTCGAAAAGGATGGATGCCCTTCGCAATTAAGGCTGCACAAAAAGTATTAACTGAAGAAAATATAAGCCACTTAATTACCACAGGACCCCCACATTCCACTCATTTGGCAGGATTACAACTTCGGGATCAATTTGAAATAAAATGGTGGGTAGATTTTAGAGATCCTTGGACGGATATTTTTTACAACAAACAAATGCAAAGAACCCAAAGCAGTCAAGCTAAGGATACCCAATTAGAAAAAAACGTTCTCCAAAAAGCGAATGGCGTTATAACAACTGTAGGTGGGGATTTGCATCGAAGTTTAAAACAAAAAGCACCAAACCAAAGATTTATTGCCATAGCAAATGGTTTTGATGCTGAGCTTATGGTCGGCATAAAATCTGACCCTCCAGAAGATGTTTTCCATATAGTCTATACTGGCTTGCTCACACATCAACAATCCTATCCTTCGATAATAAAGGCATTGCAAAATCTAGAAGGGAATTATCTTATTCGTTTTTCTCTTGCAGGGAATATTCCTAAACAGATAATAGAAGAGATTCGTGCAGCCTTACCTAAAGTAGAATTAATTTATCACGGCTATTTGAACCACAAAGAGGCAATAATATTAATGAAAAGGGCCCATCTTTTGTTGAACTTTATCTTTGAGGGAGCCAACACGCAAATGATTTCTGGAAAGTTATTGGAATATATTGCATCACAAAGACCTATACTTTCTTTGGGAGCTACAAATTCAGAAGCAGCAAAATTAATTGAAAAAGGGAGTTGTGCAATCATGTTGAATTCAAATGATTTGGAGGGGATAACTTCTTTTATTAATCGTATAATTGAGCAGAAGGAGACACTATTTAATGGGTTCCCAGAAATTGAAAAGTGGAGTAGGGAGAGTCTTACTAAAGATTTGATTAAAAAATGCCTTGATTGAGGTTATATATTATTTATAAAAATTCATCTCGTCCAAGTAAACCCAACTTTCCGGAGGTAAAAGAGGACGCACGTTTTGTCCATTTTTGATCGCTCTTCTAATAGCAGAGGATGATAATTCCATCAATGGAGCATCTATTAAATTAATCTTAGGATGATTTTTGAATTGGTCTGGAATTGATCGATTTATTTTTCTGGGGTAAACATAAAGTTCATGGTGCTTCAAAATGAGTTCGTAATTTTTCCATTTTGGAAAACTCACTAAATTATCTTCTCCCATAAGGAGTACATAAACATGTTCAGGGTGTTTTTCTACCAAATGAACCAGTGAATTGATGGTGTAGTTGGGAGTAGGAAGACCAAATTCAATATTCGAAGGTTTTAGTTTTGGATAGTCGAAAGTGGCTTTGTAAACCATTTCCAAACGGTGATAATTATCTAAAATTGAATCTTTTTTTTTGAACGGATTTTGGGGAGTTATAACCATCCAAACTTCATCCAAATCAGTTGTTTCAACAAAATTATTTGCAAGAATTAAATGACCAATGTGAATAGGATTGAAGGTTCCAAAATAGAGCCCAATTTTTTTCATACATCAAAGATAGTGATTTGGCTAGGAATCGATAAACTTTCGAACTTGACGAACTACTTCTTTTTTGGCTTTTTCAAGATTATCATTTATGATGACAGAATCAAATTTAACTGAGAAATTCATTTCTTCTTCTGCACGAGCCAATCGCATTTGAATGTTTTGTTCATTTTCCGTTTTTCTTCCTCGAAGGCGTTCTTCCAACACTTTTTTGGAGGGAGATTGAATAAATATAGCTAAAGTGTTTCGAGGATATTGTTTTTTAATATTTATACCTCCTTTTACATCAATATCAAAAAGAACATGTTTTCCCAAACTCCATAAGCGTTCAATCTCTGATTTTAAGGTCCCATAAAAAACCCCATTATATACTTCTTCGTATTCAATAAATGCGTTTTCTTTAATCTTGTGTTGAAAATCAGAAGTGGATAGAAAATGATAGTCCACACCATTTTTTTCTTCCCCACGAGGTTTTCGAGAGGTAGCAGAAATAGAAAATCCAAGGGGTAAGTTTTCAGAAAGGAGGTGTTTCACAAGGGTTGTTTTACCGGAACCAGAGGGTGCAGAAAAAACAAATAACTTACCTTCTTTCATTTAGAGCACATTGAGGAGTTGTTCTTTTATTTTTTCGAGCTCGTCTTTCATCTCAACCACAATTTTTTGAAGTCCAGAATGATTTGCTTTCGATCCAATGGTATTGATTTCACGTCCAATTTCCTGAGAGATAAAACCGAGTTTTTTCCCATTGGGTTGATCTTGATTCATAATTTCTTTAAAGTATGAAAGATGATTATCTAACCGGACTTTTTCTTCAGTAATATCATATTTTTCTAAATAATAAATCAACTCTTGCTCCATTCGATTTTGATCGATGTCAACAGTCAATTGTTTCAATGAGTTTCGGAGCTTTAAACTTACTTTTTCTTTCCGTTCAGGATCAATTTGGATAACTTCTCTTAACAGTTTCTCCAAAACCTCCAAACGTTGATTAAAATCCTTTTCTAATGCGGCTCCTTCATTTTTTCTGTAATTATTAACTTGTACAAGTGCTGATGAAAAAACTTCTATTAGTGCCTCTTTCTCTTCTTTTTTTAAATCTTCTTTTTCTGTTCTAAGGGCATCTGGTAAACGAACAGCTATTTTAAGAAGCTCCGTACGATCTCCTTGATGAATTTGATTCAATTGTTTAATATAATCATTCACAACCTCTTTGTTTAGGTGTTTGGTATTGGAACCGCTATCAGTTTCTATGTAAACAGATACATCTACTTTTCCACGATTCAATTGTTCACTGATAGTACCTCTGAGTTGAGGTTCTAATTCTCTAAAGATGTGAGGGACTCTAAAATTTAGATCAATATTTTTACTGTTAAGAGTTCTGATTTCAACCACAATTTTTTTATTTAAAATTGAGGTTTCACTTTTTCCAAACCCAGTCATTGATGTAATCATGCAGTTACTATAATTCTTTAATTTTTATGTTGCGGAAAGAAACTTGATCTTCATGATCTTGTAGACCAATTTTTCCAGTTCGAAATGTCCCGAACTTTGGAGCCTCTTCATAGTTTGAAGCTTCTTTATTTCCAAATTTAGAAGCTTTAATTAGAGAATCCCATTCAGGTCCATGCACTGCAAAAGTAACAATTTCTGTTCCATTCAACACTACACTTCCTTTGTTACTGTTATGATCTACCGTCAGTAATACATGATTCCATTCTCCTGCTGGATTACATACATCCGATGTGGGTTGGACCATATCATAAAGCGCTCCAGCTTGATGGTATTTGGGATTTTCCAAAGCATCAGGATGTCGTTCATTATCGAGTATTTGGATTTCAGGACCAGTTAGATAAGGTTCTCCAAATTCTTTTCCTTCTTTAACACCCCAAAAAATACCACTATTCCCTGCTTCTGAAACCTTCCATTCTATCGATAAAATAAAATTAGTGAACTCATTATCCGTAACGATGTTTCTACCTCCATCACCGTAGTCTCTGTTTCCTTCTGGATTAAATACCATTATACCTTTTTCAACTGCCCATTCCATACCAATACTTCCTCCATTGTACTGGTGCCATCCATTAAAGGTTTTACCATCAAACAGGGAAGTCCATTCTTCAGTTACGTTTGAGGTTTTTACTTTTTGTGATTCTATATTTTTTTTCTTGTTCGGATTTCCTTGACAAGAAATTAGACCAAAAGATAGACATAGGACTGAGACCAATTTTTTCATAAATAATGATTAAAGGTTAAGTATTTTTTTAAGAAATTCAGGATCTGTAGATCCTCCTGCAAAGTCATCAAAAACTTTTTGGGTAGCTTCAATGATATGGTTCTTTATGAACGGAGCTCCCTCACGGGCACCTTGCTCTGGGCTTTTGATACAACATTCCCATTCCATTACTGCCCAAACATCGCAACCGTATTCGGTCAGTTTGGAAAATATTGTTTTGAAATCGATTTGTCCATCTCCAGGCGATCGATACCTTCCAGCTCTATCGATCCAGTCTCCATAACCACCAAAAGCACCTTTTTTACCGTTGGGTTTAAATTCTGAATCTTTTACGTGAAAGGATTTTATAAACTCATGGTAATGGTCGATGTAAGTAATGTAGTCGAGTTGCTGTAGTACAAAATGACTAGGGTCGTAAAGTATATTTACCCTTTTATGATTTCCCGTAGCTTTTAAAAAGCGTTCAAAAGTAACCCCATCGTGTAAATCTTCACCTGGATGAATTTCGTAACATAAATCTACACCATTGTCTTCGTATACGTTTAAGATGGGTAACCAACGCTTTGCGAGTTCTTCAAAACCCATTTCAACTAAACCTTTTGGTCTTTGAGGCCAAGGGTGCCACGTGTGCCAAAGAAGTGAACCCGAAAAAGTAGCCGAAACATCGAGTCCTAAACGTCGACTTGCAATGGCTGCTTTTTTAACGGTTTCAATAGCCCACTGCGTCCTTGCTTTCGGATTATTTTTATAAGCATCAGGCGCAAAGTTATCAAACATTAGGTCATAAGCCGAGTGAACGGCTACTAACTGTCCTTGTAAGTGGGTGGAAAGTTCGGTAATTTCTAGCCCATAAGAATTGACTTTTCCTTTAAGCTCATCACAGTATGTTTGACTCTCGGCAGCTTGGTCTAAATCTATTAGAAAGGTTTCCCATGTTGGGATTTGTATTCCTTTATAACCTAGGTTTGCAGCCCATTTGCACATCCCATCAAGGGAGTTAAAAGGTGCTTCTTGGTCTACAAATTGTGCTAAAAAGATAGCGGGTCCTTTAACTGTTTTCATGAATTAGTATTTTATAAATTCACCCATGTATTGTCCTTTGAATGGGACTCCAAAACTTTTTCTATGAAGAGCATTCCTCGAACTCCTTCATGTAGTGTCGGGTAAGCACCTTCATCGTGATTTTCGTTTCGTAAAGCTTTGGCAACCCCGTTGTAAATATTCCCCATCGAATCAAAAATTCCTTCTGGATGACCAGGTGGAATTTTACTGCTTTCCAGAGCAAATTCTGAAAGGTAAGCTTGACTGGGTTTTAAAACTTGCATCGGTTTATCTTCTGTAAGATAGATAAGTCTATTTGGGTTCTCTTGTTGCCACTTCAAACTGCCTTTGCTTCCATAAATTTGAACACTAAAATTGTTTTCTTCAGCCGTAGCAATTTGGCTTGCTCGAATAACCCCTTTACAATGTTTTGACATTCTTACTAAAACGGTTCCATCAACATCCAAAGGGTTGTTGTCGTAAAGTGTATTTAAATCTGCAAGAAGTTGTTGTACTTCCATTCCGGTTACATATTCGAGCATGTCAAAAGCATGTGTTCCGATGTCTCCAATACAACAACTGGCTCCTCCTTTTTCGGGATCCAAACGCCATACCTTAGCCCGTTCTTCGAGGTCGTGAATTACAGGATTGATCCATCCTTGGTAATATTGAAGGTCTACTTTTTGGATGGGACCCAAAACCTCTCTTCGAATCATGTCTTTCATCTGACGAACCATGGGGTACCCGGTGTAGGTGTAGGTTACAGCAAAAACAGTTTGTTTTTCTTTTTGTAAGGCCTCCAACTCTAATGCTTCTGAATAGGTTGTAGTCAATGGTTTTTCACAAATTACATTAAATCCATTTTCCAAGAGTTTTTTTGCCATAGGGAAATGCAAAAAATTTGGCGTCAAGATCGAAATTACTTCCATGCGTTCTTCAATAGGAAGTTTAAGCTCTTCTTCGATAAGGATGTCAAAACTATCATAAGTTCGATTCAGCGGAACTCCAATGTGATCTGCAAAAGTGTTATTTTCCTTTGGGTTTGGATTGAAACACCCTCCTACCAATTGATAGCGATCAAACATGTTTGATGCAATTCGATGAACAACTCCTATCAAAGAGTCTCCGCCCCCTCCTAAAATTCCTAAACGTATTTTATCACTCAATTTTATTCTTCTTTAAGTTCAATAATTTCATTTTTAAATATCAGCATAAACAGTACCATAACTCCAACTGCAAATGCAGCAGGGAGCATCCAAATAATTTCCCAGTCATGCATTCCATCTTCAAGGATGTATTGATCTGATATTTTTCCAGCGACCCAAAATCCAATTAACATTCCAACACCATAAGTTGCTAAGGTAATCAAACCTTGAGCCGCACTCTTTATTTTTTCACCTGCCTTGAAGTCTGTGTAAATTTGCCCAGAAACAAAGAAAAAGTCGTAACAAATTCCGTGTAGTGCTATTCCAATAATTAACATAAATGTAAGTTCTCCTGCGTTTCCGTATGCGAATAAGCTATATCGAACTGCCCAAGCCAACATTCCTACCAGGAGTGTTTTTTTGAATCCAAATTTTTTGAAGAAAAAAGGAAGTAAAAGCATAAAGAGTACCTCACTTACTTGACCTAAGGTCATTTTCCCGGTAGGGTTTTCCATGCCTAATTCAACCAAGAAAGGATTGGCTTGTTGGTAATAAAAAGCCAAAGGAATACAGATTAGAATAGATGTTGTAAAGAACATTAAGAAATTACGATCTTTTAAAAGTTTAAGGGCATCTAATCCCAGAATATCGGAAATATTTACAGCATTTCCCTCAGGTTTAGAAGGGGGAGTTTTTGGAAGTGTAAAACTTATCAATCCTAAAGTTAAAGAAGCAATTGCAACCATAGTGAAAGTGTTACTCAAAGCCCCTTCATCAATAGCTGTTGAAGAGTCCCAATGGAATATGTAGCTGATTACCAATCCAGCAACAATCCATCCTATGGTTCCAAAAACTCGAATGAATGAAAATTCTTTTGCTGGGTCTTTCATTTGAAAAAAGGATACCGAATTAACCAAAGCAAGAGTAGGCATATAGGCAACCATATAGCCAAAAACTAATGGATAGAAAGCCTCAAAAGATGTTGCTTGTGACATAAAATACATTAAGGCTGCACCTATAAGATGTAAAGTTCCTAGTATTTTTTCTGCATTAAAATAGCGATCCGCAATTAAACCAATAAAAAAAGGAGCAATTATTGCACCCCATGATTGCGTTGAAAAAGCCATCCCAGTTTCGGCTCCTGAGGCTCCTAAATTATTTCCTAAAAAAGTCCCAAGGGTTACAAACCAACCTCCCCAAATAAAAAATTGGAGAAACATCATAAGAGATAGTTGAAATTTTGTTTTAATATTCATAAAGTTTAAATTTTGTTAGCTTAATTCTTGAGCAGTTTTGATTAACAAGTCTCTTGTGGCAATTATCCCAGCTTCTTCACTCAGAATGCTACCTTCATATTCAACTCCAATATAGCCATTAAATTCAGCATTTTTGACTAGTTGAAGCATTCGTTTATAATCGGTGTGGATTTCATTTCCTTTTGAATCAAAATCATGTGATTTTGCACTTACTGCAAAGGCACGGGGCATTAATTCTTTTACCCCTTGATATCGATCGTATTCTTTGATACATTTCGCACCCCAGCGCGCTCCTCCTTCTCGTTCTAGACAAAAGTTTCCAAAGTCGGGAAGTGAACCACAATTAGTAAGATTTACATTGTTTAATACTTGCATTAAAAGTCCAGCGTCAGAAGATAAATACCCGTGGTTTTCAACAATAATATTGACGTTGTATTGGGCAGCATAGGTACCTAGGGCAGTTAAACTCTCAGAAGAATTTTCTACCCAAGCATCTCGATCAGTTACACCAAAAAGATTGATTCGTATGGAATGACAACCCATTGCTGCCGCTGTTTCTACCCATTTGTGGTGATTATCAACCCCTTTTTTACGTTCAGTAGCAGAAGAGACAGAAAGATCTCCTTCCCCATCAATCATGATTAAAAGATTTTTAAGCTCATGCTCTGCTGCCAGTTTATTGTTTTTTTGAATAAACTTATTAAGTGCAGCAGCTTGATTTTTTGATTTTGTAACATCTGTATAAAGTTGATTTACATACTCCAGACCTTCAAATCCATATTCTTTTGCTTTTGTTGCAAACCCATAAGGATTCATTCCTTCATAGCGAATTGCTTTATTCAAGGACCATTGTGCTAAAGACAATTTAAAAAATGGCTTGGAGTTCAGTGCCCATTCCGATGGATTTGAATCCAAGTTTAGATTATCGAATGCTAAAGCACCCACTGTACTTAAACCTAATCCTGAAAATATACTTTTAGCAATAAAATTTCTTCTTTTCATACGGTAGCTTTTTACTTTAGATAATTGTTTTTAAGTGATTTACAAACTATCTAAATCAGTTTGTATTCTTTATCATCTAAATCATTATCCAATCTAACACTAAACATTTTTAAAATGTATTAATATGTCAATTGAGTGCATTTTTTTAAAACGAAAACGTTTTAAATTGTTTTTATATTTAAATCTATTCAAAAATATGTCATATTCACAATCATTGTTTCTATATTTAGTGAATTCAAAAATCTTGTTATGAACATAAATAATAATATCACTGAGTATGATGCCATAGTCGTTGGAACAGGAATAAGTGGAGGATGGGCAGCTAAAGAACTGACTGAAAAAGGATTAAAAACCCTTGTTCTTGAACGTGGAAGAGATGTCAAACATATTGATGACTACCCAACAATGAATAAAGATCCTTGGGATTTTCCTCACGGTGATGTTATCACTCAAGAGACCAAAGAACGTCAATCCAAACAAAGTAGAACAGGATATACTACCAGAGAATCAACCAAACATTTTTTTGTGGACGACATTGATCATCCGTACAACGAGACTCAGCAATTTGATTGGTGTCGTGGATATCACGTTGGAGGAAGGTCTTTGATGTGGGGAAGACAAAGTTATCGTCGAGGCGAAGTTGATTTTGAAGCCAACGCTAAAGAAGGAATTGCGGTAGACTGGCCCATCAGATATAAAGAAATTGAACCTTGGTATAGTTATGTAGAACGTCATGTAGGAATTAGTGGTGAGAGTCTGAACTTGCCTCAATTACCTGATAGTGTGTTTTTGAAACCTATGGAATTGTCTTGTGTTGAAGATCACTTAAAAGGGTCTATTGCTGAAAAATATGATGACCGATTATTAACCATAGGTCGTGTTGCTCACATTACAGAGGGAACGAAACCGGGTGCGGGAAGAATTTCATGCCAATATCGAAATCGCTGTTCAAGAGGATGTCCATTTGGAGGATATTTCAGTAGTAATTCTTCTACACTTCCTATGGCAGAGGCCACTGGTAATATGACAATGAGAGCTAACTCTGTAGTACACGAAGTGCTTTATAATCCCGAGACTAAAAGGGCAACAGGGGTTCGAGTAATTGACGCTCATACTAAAGAATCAATTGAATTCAAAGCTAAAGTTATTTTCTTGTGTGCTTCCGCAGTAGCTAGTACAGCAATTTTGATGCAATCAAAATCTGCAGCCTTTCCTAACGGAATGGGAAATGCTTCCGGCGAATTAGGACATAACATTATGGATCATCATTTCCAAGTTGGTGCACGAGCTGATGTTGAAGGTTATGAGGACCAATATTATAAGGGTAGAAGACCCAATGGAGTTTTCATTCCACGATTTAGAAATCTAGGAGGCAAAACCAATCAAAAAGACTTTTTGAGAGGCTATGGTTATCAAGGAGGGGGAGGTAGAGGCTCTTGGACAGAAAATGTTAAAGAAATGGCTTATGGTTCTGAATTCAAAGAGGCAATCCTTAACCCAGGAGGTTGGACTATTGGCTTGAATGGTTTTGGGGAAGTTTTACCCTATCATGATAACAAAATGACCTTGGATTATGATAAACTTGATCAATGGGGTCTTCCAACGGTTACCTTTGATGCAAACCTTGGTGAGAACGAGTGGAATATGCGTAAAGATATGCAAGAACAAGCCATGGAAATGCTAGACAATGCAGGATTCAAGAATGTAAAAGGCTATGATAATAACTATCATTTGGGTCTAGGAATTCATGAAATGGGAACTGCACGTATGGGACGTGACCCCAAAACTTCGGTTTTGAATGGAAATAATCAATTGCACGAGGTGCCAAATGTATTTGTTACCGATGGAGCTGCAATGACTTCCGCAGGGAATGTAAACCCATCCCTAACCTATATGGCATTGACTGCTAGGGCAGTAGATTTTGCTGTAAAAGAACTAAAAAAAATGAACCTTTAAAAGCCTTTATCATGCAAAGAAGAACCGCATTAAAAAATATAGGACTCTCATTTGGAGCCATCACGCTTAGTTCAACAGTAGTGAGTCTTTTTGAAAGTTGCCAAACTTCTCAAGCTCATTGGACTCCTGAATTTTTCACATCCGAACAAGCTCAACTTGTAAGTAAAATTGTGGATGTGATGTTGCCTAAAACCCAAACTCCAGGAGCAAAAGAACTAAACATTTCACAATTTATGGATGGTTTTATGGCTCATGTTGTAAGTCCGGAAGATCGCGAGTTCGCACAAATAGCAATTCCTGTTGTTTCAAAATTATTTCTTGAAGCTTCTGGTAAAGCAAAAGTGACTGAGATTTCCAATGAGGATGTTGATGTGCAATTGAATCGTTTTTTAAGAGCAGATAAAGCTACTCAAGAAGCACGTCAACAAGCACTTGGCACCTGGTCTGAAGCTATCTCCAATGTAGAAGCATCATCAATTCCAGAAGAGGGGGTGGCACATGAAATGATTAATAGTCTGAGAAGTTTAGCCGTTTATGCGTATAAAAATAACGAGATAATTGGAGAGACAGTATTAGCTTATGCGCCTGTCCCTGGAGAGCAAAAAGGATGTATTAGTTTAGAGGAAGCTACTGGAGGCAGAGCTTGGTCTTTATAAAAGTATAATACAAATTTTATTGTTTTGAAAGAGTGCGCAAGTACTCAGCAATTGCTCGAGCTTCTTCTTCACTCAAATTCTGATTTAACATTTGGATGTTATTGTACTCTTTGAGTAGTGCAATGGCAATAGGATCTTTTTTTAACATTTCTGTTGGATTTAAAAGCAGATTCATTACCCATTCAGGTGAGCGTCTTTCATAAATTCCATTCATTCCTGGGCCAATAAGTTTTGCTTTGGGTTTATGACAGGAAGTACATTTTTGTTTAAAAGCTGCAGCACCTTTTTCAGCCATTTCTTGATCAATATCTTCATCAAAATTCATACTGCTTATTGGTCCAATTCCTTTATTGGATAAATCAATAGGCGTGGTTCCTTTTTGACTTACGGGCTTCTTAGATTCTGTTTTTTTAGTACGGTTATATTTAAAACTTTTTTTCTTTTCATTTCCACCACAGGCAGATAGAATTATAATAAAAGCGAGTAAAATGATTTTTTTCATTAACTATTTATAATTTATTAGGGTTATCTACTTTTCAAAATCATGTAATAAAATTTTAGTTGGCTGATTTTCAGGGTCAGGTTTTTTAAATTATCTTAATGAATAGCTTCATGTCCTCGAACGCCAGTACTCATACGTATAGCGTCCTCTACATTGTAAATGAATATTTTTCCATCACCTACCTCCCCATCAGAACCACATTTGAGAATTACATTTACGCACTTATCGAGATTTTCATCACTTACAACACACATAATCATGGTACGTTGTTGCAGGGTTAATGATTGTTCTGTCCCTCTGTATATCTTAGTAAAACTTTTTTGAAGTCCAGTTCCAGAGGCCGGTAAAACAGTTAAACAAGGAATGTCAACATCTTTAAGTCCTTGTTGAATTGCTTTGAGTTTTGAGGGACGTATGATAGCTTCAATTTTTTTCATTTTCAAAGATTTTAAAGTTTACAATTTATTCATAAGTTGAATAAGACTCTACACCAAAAGAAGCAGCATCTATTCCTGCGATTTCTTCTTCTCTAGAAACTCGAATACCAAGAGTTTTGTCTATTAATTTCATTAATACGAAAGTTACAACAAAAGAAAAGACTATAATCGTTAATACTCCAATTAATTGAGTTAGAAAAAGTGAAGACCCACCTCCAAAGAAAAGACCACCGTCAGCAGCAAATAGACCAACTGCAAGAGTTCCAAAAAAACCGTTTACTCCATGAACTGCAACTGCTCCTACGGGATCATCGACCTTAAATTTGTCAACATAAATTACAGCTACATCAACTAGAACCCCTGCAACAGTACCGATAATTATTGCTGAGAGTGGTTCTACTACATTACAACCAGCTGTTATTGCTACTAAACCTGCCAAAATCCCGTTGATTACCATAGTAATATCAACTTTACCGTATGAGTAAAAGGTGTAAATCATAGTAGAAATTCCACCAGCCGCAGAGGCTAAAAAGGTATTGACAACTACTGTTCCAATCAATTCCCAATTTCCGACAGCTCCCAAGGTTGAGCCTGGATTAAATCCAAACCAACCAAACCAGAGTATAAATCCTCCAATGGCAGCTAAGGGTAAGTTATGTCCTGGAATTGTATTTGTAGTTCCATCTTTTCGATATTTTCCGATTCGAGGTCCCAAAACAATAGCAGCAGCCAAGGCTGCAAAACCACCCATAGCATGAACTGCAGCAGATCCTGCAAAATCATTAAATCCTCTTGAGGCTAACCATCCATTTGGATTCCAAACCCAATTTGCTACTAAAGGGTAAATGATTGCACAAAAAACAATTACATAAACGGTGTAAGAAAGTAGTTTCATTCGCTCGGCTAAGGCACCAGAAACGATTGATATTGCCGCTATTGCAAAGCCCAATTGGATGAACCAAAAAAGCTTATTGGAAACATTTAAACCTAAACCTAGGTCACTATTCATAATTCCAAAATCCAATGCAAACCATCCGTTTGATGCCCCGTAGGCAATTCCAAAACCGATCACAAAAAAGGCAATTCCCCCAAAAATTACATCAATGATGACTTTAGCTATGATACTCATTGCATTTTTTGAACGAACAAAGCCAGCTTCTAACAAGGCAAACCCTCCTTCCATAAAAAAGATTAATGCTGCACAAAGGGCTACCCAAACAGTATCAATAGCGAGCGATAGATTATTTTGGTCTTTTATAATTTCTGTTAATTCTTCCATCATCTTAATAAAAATATTTTAAAATAAAATGAAGGTAATTAATTATTCAAATAAAGTGTCAAGGTGTTATATTAACCTTAAAATAATTACGAAATAATCATTTTTGACGAGGTATAATTTCGGATTTCGAAATTTATTTTCTTTTTGAGGATTCCAAACCTTTTTGATTTGATGTATTCATTACATCAATAATTTTTATTTTCAATATTGCATCAAATTGATAAACGGTCTCTATTAGCAAACTAAGGTTTTAGAGGAAAAACTTTCCCTTTTTCTATACAGGAATCCCAATTTATAAGTGGTTTATTTGCTACCCAGTCCAGAAGTGTTTCACAAGGAAAGCCATGACTTACAATCAGTAT
The DNA here is from genome assembly GCA_943789305.1 of uncultured Flavobacteriaceae bacterium. Lineage (GTDB taxonomy): Bacteria > Bacteroidota > Bacteroidia > Flavobacteriales > Flavobacteriaceae > Arcticimaribacter. The sequence continues at coordinate 1,764,213 of CALSTP010000001.1, read as the reverse complement.
TTTCTTACCATTGTATTTTGTGTTGACTTCAAGTATAAATTTTTTAAGTCGCTCAAGCACTTGCAGGAAACTTTCTCCATTTGGGAAAACGTAGTCGGTTTCAGGATGGTTTTTTAAATGCTCATTCGATGATTCATATGTTGATTGATCAAAGTCACCTAAATCAATATCAATTAATCTCTTGTCTAAAAAAAAATCACATTGAGAAGTTTTTACAAAATAAGCTGCAGTTTCTTGTGTTCTCCTAAAAGGAGAAGAGAAAATTAACTCAAAGTCAGAATATCGCTTTGCCTCTTGCTCAACTGTTTTTTTCCCTTCAGGAATAAGCCCATATTGGATTTGAGTTTCCATTTTGCATGACTCAATTCCCAACTTATTATTTTTAGCCTTTCCATGTCTAACAATGTAAAAGTCATTTTTTAGGGTGATGTTCATCAGAGTAATAATTTAATTTTAGCCAAAATTGCAATGCAATTAAATCTTTCCAAAGATATTAGATTTTCTATTTAATCGAATTCAAAAATGGACATAATCATTTAGTTTTAATTTGAATTAGGATTTCTTGAGTAGAAAAAACCCCATATCTTTATAACATCAAAAAACAATCCATGGAGTGTAAACTCATTTGCTCCGATATAGACGGAACTTTATTGGATGCCAATCGACAACTTTCCAAAGAAACCATAGCGGCAGTTCAACGAGTAAAATCAAAAATTCCTTTTTTGTTAATCTCATCTCGTATGCCAAAATCCATGCGTTTACTTCAGTCAGAATTGGGTACAATGGAAACTCCTTTAATTGCCTATAATGGAGCTTTAGTTTTCGGATCGAAAGGAAATATTATTCAAAGTACTGAGATCCCCTATTGGATAACCCATGCAATTTGTAATTGTATCCCAGAATTTAAATTACACTTTAGTTTGTATCACCAAGATGAATGGATAGTGCCAACAATGGATTTTTGGGCAGAACGTGAAATGAATAACACTCGAGTATCTCCAAAGCTAAGTCCATTAGTTGATACCCTCGCTTTGTGGAAAAAGCAGCAAAAGGGATCTCATAAAATTATGGCAATGGGAGATTCTAAACATTTAGATTGGGTAGAACAATTTATTTCTAAAAATTATTCTAATCAGGTAAATGCATATAGATCCAAAGACACCTATTTAGAAATTTCAAACAATCAATTCGACAAGGCTTCGGCTTTAGCAAAACTTTTGAGTGCAGAATACCCTAATTTATCTATGGATGAGGTAATGGCTTTTGGGGATAATTACAACGACCAAACTATGCTCGAAAGTGTTGGTTGGGGTATTGCGGTAGCTAATGCAAAACCTGAGATTTTATTTTCAATCAAAACTCATACGCTGACTAACCATCAACATGGAGTGGCGTTTGCTATAGGGCAATACTGCTAAGCCAATTTTTTCTTTTGAGTTACTAAATATACTCCTGAGAAAACAAGAATTGTCGCTAAAATTTTCACAAAATCTATGGCATCATTTCCAGTGTATAAAGCGAACATTATTCCTATAAATGGCTGTAAATAAACAAAAGCGCCAACAGAAGTGGGCGATAAGGTTTTGAGTGCATAAACATTGAAGAGATAGGTTAAAAATGTAGTTCCAACTACTACAAAAGTCATTCGCCAAGTTGCTTCAAAGGGAAGAGAAGACCATTCTACTTCGATAAATTCATTAAAAGTAATGGGAAGATTCATAAACACACCTCCCAAAAACATCCATTTCATCAAAGTTATGGAACTGTATTTTTGAGTCATCGGTTTTATTAAAACCAAATAGGTCCCATAGCAAAGGGCGTTGATGAACATCATTGAATTTCCTAAAGGAATGTTTGGGGCATTAACACTAAAATTACTTCCGTTTAAAATAAGCAATAATGCTCCTCCAAAACCAATGAAGATCCCGATTCCTTTAGTTATTGTTATTTTTTCTTTCAAGAAAAATACGGAAAGAATCATAACCATAATAGGGGTAAGGGTAACAATTACTGAACTGTTGATGGGGGTTGATAAACTGAGCCCTTTGATAAACATTAGCATATTGAGACACATCCCAAAAAAAGTTGCAATTCCAATTTTTATAAAATCTTTTCGATCGATATTCTCTTTTGGAAAAAGAAGACTAACTGTCCAGAATAAAATTGCGGCACCAACAACTCGAAGTTGTACCAATCCCAATGCACCAATATATTTGGGCATTATGACTTTAGCGATAGTGTGATTTAGTCCATAAATAGTAGTTGCACTCAAGGCACATAAAATTGCAATAAACCGTTGTTTACCCATGAAGCGCTTTTTGAGCAGCTTCAATTGTAACAGCGGCATTGCCAATAAAAATCTCATCTTGGTAAATTAATACAGGACGTTTTAAAAAAGAATAATGCTCAAGAATAAGTGCTTTACTTTTTCTCTCTGAAACCTCAGCGGCTTTTATTCCTCGTTTTTTTAGTAATTGTGCATGAGAATTAAGTAATGCGGAATAAGATTTGGTTTTTGAAAACAACACATCAAGTTGCTCTGGAGTAATTGGGTTTTCTTTGATATTTATTTGTTTGATTGAATCGGGGAGTTTTAAAGTTTTTATGATTCTCTTACAAGTATCACAAGTCTTTAGGTAGTAAAAAATATCCATAGCAAGTTTTGTTTGAACAAAGAAAATCAATTTTCGTTAAATGGATTTAAAATATGGAGAAATCCTTCGAATCAATTACCTTTGACACCTATAACTAAGTTGGTTTTATGAAAAATAAATTACGTTTTAATACCGCTACAATTCACGGGGGTCAGTCGCACGATCCGGCTTATGGAGCAGTAATGCCACCCATATATCAAACCTCTACTTATGCTCAAACTACCCCTGGAGGACACAAAGGATTTGAATACAGCAGAACCCATAATCCCACTCGACAAGCGTTAGAGAAATCTTTAGCTAGCATTGAAAATGGAAAACACGGTTTAGCCTTTGGTTCAGGTTTAGCAGCTATTGATGCTGTTTTAAAGTTGTTAAAGCCTGGTGATGAGGTTGTATCTACCAACGATTTATACGGAGGATCCTATCGTTTATTTACCAAAATTTTTGAAGACTTTGGAATCAAATTTCACTTTATAGGAATGAGTAATGTCAACGAAGTAAACAAGGTCATAAATAAAAAAACCAAATTGATTTGGGTAGAAACTCCTACCAATCCCATGATGAATGTAGTTGACATTAAAGCAGTATCAGCGATTGCTAAAAAACATCAACTCCTTTTAGCGGTTGACAATACTTTTGCTTCACCCTATCTTCAACAACCTCTAGACTTTGGTGCAGATATCGTAATGCATTCTGCAACGAAATACATTGGTGGTCATAGCGATGTAGTATTAGGAGCATTAATTGTTAACGAAGATGATTTAGCAGAACGCTTATTTTTTATTCAAAATGCAAGTGGCGCAGTTTGTGGGCCTATGGACAGTTTTCTTACTCTAAGGGGAATCAAAACACTACATGTTCGTATGCAACGACATTGTGAAAATGGAAAGATCATAGCGGAATATTTAAAAAACCATCCTAAAATTGAAAAAGTATATTGGCCTGGATTTGACACCCATCCAAATCACTTAATTGCCAAAACTCAAATGAGAGATTTTGGTGGGATGCTATCTTTTATACCTGAAGGAGCAGATTTTGATGCCGCCATTAAGATAATAGAAAATCTAAAACTCTTTACTCTTGCTGAATCTTTAGGAGGAGTAGAAAGTTTGGCTGGACATCCAGCCAGTATGACCCATGCTTCGATTCCTAAGATAGAACGAGAAAAAAGTGGTGTGGTAGATTCGCTAATTCGACTGAGTGTTGGAATTGAAGATGCACAAGATTTAATTGAAGACTTAGAACAAGCCATTGGATAAACTGTTTTCTGTATCTTTATGTATTATCAGATGTTTATGAAACTTCCCAAGGGAAAAAAAATATACTTCGCCTCCGACAATCATTTGGGTGCTCCAGACCCTAAAAGCAGTGCTCATCGGGAGCGTGTTTTTTTAGATTGGTTGAATCATATTCAACAAGATGTAGGGATTTTATTTTTACTGGGAGACCTATTTGATTTTTGGTTTGAATACAAAACAGTTGTTCCAAAGGGTTTTGTGCGCGTTCTTGGAAAACTTGCAGAACTTTCGGATCAGGGTACAAAAATTCATTTTTTTGTCGGAAATCACGACCTTTGGGTTCAAGATTATTTCCAAAAGGAATTGGGTTTTATTGTTCATCACTCAGCACAAGAATTTACGATTAACCAAAAAAAGTTTTTTATAGCCCACGGAGATGGATTGGGACCTAACGACAAAGGTTTTAAAAGAATGAAAAAGGTTTTTACCAATAAATTTTTTCAGTGGTTATTCCGATGGATACATCCCGATATTGGTATGCGTTTGGGCCAGTATTTATCGATAAAAAACAAAATAATTTCTGGAGATGAAGACATTGTATTTTTGGGAGAGGATAAAGAATGGTTGGTTCAGTACTCTAAAAAGAAACAAACAGAAGAAAAGAGAGACTTTTTTATTTTTGGACACCGTCATTTACCCTTAGACATTGCTATTGATGGCCAAGCACGTTATCTAAATCTGGGGGATTGGATAACTCATTTTACTTATGCCGATTTCGATGGAACAAATTTGGAATTAAAAAAGTGGCAACCCAAAATATGATTGAAAAGAAAAAACTAGTATTCGAGAAAACGGTTTTGGTAGGAGTTATTTCTGCTCGACAAGATGAAGACCAAGCCCTTGAATATTTAGCAGAATTAGGTTTCTTAGCTCATACGGCAGGTGGTGAAGTTATTAAACAGTACACTCAAAAAATCACACTTCCAAATCCAAAAACATTTATTGGAAGTGGTAAATTAATGGAAGTTCAAAGTTTTGTTGAAAAACACGAGGTTTCAACAGTTGTTTTTGATGACGAATTAACCCCAGCTCAACAGAGGAACATTGAGGAACTTTTAAAATGTAAAATCCTAGACCGTACTGGTCTAATCCTTGACATATTTGCACAAAGAGCACAAACCAGTTATGCAAGAACACAAGTTGAATTGGCACAGTATGAATATTTAATGCCCCGTTTAAAAGGATTATGGACACACTTGGAACGTCAAAAAGGTGGGATTGGAATGCGAGGTCCTGGAGAAACTGAAATTGAAACAGACAGACGTATTGTTCGAGACAAAATTGCGCTACTAAAAAAGAAATTACAAGTAATTGATAAACAAATGTCAACTCAAAGAGGAAACAGAGGAGCCTTAATTCGAGTTGCTTTGGTTGGATACACCAATGTTGGAAAATCAACTTTGATGAATACAATTGCTAAAAGCCAAGTTTTTGCTGAAAACAAATTATTTGCAACCCTAGATACTACTGTCCGGAAAGTAGTAATTGGAAATTTACCTTTTCTGTTAAGTGATACCGTTGGGTTCATTAGAAAACTCCCCACTCAATTAGTCGAATCTTTCAAGAGCACCTTGGATGAGGTTCAAGAAGCTGACTTATTGCTTCATGTTGTGGATATTTCTCATCCTAATTTTGAAGAGCACATTGAATCTGTGAATTTAATTTTATCTGAAATCAAAAGCCAAGACAAGCCAACCCTGATGGTGTTCAATAAAATTGACGCCTATAAACCCTTGATTATTGAAGAAGACGATCTGGTAACCGAAAAAACGTCAAGGCACTTTACTTTAAATGAGTGGGAACAAACTTGGATGTCTCGAATGAATGGTAATGCTCTCTTTATTTCTGCTACAAAAAAAGAGAATATAGAGCACTTCAGAAAAAAAAGCTATGCTGCCATACGAGACATTCATGTTAAACGTTTTCCTTACAATAACTTCCTATACCCAGAAGGACTAGAATAGTTAATTATTCACTAGATTAGATGTATATAAACCCTAAATTTATCTCACATGAAAAAAATCGTTACACTTTTTTTGTTATACTTATTTGTTAGTTGTAGTTCCGATGACCCTTCAGAAACCTATTTAGAAAAAGTACAATTGGTATTAAATCAAGATCCAACTTCAAACCCAGTTGAAGAATTTTCATTGTTTTTTGAAGATATTTCTTATGGACCCGAAACCCGAAATAAATTTGATTTGTTTCTTCCTCAAGATGAAAACGCCAAGGGCATTGTAGTTTTTTTTCACGGTGGAAGTTTTTTGTACAACGACAAAAGTGATGTTTACGAGGAACCTTATGTGGGGATTATAAAAGATCTTTTAAATCAAAACGTAGCAGTGGTTAATTCAAATTACAGTTTTTTGAATAGCACTAATAGTACAGGAGTGATAACAGCGCTTTCGGAGGGGAACATATTGTTGAATTATCTCAAAACCATTGCAGCTGATCTTTCATTGAATGCTGATAAAATAGTTTTAAGTGGTGCGTCATCAGGAGCAGGAATTGCTCTGTGGAATGGTCTGCAGGCAGAATATAATGACGGGGTTCTTGGAGTATTGGCTCTTGAAACTCAGAGCAGTTATAATTTGTACACATGGGAAAATTTATTCTCGGGACTCACTATCGATGCTGTGACACAAAATAATTCAGACTTTCAACTGCTTTTTTCCCTTTTTTATGGGGGTTCTAAACCAACTCAAGAACAACTAGACCTTGTTGATTTTATTGAATTTATTGATTCGAGTGATCCAGAGCTTTATTTGTACAACAATACGGGGAGTCAATTTTTAACTTCATCTGGAGAAATAGATTTAAATGTTTTATATCACAGTGTATTACATTCCGATGCTTTGCGGGGAAGAGCAATTCAGGAAGGTTTAGGATTTTCAGGGGCTTTTGCTGAAACTCCTGATGCTTTTATTTTACGGTTATTTGAATAATTTATTTGTTTCCTTTCCAAATGTACAATTTTCCAAAGCTGAATTAGGAAGAACTTTTGCAGGAAAAGCCTATGATTCTTTTAATGGGGAACGCAATATTGTTTCACGTGACACCTATAATTCCCTGTGGCTTAGCTGCAGCACTTTTTCTGATTTTAAATCCATGGTTTTACCTCAGGAGAAAGGTATTGTTCAAGGAATTTTAAGTCGTAACTATTTTAATTCCAGATACATTTTAAAAATAAATAATCCAACTGATATAACATTTATTGACAGCCGTTGTGACCCCTTCTTTGAGGAAAACTTTGAGGCCAATCGTTTGGGGTTGTTTTATAAAAATGGCTGGTATAACTATGCGCATGAGGGAACACAATTTTGGGAAGTTTATGAAGATGAAAATTCTTTGGGTCAGTCTGTTCATATAGGTTCATATCGATCCGGCGATGTTTCTACGATTTCATGGCTCATTTCTCCTAAGCTGGATTTAAGCTCTCTTAAAAACCCTCAAGTTGCATTCCGAACCTCTGTAAGTTTTCCTGATGAGAGTATTTTAGAGGCTTTGGTATCTTCTGATTGGAATGGACAGATTGAAGGCCTTGAAACTGCAACATGGAATTCGCTTTCAGCAGTAATAGCCTCAAAACATGATGAATCCAGAATATTTATTGATTCAGGTAATTTAAGCCTAAATTTTTATGGAAGAGAATTGTTTTTTGCATTTAAATATACAGGAAGTGGAAAAACTTCTCAAGATGGCACCTATGAATTGGATGATTTTCATATTTTTGACAAATAAATTTTAAATTTATAGACTATGTCTTATGTTATTCAAAAAGTACTAGCATTAATTGTTGAGCTTATCAACTTAATACTTCTTAATTTTTCTTAGGAAAGAAGTCGCCCAAACAATTTCAATTTTTAGTTTTCATCCAAAAACAATCGGGAGTAGATTTATACTCAAATGATATATTCTTAAAAGATCAACAGGTTTTTTTCTAAAATAAAAATCTAGTTATTCCTTGAATTAAAATTGATTCTAAAAGTGTGATCACTTTTTTTTATTTAAAACAGTTGCATTGGCTTGATCGGTTGGTAAAACAGTTATGTCGGCTATGGTTACATGTTTAGGAGCATGAACCATAAAGGCTATTGTATTGGCAATATCCTCAGCTTGTAGGGCTTCTAATTGGCTGTAAACGCTTTTTGCACGATTAACATTACCCTTAAAGCGAACTTCAGAAAATTCAGTTTCAACGAGCCCTGGGTGAACTGCACCTACTCGGATTCCTAGGGGATTTAAATCGATTCGAAGCCCCTGAGTAAAAGCGTTAAGCGCGGACTTACTTGCACAATAAACATTTCCTTTCGGGTAAACCTCGAGTCCTGCAATAGAACCAACATTAATGATGTGTCCTGATTTTCTTTCCGTCATAAAAGGTAAGATGGCTTTGGTTACATACATAACTCCTTTCACGTTCCCATCAATCATTGCATCCCAGTCATCTAAATTGGCCTCGATTACATCGTGAAGACCATGGGCATTTCCTGCATTATTGAGGAGCACATCGATGTTTTTAAATCTTTCAGGGAGGCTATCAATTGCCTTGAAAACTGAAGCTTTATCTCGTACATCGAAATTAAGTGTATGAACTTCGGTCGGAAGTTCTTCTTTTAATTGATTTAATCGTTCTTGTCTTCTTCCGCACAAAATTAGACGGGCACCGAGTGCAGCAAAATGTATTGCCGTAGCTTTACCTATGCCACTTGTAGCTCCAGTAATGAGTATGGTTTTATTCATGGTTATGGTACTTCATGCCCCAAACTAGCTTCTAAGAGTAAAAACCAGTCTTGGAGGGTTAATTTTATTTTTAAGGCCCCTGATGCCTTTTTTAGTCTTGTGGCTTGTGTTGTTCCGACAACTGGATAAATTTCTGCTGGATGTTTGAGTAACCAAGCTAGTAAAACCTGATCCTCAGTGGCACTGTAAATTTCACACATTTTATTCATCAAGGGTTTTAACCTTATTTTTTGTGGATGGTCATTTTTAAAATAATTTCCCAGTGGGCTCCATGCCATTGCACCTATTTGGTGATGCATCATATAATTGGTCGTTCCGTTGAACATAGCTTCAGGCTGGGTTAATGAACATTCTATTTGATTCCATTCAATCAAATTTTCAGAACGTAAAAGATCTTTTTGAGCTGGAGTAAAATTAGAAACACCAAAGCTTTTTACTTTTCCTTGAACTTTAAGTTGTTCAAGGGCAAGTGCAATTTCATGTGGATCCATTAAAGGGCTTGGTCGGTGCAAAAGCAGAACATCAAGATAATCGGTTTTAAGGTTTTGAAGTGATAATTCTACCGACTTTAGGATGTATTCTTTAGTGTAATCGTAATGTTTTACTGATAGCGGTCGTTCTGTGCTTGGAAGTTGGATTCCACATTTGCTGATAAATTGAACAGAAGATCGCTCTATCTGACTTTGCTTAAATGCGGCACCAAAGGCAGCTTCTGTTGTGTAGCCTCCATAAATATCGGCATGATCAAAAGTGCTAATTCCCATTGACAGGGCTTCAATAATTAGATCACTCATTTGGTCGGTAGAATAATTCCCCCCCCAAACACCCCAAGTCATTGTACCTGCAATTATTTTAGAAAATGAATTCATATTTTAATCTTTGCAATAATTCCTCCTAAATTTAGGTTTATTAGTGAATTCAGAGGAGTTTTTTTTCTTACAATTTTTAACCAATTATTAACAAGATTTCCCTGATAATTTTCACATTTTTGTATTCCTAAAATATTTATGTAACCTTATGGATAATAATAAAAACATAGACATTAGTGCTATCAACGAGAAAATCGAAAAGGAAAGTGCTTTTATTGATTTACTTACATTAGAAATTAACAAAGTAATTGTAGGTCAAAAACAAATGGTTGAACGCTTATTGATTGGTCTTTTGGGGCGAGGTCATATATTATTAGAAGGAGTTCCCGGTTTAGCAAAGACTTTAGCCATCAATACATTGAGCAAAGCGGTAAAAGCTGACTTTAGTAGAATCCAATTTACTCCCGATTTGTTACCTGCCGATGTTGTGGGAACTATGATTTACAACATTAAAGAAAATGATTTTTCTATCAAAAAAGGGCCCATTTTCGCCAATTTTGTTTTGGCAGATGAGATTAACCGAGCTCCAGCTAAAGTTCAATCGGCTCTATTAGAAGCGATGCAAGAAAAGCAGGTTACCATCGGAGACACCACATTTCCATTGAAGCAACCTTTTTTGGTAATGGCAACTCAAAATCCCGTAGAGCAAGAAGGTACATATCCCTTACCCGAAGCACAAGTAGATCGATTCATGTTAAAAACAGTTATCGATTACCCTACAATTGACGATGAACAACTGATTGTTCGTTCCAATATGAATGCCACCCAAGCTAAAATAAAACCTGTTGTGACTCCAAAACAAATTATTACCGCTCAGGACACTGTCCGAATGGTTTATATGGATGAAAAAATAGAAAAATACATTTTGGATCTGATTTTTGCGACTCGATATCCAGATCGTTATGGTCTCGAAAAAATAAAGCCTTTAATTAGCTTTGGAGCCTCTCCGCGTGGGAGTATTAATTTAGCAACTGCTGCAAAATGTCATGCATTCCTTAGACATAGGGGGTATGTAATTCCAGAAGATGTTCGAGCTGTGATTTTTGATGTTCTTAGGCATCGAATAGGACTAACCTACGAAGCTGAAGCCGAAAATGTTACAGCAGAAGATTTAATTAGCCAAATCATCAACGAGGTTGAAGTACCCTAGAAGATGGCCCTCTTAGGATTTTAAAAAAGGAACATTTGTTACCATGGACACCAAAGAACTTTTAAAGAAAGTTAGAAAGATTGAGATCAAGACACGTCGTTTGAGCGATAATGTTTTTGGTGGAGAATATCACAGTACATTTAAGGGAAGGGGTATGACCTTTAGTGAAGTACGCCAATATCAATATGGAGATGATGTTCGCGCGATTGATTGGAACGTAACTGCTCGTTACAATGAACCTTTTGTAAAAGTGTTTGAAGAAGAACGAGAATTAACTTTGATGCTCTTAGTAGATGTGAGCGGATCAGAATTCTTTGGAACAGGAAAACAATTCAAAAGAGAGGTTTTGACTGAAATTGCAGCTACTCTCTCTTTCTCTGCTCTTCAAAATAATGATAAAGTTGGCTTACTGTTGTTTTCAGATCAAGTAGAGTTATTTATTCCACCAAAAAAAGGGAGAACTCATATTTTAAGAATCATCAGAGAATTGCTGGAATTTCATCCTCAAAGTAAACGAACAAACATTGGTAAAGCTTTGGAGTTTTTATCAGGGATTTTAAAAAAGAAAGCGATTGTATTTTTGCTTTCCGATTTTATTGATGATTCGTACGAAAAAACCTTGCGAATCGCAGCTAAGAAACATGATCTAACGGGGATTCGAGTTTATGATAAGCGGGAAGGTGAGATGCCAAACATAGGTTTAGTTCCAATGATTGATAGTGAGACTCAAAAAACACAGTGGGTCAATACTTCCTTAAAAGCAGTAAGAGATATATATCACACTAGCTTTCAGAAGCATGTGGATACATTCGAAAATCTTTTTAGAAAAAATGGTGCAGGAACACTTCATTGTAGTTTAGAAGAAAGCTATGTAAAAAAACTTTTAGGCTACTTTAAAGCCAGAATATAAAATGCGAAAGACGATAACACTATTTTTTTGTTTGGGATTGCTATTCAATCTAAGCATTGATGCCCAATCTTTTGAGGAGATAAAAGTAGCTGTAGATTCAACGGAATTTAAAATTGGAGAGCAAATCAATTTTCATATCCAAATCAAAGCAGATAGCTTGTCTCAAGTACAATTTTCTGAACAACCTAATTTTGCTCCCTTTGAACTTTTGGAAGATTTCCCATTGGATACGCTTCGATCCCAAACCCATTACTTATTCAATAAAAAGTATTCTTTAATTCAGTTTGATTCAGGGAATTACTGGATTCCAAAACAGAAAATAAGCATAAACGGTGTCCCCAAAATAACGGATTCAATTTCAATAAGAATAAATACTGTCTTGGTAGATACTCTGAAACAACCCTTATTTGACATCAAGCCGCTAATCCCCCAGAAACGCGGATTTAAGAAATTAGTTCGTCAAATTGCTTTTTCCTTTTTTGTAGTTGCTTTATTGGTTGCACTTGGATTTATTTTCTTTAGGTTACGCAAGAAACTCGAAGAAAAAAGAAAAGAACTTCCTCCTTTTGATCGTGCTTTATTAGAATTAAAAGCACTAGAAGAGGTACGTCCGAGACTTCAAGAGGAATACAAAGATTATTATTCTAAGTTAACCGATGTAGTCCGACGCTATTTGGAAGAGGAGGCAAATGTTACTGCATTGGAAAGTACTTCAAGAGAGTTGCTTAACAAATTAGAATTGCTTAAAGATTCTGGAAAACTTGATTTAGATAATGAAACTCTTCGGTCATTAAAGCGCGTATTGGAAAATGCTGATTTAGTTAAATTCGCACTTTCAGCTCCAGAATTTGAGGTAGCTACAGGAGATAGAAATATTGTGGAGGATGTTGTAATTAAAACACAGGAAGCTCTTCCCGAACCTACCCAAGAAGAAATAGAAGCAACCGAAGCTTATCAAAAATTCTTAAACAAGAAAAAACGCCAACAAAGATTTATGATTGCCGGACTTGGGATTTTAGGATCAGCAATAATTGGAATTCTTATTGCCATTTTTACCTACGGATATCAAAATGTAAAAGATACAGTTTTTCAATATCCGACAAAACTTATGATGAACAATAACTGGGTTCAAAGTCATTATGGAACCCCCCCCTTATTGATTTCAACACCTAATGTTTTGGTTAGAACTGCAGAAACTCCTAAAGGGGTTACAGTATTTAAATCGGGCGATCCGTTGAAATCTTTTTTCGTTCAGTTGAGTTTTACAAAGTTGCCTCCTTCAGAATCCAAAGAAAAGAAAACAGAAGATCAAACCCAGGAGGAAGTACAAACTCTAATCAATGGAATTGTAGAAACCCTTGAAAAAGGGGGGGCAACTAATATGTTAATAGATACAGACCCATTTGAAATGAAAGATGGATCAAACGTTATACAACTTTCAGGAACCTTGGATCTTTTGAATCCAAAAACAGAGGAACGTACTCGATGCAGATTAAGTTCAATTATTTTGCCTTTTGAACAAGTTCAGATTGAATTGCGAATGCTTTATGCAAAAGAGGATCGATATGGAGATCAAATTGAAGCTCGAATTATAGAATCACTAGAAGTTTTAAAAGAATTATAACTGTGTTTGAAGGAATAGAATTAGCGAATCCAGAATATTTGTGGGTATTAACACTACTCCCTCTTGTAATTATATGGTATGTTTACAAGCGAAAAGAGCAACAAGCTCGACTTACAATTTCATCTTTAAAAGGATTTGAAGGCTCTTCTTCAAACTTGGCGCGCTTACACCCTATTTTATTTTTACTTCGACTTGTCTCTTTGACTTTTATAGTTTTAGCCCTAGCCCGACCGCAAACTATAGATATTTCAACACGGACTAAAACCAATAAAGGGATTGATATTGTGATGGCAATCGATGTGTCATCGAGTATGCTAGCCCAAGATTTAAAGCCCAATCGATTAAACGCTCTCAAAGAAGTTGCATCTGATTTTATAGACGATCGAACTAATGATCGAATAGGTCTGGTTGTTTATGCTGGAGAAAGCTACACTAAAACTCCAATTACAAGTGACAAAAGGATTGTTAAAAACGCTTTGACGAGTATTCGCTTTGATGGCGTAATTAATGACGGTACTGCCATTGGAATGGGATTAGCAACAGCAGTAAATCGCCTGAAAGATAGTCGTGCAAAAAGTAAAGTAATAATACTGCTAACTGATGGAGTTAATAACTCCGGGTTTATAGAACCTAAAATTGCAGCAGAATTAGCCGTAGAATTTCAGATTAAAACCTATACCATTGGACTAGGTAGCAATGGAACTGCAAAAGCACCTGTTGGCATTTTACCCAATGGGAAGTTTCAGTATGGATTAACAAAAGTTGAAATTGATGAAGAGCTCTTACAAACCATAGCAGATGATACAGGTGGTTTGTACTTTAGAGCAACAGACACCAAAAAATTAAAAGATATTTATGAAGAAATCAATAAATTAGAAAAAACAGAGATTGAAGAATTTAAATATTATAATTATGAAGAGAAATATAGGATACTCCTAGTTATAGCATTAGTATTACTTTTTTTTGAATGGTTATTAAAAAACACAATTTTTAAAAGTTTTATATAGTAATGTATCAATTAGACGCACCAATTTACTTTTATGCTTTTGCAATACTTCCGATATTGTGGATTGGTTTTTTTTGGTTATCTAGCTGGAAGAAAAAAGCTCAACAACAATTTGCTTCCACGAAATTAATGGATGTCTTGAGTCCAGAGCGTTCTCGTTTTAAGCCTTTACTGAAATTGATTTTAATCAGTTTAGGAATCAGCAGTTTGATTTTTGGATTGATAAATCCCAAGATAGGAACGCAACTAGAGACTGTCAAGAGAGAGGGTGTTGACATTGTCTTTGCAATTGATGTTTCTAAAAGTATGCTGGCTGAAGATATCGCGCCAAACCGAATTGAAAAGGCAAAACGTTTGGTTTCTGCGCTTCTAAATCAATTGGCAAGCGATCGTGTAGGCATTATCGCCTATGCTGCTCAAGCGGTTCCTCAATTGCCAATTACTACCGACTATGGAGCAGCTAAAATGTTCCTTCAGGCTTTGAATACTGATATGATTTCTTCTCAGGGTACTGCCATAAATGCTGCGATAGATTTGGCAGCAACTTATTTTGATGATCAAGATCAAACCAATCGAGTTGTTTTTATTTTATCAGATGGTGAAGATCATTCAGATAATGCGATAGCTGCTGCTGAGAGAGCAAAAAATTTAGGAATCAAAATTTACACCTTTGGAGTTGGAACAGAAAAAGGAGCTCCAATTCCAATAAAGAAAAATGGAATTGTTGAATCGTATAAAAAAGACGAAAAGGGTGAAGTAGTAATGACCAAACGAAACCCTGAGATGTTAACTTCAATAGCTAATAGCACAGAAGGAAGTTACATTGAAGGCAATGACACCCAAGTTGTTTTAGAATTCGTTTCCGAAACCCTGAAACAAATGGAAAGAAAAGAATTTGAAGCTAAAAAATTTGTGAGTTATAAAGATCGCTTTCAACCTTTTTTGATTGCGGGATTTCTGTTACTTTTGATAGAGATTTTACTGTTTGAAACTCAGACAAAATGGATTATGAGACTAAATCTATTCAATGAGAATAAAAAATAATGATGAATTTTAAATTTTTAAATCTAACTCTATTTCTTTTTACTTCAATTGGGATTTGGAGTCAGACTGAAGCATCTACTAATTTGATCGTGGAAGGGAATGATCTTCACAACCAAGAGGAGTATATTAAAGCCGAATCGGAGTATCGAAAATCCATTTCCCTTTCTCCGAACCGATCAGAAGCTTTTCATAATCTAGGAAATACAAATTATAGAATTGCAGATTATGATGAAGCAAGTCAACGGTTTTTCCAAACTCAAAAAAACGCTTCTTCTAAAGAAGAAAAACATTCTGCTTTTCATAATATGGGAAATGTTTATATGAAGCAAAAGGATTACGCCCAAGCAGTTCAAGCTTTCAGAAATGCTTTGAGGAACAATCCAATGGATGAAGAAACCCGATACAATTATGCACTTGCAAAAGAATTGTTAGAAAAAGAAAATCAAAATCAAGATCAGCAAAATCAAGAAGATAAAAAAGATCAAAACAAAGAAGAGGATCAAGATAAAAAAGGAGATAAAGAAGAATCAAAAGACAAAGGAGAGAAAAAAGAGAAAGAAGATTCTGAAGAAGGCGATTCCAAAGAAGATCCAAAGGAAAAACCTGAAGATAAGAAACCAAAAAACCCAGAAAAAGAGGGTGATGGTGATCAGAAAAAACAGTCACCGCCTCCCCCTAAACCAGGACAAATATCTCCAGAGCAAGTAAAAAGTCTTTTGGAAGCAATGAATAATCAGGAAAAAGGTGTTCAAGAAAAAGTTAATGCTCAAAAAGCTAAAGGTGTCCCCACCAAAACCAAAAAAGACTGGTAAATTTTTATGTTGAAAAAAATATTTTTATCAACGTTTCTCTTATTCCTAGTTTCACAATTAGGAGCACAAGTCACATTTCAAACAAAGGTGAGTAAAAATCGTATGGGCATAAACGAACGATTGAAGGTTAGTTTTGAAATGAATAAAAATGGAGATAATTTTAGGCCACCAAAATTTGAAGGCTTCCGAGTTGTGGGAGGTCCCAATCAATCAACCAGTAATACTTGGATTAATGGAAAACGTTCTTTCTCAAGAACCTACACTTATTTTCTTAATCCAACCCGAAAGGGTACCCTCAAGATAGGACAAGCTACAATTAAAATAGATGGGGAAATATACAAAACATCTCCTGCTCAAGTAGAAGTTACCGATGCAGTAAAAACCCCTAATCAAGGGGGTAATGCAGATTATATTGCCGATCAAAATGTACACTTGGTTGCTGAGGTTTCTAATGGCAGACCTTATTTGAATGAGGCTTTTACAGTTGTTTATAAATTATACTATACATCTCAAATAGGAATATCCAATGTCAATGAAGTAGAAAGTCCGAGTTTTGCTGATTTTTGGAGTCATTTGATTCCGATACAAAAACTCGAAATGAAGCAAGGAGTCTTCAAAGGAGAAACCTATAACTATGTTACATGGCGGAAAGCAGTTTTGTATCCTCAGAAAACGGGAGAGTTGGTAATTGAGCCTTTGACATTAAACATTAATGTGCAAGTTCCTTCAAACAGGCGTGATATTTTTGGACAAAGAATCAATAGACAGGTGCCTAAAGTTATTACTGCTGGTAAAAGAATAATCAAGGTTAAACCTCTGCCAGAAAAAAATAAGCCGATTGGTTTCACTGGTGCGGTTGGTAGTTTTGACTTGAGTTATAGCCTGAATAAAAAAGTGTTAAAAGCCTCAGAATCTTTTCAAGCAACCCTGAAGGTTTCAGGTAGGGGAAATTTAAAGTTATTTGGGCTTCCCAAGATTACAGTTCCAGCTACTCTAGAAGTATATGAACCAGAACATACTGAAAGTATTAAAACCAATCTTTTGGGAATGCAGGGAAGTATTCAAGACACCTATACTATTGTACCTGAATTTCAAGGAAATTATCCTATCCCTGGAGTTTCATTTTCTTATTTTGATCCCAATAAACAAAGTTATGTAACTCTTTCGTCAAAAGAATACATGGTAAATGTTAATGAAGGTCCGTTAGCCGGAAAATCACCTAAGGGTGAAATTGTTTCAAACCTTTTGAAACCAAATTTAAATGATAAGCAATTCAATTTTATTGCTTTAGAAACGGATTTACAGCCCATTATAAAATCACAATCATTTTTTGGGAAACGTAACTTCTATTTAATGATATTTGTACCTTTTGTATTTTTGTTCTTGTTTACTATTTGGTTTAAAACACAATCTACAAGAAAGATTGACCCTGTAACTGAACGTCAAAAAACAGCCAATCGACTGGCAAAAAAATACTTAAGTTCTGCCAAGAAAGCCCTCAGAAAAAAAGAAGCGTTTTACGAGGCCTTAGAACGAGCTTTACACAACTATTTAAAAGCAAAATTGCGTATTGTAACTGCGGATTTCAGTAAAGACAGAATTATCAGTTTATTGAAAGACAAGAAAGTGGAAATTAATCTAATTAAAGAATTTGTTGCTTTACTTTCTGATTGTGAGGCTGCTCGATATGCTCCAACAACTTCGGTTCGTATGCAAGAAGATTTTGATCGCGCTTCAAAACTAATTTCTAAAATGGACAAGCAATTATGAAAATAAAAAATTTGTTTATCGGATTTCTTTTTGTTAGCACATTTTTATTCTCTCAATCACCTAATTTACTTTTTGATCAAGGAAACAAGGCTTACAATCTTGGAGATTATAATGAAGCAGTTGCTCAATATCAAGAGGTTTTAAAAACGGGAGTTCACAGCTCAGAATTGTACTTTAATTTAGCCAATGCATACTATCGTTTGGGAAATGTTGGGGAAAGCATTTTTTATTATGAAAAAGCCAAACAGTTGGATCCAAAAAATAATGAAATTACTACAAATCTCAAGTTTGCTCAAAACATGACACTTGATGCTATAGAAGTTTTGCCAGAATCAATTTTTAATCAGGTCAATAATGAAATTTTATCTTGGTTTACAATGACTCAATGGGCAAAAATAATCATATGTATTGCTTGGATTATGGTAGTATTGTTTGTTTTGTATTTGTGGAACACTAATGGATTTTGGAAACGACTATACTTTAGTTCTTTTTGGATAGTCACTCTTTTTTTTGTGTCTATATTCATCTTAACTTATACCCGAAATTTAAAACTTGAAAATGAATTATCAGGAATTGTTTTTGAAGCTAAAATTAATATTTGGGGGGAACCAAATGATCGATCAGAGGTTTTGTTTGTTCTTCATGAAGGAACCAAAGTTGAGGTTCTGGATGAGTTAGCCCAATGGAAGAAAATAAAAATTGTTAACGGTTCAGAGGGATGGGTTTTATCATCATCACTAAGAATGCTAAACTAGTTTTTTAGGTAGTAATTCTTTTTTATCAAGAAACCATTCAAAAACATAGTTGCCAATCGATTTCACAGGTTCATAGAATCGAGAATTTTCTATTATATCTTCATTCATCATGGAAAATAAAAATTGAAATTGGTCCATTATCATGAAAATGGCACTAATAATCAACACAAACTTTATTCCTCCGAAGACAGCTCCTAAAATCCTGTTGATACCACCTAAGGCTGCCATTTTCAGAACTCTAGTTAAGAATTTAGCAAGTAAATTTATTCCAATAATTATTGCAATAAATGTAAGTGCAAAAAGAACTCCTGCTGGAGGAATTTGATCGTTGTCAACAAAGCTTTCTAAAAGTATTCCTAAAGAAGAAGAAAATAATAAGGCTCCAATAAGACCTAAAATTAAGGCAATTAGTGAAGCAACTTCAACGATGAAGCCTTTAGAAAAACCTTTGAAAGCCCCAAAAAAGACTAAACCTATAATTGCGATGTCAATATAATTCATTAAACGAATATAAAGATTTTTTACACATTTTATTCTCTCTTTTGTGGAATGACATATCTTTGTTTTATGCACAAAGTACCATCAAGAAACCAAGAATTAAAAGAGCGTTGGCAAACACTTGTCTCTTTATTGACTGAACGTTTTTCTGAAACAGAAACAATTGATATTGAGGGGATTTTATATTTGATAGGTATTCAAGAATTGGGTCAAATTCACAATAGTTTTAAAAAGGATGATAATGTTGATATCATTCACATAGGTATTTGTTCTGTATTAGAACCTTTTGGGTATTATGAGTTCGATTACTTCGATGATGAAGGTTGGCCACATTTTAAACTTGTTGAAGAATTACCTCCATTAAAGCCGGGAGAACAAAGTGTCTTGATGAAAGATGCAGTAGTGCATTACTTTATTGGAAAAGGATTAATTCAATAGTATATTCGTATTTTTGTAGTATGATCGAAATCGTAAAAGAACACTTAGAGAAAGTAGCTCAATTTCAAGCTAAAGGAGCAGAGGAAATCGAACAGTTTAGAATATCTTATTCTGGTAAAAAGGGAATTCTGAATCAACTCTTTGCATCATTTAGAGAAGTTCCGAACCAGGAAAAGAAAGAATTTGGTCAAATTTTAAATCAATTAAAATCTGCAGTTTCAGATAAAATAGAAGTTTTAAAGTTAGGTCTCAAATCGAATTTAAGTTCTGGGATTTATGGTGATTTGTCTCGTCCGGCCTTTCCATCTTCTTTGGGGAGTCAACACCCATTAACAGTTGTGAGAAACCGCATTGTTGATATTTTTTCTCAAATTGGGTTTAACATTTCAGAAGGACCCGAGATAGAAGATGACTGGCATAATTTTACGGCATTAAACTTGCCAGAGTACCATCCTGCTCGTGATATGCAGGACACCTTTTTTATTCAAACGGATCCAGATATTTTGTTGCGAACACATACATCTTCTGTGCAAGTGCGGTATATGGAAAACAACCAACCACCTATTCGGACTATATCTCCGGGAAGAGTTTTTCGTAACGAAGCAATATCAGCCAGAGCACATTGTATCTTTCATCAGGTTGAAGGTTTATATATTGATAAACAAGTTTCTTTTGCTGATTTGAAACAAACCTTGAGTTATTTTACAAATAGCTTATTTGGAAAATCAAAGATACGATTACGGCCTTCTTATTTTCCTTTTACTGAACCCAGTGCTGAGGTTGATATTTATTGGGGATTAGAGACAGAAGTTGACTATCGAATAACAAAAGGCACAGGGTGGCTGGAAATTATGGGTTGTGGAATGGTTGATCCTAATGTTCTTAAAAACTGTGGTATTGACCCCGAAGAGTATTCGGGCTATGCATTTGGAATGGGAATTGAGCGAATTGCGATGTTATTATACCAAGTGAGTGATATTCGAATGTTTTTTGAGAATGACATTCGTTTTTTAAAACAATTTAAGCCAACACTTTAGTCAAGCTTTTTTACTAATTTATCAAATATTTTCTGAGCATTTTTCCTCTCATAAAGAATCAAATATACAGCTTCAATGATGGGTGTTTGTGTTCTAAATTCAGAGTTAATGATCCGTGCAGATTTAGAGGCAAAATAACCTTCAGCAATCATACTCATTTCTAACTGAGCTGCTTTAACAGTATATCCTTTTCCAATCATATTTCCAAAGGTTCTGTTTCTACTAAAAACAGAATAGCCAGTTACCAATAAATCTCCTAGATAGGCTGAATTATTAATGTTTCTTTTCATTTTATGTACATCCTTTATAAAACGTTTTGTTTCACGAATGGCATTACTCATCAAAACACTTTGAAAATTATCTCCATAGCCGAGACCATGAGCTATTCCAGCTGCTATTGCATATATGTTTTTTAGCATTGCTGCATATTCAGTACCAATAATATCATTTGAAACCTTGGTTCGTATATACTTTGTTTTGAGCATAGCTGCAATACATTTTGCAAAAGTCTGATTTTGGGATGCGACAGTTAAATAAGAAAGTTTTTCCATGGCAACTTCTTCAGCATGACAAGGACCGCAAATAACTCCTATTCTATCGAGTGGAACCGCAAAGTCTTCATGAAAAAAAGTACCGGGAATTTTCATGTTTTCCGGAATAACCCCCTTTACTGCAGAGACAACAATTTTATTTTTTAAAGAAATTTGAAGTTTTGAAAACTCCTCTTTGATGAATGCAGACGGAATGGCAACAATAATAATGTCTGCTTTTTTGACTACATAATTAATATCTGTACTTATTTTTAGTCGTTTGGTATTGAGATTTGTTGTGGTTAAGTAAGCTGGGTTATGTTGGTTTCGTTCAATGAATTCTTTGTTTTTTTCACTACGCATATACCATCCTATATTGCGTTTATTAACCATAAGGATTTTGATTAATGCGGTTGCCCAACTTCCTCCCCCAAGAACAGCTACTTTAAGCTTATTCTTTAAGATGATGTGCTTGAATTCTGGTTTTTTGGCTGTGATCATAAAAACTCAGTATCCTATAAATGATTATCAACAAATATATTTACAACCAAGTATTCCAAGGAATTCTTGATAACAATAGTAAGAGTCCTAGAAAATAGAATATTCCAATTCTTGAAAACTTCTTAACATCTAACGATTGTCTTTTGTGCATCGACCAACCCATGGTAATCAGCACAATTGCTATTAGATTGGTAATGGGATGTTCTACAAGATACAAGCGTGCTTGAGAATCTTTCATTACTCCCATGCCTAATGCACTCCATTTCCCGAACCAAGGCGAAACAAAATAAAGAATTAATCCAATCAAGAATTGAATATGAGAGCTTATCAGAACAAACAATGAGCGTCTAAAGTCAGAGGAATCAAATGTTTTCTTTTTTGCAATGCCGATAAAAGCGTTAGCAATTGCAAAAAATAAAAGTATTAAAACTGCGAAAGCCCAATAGGAGTGAGCGGTTTTTAAAAGAGTATACATATATGATTATTTTTTATAGAAAAGTTATTTTGACATTTAATCCAATCACTCACAAATCTATCCTTTTCTATTTTACTGACAACTATTTTCAACTTAAAATCTTTATTTTGGTCATTTTTCACAAATCCTTTCTTAACATATTATGTTTTGTTATAAATATTTACTTTACCACCAATCTGAATACCTTATCTATATTTCCCAATCTACCATTCAATATTCTTTCTATTTCCTTTACTTCACTTTTCTTAACCATAAATCCATCAAATAAACTGATGTAATCAAATCCATTTTTAATCATAATATTAGACATAACATCCATTAAACTTCTTTCCAATCTCATCAATATTAGACTGACATTCTTATATTTTTTATAATCTCTACTCTTATACCAACTAAATAAACTTATTTTCTTCAAATCCCTTACCAAAAACTTACCATCTCCTAATAATAAACTCTCTAAATCACTATACTTATTATTTCCTAATCTCATACTCCTCAACTTTTTCTCACTACCAAATAGTATAACAAATAATAACTCTTTAAAACTATTCCTACTAATACTGACACCACTACTTAATCTAAACTCTTCCACTAAGAAGTTATAATAATCCTTATTTAGATTATTCTCTACATTCAAAATATAATCCCATCTATTCAAATACAACAATCCTAATCTTAGATTTCTATCATCATCATTCTTATACCCTTTATTTAGTTTATCTAACTCCCAATAAACATTATTTAAAATAGTATTTCTCTCAAACTGACTACCCTTTAATAATAGTTTAACCATATAGAATAACTGACAAATCATACTATTCTTCAAATCTATCTCAACTAACTCTTTACCATCAATCTTAATATATTTTCTATATTCTCTAATAGTATTACTAAAGACATTATAGATTCTACCACCAAACTTATCTCTCTTAAAATAATCATCACTCAACTCATAATATTCTCCATTCTTCAAATATTCTAAATCCTCCAATAACACTTCATATTTCTTTCT
Source organism: uncultured Flavobacteriaceae bacterium (assembly GCA_943789305.1). Taxonomy (GTDB): domain Bacteria; phylum Bacteroidota; class Bacteroidia; order Flavobacteriales; family Flavobacteriaceae; genus Arcticimaribacter. The sequence continues at coordinate 1,741,087 of CALSTP010000001.1, read as the reverse complement.
GTATTCTACCTTTAATCCATCAACCCATTTATTCTTATCTATTAACTTCTCTAAAATATTTTCTTTCTTTTTTTTACTTAACCATAACCATTTACTTTTATCTTCTAACTCACTTATTTTATTACTGATTCTATAGCCAATAACACCTTCTAAATCATCTATTTCAATACTACTTCTTTTACAAACATTCAACTCATAACCAACTAACCAATTACCCTTTTTCTTATCTCCAATAGTCTTTACACCTAACCACTTTTCAACTTTCTCACCATTCTTTTTATTCAACCACTTTATTAGGTTTTTATCCTCTATTTCTCTTTTAGTTTTTACACTATTAAATAACTCATCACTTATTTTTATAAACCACAACATCTTATTAGAGTCAAACTTATTTAATCCACCTCTCCTATATTTTATGATTTTTCTTTTACTTAAACTCTTTAATATCTTCCACCAATAGTATTGACCATCCTTATCTTTCCCATTACCTAAATACCTTTCAATATCACTTTTACTAACATATACAAACCCTTCATTATTCAGTAAATCTCCATCTTTCTCAAAACTCATCTTCCTTATAGTTTTCCTATAAACCAAATCTAAAAACTTACCAACTCCATATTTTCTAAACTTACCATACAATCCTTCTATATCATCTAAATCAAAACATTCAAACTCATATACGGATTTCTTATTTTTTATCATTATTAAACTACTGATTATTAATATTATTATTTATAAATAGTATATTATTTATTATAAGTTTTATATTATATCATATTTTTTAAACATATACAATATTACAAAAACCTCTTATTAATATCTATTAACTTATTTTATTATGATTTCAACACTTTATACCAAAAAAATAGATAAACCATATAAATGATTTATCCATTAACACCTAATCCAATATTTTTAATATGTTATTTTATATCAAATCCTAACCTATTTTTTTTAAAAGTATTATTTAAGTTCTCTCTACCTCTAATATATTTGTTTATCAATATATTACATCTAACATCCAATATTATTCTTTCTATATAAGAATCAACCTTATATCCTTCTTGTTTTATGATGTAAATATAATCAAACTAAAGCTACAAATCGAATTTTATTCCTTGAGCAAGGGGGAGCTCATCTGAGTAATTTATTGTATTTGTTTGCCGTCTCATATAAACTTTCCATGCATCTGATCCACTTTCTCTTCCACCACCTGTGTCTTTTTCTCCTCCAAATGCTCCTCCAATTTCCGCTCCAGATGTTCCGATATTAATATTTGCAATTCCACAGTCACTGCCCCAATGGGACAAAAACATTTCGGCTTCTTGCAGATTTTGAGTCATAATTGCAGAGGAAAGCCCTTGGTTTACATCATTTTGAATGTTGATGGCATTTTCGATAGATCCAGAATATTCCATGAGATATAATATGGGTGCAAAAGTTTCTTTTTGAGCCATTGCACTGTCTTTTTTTACTTTTGCAATAGCTGGTTTTACATAACATCCACTTGGGTATTTTTCTCCATTCAAGACACCTCCCTCGACCAACCATTCTGCACCTTCGTCAGAAATATTTTTAAGGGCTTTTTTGTATTGATTTACAGAATCTTTATCAATCAAAGGGCCAACGTGATTTGCAGAATCTAGGGGATTTCCAATATTCAATTGTTTGTACGCATTTATAAGTTTTTCTAGTACCTTTTCCATCACAGATTCATGAACAATTAATCTACGGGTAGAAGTACATCTTTGTCCTGCAGTACCAACAGCTCCAAAAACAGCAGCTAAAAGTGTGGTTTTTAAATCGGCATGGGGACTTATAATAAGTGCATTATTCCCTCCCAATTCTAATAAGCATTTACCTAGTCGTGCACCCACTTTTTGAGCTACTTTTTTCCCCATTGCAGTAGATCCAGTAGCAGAAAGCAAGGGTATTCTTTTATCTTCGCTCATCCATTGACCTACTTCAGCCCCACCATTTACAAGTGATGAAATACCTTCAGGCATATTGTTTTCTTGTAAAATAGTTCCAATTATTTTTTGACATGCAATTGAACAGAGTGGAGTTTTTTCACTGGGTTTCCAAACGGTAACATCCCCACAAATCCATGCTAAAGCCGTATTCCATGCCCAAACCGCAACAGGAAAATTGAATGCAGAAATAATTCCTACTATTCCTAAAGGATGATACTGTTCATACATCCTGTGATTTGGTCTTTCAGAATGCATCGTAGTCCCTTGCAGTTGTCTAGATAGTCCAACTGCAAAGTCACAGATATCAATCATTTCCTGAACTTCACCTAAACCTTCTTGTAGTGATTTTCCCATTTCCCAGGAAACTAATTGACCTAGAAGTTCTTTTTTATCACGAAGTGCATTTCCAAACTGACGAACCAAGTCTCCTCGTTTTGGTGCAGGAATTTTTCTAAAGGAAATAAACGCTTCTTCTGCAGTCTGAAGTACTTGTTCATAGTCTTCAAAAGTAGAAGCTTGTATTTGACCGATTTCTTTCCCATCTACAGGAGAAAAACTTGTAATTATTTCTCCCTTAGCAAACCATTCAACCCCAGAAGAGCATCCCAATTGATTTTTAGAAATGCTCAGCTTATTTAATAATATTTCTAAAGACTTATTCATGAATTTGTTTTATAAATAATTTCTTAAATGTAAAACTATTTCTAAAATCACAAAGATTATTGATTCATAATAAAAGGATTTTCTATATTTAGTAATTCAGAAATCTTAAACCATACACTATGAAAAATATTTTAACCCTAGTAGTAATGTTGTTATTCTTTGGTTGTTCTTCTGAAAAAGAAAAAAAACAACCGGCCTTTGGAATTGTCATCCATGGAGGAGCGGGTACTATTTTAAAAGAAAACATGTCGGATGAAATGGAGAAAGCTTACATTGAAAAATTGACTGAGGCAATCACTTCAGGACATGCAATTTTAAAAGCAGGAGGGACAAGTCAGGATGCCATTGAAAAAACCATCCGTGTAATGGAAAATTCTCCACTTTTTAATTCAGGAAAAGGAGCGGTTTTGACTGAGAATGAATCTATTGCTCTGGATGCTTCTTTTATGGATGGAAAAACCTTGAATTCTGGAGCAATTGCAGGAGTAAAACATATAAAGAATCCGATAAGCGCTGCAATTAAAGTAATGCATAATTCACCTCATGTTTTACTCTCGGGTACAGGAGCAGATCGATTTGCAGTAGAACAAAACTTGGATACGGTTCCTGAATCATATTTCATAACAGATAGACGTTTAAGAGATTTAAAACGTGTTCAACAGTTAGAAACCGATAAAAAAATAACTCTTAATAGTTCTGAGCAACTTTATTTTAAGAATCAACGATATGGAACAGTAGGATGTGTTGCACTAGATCTAAATGGGAATCTAGCTGCCGGTACATCAACCGGAGGAATGACGAATAAAAAGTGGGGCCGAATTGGTGATGCACCAATTATTGGAGCTGGAACTTATGCTAATAACTTAAGTTGCGGTGTTTCAGCTACTGGATGGGGTGAGTTTTTTATAAGATCAGTAGTAGCCCACGATATTGCAGCATTAGTTGAGTACAAAAAACTAAGTGTAAAAGATGCATCAAAACAAGTACTTCAAAAAGTTGAAGATTTGGGAGGAGATGGTGGAGTAGTTGTGATGGATACTCATGGAAATGTAGCCATGGAATTCAACACTCCCGGAATGTATAGAGCTCATATGAATTCTGAGGGAAAACTTACCGTTCGGATATATGGAGACAATTAAAACCAAATAGATTGAATCTCAACAAAAAAATTAACAATAAAATAGTGAAAATAACTACACTTTATTGACTAAAGAATATTAATGCAGTACATGTTTATCAAAAACAATATGTTTTAATAAACATATTAAACAGCGTAAATTTTACAACCCATTATCATTTAATTTGTGATTTAATACCCCCACAAAATTACAATGAACGAGATCCAATCAAAAGAATTTGAAGCTCTAAAAGAAAAAATAGGTAAGGAGCTAAAGAAACTCAGAATAAAGGCAGGATACAAAAGTTATGAAGTTTTTTCTTGGGACAACAAAATTAGTCGAATACAATATTGGAAAATGGAAAAAGGCACTAATTGTACCTTAAAGAGTTTAAAAAGAATTCTTGATATACATAATATGAGAATCGATAAGTTTTTTAATTCTTTATTCTGAATTGGATAAAACAGCATTGTAATACTTTTTATTCCCAGTTACTTCCTTTCCAATCCAATCGGGTAATTTAATTTCTGTTTGAACAGAATCCAGTTCGACTTCTGCAACAATTAGGCCTTGATGAACTCCTTGAAATTCATCTACTTCAAATAGAACACCTTTGTAATAAATCTCATAACGAGATTTTTCTATAATTGTAGGGAGACAAATTGAAATAAGTTCCTTTGCTTCTGAAAAAAGAATTTCATTTTCCCATTCATAACGACTCAAACCATCTTCAGAAGAAACTCCTTTAATAGTAATATATCCTTTGTCATCACTAATTCTTATCCGAACCGTTCTTTTAGGGTCTTTAGATAAATATCCTTGGATAATTTTAATGGTTTTGTGCGCTTTATTTTTGTACTCATTTGAATTGACCAAGAATTTTCGTTCGATTTCGATCATTTAATAGTATAATTTTGTTACTCCTTAAAGATATGTAATTTAGCATATGGAATATGAAACTAAAGTACGAAAAATCATACATGTTGATATGGATGCTTTTTATGCTTCAGTAGAACAACTTGACGATCCATCGCTATTAAATCAACCAATTGCTGTTGGCGGTGGTGGAAAAAGAGGTGTAGTCGCTGCGGCAAGTTATGAAGCCAGAAAGTTTGGAGTTAGAAGTGCAATGAGTGGAATGGTTGCAAAGCGTAATTGTCCAGAATTAATTTTTCTAAAACCTAGATTTGATCGGTACAAAGAAATTTCTAATCAGATAAGAGCTATTTTTTATGACTACACAAATTTGGTAGAACCACTATCATTAGACGAAGCTTACTTGGATGTTACTGTTAATAAAAAGAATGGACTTTCTGCAACCCTATTGGCTACCGAAATTAGAAACAAAATTCTAGAGACAACAGGTTTAAATGCCTCGGCAGGGATTTCAATAAATAAATTTGTTGCTAAAATTGCGAGTGATTTCAACAAGCCAAACGGTCAAAAGACAGTCCCTCCCGAAGAGGTTCAATCCTTTTTAGAGTCTTTAGAAATAAGAAAATTTCATGGTGTAGGAAAAGTTACTACAAAGCGTATGTATCATTTAGGTATTTTTACGGGAAATGATTTAAAATTAAAATCTGAAGATTTTTTAAGCAGGCACTTTGGTAAATCTGGAAGCTATTATTATAAGGTTATTCGAGGAATTCATAACAGCCCAGTAGTCCCTAGCCGTATTCCCAAGTCGATTGGAGCTGAGCGAACTTTTCATAAAAATTTGACTAGTGAAATTTTTCTTTCAGAAAAAATTAAAACAATTGCTGAAGAACTCGATAAGCGGATTCAACGTCATCAACTTTCAGGAAAAACCATTACCTTAAAAATTAAATATTCTGATTTTGTCCAACAAACAAGAAGCAAGACTTTACCCTTTTATATCTCTGAAAAAAGTTTAATTGTAGAACACGCTCTAAATTTGTTGTACCAAGAAAAGATTCATAATTCTGTAAGACTTTTAGGAATTACGATCTCAAATCTTAATACCATTGATAAAAAACCAAAACTTACCAAAGAGAGAAAAGAATTACAACTAAGCTTGCCTTTCTAGATCAAAGAAACTCGAAGCGTATTGACCATTCCTTTTTCAACAATTGGCATAGCAGCAAGATTAATCATCATATCTCCTTTTTCCACAAAACCCTCTTCAAAAGCAATTTTATTTACCTCTTCAACAGTATTGTCCGTACTTTCAAAACGATCGTAATAAAACGCTTTAACGCCCCAAAGAAGATTAAGTTGTGATAAAATTCTTTTATTCGAGGTAAACACTAACACCGATGCTGAGGGTCTCCATGCAGAAATCTGAAAAGCAGTGTAACCACTATTGGTTAGGGTACAAATAGCTTTTGCATTTATTTCATTAGCGATATGAGCCGCATGATAACAAACTGACTTGGTTATGAATCGTGGGGTTCTTATTTGGGGGGGATTTTGAGGAACACGAATCAAAGAAGAGTCCTCTACACTTTTGAGAATTGAAGTCATTGTTTCTATAACTTGAACAGGATAATCTCCAACTGAAGTTTCACCAGAAAGCATAACTGCATCAGCTCCATCCATTACTGAATTTGCAACATCGTTTACTTCAGCTCTTGTAGGTGTTAAGCTCTCTATCATGGTTTCCATCATTTGAGTAGCTATAATAACAGGAATTCTTGCTTTTTTTGCTTTTAGAACTAAGTTTTTTTGAATGATAGGGACTTCTGCTGCCGGTACTTCTACTCCAAGATCTCCACGCGCTACCATTAACCCATCACAGTAAGCAATTATCTTATCAATATTTTCAATTGCTTCTGGCTTCTCAATCTTTGCTATGATTGGAATTTTATATTCAGAATGTTTTTTGATCAAATCTTGCAGTTCAATTAAATCTTCACTGTTACGAACGAATGAAAGCGCAATCCAATCAACTTGTTGATCAATTGCAAAAATTGCATCCTCAATATCTTTTTTTGTCAAAGCAGGAAGTGATACTAGAGTGTTTGGAAGATTCACACCTTTTTTTGATTTGAATGCTCCTCCCTGTATAACTTTGGCTGTAACTGATTCTTTTTTGTCGCTGGAAACAACTTCAAAGATTAATTTTCCATCATCTAACAAAATTCGTTCTCCAGGATTTACATCCATCGGAAATTGCTTGTAAGTCATGTAAGCTGATTTTGCATTTCCTTCAAAAGGTTTTGCAGTGTTGAATTCAACTAAATCGCCTGGATTCACGACAGTTCCCTCTTCGATTACTCCAACTCTTAGCTTTGGACCCTGAAGATCTCCTAGTATGGATATATGTAAATTTAATTCTTGACTTATTTTTCGAATAATTTGAATTCGTTCTGCTACATCAGAATGATCGGCATGTGAAAAATTAATTCTAAAAACATTGGTACCAGCAAGCATCATTTTTTTTATGACTTCTTCGCTTTCTGACGCAGGTCCAAGGGTTGCAACAATTTTTGTTTTTTTAAGTAATGGCATTTAGTTAAAGATTAAATTTTTTGATGACTTTAAGGAGTCTTCGTGAATGCTGTAGGCAGTTTGTATTTCCGCAAGTTCTTTTATTTTTTTTAGATAAAAATCATTGCTGTCATTATTTGGGATTTTTATAAAATAATCAACCTGTTTGAATTCCGGAAGAATGTATAAGTCCATGTGTGTTTCATTTTCAAATAATAAATCAGGATTATTTTTTTTTATTTTTTTTGAAGCGTCATATCTATTGGGGAATAAATACCAAAATGTTTCTTCATCCCAACTATTTTCCCAGACCAATGCCCTGATTTCTTTTTTTAAATGACTTGAAAAAAGATAATGGGTTCTTTTAAATCGTGTATTACAATTTTTATTAATGAAATAAGCCAACTGAAAATCTTCAATTGAAGCATGAATGGCTATCAACGAAAAAGATTCTTCCTCTATCGATTTTCCAAGATTATGTTTTTTATAATTCATTAACGAACAAAGATAGTCATTTACATAAAAAGGATTACAGTTTGATGTTAATAGAAGGTTAAACTACCATGAAAAGCTTATCGTTAATCACTATTTCTTTAGAAGATGAACTGCTCTTTTAGCCGCCTTTTCTTCTGCCTTTTTTTTGGATACATCTCGAGATTTAGCCTTCACTTTGTTATCGAGTAGTATTTTACAATAGAAATTAATATTGGGATCTTTACCATTATCTATGTCGGTCTCAAAAATTAGATTTTTTTTGTTTTTCTGACTCCACTCGATCAAAAGACCTTTATAGGAAACCACTGTATTTGCTATTGAATTTAAATCGATATAGGGTTCAAAAAACACACCTATCAATATTTTTTTACAGCCTTCATAACCTTTATCAATAAAGATTGCACCAATCAAAGCTTCCAGAATATTTCCATGAATGTCATCTCCAAAACTTTCTTTTTTTCCACTACAAGTCAATAAGTCAAGAAGCTGCATCTCTTTTCCTATAAAGTTAAGTTTTTCTCTACTTACAATTTTAGATTTCATTCGAGTTAACTTTCCTTCATTCGCTTTGGGTAATTTTTCAAATAAATAACGTGAAACAATTGTACTTAGAACAGAATCTCCCAAATATTCGAGACGTTCATAGTTCAAAGGCATGCCATGATCATTTTTTATGTTCATTGAACGATGCGTAAATGCTGCCCTATAGAGATGCTTATTTTTTGGGTTATAACCTAAAAGATTTCTAAGTTTAAGAAAAAGGAGATGGTCTACATTTTTTTTAGACCATATTTTTGAAATGAATTTCACATTCCAAATTAAGAAATTTCTTTGAATATAACACAAGCGTTATGTCCTCCAAAACCAAAAGTATTAGAAAGAGCAACTTTCACGTCTCTTTTTTGAGCTTTTCCAAAAGTAAAATTGATTTTTGGATCAATTTCTTCATCTGCAGTTTGATGATTGATAGTAGGAGGAATGATATTCTTTCGAATACTCATAATAGATGCAATTGCTTCTATAGCTCCTGCAGCCCCCAATAAATGACCAGTCATTGACTTTGTTGAGTTGATGTTCATGGAATACAAATGATCTCCAAAAACTTCTTTAATAGCTTTAGATTCAGCAATGTCACCCAATCCTGTTGAAGTTCCATGCATATTGATAATATCAATATCTTCTGGCTTTAAATTTGCATCACGTAAACAATTCAACATTACGTTTCTAGCTCCAATTCCTTCTGGGTGTGGAGCAGTCATATGATGTGCATCTGCAGAAAGTCCACCTCCAACCAGTTCAGCATATATTGTTGCACCTCTAGCCTTAGCGTGTTCATATTCTTCCAGAATTAGACTACCAGCTCCTTCTCCTAGAACAAATCCATCACGATCTTTATCAAAGGGTCGAGAAGCGGTTCTGGGATCATCGTTTCGAGTAGATAATGCATGCATTGCATTGAAACCTCCAATTCCAGCATAGGAAACACAAGCTTCTGATCCTCCTGCAACTATGATGTCCGCATGATTGAGTCGAATATAATTTAAAGAATCAATAAGGGCATTTGCTGAAGAAGCACAAGCTGATACAGTTGCAAAGTTTGGCCCCCTAAATCCATACTTAATTGAGATTAAACCTGGTGCAATATCTGCAATCATCTTGGGAATAAAAAACGGGTTAAAACGTGGTTTTTTATCATTTTCAGCAAAATTCAACACTTCATTTTGAAAAGTTTCTAAACCTCCAATTCCGGCACCCCAAATTACACCAACTCGATCTTTATCAATACTTTCAAGATCTAAACTAGCATCTTCAATCGCTTCTTGAGTTGAAACAAGAGCGTACTGAGTAAATCGATCTTGTTTTCTGGCCTCTTTGCGATCCATGAAATCAAGAACATTGAAATTTTTGAGTTCACAAGCAAATTTAGTTTTGAACTCAGAGGCATCAAAATAGGTAATAGGGGCCGCACCGCTTTTTCCAGAAACAAGACCCTCCCAATATTCAGGGAGGGTGTTTCCAATTGGTGTTAATGCACCCAATCCGGTAACAACTACTCGTCTTGGAGTCATAAAAAATGATTTTAGCTTGCTTGTTCGATGTATTGAATGGCTTGACCTACAGTTGCAATATTTTCTGCTTGATCGTCTGGTATTTGAATATCAAATTCTTTTTCAAATTCCATAATAAGCTCTACTGTATCTAAAGAATCTGCACCTAAATCATTAGTAAAGCTTGCTTCAGTAACTACTTCGTTCTCGTCAACGCCTAATTTATCTACAATTATAGCTTTAACTCTTGATGAAATGTCTGACATAATGTAATTGGTTTTAATTTTGTTTCAGTGGCAAAAATAAAAAACTTTAGAGGATTACGTCATTTAAGAGCACTAAATTGATTTTTTTTTAACTGTTTTTTAAGGTAGTCACTTATTTTCTTTTATGATTAGGGGATTATCCGTTATTTTGTTTTTTTAAACCAATGCAAAAAAAAATAGTAATTCTTGCTTCAGGGAGCGGCTCTAATGCAGAAAAAATCATACATCGATTTCATTCTTCTTCTGAAATTGATGTCCTAAGTGTGATATCTAATAATCGACAGGCAGGTGTTTTTGATCGAGCAAAGTCTTATGGAGTTCCTTGTTTGTGGATTGACAAAAAATTTTATCAATCCGAACAGTTTTTATCTCTCATTTTTAATCTCAATCCTGATTTAATTGTCCTAGCAGGATTTTTATGGAAAATCCCGGAAGCTCTAGTTCAAAACTTCCCTCAAAAAATCATTAACATTCATCCTTCTCTACTTCCAAAATATGGTGGGAAAGGGATGTATGGTGCATACGTACATCAAGCAGTAAAAGAATCAGGAGATGATTTTACAGGAATTACGATTCACTATGTAAATGAATATTATGACCAAGGAGCCATAATATTTCAGAATCAAGTAAAAATAAACGCCACAGATAATGTAAGTACTATTGCGCAGAAAGTACAGCAATTGGAACACAAATATTTCCCTAAGGTTATCGAAAAAATTCTCAAAAATTAAAGCTGATTATTTGTGACTCAAGTCAATATTTATACAGACGGCTCTGCATTAGGCAATCCTGGTCCGGGGGGTTATGGAATTATCATGGAGTTGGTGGGCAAGAAATATGAGAAGGAATTTTCTCAAGGCTATACATACACCACAAACAATAGAATGGAACTGCTTGCAGTAATTATAGCTTTAGAAAATTTAAAAAAACATCCTATGGATGTTGTCGTTTATTCGGATTCGAAATACGTAATTGATTCGGTAGAAAAAAAATGGGTTTTTGGATGGAAAACAAAGAATTTTAAAGGAAAAAAAAATTCCGATTTATGGAAACGATTTCTCAAAGTTTATGACCTTCATAAAGTTCGTTTTCAATGGATCAAAGGACACAATGATCATCCCCAAAATGAGCGGTGTGATCAACTAGCAGTTGAGGCAGCAAAAAATGGAACTAAAATAAAAGATAAGTTTTTTGAAAAAGAACGGAAGAAATAACACTAAAGTCTTTTTTACACTACATAAGCTAAAAAGAAGTTTTATCTTTGTAGTATGAAAAATAAATTACTTGTAGTAGGGACTATGGCATACGATGCCATAGAAACACCCTATGACAAGGTAGATCGAATTCTTGGTGGAGCAGCTACTTATATTGCTTTGGCAAGTTCAAAATTTGACGTTAACTGTGGACTGGTTTCAGTTATTGGTGATGATTTTGAAGATAATGATCTTAAAATCCTAACAGACTTGGAGGTTGATGTTGAGGGAGTTGAACAGGTTGCTGGAGGAAAATCCTTTTTTTGGAGTGGAAAATATTATGACGACATGAACCGAAGAACTACACTTGAAACACAGTTAAATGTTCTTGAAAACTTTTCCCCTAATGTACCTAATTCTTATCGAAATGCTGAAGTAATGATGATAGGAAATCTTCATCCTGGAGTTCAGTTGACTGCATTAAACCAGATGAACAGAAAGTCTAAGTTTGTGATATTAGACACTATGAACTTTTGGATGGATCATTTTAGGGAAACTCTTGACGAGGTAATTGCTAGAGTTGATCTAATAACGATAAATGATGAAGAAGCTCGACAACTTTCCGAGGAACATTCTTTGGTAAAGGCAGCTGAAAAGATTCATGCCATGGGTCCAAAATATGTAATTATTAAGAAAGGCGAGCATGGAGCCATGCTTTTTGGTGAAGGAAAAGTTTTTATAACTCCAGCATTTCCAATCAATGATGTAGTTGATCCAACAGGAGCTGGGGACAGTTTTGCAGGTGGAATTTCAGGAATCCTCGCAAATACAAACCGTATTGATTTTGAAACCTTAAAAAAAGGAATCATATATGGTACTGTATTGGCTTCGTTTACTGTAGAACAATTTGGAACCAAAGCCATTTTAGAGGTAACATCAGATTCCATAAAGAGCAGAATTAAACAATTTAGAAATTCAACAAGTTTTGATTGGAATAAAAAACAAAAGAGCACATGAGTGACGCCATCAAACACGAGTGTGGAATAGCGCTGTTACGACTTAAAAAACCACTTTCTTATTACGAAGAAAAATATGGTTCTGCATTGTTTGGAATCAATAAGATGTATCTGATGATGGAAAAACAGCACAATCGGGGTCAAGATGGAGCTGGTTTTGCAAGTATTAAGTTTGACATGGAACCAGGTGAGCGATACATCAGCAGAGTTCGTTCCTGTGAAAAACAACCTATTCAAGATATTTTTAATCAAATCAGCTCTCGAATACAAACAGCCATAGATTTAAATCCTGAAATTCAAAAGAACACAACTTTTCTTAAGCAAAAAGTTCCTTATGTTGGAGAGTTAATGCTGGGACACGTTCGCTACGGAACTTTTGGGAAAAACGGGATCGAAAGTGTTCATCCTTTTCTTAGACAGAATAATTGGATGCACAGAAATCTTATTGTTGCTGGAAACTTCAATATGACTAATGTAAATGAGCTTTTCGACAACCTTATTTCATTGGGTCAACATCCTAAAGAAAGAGCAGATACCATAACGGTAATGGAAAAAATCGGGCACTTTTTAGATGATGCAGTTGCAAAAATTTATAAAAAACTTAGAAAAGAGGGATACAATAAATATCAAGCATCTCCTTTGATAGCAGAACGACTGAAAATAGCTAAAATTCTACGAAAGGCAGCAAAAAACTGGGATGGAGGTTATGCTATGGCTGGGATGTTTGGACACGGAGACGCATTTGTTTTAAGAGATCCAGTTGGAATAAGACCTGTGTTTTATTATGAAGATGATGAAATCGTGGCAGTAACCTCTGAACGCCCCGTAATTCAAACAGTCTTCAATGTACCTTTTGAAGAAATCAAAGAACTTACACCTGGAAGTGCAATTGTAATTAAAAAAAATGGAGGAGCATCAATTCAAGAAGTTTTGGAACCTTTAGAAAAAAGATCTTGCTCTTTTGAACGTATTTATTTTTCAAGAGGGAGTGATGTAGATATTTACAAAGAACGAAAACAACTGGGTAAATTACTTTTCCCTAAAATCTTAGAAAGTATTGACCACGATATTGAAAATACAGTTTTTTCATTTATACCCAATACCGCAGAAACTTCTTTTTATGGATTGATTGGAGAGGCACAGAATCATCTAAAAAAGCAAATTTCAAAAGAAATTAATAAAACTCCAATCGACAGAGATAAAATTGTTGAGTTATTGAAGCTGAACCCTAGAATCGAAAAGATAGCAATAAAGGACGCAAAACTTAGAACATTCATAACATCAGATTCTAGTAGAGACGATTTGGTGGCACATGTATACGACATAACTTATGGAGTTGTCAAACCATCGGATAATCTTGTGATTATTGATGACAGTATTGTAAGAGGAACGACTTTAAAACAAAGTATTTTGACGATGCTCGATCGATTGGGTCCAAAAAAGATAATTGTAGTTTCAAGTGCTCCACAAATTCGTTATCCAGATTGTTATGGGATTGACATGGCTAAATTAGAGGACTTTGTTGCTTTTCAAGCTGCGTTAGCTTTACATGAAGATGAAGGAACATTAAAAGAAACGTTGGAGAACATTTATCAAAATTGTATTGCCTCAACAGAGGCATATGGTTCTGAGGTGTCAAATCATGTTAGAGCCTTATATCAACCTTTTAGTGTAGAACAAATTTCAGATAAAATTGCCTTTTTATTGTCTGCGTCAAACTTAAAAGCAGAAGTTAAAATTATCTATCAGGGGATTGATAATTTACATGAAGCTTCTCCTGGAAGTAAAGGGGATTGGTATTTTACGGGTAATTACCCTACACCTGGTGGAAATAGAGTTGTAAATCGTGCTTTTATGAATTTTTATGAGGGTAAGTCTGAAAGAGCGTATTGACAGATAAACCGATAAACATGTATTTAGTCGATTTTATTATAGTGGTTTAAAAGAAAATCGCACTTTTACAAAACCAGAACATAAGTAGGTTAAGTTCATGGTAAGATTTGGGGCAAAAAAGGAGGAATTTATTCCTCCTTTTTTATTTAAACCCTCTTTAAGTATTGAATTCATTGAGTTTTTAAACAAACAAAGGGAGCCATGGCTCCCTTTGTTTGTTTAAAAATAGTTATTATACTACATGTTTTTTTGATACAATTCACTGACCATATTCCAATCAACAACATTAAAAAAAGCTTGAATGTAGTCAGGTCTTCTATTTTGGTAGTTCAAGTAGTAGGCATGCTCCCAAACATCTATTGCAAGAATCGGAAATCCTTTGCATCCAACATCAGGCATCAAAGGGTTGTCTTGGTTAGCAGTTGAACAAACTTCAACAGACCCACCAGGAATAACGCAAAGCCATGCCCATCCCGAGCCAAATCGGGTAGCTGCAGCTTTGGCAAAAGTATCTTTAAATACCTCGAATGATCCAAAAGCAGTATTTATGGCGTCAGAAAGTGCTCCCGTGGGTTCTCCGCCTCCATTTGGACTCATAACACTCCAAAATAAACGATGGTTGTAGAACCCACCACCATTATTTCTAACAGCAGCATTATTCATATCTAATGACTCAAGTATTAATTCAATACTTTGTCCATCCAGGCCAGAACCCGAAATCGCATTGTTCAGGTTAGTTGTATAACCATTATGGTGCTTACCATGATGAATTTCCATGGTTCTTGCATCGATATGAGGTTCTAATGCATCATAGGCATAAGTTAACTTTGGTAATTCAAAAGCCATATTTTTATTTTTTTAAGATTAGTATACAAACTTAAAGAATCTTTACATTTATAGCATAATCTTATGAAACAGAATCTCAATTCCATTCAAATAATTAGTGCTTCAGCAGGTTCTGGTAAAACCTATACTCTTGTTTTCTACTTCTTAAAAACACTTCTTTCTACAACAAGTCGAGAAATGTATCGCAAAATGATTGCGCTTACTTTTACAAATAAGGCAGTTTTTGAGATGAAATCAAGAATTTTGAATACGTTAAAGAGTTTTTCTTCATTAAAACAAGAAAATGATGTTTCGCAAATGAGTGTTGATCTTTGTGAAGCATTGAAACTATCTCATGAAGAATTAGCTTACAGGTCTCAACAAGCCTTAAAATCTATTTTACACGATTATGCAGCTTTTGAAGTGGTAACTTTAGATCGATTTACACACAGAGTTATTCGAAGTTTTGCTAGAGATTTGGGCTTATCACTTTCTTTTGACGTTGAAATACAACAGGAACAAATGCTGACTCAGGTTGTTGATCGAGTTATTGAAAAGGTAGGTCATGACAAAGAAATAACCCGACTTTTGCAACAGTTTACTTCCCAGAAAATGGACGATCAACTCAGCTGGGATATAAGTCAAAATTTAAACGATATTGCAAAACTACTCTTGAGTGAAAATGATCGAATTCATTTAGATACTTTTCTTTCGCAAGATCGCTCTGTATTTAATGACCAACATAAATTTTTAAAATCATACAAAAAAGTCTGTAAAGAAAAAATCAGTTTGTTGGGAAAACAAACCATAGAACTTATATTGGGGAATGATTTAGCTCAGAATGATTTCAGCAGAGGCACTCTTTTTAAACATTTCTTGAAACTTCAAAACCTTGATTTTACAAGACTTTATGAAAACAAACTTGAGGAAAATTTTCAACTTGAAAAGAACATATATAACAAGACTTTAGACACTGAAAAAGCAAATCGTATTGATTTTATTTCAAATGATCTTAGAGCAGCATTTCATCTAGGAAAAAAGTTGTATTATCAATTCACTTTAGCAAATGACATTATCAAACAATGGATTCCTTTGAGTCTGATAAAAATTCTCGATGAAGAACTTGAAGTGTATCAACAAGAAAGCAATAAAATACTTTTAGGAACTTTTAATAATAGAATTTCCAAAGAGATACTTCATCAACCTACTCCTTATATCTACGAGCGTCTTGGCCAAAATTACAGGCATTATTTTTTGGATGAATTTCAAGACACATCCCTTTTGCAATGGTCGAATTTAATTCCATTGATAAAAGAGCCTCTCGAAGGATTGGATAATCAAGGAGCTGTTGGTTCCTTATTAGTTGTTGGAGACCCAAAACAATCCATTTATCGTTGGAGGGGAGGACATGTAAAACAATTTCTCAAACTACTTGACAATGAAACTCCCTTTCAACAAGAAACAAACATTAGCTCACTTCAAACCAATTACAGGAGTTTTGATACCATTGTTAACTTTAATAATGCTTTTTTTAAAAGCATCCTTCCTCTTATTAACGACACGAAAAATCGTTCTATATTTAAAGAAAATTGTCAACAAAAAACGAATACTTCCTCTGGTGGATATGTTGAAATAGATCAATTTTATGAAAAGGGTAACAAGTCTGATAAAACAAAAATTCATGTTGAGAAAACATACAATGCGATTCTCTCCGCATTGGATCAGAATTTCACTTACAATGAAATCACAGTACTAGTTAGGACAAAAGATCAGGTAAATGCAGTAAGTGAATTTTTGGCATTTAATGAAATACCGTTTTTATCCTCGGAGTCTTTAAATCTATCGCATTCAAAACAAGTTCAATTCTTAACTGCTATGTTGCGTTTAGCAATCAATGAAAACCTTTTGGAATTCAAGTTGGTTGTTTTAGAGTTTTTGAAAAAAAAATACGGAAAAGATCGAGATTATCATGATTTTGTTTCCTCCTATTTGAAGATACCCCTTCAAGTTGTTTTTGAAGAGTTTGAAATCCATTTTAATTTTTTAAAGTTTAAGTCATCACCTATATATGAAGCCGTTGAAATGGCATTTTACGGTTTTGAAATGAGTGGTATTTTCGACGCACATTTACAATCTTTTCTTGATCATGTTTTTGAATACAGTCAACAAAAGCAAAATGACTTTTTGAGTTTTATATCGAATTGGGATCAACAAGGAGCGTCATTATATGTGGCAACTCCCAGAGGAATAGATGCGGTTCAGATACTTACCATACATAAATCAAAAGGACTTGAATTCCCAGTAGTTATTGTTCCATTTTTAGATGACCCAGTTCAATCAAAACATAAAACTCAAGTTTGGCTGGATACCAAAGAAATATTTGGAGAAACTTTAGAGAAAAGCTGGATTTCTTTTTCAAATAAAGTTCAAAACTATGGGAATGCTGGAATAAAATTGTCTGATCAAATTCGATATTCTAATGAATTAGATGCTCTAAATGTACTTTATGTTGCTTTGACAAGATCAATTGAGCAATTAATTTTAATTTCTAATGGTGCTACTTCAAAAAAAGATTCTTATCCAGAAATGATTCAAAACTATTTGAAACAAAAAAACGTTAAAGAATCTGAAATTTTTACTTTAGGTCAAAAGCGACAAATAATTGTAAGTGAAAAAATAAAAGAAAAACCAAGAGTTTTTTCAATCGAACAAAAAGCAAATCCATGGCAAAATAAAATAAAAACTTTGGCATTTACTCCAGCAGATTCTGAGATTAGCAGAGCAAAAGTATGGGGAGTTTTGATTCATGAATTATTTTCAAAAATAGAAGTAGCTGAGGATGTAGAATGGGTGATTGAAGATGCTTTTGTTGCCGGTAAAATTGACTTAAAAGGCAAAAAAATATTTAAGAAAATTCTACTGAATGTTGTTGAACACCCGGAATTAAAACGTTTTTACAGTAATGAATTCAGGGTATGGAACGAACATGATATTTTAGTGCCTAACGGACAAAATATCAGGCCAGACAGGCTTATGGAACTAAACCAAGAGCTGATATTGATAGACTACAAAACTGGTTCACAGAAAAAAGAAGATGAAGAACAGATACTGAACTATAAAAATATTGTAAATCAGGTTTTTACTGACAAAAAAATAAAATGTTACTTGATTTATATCCAAAAAAAAGGGAGTTTGAAAATCAAAACTTTTTGAGGTTTTATTAAAAATCATTTTTTAAATTATAATTTTCATCCAAAAGCTTAAAATCTATCCGAATTTTTTGTATATTAGGGAATATACAGCTACTTTTGGGGTATATTGAAGGTAATGTAAACTAAACTGATGAAAACAATCCAAAGAGTTTTATTCTTTTGCTTCTTAACAATTTCATTGTCAAGCACATACGCGCAAGATACGAACAATCCTTGGTTGGTTTCCGTTGGATTCAATGCAGTTGGTTTGCAGGGTAATTTAACCGGAAGTACTCCATTGATAGAAAGCGATTACAAATCAATGAGTTTTGGAGTACCTTCACTATCAGTCTTCAGATCAATATATGGGGGGTTTTCTCTTGGGGCTCAATTTTCTTTTAATTCACTACAAAAAGAATCAAGCGGTTCTTACACAAAATTTTCAACTATTGAAGGTGCACTAAAATATGGTTTTGCACGAGACTCAAAAGTAAGCCCATTTTTAAAGGCAGGTTTCGGTAGAACTTCGTTTGGAATAGGGAATGAAGACGAATTTAATGCAGCAAGAAACGCTACAGACACCTATTTTGGTGGTGCTGGATTAAGTTTCAAACTAGGAGATCAATTTAGTGCTTATGTAGAATCCAGTTATAGATCTACACAAGATGCACCTGAAGGAAATTATTTTCAACACATACTTGGTGTCGCATTTAAATTTGGAGGAGTTGATACTGATGGCGATGGAGTTTATGATAAGAATGATGAATGTCCTGACGTTCCTGGATTAGAAGAATTTGCAGGTTGCCCAGATACTGATGGAGATGGGATTACAGACAAAGATGATGCTTGCCCTGAAAAAGCAGGTTCGGTAGAAACAAACGGTTGTCCCGATACTGATGGAGATGGTATTTTAGATTCCGAAGATTCATGTCCGGAACAAGCCGGTTCGGCTGAAATGAACGGATGTCCAGATTCCGATGGAGATGGCATCAACGATAAAGATGATTCTTGTTCTGATGAAGCAGGTCCAATTGAGAATAAAGGATGTCCTTGGGGAGATATGGATGGAGATGGCACACCAGATAAAGATGATGCTTGTCCTTCTGTAGCAGGAACAGCTTCCAACAATGGATGCCCTGAAATTTCAGAAGAAATAATTTCCGAGATGAATAAATCAGGTCTAATGATTCAATTTATTGCGTCCAGTTCTGTTATTAATGGAGATGAGTCTAAAGAAGTCTTAAATAAAATCAAATTGGTTCTCGAAAGTTATCCTAAAAGTCAGATCGTAGTTAAAGGCTTTGCTTCAAGTGATGGGAGTAAAGGATACAATCAAAAGCTTTCTGAAGCTCGTGCAGCTTCTGTTAAAGAAGCCTTAACTTCCCTAGGTGCAGATGAATCACGAATTTTAACCATAGGTTATGGTGAAGATAATCCAATTGGAGATAACAATCTTGCATCTGGAAGAAAAATCAACAGAAGAGTTCAATTTTCAATAGAAAAAAATTAGAAATTTTACATCAAAAAAACCTTGCAAATGCAAGGTTTTTTTTTGCAATAATTTTAAATTATCAGGAAATCAATTGAGTACATTTTCCTAAATTTAAAGGTGAAAACATTTATAGAAGAAACCGTTACAAGTATCATAAATAGTCATTCTAATATTGACGAACTTGTAATTGTTTTACCCAGCAGAAGAGCAGGTGTTTTTTTTAAGGAAGAGTTAACTGCTCAATTAAAAGGGCCTTTACTAGCTCCCAAAATTTTTAGTATTGAAGAATTTATACAAGAAATATCTTCTTTAAAAATTGCACCTTCACTGACTGTTCTGATCGAATTTTATACTATTTATCGTGATAATACCCCAAAAGAATACTCGGATTCTTTCGATGAATTTACCAGATGGGCACCCGCTTTATTAAAGGATTTTTCTGATTTAGATTCGTATTTGGTAGATGTTTCTGGTGCATTTGAATTCTTAATTTCTTATCACGAAATAGGGACATTTCTAAAAGACGAATCTAAAAACATTAAGCAACAGTATTTTTGGAATTCGCTTAATAATTATTTTGAACTTTATAAAACATCTTTACAATCAAAAGGGATTGGGTCACTTGGTATGCTTTTTAGAGAAGCTGTGGATTCAGTCGAAATTTATCTTCAAAACACCCAGTCTTTTCATTATTTCATTGGCTTTAATGCTCTCAATACAGCAGAAGCAAATTTACTTCAGAGTTTTTTAGAAGCTCAACGAGCAGAAATATTTTGGGACATTGATAATTTCTTTTTTCAAGATCAACAACATGCTGCAAGTAGATTTATTCAAAAGCATTACAAAGAATGGACTTACTTAAGACAAAAAGAAAAACCAGCTTTCCCTAAAAATTTTGAACAAGCTAAAAACATTAAGATCATAGGAATCCCTAAGAATGTTGGTCAGGCTAAGTACGCAGCTTCAATTCTAAAAAAAACCATTTTAGATTCAAAAGTAAATTCCAAGACTGTTTTGGTTTTGGGAAATGAGACCTTATTGATTCCACTTTTATCTGGACTTCCTCAAGAAGCTACTTGCTGGAATGTTACTATGGGTTATCCCTTACTAAATTCTCCAGTTGCTTCCTTTTTTAATCATCTTTTCGAAATGCATATCAAGGCATCTCCCAATGGATTCTTTTACCAAGATGTAATTCGCGTTCTCGGATTTGATTGGATTCAACAGATATTAAAAACCAACTCAAAAAATAATTCTAGTTTTTTAGATTCTTTATTTAATTCAAACAAGTTTTTTATTAGTATCGAGGATCTCAGACCTATATTAGATCATCCATTGGGTGTTTTGATTTTTTCTTACTTTGAATCTGGAACCAATTTTATAGAAAGAATCTTATCGTTTACCCTAGAGATTCAAACGTATTTTAAGAAGGAAAAAAGAGTAGAATATGAATTGTATCCTACCCATTTCAGTTTAGTTCAAGAATTATCACTTCATTTACTCAATTTGGGAAGTACGCTAAAATCAATAGATACAGTCCGAGGTATTCATTTTTTATGGAATGAATTAATTACTACCCAATCTTTAGATTATATGGGAAATCCAATGGAAAGGGTTCAGATTATGGGAATGCTCGAAACCCGAGTTTTAGATTTTGAATCCATAATTTTAACTAATGTAAACGAGGGAATTCTTCCTGCAGGAAGGTCAGCCCAGAGCATTTTCCCTTTTGAAATAAAAAAGAAATTTGGGCTACCTACATTTTTAGATAATGATGCTATTTATACCTATCATTTTTATCGCTTATTACAAAGAGCATCAAACATAACATTACTTTACAATACCGAAAGCGATGGTCTAAATTCAGGGGAACCCAGTAGATTTATTCACCAACTTCGCTTTTTGGGTTTGGAGCAGCACAACATTAAAGAGCAAGTGGTATCTGCGCCAGCTAAAAGTTTTGTTTCAGAAAATTTAGAAGTTTTTAAATCACCTGAGATTCTAAGGATTCTGAGAGAAAAAGCTCAATTAGGGTTTTCACCTTCATCTTTGGGTGTTTATTTGATCGACCCCTTAAAGTTTTATAAAGAAAAAATATTGGGTGTTCGAGAGCAAGCATTTTTTGATAATGATCTTTCATTATTGGAAAGTGGAACTATTGCACATGACACTTTAGAAGAACTCTATACACCCTACATAGGTAAACCCATGCGGTCAGAATATTACAAGGATTTGGAACTTCAAATAGCACCTGCATTGCTAAAACATTATCGAAAAGTTTTTGGGGGTGACAAAAAGATTTTTGGTAAAAATCTTTTGATGCTCAATGCACTTGAAGAATCAATTTCAAAACTTTTCAGTAAAGAGAAAGAAAAAATACAAAAAGGGGATAGTTTAACGGTTCTTTATCTAGAAAAAGAATTTGAGTACCCATTGAATGTTCCAGAAGTTGGAAAAATTCTTTTAAAAGGAAAAATTGATCGAATTGATCGATTCAATGGGGCTTTTCGAATCGTTGATTATAAATTAGGGAAAATAGAATCCTCGAAGCTTAAAATTTCAGATTGGGAGTCTTTGAAGGGAGACATTAAACGCCTCGCTCTTTTTCAAATTCTACTTTATACTTATGTAAATAAGGAGGTTTTAACAGATGAAGTCTCAATTCAGGCTGGGATTATTAGTTTTAAAAGCATGGATCATTACCTGCTCCCTTTTGCTCACATAAAAGAAAATAAATCTAAGATTTCAAATGAAATTAATTCTGAAGTGTTGAACTCATTTGAGAACTTTTTGGTTAAACTAGTACAGGAAATATTCGATACCTCCAAGCCTTTTGCTGCTTTGGAAAACTAGTTAATTCATTTTAATTACTAAATTTACAAATCAAATTATATTTTAAATTGAAAATTATAGATGGCTGATAAAGATTCGAAAGAGAGAGCTAAGCTAAATTGGTTTCTGAGGTTAATAACTCTTGGAGACCGATTTTCATATCAAGACTTTTTTGATCGTCTAAAAAAGGGGTTTGTTGAATTTTTGATTGTTTTTTTTGGAGTCTTGGTTTCTTTTTCTGTTGAACAACAGGGAGAAAATTTTGATGATCGCGAAAAGAATGTTGATAACCTAATGAATCTTCGCGACGAGTTAAAAAGCATGCAATCTTATACACAAGAATATATTGGAACAAACGAATGGGTAACAGAATTATATCGCCAGCAGTATAGCAGATGGGAACAAGATAATGATAGTATATTTATATTTTATGAAGAAGATCAGGAATTTCATTTTCCCTTAATGGCTTATTATACCAATCGTGATCCTTTCAATCCTCCTAGGGTAGTTTATGATGCCATTAAGTTGGATGGTACCTTTCGTTTTTTAGGTTCCGAGATTGGACGCTTGGTAAATGATAATTATGATGGTACATTTCTCAAATATTTAATGATTAATACAGATAAAGAAGAGAAAACTTATATCGAAGAATTTACTCACCGTCTGGCCCATCAATGGGTTTTTGATTTAAATAAAATTGATGTGGAGGACAATGATTTTTGGATAGAAAACAGACGTTATATCCAACAAGATCGCTTTGTTAAATATAATCTTTTTAAACGTTTAGAGCTTTGGACCCAAATTAATGAGCAGCTGAATACATATAACGACCTATTGACAAATAATATACGGGTACTAGACTCCGTTATTAATAAAAAGGAAGAAGAGTGGACCATTATTTGGTGGTGGGGGGAGACACCAAGCTGGCTACAAGCTTCCCCGAAATCAGAGCCGGAGGAACTCCAGGACCAGGAACAGTCAATTGACCAGTAAAGTATAAATCTTTAATTTTTTTACTTTTTAATTTAGGTCGCAGAAACGCTGTTTGTAAAAGTGTATTTGCCATTCCATATGCATTCCCTTTGTATGAATTATATTCACTCACAAAATCATTAACACAAAAAGACTCTTTAAATAGAACGGCATCTTTAATCGATTGCTTTGTTAAGTGTTCAAGTCGTTTTATTACGATGTTGAAATATTTAGATCTCATCTCCTCGCTGTCCTCTATTCCGGGTGCTATGGGAATCAACAGAAAACAAGCTTCCTTACCTTCTGGAGCCATAGATTTGTCAGTCATTGAAGGAAAATTACCGTAAAACAAAGGTTCTTTTGGCCATTCAGGATTATCGTATATGCTCTTTGCATGCTCGTCAAAATCAACATCAAAAAATAAAGTATGATGCGAAACATTTTCAACTTTTTTATCTAACCCAATAAAGAAAAGTAAGGAAGAAGGGGCAAACACCTTTTTGTTCCAATAGATATCGTTATAGCCTCTTTCCTTGGGGTCTAGTAGTGATTCAGAATGGTTGTAATCGGCTCCACTGACAACAACATCGGAATTAATTTTCTTACCATTTACAACTACACCTGTTGTTTTACCGTTCTCAACACAAATTTTTTCTACAGTTTGATTGGTTTTGAACTCTACACCAAGCTCTTTTGCCATTTTCACCATTCCTTCGACAACACTATACATCCCTTTGTCTGGATGCCATGTACCCAACCCAAAATCGGCAAAATTCATAAAATTGTAAAAGGCAGGAGTATTACTGGGCTTAGCGCCTAAGAATAGAACAGGAAATTGAAGAATTTGAGACAACCTAGTATTCGAAAACTCTTTGGTTACTTCTTTTTTTATTGTACTTAAAAAATACCCAATTTTTTTAACAGTAGCAGGAGTTATTAATTCTATTGGAGATAAACCAGGACGGTATACTAAGTCTTTAATAGCTATGTTGTAGTTGTCCTCAGCTTTTTTTATGAATTTTTTTAATTTCAATGCACTACCTTTTTCTTCTAATTCAAAAGCAGTGTAAATTTTCTCAAGAGTATCTCCGATTTTGATCGATTCCATTTGATCAAAATAAACCTCATATCCGGGATCTAATTTTTTAAGACTATAGTAATCACTTACTTTTCGATCAAAGTCTCCAAAGAATTTTTCAAAAACATCAGGCATCCAATACCAAGATGGACCGATGTCAAATGTAAATCCATCCTTTTTGAATTGACGAGCCCTACCTCCTGGAGTTGAATTTTTCTCAAGTATTTGAACGGAATATCCTTCTTTTGCAAGGTAACAAGCTGCTGAAATTGAAGAAAAACCAGACCCAATAATTATGACATTCTTTTTCATGTAGATTAAATACTCTTATTTAAACTCAATATTCTAATTGAATTTATTTTAAGATTGGTTACCTCTTTTGCTTTTTGCTTCTCTTTCAATTCGAATTTCTTCCACAAATGAAGCTGAGATTACACCTGTTGGTATGGCAACTATTCCGATTCCAACCAATGAAATTAAAGTTGCAAACACTTTACCTCCAATTGTCACTGGATAAACATCACCATAACCTACAGTTGCTAAAGAAACTGTAGCCCACCAAATGGATTCTGTGATGCTAGAAAATTTATCGGGTTGAGCTTCATTTTCTAGGTAGTAGATTGCTGAAGCAGAAAATAAAATAGTTAATACCGATAAAAATAAAGTGAATATGAGTTCGGCCTTTACGCTGGATAAAGATTTAACAAATACTTTTAGAGAAGAACTATTTCTCCCCAGTTTGAAAATTCTTGTAAGTCTAAATAACCTCAGGATTCGCAAAAATCGTCCATCAATTTTGATGAATTGATTGAGGTAAAAAGGAAGAATAGAAATCAAATCAATAATTCCGAAAAGACTAAATACATAATTTAAGACTCCTTTTTTTCCATCTTTTTGATGAGCATGAACAATCCTGTAGATGTATTCTGCTGAAAACACAAGAATGGATGCAAACTCGAATAAGTAAAGATAGTATCCGTAGGTATTACGAATACTCAAATGAGATTCTAATACCATTGCAATAACATTTACGATAATCAGAACGTAAATGAAACGATCGATGAAATTAAAAGACTTCAATTATTTTTTGGATAAATCTCTTACAATCGCAATCACAACGATTATTGAGGTGATGATAACAACGTTCGCAACAAAAGTAATGGTCATATTTAATATAGCTTTTAGAATCTAATCAAAATTACTAAAATCTTTTGATACATTATTCATCTTTTTAAGAAGAAATTTAATTCAATAAATCGTCTGCTTTTTTCTTCTTTTTAGTCCTTATACCTCATATCTTTATAATGTTTAAATAATTTATGGAAAATTATACTACTGTAACTTTATTTCATTTCAAATCAAATAAGTTTTGGGCACTCAAGCAAATGGGGATTGTTCCTTATTCATTTAATGAAGTTCAAGGGCTTCTTTTTGCTAAGCTTATGGGAACAGGTGCTGGAAGTGGCTTTAGTTTAGCCCCTGATTTTTCTACCTATGCTTTTTTAGGAGTTTGGGAAAATCAACAAGTAGCTTCTGTTTTTTTTGAAAAAAGTAGCTTAATGAAAAAGTATAAAAAAAAGGCCATAAAAATAAGAACCTTGAGTCTTAAACCCATTCAAAGTCATGGGAAGTGGGACGGTATAAATCCTTTTGAAACTAAAACCAAAAACAAGGAAATTCCCAAAGGTAAAATAGCAATAATTACCCGTGCTACTCTAAGATGGAACCGTTTGTTGTCTTTCTGGGCAGCTGTTCCTAGAGCAAGTAAAGCGATTGAGCAGGCAGTAGGTGTACACTTTTACAAAGGTATAGGGGAGTTGCCTTTTATTCAACAAGCAACAATCAGTATTTGGGATAATATAGAAGCGGTCCAAAATTTTGCTTACAAAGAAAAAGCTCATTCAGATATTGTTAATGATACTCGAAAGAAGAAATGGTACAAGGAAGATCTTTTTTCTCGTTTTGAACTTTTGGAAGATTTTATTCATGAATAATAAAGTAATTATTATTGGTTCTGGAGTAGCTGGACTTGCAACAAGTATTCGACTGGCTAGAAAAGGGTATGATGTTCAAGTTTTTGAGGCCAATTCTTATCCAGGAGGTAAACTGAGTGCATTTAATTTGGGTGATTTTAGATTTGATGCAGGACCTTCATTATTTACCATGCCACAGTTCGTTGAAGAACTTTTTGAAATCTGTGGCGAAAATCCCAAAGAATATTTTGAGTATTCAAAAAAAGAAATTGGATGTTCTTATTTTTGGGAGGACGGTACTCGACTTAACGCCTACGATAACCAAGAATTATTTTTGTCTGAAGTAGAATCCGTTTTAGGAGTTTCTCCTAAAGTATTAGCAGATTACTTAAAGAAAGCGAAAAAAAAATACGATTTGACAGAATCTATTTTCTTGAAACAATCATTACACAAGTTAAAGTCTTTTTTAAATACAGAAACCCTAAAAGCAATTTTACAAATCAGGACTCTTGAGTTGGGGAAAAGCCTTCATCAAATAAACCAAGAACAACTAAAAGAACCACATTTAGTTCAGTTTTTTGATAGATTCGCTACTTACAATGGCTCTAGCCCATATCAGACCCCAGGAATAATGACTTTGATTCAGCATTTAGAAAATTATTATGGAACTTTTGTTCCTAAAAAAGGGATGGAGTCTATAACGAGCTCTTTGTTTGAACTTTCCAAACGGCAAGGGGTAGTTTTCCGTTTTAATGAAAGGGTAAACCAAATTGTTGTCAAGAACCAAAAGTCTGTTGGAGTAAAAACTGGAAATGCCTTTTATCCTGCAGATAAGGTGTGTTCTAATATGGATGTTTATCCAACCTATAAACAATTGCTAAACAAAGAATTTCAACCCTCCAAGATTTTAGAGCAAGAACGATCAAGTTCAGCCATAATTTTTTATTGGGGAATTTCAAGAGAATTCAAAGAACTTGATTTACACAATATATTTTTTTCAGAGGATTATAAAAAAGAATTCAAAACTATTTTTTGGGAAAAAACTGTATCGGATGATCCAACTGTTTATGTGAATATTTCATCGAAAGATATTCCCTCTGATGCCCCCAAGGGATGTGAAAATTGGTTTGTGATGATTAACACTCCTCCGGATTGCGGTCAAGATTGGAACGAATTAGTTGAGACTCTTCGAGCAAACGTATTAAAAAAAATCAACCGAATTTTAAGCGTAAGCCTTCAAGATTTTATTGTTGAAGAAGACACCTTGACTCCTCCTTTAATTGAACAAAAAACAGAATCACATCAGGGAGCTTTATACGGTTCTTCCAGTAATGCTAAAATGGCTGCTTTTTTGAGGCACCCTAATTTTTCTCAGCAAATCAAAAATCTATATTTTTGTGGTGGAAGCGTTCACCCTGGAGGTGGAATACCTCTATGTTTATTGTCAGCAAAAATTCTTTCAGATCAAATACCCAGTAAAAATTAAATGAAATTTAAAGAAAGCATCGATATCCAAATAATGGCCATTGCAACAATATGGTTATTTCATGTGAGCGGCATTATTGGGATTCTTTATGGGAACTCACAGTGGTTTGTTGAAGCAACCCCCCTTAATCTATCTATATGTTTTTTTCTACTGGTTTTAGTGTGTTGGAAAACTTCAGGATTTATAAAAATTACAACACTCAGTTTTATCGTTGGAATGTTAGCAGAAATTTTAGGGGTTAATTTTGGATATATATTTGGCTCATATCAATATGGAGAAGCCTTGGGATGGAAATTGTACGGGGTTCCAATATTAATTGGAGCGAATTGGAGTATTTTAACTGTATGCTCTGCAGCAATTGCCTCTCATTTATATGATAAACTTGTTCCCAGAGTTATCGTAGGTCTTGGATTGATGCTTCTATTAGATTTTATGATAGAACCCATTGCACCCATACTCGATTTTTGGGAATTTCAAAGCGGAAAAGCACCTTTGCAAAACTATTTTGGTTGGTTTTTGGTTGCCCTTCCCCTCCAATTTTTTTATCATTTTTGGAAAGTTGATATCAAACACTGGTTTACTCACCATCTGTTTTTGTTACAACTTTTGTTTTTTATGATTTTATTGTTAAAAATAAATACCTTACAAAATTTATTATGAATAGATTCTTTTTAAAATGTATTGGTTTTTATATTGTTTTGCTGACTGGTTGTGAATCGGTTACTCAAAAAACCGAAGAAGTTGATAAAGCAGTCCGAGACACTGTTTTAATTCCAATTGAAGCGTCAAGAAAAAAAACATTTTATGTGTCAAAAAGCAAAATCCTTTTGGATTCTACCTTGAATAAAAGTAAAGTTTTTTCTCGCTTTAAAACCTCAGTAGAAGGACTCAAAAAATTGGACCCTGAAGGGATAGAGTTTTATTTGAAAGGGGCAATAAAATCCACCGAAGATTTGTTGAATGAAGTTTTGATTGATCCTTTTGAAATTCCTGCAATTAAGAGCAGATTGCGTGTTGTCAACACTCATCTTTTGAGATCTAAATATTACAGTCAAGAAGAAGATATGGAGTCACTAACTAATTCACTCACAGATCTTTTTGATTCATATGACATATTGCTTATGAGAATAGATGATGTCGCTCAAAACCAAATTAATCTTGAAAAAAACGAATTTGAAGTAGAATAAAATAAAATTTAAATGAACTTCAATTTGAAAAGATCAACCAACTTTTTTTTCTTCTTCATGACCTATGTTTTGCTTTTCAAAAGTCTGATTGGTCAAGAATGAATTTTTAAGCTTATCAATAAAACGAATTAATTTTTCTTGAATATTACTACTTTCCTCATTGTCTTTGATTTTGAAAAGATATTTGATGATGGATTCGTCTTTTTCCATCGCTTTAGTGAATGCATTTTGCTTTTCAGTTGCTAAGGTTGAAATCATGATTTCCCCTCGGTTATGATTTTGAAGAAATAATTCACTAAGTTTTAAACCTTTTTCATTTAAAATAGACAACAAGTCATTATAGATTCGGTTTCTTACTGTAGCTTGAAGGTTAAAAAATCGTTTGTACTCTGGGAGGTGTTGTTTGTCAGCAGATTTTAAGTAGGATAATTTAGCTGAACGACATTCAGCTAGTGTTACCTGATACAATTCAATAATATGCTTTTTGGTTGACACTTTATTAGTTTTATTAAAATTACCAAGAACTCTTAAATCTTTAAAAAGAAGTCTTAAGATAATATTAACAAATTTTGAACTTTAAATCGATAATTGAAATCTCTGATAAACTTGTTAGATGAAATTTGTTTATCAATACTGCTAGTTCCCCTGAAAACAGGTCGTTTACACCCAAATTGATCTGCCATTTGAGTGTAATATTTATTTCTACTTGGATGATAGGGGGTTACGCAGTTATAAACATTGTTGACAATTTTTCGGCTAATTAAAGTGTTTATAATATGAATACAATCAGTCAAATGTATCAAATTGATACTTCCATCGGGGTTGTCGACAAATGTTTTATTGCTCAGTTGAAAAACAGGGTGTCTTTCTAGACCAATAAGTCCTCCCATTCTAAGTATGGTAGCAGAAAGTTCGGGAGTATTGATCAGCAAATTTTCGCAACTGATGAGTTGTTTTCCGGATATTGACTCTGGGAGCAACGGACTTTCTTCAGTTAATGGCCCAGACTGATTTCCATAAACCGAAGTGCTACTTATAAAAATAACTTCTTTGATGTTAAAATTGATACAGACTTGTTTAAATTGAACCATCATTAGATCAAACCTTTTCTTGGGATTTGATCTTAAACCCGGAGGAATTGCAATTATAATTAAATCTAAATCATTAAAAAAATTGCGCTCTCCAACAATACCATCTTTGGAAATTTCAAGTAAGAAAGGGCTAATTTTTCTAGAATTTAGTAATGATAATTTTTCTTTGGAAGTCGTACTTCCTTTAATATAATAACCTTGTTTTAATAAGTATTCTGCTAAAGGAAGTCCAAGCCAACCACAACCTAAAACGCCTATTTTTTTTGACAAAATTTTTAAATTTAATTTTAATTAAAGATAAGGAGAAGTTAAAGATAAATTAGATAAAACATACTTTGAATCTCATTTTTAGCTCTTTATGCCGATTAAAAAACAGGAATCAATTTATTTTTTTATAACTTAGGGATAATCAAAAAAAAGGATTATGGCAGTAAAAAGTTTTCAGGGAGAGCGAGAGGAGAGAAAAAAAATTGAGCAACCAACTGTTTTGGTAAAAGATATTATGACAACCAATCTGATTCTTTTTACAATTGATCAGTCCATTCATGAGGTAATGAATTCTTTTATAAAAAACAAAATATCTGGAGGTCCTGTAGTTGATGATCGTGGGAAGCTTATCGGAGTAATCTCTGAAGCGGATTGTATGAAAGAGATTTCGGATAGTCGATATTTTAATATGCCGATTTTGGATAAAACAGTTGGTCATTTCATGACAAAAAAAGTTGAAACTTTACCAGCATCAATGACTTTATTTGATGCTGCGTCTAAGTTTCATGACACCAGTAGAAGGAGGTTTCCAGTCCTTGAAAACAGTAAATTAGTTGGACAAATTAGCAGAAAAGATATAGTGATTGCAGCAATTAATATGAAAAGTCAAAACTGGCGCTAATCAAAGATGTCTTTAGCTGATCTAAATGTATTGGCATGGGCATCAATAATTATTTTAAGATCTTCAGAATATCCGCCACCCATACTGCATTGAACTGGTATATCATGCAGTTTACATTGCTCGAAAACATACAGATCTCTTTGTTTACAGCCATCAATAGTTATCCCTAGGCGTCCTAGTTTATCTGTTCCCAAAACATCAACACCACTTAAATAAAAAATAAAATCCGGTTTAAGTTCATCAATTAATTTGGGTAAGACTTTTTTCAAACCATTAATGAATTCATCATCCGAACAGTTGTCTTCAAGTTCTAAATCCAGATTACTTTGTTCTTTTTGAAAAGGATAGTTTTTTTTACCATGCATTGAAAAGGTAAAAACTTTTGGATTGGATTCAAAAATTTTTGCTGTTCCATTACCTTGATGTACATCCAAGTCAATTATTAAAATATTGTCAGCCAGTTTATTATCTAAAAGATACTGAGCAGCAATCGCTTGATCATTCAGCAGACAAAAAGCTTCGCCATGATTTTTAAAGGCGTGATGAGTTCCACCAGCAATGTTCATAGCCATACCAGAGTCTATTGCTTTTATAGCTCCTTGGATCGTTCCTCCTGCGATAATGAATTCTCGTTCAATAAGTTGTTTGCTCAATGGAAAACCAATTTTTCGCACCTCTTTTTTGTTCAAATCAAGTTCTAGAAGTTTTTCCACATAATCTGGATCATGAATCCTTTCCACAGCAGATTGTTCTGCAGCAATTGGACTAAAAAAATCTTCTGCACTACAAGTCCCCTCATATATTAACTGTTTGGGGAGTAAATCGTACTTCTCCATTGGAAACCGATGTTTTGAGGGAAGGGGTAACTGATAAATGGGATGAAAGGCAATATTGAGCAAACCCAATGTTTTTTAATTTATTTCAAATCCATTATCAATATTGCTGTCTTCGGGACCAACGACTATAAGTTTACCCTCTTTGTTTTCGGTCATAAGTAACATCCCTTGGCTTTCAACTCCTTTAATGATTCTGGGTGCTAGATTAACTAAAACAGTAACTTTTTTTCCTATTATTTCCTCAGCTGAATAGCTTTCGGCCATACCCGAAACAATTGTTCTTACCTCAAAACCAAGATCTACTTTTAGATTGAGTAATTTTTTAGTTTTTTTTATTTTTTCAGCTTCAACAATTGTTCCCGTTCGAAGATCCATCGTACTAAAATCTTCAAAACTTATGTTTTCTTTTACAGGAGGTAATTCATAGTTAGCTTCTGAGTTATTTTTTTTGGTAGCTTCAAGTTTCTCCAACTGAGCTTGTATAGTGCTATCATCTATCTTAGCAAAAAGGAGCTCCTGACTTCCAATAATATGACCAGCTGGTAAAATATCTTGTGAAGTTTCAATTGTATTCCAATCCATAGGATTGTTAATGTTGAGAATACCTCTCAATTTTTTCGCACTAAAGGGCAAAAAGGGTTCTGCTACTGTGGCAAGAGTAGCTGAAATCTGTAAGGAAACATTCAGGATCGTTTTTACTCGTTCTGGATCTACTTTAATTAATCTCCAAGGTTCTTGGTCTGCCAAATATTTGTTACCCAATCGAGCTAAATTCATAAGTTCTTGACTCGCTTCTCTAAAACGGTATCGCTCAATACTACCCCCTATGACAGCTGGAAATGCTCTCATCTTATTTAATGTTTTCTCATCTTCTTGGGTTAAGTCTTTTTGTTCCGGTACTATTCCGTCATAATATTTTTGGGTAAGCACACTCACTCGATTGATGAAGTTTCCGAATATTGCGACCAATTCATTATTGTTTCTTGCCTGAAAATCTTTCCAAGTAAAATCGTTGTCTTTTGTTTCGGGTGCATTCGAAGTTAATACATAACGCAATACATCTTCTTGACCTGGAAATTCTGTTAAATATTCATGAAGCCAAACAGCCCAGTTTTTGGAAGTAGAAATTTTATTTCCTTCTAAATTCAAAAATTCATTTGCCGGAACATTTTCTGGTAAGATATATTCTCCCGCAGCTTTTAGTATGCATGGGAAAATAATACAATGAAATACAATGTTGTCTTTTCCAATAAAATGAACTAAAGAAGTCTCTTTATCCTTCCAATAAGGTTTCCAGTCTTTATTGTTTTTTGAGGCCCATTCTTTAGTTGAAGAAATATATCCTATAGGGGCATCAAACCACACATACATAACTTTCCCATAAGCACCTTCAACAGGAACAGGAATGCCCCAATCTAAATCACGAGTAACTGCTCTTGGTCGGAGCCCATCATCTATCCAAGATTTTACTTGTCCATAAACATTGGGTTTCCAATCATCTTTATGTCCTTGAATAACCCACTCCTTCATAAAGTCTTGATAATGATCTAAGGGTAAAAACCAATGTTTTGTTTTTTTCAAAACAGGGGTGGCGCCAGACAATGTAGATTTCGGATTAATCAATTCAGTAGCATTTAAAGAACCTCCGCATTGTTCACATTGATCTCCATAGGCTTCGTGGTATTGACATTTGGGACAAGTGCCTGTTACGAATCGATCCGCTAAATATTGATTTGCTTCGGGGTCGAACAATTGTTCAGTTACTTCCTCAGTAAATTTCCCGGTATCATTCATTTGTGTGAAAATTTCAGAAGCAGTTTTATGATGAATGTCGGATGAAGTACGGGAGTAATTATCAAAAGAAATTCCCAATTGATCAAATGAAGTGCGAATCATTTGGTCGTATTTATCAATTATTTCTTTAGGGCTTACCCCTTCTTTTTTAGCTCGTATTGATATGGCAACACCGTGTTCGTCACTTCCACAAATAAAGGCAACGTCTTTTTTTTGGGCACGTAAATAACGACTGTATATATCAGCTGGTATATAGACTCCAGCTAAGTGTCCTATGTGAATAGGACCATTTGTATAGGGAAGTGCAGCAGTGATGGTGTATCGTTTTGCAGTAAGTGCCATAAAAATAATTTTCACAAAAATAAGCCTTTTTTCTTTGGCGGATAACTATTTTGTAAGGGTCAATCCAAATTTCTTATGAGTCAATCCTACACCTTTGGTCAAATTGCAGAACAAAAAGCTTCGGCATATCTCAAAAAGCAAGGGTATTTAATTTTGTAACAAAATTACAGATATCGTAAGGCAGAGATCGATATCATTGCTACTAAAGATGATTTTATTGTTGCCATAGAAGTAAAAGCAAGATCATCATCTATTTATGGAAATCCAGAAACTTTTGTCAGTAAGAAAAAAATTCAGTTGTTGATTATGGCAATGGATACCTATATTCAACAAAAAAAAACTCCAAGGCGAAGTTCGCTTTGATATTATTACTTATTTGGTTGAAAAGGGTAGATGGAATCGAAAACACTTAGAAAATGCGTTCTACTTTTTTTAGAAAATTGTTATAAAAAAAACAATTTGTATTTATTTTCATACATTTACTTTGAATTTAACAATTTCATGAATGAAAACTATTGCTTCAGTGGTTGAGAATTATATTAAAACTAAACCTTTTTTGTCTACAGCCCTTTCTCAGGGGATTATAAATTTAACCTCCTTGGCACGACAAATTCAACCTGAAATTGAAATTGCACTTCAAAAAGAAGCTCGTAGCGGTGCAATAGTGATGGCCTTAAAAAGAATTTCAGATAATATGGAATTTCTTTCAACTCATAAGATTGTAAAGGTTTTAAAAGAAATAGGAGACATAACTGTTCGTTCATCACTGGTTGATTACAGTTTTAAAATTTCGGATACTTTATTGAGTGCTCAAGCTTCTTTTTTGTCTCAGGTTAACGATAATAAAACAGCTTTTTATACTTCTTCTCGGGGAGTTTCAGAATCTAATATTGTAATCAGCAGTAATATGAGTCATTTGGTTGATACTTTTTTTAGTAAAGAACAATTACTTGAAAAATCCGAAAACTTATCTTCTGTAACCATAAAGTTGCCAACAGAGAATGTGAATATTCCCGGAATTTATTATTTTATTTTTCAACGCCTGTCTTGGGAAGGAGTTAATATTACACAAGTTATTTCGACTTCTAATGAATTTACAATTCTGGTTGATGAAGAGTCAGTAAATACAGCATTTAAAGTGATTAAAGACTTGAAGTCACTCTAAATCAGGGAGAAGTTCAATAGCTTGTTTTACAGAACCAATCTTGTTAAAGGCAAGTCGCAATCTTAAACCATTTTTGGTTTGTTTCTCTTTCATGTTTACTCGATTTGGATTTTGTTGTACCCAAGCCAAAAGTTGTTTGAAACGATTACTTTGATAAAATGTGCTTTCTTGATCAGCAATAAAATATCCAATGCATTGATTTTTTTTGAGTAGAATGCGTTCAATTCCCAAATGAGCCGCTTTCCATTTCAAACGTACACTATCCAATAAAGCTTCTGCTTGATTGGGTAAGGGCCCAAACCGATCTTCAATTTCTTTTTGGTATGTTTCTAATTCAGTTTCGTCTTTCAAGGTTCCTAAGCGGTTGTACAATGTAAGACGTTCACTTACGCTATTGATGTAGTGATCTGGAAAAAGTACTTCTAAGTCTGTGTCAATTTGAATTTCTTTCACAAAAGTTTTTGGATCTTCTTTTTTAGACTTGCCATACAAGGATTTGAATTCATTTTCTTTCAATTCCTCGATGGCTTCTTTTAAAATTTTTTGATAAGTTTCAAATCCGATGTCGTTTATAAAACCGCTTTGTTCTCCTCCAAGTAAATCTCCGGCTCCTCGAATCTCTAAATCTTTCATTGCAATCTGAATTCCTGAACCCAAAGCCGCAAACTGCTCAATAGCTTGAATTCTTTTTTGGGCATCGCTGGTCAGTGCACTGTATGGAGGAGTAATGAAATAACAAAATGCTTTTTTGTTACTTCTCCCAACACGGCCTCTCATTTGATGAAGATCACTCAAGCCAAAGTTTTGTGCACTGTTTATGAAAATGGTATTGGCATTGGGAACGTCCAAACCGTTTTCGATAATTGTTGTTGCAACTAGAATGTCGTATCCTCCATCCATAAATTGCAAAAGATTTTCTTCTAATTTTTTTCCATCCATTTGGCCATGCCCAATCCGTATTCGTGCATCAGGAATAAGTCGTTGAAGCATCCCAGCAACTTCGGTAATGTTTTCTACGCGGTTATGAATGAAAAAAACTTGACCCCCTCGCTGTATTTCGTAGGAAACACTATCTCGAATAAATTCTTCGTTAAAACGAATCACTTCACTTTCAATGGGGTATCGATTTGGTGGGGGAGTAGCAATAACTGACATGTCTCGAGCCGCCATTAAACTGAATTGAAGCGTACGAGGAATGGGAGTAGCAGTAAGTGTTAAAACATCAACATTGGTTTTGAGTGCTCGAAGCTTTTCTTTAACTGCAACTCCAAATTTTTGTTCTTCGTCAACCACCAAAAGACCAAGATCTTTAAATTCTACACTTTTACTTACTAATTGATGGGTGCCAATGAGAATATCAATTTTACCGCCTTTAAGGTCTTCAATGATTTGTTTTTTGTGTTTGGCTGAACGAAAGCGATTCAGGTAATCTACCCGAACAGGAAGGTTTTCTAGGCGTTTAGAAAAATTCTTAAAATGTTGAAAAGCTAGAATGGTTGTAGGAACCAAAACAGCAACTTGTTTACTGTTGTCAACTGCTTTGAATGCTGCTCGAATGGCAACTTCAGTTTTTCCAAAACCAACATCTCCGCAAACCAAACGATCCATGGGTTGCTCACTTTCCATGTCTTTTTTGACATCAGCAGTTGCAGTGCTTTGATCTGGAGTATCTTCAAAGATAAAAGAAGCCTCTAGTTCGTGTTGTAGATAACTGTCTGGATCACATGCATAACCTATTTTTTGGCGTCTTTTTGCATAGAGTTCGATCAGGTTAAATGCAATTTGTTTAACCCGAGTTTTTGTTTTCTGTTTAAGACTTTTCCAGGCAGTAGAACCCAGTTTGTAAATCTTAGGAACCTTCCCATCTTTTCCGTTAAACTTAGAGATTTTGTGTAAAGAATGAATGCTGAGATACAGAATATCGCGGTCTGCATAGACCAGTTTAATCGCTTCTTGTTTATTTCCTTCAACATCAATTTTTTGAAGCCCTCCAAATTGACCAATTCCGTGGTCTATGTGGGTCACATAATCTCCAACCTTCAAATGCGTGAGCTCCTTAAGGGTGAGTGCTTCTTTTTTAGCTTTTGTTGTTTTAAGTTGATATTTGTGATAACGTTCGAAAATTTGATGATCAGTAAAACAAGCAATCTTAGCATCAACATCTTCAAAACCTTCAAAAAGGGGAGTAACTACTGTTTTGTAATGAACAATTTCCTCTCCTTCCTCAAAAATATCTTTGAACCTTTGGGCTTGTTGGTCACTGGCACAACAAATATAGTTTTGGTAACCCTTTTCGTGGTTGTCGTTAAGATAATTGATCAAACGATCAAATTTACGATTGAAGGCAGGTTGGGGACTTTGTTTAAAAAAAATTTTTTCTTGTTTTGAAAGAGCATTAGTCATACTTAAACTTACCAGAGATAGTAAGGTAGCAGACTGAGTAAATTCTTCATTGGAGGTAAATAAAACATCGGGGGGAAGATGGTGAGTTTCTGTTTCTAGTTTTTCAAAACTTGTAACGGCATCTTTGAAATAGTGTTCTATTCGGGAACCTATAAAATCAAAATTTTGAGTAATTAACAACCCTCTAGGCGCAATGACCTCGATTAAGTTTTTTCGTTTGGCTTTGGTAAAACCTTCAGAAGTATTTGGGAGTAATTGAATTTTATTGAGTGGAGAAATAGATAGTTGTGTTGCAACGTCAAAACTCCTCAAACTCTCAACTCGATCATCATAAAATTCAATTCTGTAGGGATGCTGATTTGAAAAAGAAAATACATCGATAATTCCACCACGAACTGAAAATTCTCCCGGTTGAGTGACAAAGTCAACCCGCTCAAATTGATATTCGAAAAGTACTTCGTTGACAAAATCGATTGAAAGCGAACTGTCTGTTACAACTTCAAGGGTGTTCCTTTTTAAAGTAGATTGAGAGACTACTTTTTCAAAAATAGCCTGCGGATAGCTGACTATGAGTTTAGGTTTTTTTGAATTCCCTAGTTTGGTTAAAACCTCTGAACGAAGCAATACATTAGCATTGTCTGTGGTTTCTGTTTGATAAGGTTTTCTATAACTCGAAGGAAAAAAAAGGACGTTATCGTTTCCAAGAATCCGCTCAAAATCATTCAGTTGATAGGCAGCTTTTTCGCGGTTTTCACATATGAAAAGCATTGTCTTTCCTATAGCTTTAAAGCTATTTGCAAGCACAAAACTTATTCCAGAGCCAACGGTTCCTTTTAAAAATAAACAAGAGTCATCCCTTAAAAGTCGCTCTTCAAGCGTTTTTTGATTTTGGGTTTCCGAAAAAGAAGTGATCAAAGATTCGATCCGAATTATTTTTTGCAAATATAAGCTCATTTTTTTCTTTTGCTTGTTTCTTTGGTATTTACACCTCAGAAATATTATCTTTTTTTTAATTTAATTTTGTGGATTTTCAAAAAAATAGAGTAGAATTTTTACTTTACACAAATCAGTTAATAACTCCATATAAAACATGTTCAATCCTTCAATTGAATTTGTTATTTTCGTTTATATGTACATCATCTTCGACACCGAAACGACAGGACTCCCAAAACGTTGGGATGCACCTTTGTCTGATTCTGAAAATTGGCCACGTTGCATTCAGATTGCATGGCAACTTCACGATGAAAGAGGGGCGTTGGTTTCTCATGAAGATTATTTAGTAACCCCTGATGGGTTTACCGTGCCTTTTGATGCGGAGCAGATTCATGGGATATCTACTGAATTAGCTCTCGATCAGGGTGTACGTTTAAAGGAGGTTTTAAATCTTTTTACCCAAGCTTTATCTGAGGCGGATTATGTTGGGGGCCATAATGTAAGTTTTGACCTCAACATTTTGGGAGCAGAATATTTGCGTTTGGGAGATCATAACCCTTTAGAGGATGTTCAAATCATTGACACTTGTACCGAAGAGACGGCAAACTTGTGTAAAATACCGGGAGGGCGAGGAGGTAAATTTAAGCTTCCAACCCTAACCGAGTTGTATCTTCATCTGTTTGGAAAAGGTTTTGGCGAGGCTCATAATGCAACTGCTGACGTTGAGGCAACGACTCGTTGCTTTTTGGAATTACTCCGGACAGATCAATTACATCCTAAAGCTTTAGCAGGAAAAGGAGATCTTCTGAGAACGCTCCAGGAACAAGAAGATACCATTTCATTAATTGGACTAACCCACCAGAACTTAAAAGAAGCTTCAAAAAAAATAGTTCAAAACCAAGAACCAGAGCCTGCCAAACCGCCATCGGAAACCATTAGTCCCGAACTTGAGCAAGCCCCTTTTGTGCATTTACACAATCATTCACAATTTTCTGTACTTCAAGCTACTTCCAAAATGAGTCAGATGGTTGGTATTGCTTCAAAACACCAAATGCCGGCCATAGCCCTTACAGATCATGCAAATCTCATGGGGGTATTTCACTTTATAAAGACAATAAACAATCACAATAAAGGGGCTGATTCGGAAGCACAAATTAAACCCATTGTTGGATGTGAATTTTATGTTTGCGAAGATTATAAAGATAAAACTCGACGTGATGATGGGTATCAAATTGTATTCTTAGCAAAGAACAAAAAAGGATATCACAACTTAGCCAAAATGACATCAATAGCCTATGTTGAAGGCTTCTATTATGTTCCAAGAATTGATCGTACGATTGTTGAACAATACAAAGAAGATCTCATTGTTTTGACAGGAAATCTCTATGGTGAAGTTCCTTCGAAAATTTTAAACATTGGAAACCGTCAGGCAGAAGAGGCTTTGCAATGGTGGCACAAAATGTTTGGAGAGGATCTTTACATTGAGATCATGCGTCATGGTCAAGAAGACGAGAAACGAGTAAATGAGGTTTTAATTTCTTTGTCTCAACAACATCAAATTCCTTTAATTGCATCCAACAATACCTATTATGCCGCTAAAGAAGAGGCGAATGCTCATGACATTCTACTCTGTTTAAAAGAAGGAGAAAAACAAGCCACACCGATAGGAAGAGGACGTGGCTTTCGTTATGGCTTCCCTAATCAAGAATACTACATCAAATCCCCCGAAGAAATGAAACTTTTGTTTCAAGATTTGCCTGAGGCGATTTTGAATATCAAAGCCCTGATTGATAAAATAGAGCCTTTTGAATTGACACGAGAAGTGTTACTGCCAAAATTCGATATTCCAAAAGAATATTTAGTTCAAGAAGACCCAGATGGTAAACTGGGGGAAAATAATTTTCTTCGTCATTTAACTTATGAAGGTGCTAAAAAAAGGTATGGTACACTGACCGATGAAATTTCGGAACGAATTGATTTTGAATTGAGTGTCATAGCTAACACAGGCTATCCGGGGTATTTTTTAATTGTTCAAGATTTGATTGCAGCTGCAAGAGATATGGGAGTTTCGGTTGGACCCGGCCGGGGTTCAGCGGCTGGATCCGTAGTTGCATACTGTTTGTGGATTGTAAATTTGGATCCCATTCAATACAATCTTCTTTTTGAGCGTTTTCTTAATCCCGATCGGGTAAGTCTGCCGGATATTGATATTGATTTTGATGATGAAGGTCGTGGAAAGGTAATGGATTATGTAATCGACAAATACGGTTCTAATCAGGTAGCACAAATCATAACCTACGGAACTATGGCTGCAAAATCCTCAATTCGTGACACTGCACGCGTATTGGATTTAGCATTGAATGAGGCTGATCGAATTTCAAAAATGTTACCAAACATTAAACTGTCAAAGATTTTTGGCCTTGAAGAAAAAGAACTTCAAAAAAACTTGAGAGCCGATGAGTTCCAAAAAGTGAAAGAATTTTTATCACTCTCACAAGAAGCAAGTTTGTCGGGAGAAACAATTCAACAAGCAAAGGTTTTGGAAGGTTCTTTGCGAAATACAGGAATTCATGCTTGTGGGGTAATTATCACTCCAGATGATATCACCAATTTTGTTCCCGTTGCAACTGCGAAAGATTCTGATTTGTTTGTGACTCAATTTGATAATTCTGTAGTAGAAGACGCGGGCTTGTTGAAAATGGACTTTTTAGGATTGAAGACCTTGACCTTAATCAAAGACACCGTCAAATTAGTTAAATATAAACACAACATAGATTTAGATCCAGATACTTTCCCTTTAGATGATGTCAAAACCTATGAACTCTTTCAAAGGGGAGAAACGGTTGGGATTTTTCAATACGAATCTGCCGGGATGCAGAAATATTTAAAGGATTTAAAACCCACTATTTTTGCAGATTTAGTAGCAATGAACGCTTTGTATCGTCCGGGTCCTTTGGAGTATATTCCAAGTTTTGTTGCTCGTAAAAATGGAAAAGAAGAAATTTCCTACGATTTGGATGATATGGAGGAATATCTTCAAGAAACCTATGGGATAACTGTTTATCAAGAGCAAGTGATGTTACTTTCTCAAAAACTTGCAGGTTTTACCAAAGGTGAAGCAGATGTTTTGCGTAAGGCAATGGGTAAAAAGATACATGCACTGCTGGCCAAGTTGAAACCCCAGTTCATTGAAGGAGGAACAGCCAATGGACATGACCCAAAAAAATTAGAAAAAATATGGAAAGATTGGGAAGCGTTTGCTTCTTATGCTTTTAATAAATCGCATTCGACATGCTACGCTTGGATTGGGTATCAAACCGCTTATTTAAAAGCACATTATCCCGCTGAATACATGGCAGCGGTTTTATCAAATAACATGAGCGACATCAAACAAGTAACCTTTTTTATGGAAGAGTGTCGCCGGATGGGACTCAATGTACTTGGGCCCGATGTAAACGAATCCTTTTATAAGTTTACTGTAAATAATCAACAAGCTATTCGTTTTGGTATGGGAGCTGTAAAAGGAGTCGGTAGAGGAGCCGTAGAGACCATTATTGAGCATCGTGAGGAAAGCAGGTATACCTCTGTTTTTGATTTGACCAAAAGAATTGATTTACGAGCTGCAAATAAAAAAGCACTTGAAAACTTGACTTTGGCAGGAGGTTTAGATTCTTTTGGAAACTGTCACCGTGCACAATATTTTAATCCCGATGGGGATGGAATAATTTTCCTAGAGAAAGCAATCCGATACGGAGCTAAATATCAAGAAAATTTAAATTCTTCTCAAACCAATTTGTTTGGGGATGATAGTCAAGAACAAATTCAAGAAATTAAAATTCCCGAATGTGAATCATGGGGAACTTTGGAGTTGTTGAAAAAAGAAAAAGCGGTTGTTGGGATTTATATATCTGCCCATCCATTAGACGATTTCAAACGGGAGATGAAATATTTTTCTTCTTCAACCTTTGATGTTTTAAATGATCTGGATCCATTAATCAACAGAGATTTAAGTTTTGGTGGAATTATCAATGATGTAGAACATTTAGTTAGCAAAAATGGAAAGGGATGGGGCAAATTTTCTATTGAAGATTTTTCTGACCAGTATGAATTCAAAATCTTTGGTGAAGACTATTTAAAGTTCAGACACTTCATACTGCCTAACAATTTTGTTCGTCTTCGGATTCGAGTAGCCGAAGGCTGGAGGAATCGTGAGACGGGACAGCTTGGACCTCCTAGAATTCAATTTAACAATTTTGAAATGCTTCATGATACCCTGAAAACAAATGTTAAAAAAATCACTTTGATGTTTGAAGTAAAACAGCTTAATGAAGAAAGGGTAAGTGAACTCAAAAAGGTTTTTAGTTCTTTTAAAGGGGAAAAGGCACTGTATGTTGATGTTTTTGATACCGAGGAGAAAATTAAATTAACACTTCCCAGTAGAAAACAACGCCTTGAAGTCAATAATGAATTACTGTCGGTTTTAGAGCAACAAAAGATTCCATATCAATTAAATTAAGATTAATAATTTAAGTATAAGAAAATCAGATGCTGAGACTATTTTATGCTTAAAAAAAAAGATACATTTGTATAAAATAAATAATATTATGGCTTTAGAAATAACAGATGCAAACTTCGATGAAATTGTTTTAAAATCTACTAAACCAGTACTGGTTGACTTTTGGGCAGCATGGTGTGGCCCTTGCCGTATGGTTGGCCCAATAATTGAAGAAATTAGCACTGATTTTGAAGGAAAGGCAGTTGTTGGAAAACTTGATGTTGATTCAAATCAAGAATTTGCTGCTAAATATGGAGTTCGAAATATCCCTACAGTTTTGGTGTTTAAAAACGGAGAAATCGTCGATCGTAAAGTGGGTGTTTCTCCAAAAACAGCTTATGCTGACGCACTTGATGCATTGATTTAAATCTTCTTTTTAAATTTTCCCTTTTTAGTGGATTTTTATTTTTAGATAACAAAAATGCAATGTATATTTGCAATCATTCAAACAGGTCTGGTAGTTCAGCTGGTTAGAATACCTGCCTGTCACGCAGGGGGTCGCGGGTTCGAGTCCCGTCCAGACCGCAACCACTTCGAAATTTATAACTCCTTGATTTTCAAGGAGTTATTTTTTTAGGTGGTTCGAATCCCTCCCTATTTTTAATAATATCATGTAATTATATAGGAATCAGTAGGTTATACTGATTTTTGAAAAGAGAAGTAATTAAAGTGTGTTATAAATTCCATTAAATTAATCTCTGGAATCAATTCTTTGTATCTAGGTATTTACCTGAGTCTTGAAGAATTTTATTTGTAACCTCTTCACTGAAATGATTCATAAGAGACTCATTTCCTTCATCTCCCCAAACATGGGACATTAAATCATAAATTTCATCTCCTAAGTAACCGGTCAATGGATTGTTGCAACATGATATTAAAGGATTACCAAAGATATTAAGTTCCATAACAGCTAAATAATAAATTTAATAAAAATCTCTATCGAAAGCAACTACAAAAGTGAGGATTTTTAATTTTTTAACATCTACAAAAGAAGCTGAATCTAAAGATCTTTCAATTAATTTTTTGAAATAATATCTGCAACGCACAAACCAAATCCAAATTGGTAAATCTTATTTAATATGTTATAAACCAAAAACAGCGAACTATATTTCAAAATGAAGTACAGAAAGTTGACACTAATTTTTATTTAATCTATATATAAATACTTATATTTCAATTGTTTAAGTAATTTTTTTTGTATGTTTGAAT
This sequence comes from uncultured Flavobacteriaceae bacterium, assembly GCA_943789305.1. Taxonomy (GTDB): domain Bacteria; phylum Bacteroidota; class Bacteroidia; order Flavobacteriales; family Flavobacteriaceae; genus Arcticimaribacter. The sequence goes on along the minus strand of CALSTP010000001.1, from coordinate 1,696,716 downwards.
AAAATATATAATTATGGATAATTTAAGTCTAAGTAATGGTTGTTTGAATTGCCTCAATATTCAGGTAGAATCTAAAATGTGTGGAGTACATCAAATAGAGGTTGATGAAAAATACACCTGTAATGATTTTAATGGAGTAGAATAAAAATTTTCTTACAATATACATTCCTATTTTTAAACTTTTTTCAAAAAAGACGCTGAAATCTAAATTTTCATAAACACCAGGCAATTTGTCCGGTCTTCCCTTATATGGCGTCACATTTCCAAGCGGATGTTCTTTTTTTCCTTTGTCAAAATCAGCTACAACTCCATCAAGATCAACATAGATTATTTTCATTTTTTTGATATAAATTTATAAATGACAATTCAATAGATTTAAATTTTAATAATAAATATAAATATTTAATATTAAACCAAAAGTTCGCTCGCTTCCAAAATATATTTCTTTGAGGAATGGTTTTTGCCTCTTAATATAATTTATTCAAATTGAGAAGCAGTTTCAACAACCGACTTAATGATGTTGAGGTTAGAAACGGGATCTCCACTAAAATTTTCATTTTTATCCTTTGCAGATAAGTGAATTTGATTAAATCCAGCCTCAAGGAATTGATGAGCGTTTTTATGATTTACTCCACCTCCAGGCATAAGAGTTATATGATTTGAGTATTTTGAATTTAGTTTTTTTAGTAAATCCAACCCCTCAGTTGCTTTTGGTTCTGTTCCGGAGGTCAATACTCGATTATAGCCCAAATTGATTAATTGAAGGATTGCTTTTTCAGGATCTTTTACAACGTCAAAAGCACGATGGAAAGTAAAATCCAAATTTGGACACATTTTCTTCCACTTGTCAAGAAGTTCTGTTGCTAAAGAGTTGTCTTTGTTTAATGCGCCGATTACAATTCCTTGGATTGGAAATTTTTTTATACGTTCGATATCCTTTTCAATTTGTTTAATTTCTGCCGAATTGTAAAAGAAATTTCCAGCTCGGGGTCGCACCAAAACATGAATGGGAAGTTTGCATACAGCGGTTACTTCTTTCAGAAAATTGGATGATGGACTGAGTCCATCCGCTAAAAGGTTTTGACACAATTCAATTCGGTGTGCGTTTCCTTTTATTGCATTCAACACGGATGCCAAAGAACTGCAACATATTTCGACGATAATTTTATTCACAGTCTTAAAATTAGTTTATTTTTTCTTTATTATTTTAAAATATGCTTATGCCAAGAGAGAAATAATGCAAACCTGTAGTTCCGAGGTTTATTTTCCCTAAGGTGTTTGTATAATGATACGAAACCATAAATTGTTTGTAGTTGAGGCCAAAAACGGGTGTAAAATGACGGTAGTTTTGTTCAGCAGAACTTGGTTCAGAAGGAGTTTTTACAGGAGTAAAGTTTCTTCTATAGGAAGCGCCTAACCACAGTCGACCATTGGATACCAGCTTATAAATTTTAAAGTTTAAATCAAGGCTACTTTCTTGAGTTCTTTCAAGGTATTGGATCAAAAATGAGGGTTCAAAATTCCAGCCCTTGTTCGAGTATATTTCATATTGAAGAGAAAGTAGATAGTGTTTGTATTTTGTTGTATCGAAATTTGGATCTTCTTGACTTTGCGAATATTTAGTAGGACTTAGCGTAATGTTTTTAATTGAAATTTGAGTTGATAAATGTGTGGAAACATATGCAGCCCCTACATCAACAGTAATATATCCAATACCACTTCTGTTATTATTATTCAATAAAGGGTCGGTTATTCGTGGATCAAAACTACTTTGGTCAAAACTATACCGAACAGACCCAACGCTTAATCCAAAAGAGAGTTCTTTGATATTATCATTTTTTGTAGGAAATGACCTGCGCGTATTCCATATTTCATCACTCAAATAAATTCGATAAGCATAGGTAAGGTAGGATGAGTTTTTAGAGTGATAACCGTTTTGATCTTTTAAAAATTGTCCCCCAAGGATTGAATTTCTGGAGGCTCTATATTCAAGGGTCAGAAGATTAGTTTGAGGTGCCTCGGGAAGATCAAACCACTGCTGACGACTTCCGGTGTTAATCCGCATAGTTTTTAGATTGGTTCCAGCCATTGCTGGGTGAATCATGTAGAGGTTTTCTGAAAGATATTCGTTGAATAAAGGCACAAAACCTTGCCCAAATGTTTTGTTAGTTCCCCAAAACAGAACAATAACAAGAGTAATTTTTTTTAAATTAGACTTCATTATTGTGGTCTTAAGAGGCTAAAATGTCCTTTGTATTCTTTTCCATTTTCAAAAAACACTCTAAACCAATAATCATCCTGAGGGAGTTTAGCCCCATTAAAAGTGCCATCCCATCCATAGTCAAGAGGGTCAAGATCAACTAATAATCTTCCCCATCGATCGTAAATGTAAACTCTAGTTTTAGGCTGAAAATTTTCATTGACTCCCAAAATTTTCCAACGATCGTTTATGCCATCCCCGTTGGGGCTAAAAAATTTCATATGCCCCAAAACGGAGCCTTCAATTTCAACGCGTCCACAGTTGTTTTTGTCTTGAATGTAAATTGTATGTATCCCAGGAAGTAAGTTGTCAAAAAATGGGAGATCTTGATAAATGCCTGTTGGGTCGCCAATTGCGTATTCATAATTTCCAACCCCCAAATTATCAGCCAAAATTTCGATAGATCCTGTGTCTCCAACCAGATCAATTACAACCAAGTCTTCTTGGGTAAGCGTAGCTATCTCTGAGGATATCATTGTTATCCCAATTTTTTTAGAGCAATCTTTACCATCCGTTGTAGTTGCCGTGACTTCGTAAAAACCTCCTTCTGATATCAGAACTTGATTGTCTACATTATCAATATTCAAGGGATAGTCCAAACCGTTTTTTGTCCAACTGTAATTATAAACTCTTCCGTCAATTGATTCCACTCCAATAGGAACAGGATCAAGGTTTAGACAGACGATGATTAGATCATCACTACGTCCAAACTCAGGTAGTTTGTTTACTTGAAGTTGGGCGACTTCTTTAACCCCAAGGCAGGATAGGGTATCGAGGTCTAAATTATCAATACGTGCCCAAATTTTTTGAAGATAGGGGGTTTGCATGGTGTAAAAAGCTTCCTCATTTTCAATTTCAATTATATTTTGGCGTAAATATGCATCGGTTTCATTCGAGTAAAAGCTGATTTGTATGTTCTGAGAGCTGAACTTCGAATTTGAATTGATAAGACTTTCTCTTAGATCTTCAAAGGTTGTTTGTCCCCAGTTTTCAATTCCTAAATCAAGCGTTTTTGTTTCTGTTTCGCAAGTTTCAAATTCCATGTAAAAATCAGAATCAATAAGACTTGCTCCTACCTTTAGAGTTAAAGAAGAGGTTTCAGAACAATTGAAAGGGGTGTTAATTTTAACAAATAATTGCTCGATAAAAGAAGTGTTTGTGTAGGCTTCAGGATTTAATATTTTTGAATTAATATCTAAGTCAGGCGATTTGAAAAATTCAAAAGTTTCTTCCTGAGGATTTACTGAAATTAAGGATTGATAAGTGTTGAGGTTAAAAACGGTTTTACCGTCATTGACATCATCATTATCACATTGTTCAACGATTAGATTTTTTTTAAGAATTTCGGGGTATTGATGAACAACTGCTGTGATTGGAGTTCGAGTTTCTGAGGGGCAGTCTAAGGGAATAATATCAACCCAATAAATGATGGTGTTTGTTGGTTGAATTGAAAATGATGTTCCAGAATGTATTAAATTACCTCCCGTTTTACTGTCGTACCAATTAATTTCTGAGTTTGTTGCACTTACCGTTAGTGTTTGTGTTTCTCCAAAACAGGCATTGGTATTGCTGATACTGATTATCTTGGGCATTTTTAGACGAGTACTTGCAGTAATATTTAGTTCAGGATCTCCTACTGAGCCACCGTACTCCACTACATAACCTTTTGCTTGAAAAGGTCCAGAGGGTGCAGTTATGTTTGGCAAATCGTTCCAAGAGCCTGAAAAACCTATTGACGGATCTGTGATATGAGCATAATCTTCGCCTCCAGCATTATTGGGTTCGTTTGTATTCCAGTTGGCGTAATTTGTAGTACTACCGTTGATACCACCAGTCCAAAAAACAGTTCCTGCTTCTGGACCTGTTTCCCATTTCCAAGTTCCTTCAGATTCTTGATCTGATCCTCCTATCCAACCAACTCCATTGGTTAGTTTTCCAGAAATATCTGCTTCATCTTGAGACAAGATTGTAACCAAATATCCTTTGATTCCAAAATAATTTTTATTCTCAGCCGCAGTTTTAGCCTCAGTCCAAGAAATGTTTAAACTTGGAATAAATTCATAGTAATGTTTTGTTGATGGTAGATAATTGGCACTCCCTATAGTTATCGAAAAATATTTATCCCTACTTGGATTAGGATTTGTACTTGAAAAAATTACATTTTTAACAGCATTAACCAAATGACTCAAATCATTATCAGTAGAGTTGTTTCGCAAGGTCAATTTTGCTTCTGCTACATTCCAACCGCTAGTAACCTTTGGATGTGTTCCATTGAGTCTTAGAATGTCTTCACCTAAAGCGTACCCCGTTGATATTTGAATATAAACTTTTTCAATAGTCTGGGCATCACTATTTTGAATTGAAAAATCAGTGACGATATTTTGTTCAGCTTGGGGGCAATACATTTGATCACCTTCAGCATTTAAAACAGGAGGAGTACCAATTTGCCCCATCATTAAATTGACTCCAAAAAGCAGTAATCCAAGGGTAAATTTTTTATTTGAAATGGCTTTTGTCACTTCATGGATTTTTTGAATTGGCTTTTATGAACTTAAAGGTTTAAATTTAGAAAAGTAAAAATAGACAAATAGCTTTGATTGTAAAGCTAGTCTTGCATATAAATCGTTTTACAAATATTGAGTTCTTTAAGCAAAAAAAAAGGTGCTACTCTAGCACCTTTAGTTTTTTGATTTAAAATTTATGCAGCTTTAAATGCTTTTAATTTCTCGATAAGTTTTGGAAGAACCTCAAAAGCATCTCCAACAATCCCATAATCAGCAGCTTTGAAGAACGGTGCTTCGGGATCAATATTGATTACTACTTTTACCTTGGAAGCATTGATTCCAGCAAGGTGTTGAATTGCACCCGACACACCAACTGCGATGTATAAATTTGAAGCTACGGGTTTTCCAGTTTGCCCAACGTGCTCACTATGGGGTCTCCATCCCATATCCGAAACAGGTTTTGAACATGCAGTTGCTGCCCCAAGAGTTGCTGCTAAGTCTTCGATTAAATGCCAATTTTCAGGACCCTTAAGACCTCTACCTCCAGACACAACAACATCAGCATCAGCAATGGTAATTGTTCCTGTAACTTTTTCAACTGCAGAAATTTTCATGGTGCTACTTACTTCATCTACAGTGACTTCACTTTGTTTTGGAGAAGTTTGAGTTTCAATAATTCCAAAGGCATTACTCGATAAGCCAATAATGTTTACTGCTTGATTTGAAGTTACTTTACTAAGCGCTTTATTGGTAAAACAAGTTCTCTTGAGAGTTAAAGGTTCTTTACTTTCGGGTAAAGCAACTACGTTTGAGGTATAAGACGCCGATAATTTAACCGCTAAAAGGGGAGCTAAATATTTACTGTCTGCACTAGAACTAACAACCACTAAAGAGGATTCATGCTGTTTGGTAACTTGTGCTATTGCAGCTGCATATTTTTTTGCGGAAAAACTTTCTGTAAAAGCTCCCGTGATATTAACTACTTGGTCAACACCGTAATTCCCCAACTCACTTGAGTCAGCCTGATTAAAGGTTACAGCTATTAATTTTTGATTGGTTTGGTCCGCCAAAGCTTTTCCATAGGAGGCTATTTCAAAGGCTACTTTTTTAAAACTCCCTTGTTCTGATTCTGTATATATTATTACTGCCATAATTTTTTTTAAAAGGGATTAAATAACTTTTGCTTCATTGTGAAGTAAATCTATTAGGGTGTCAATGTCATCTGGTGCAATCAGCTTAACCTCTCCTTTAGGAGCTGGTTTTTGAAAGGATTCCGTTTTGGAAGCGGAACTTACATCCAAAGGAGCCATTACCTCTAAAGGTTTTTTCCGCGCTTGCATAATCCCTCTCATGTTTGGGATGATTAAATCAGACTCTTCAACAAGACCTTTTTGAGATCCTATTACCAGAGGAATTTCACTAGTAACAACTTCTTTTCCACCATCTATTTCTCTTGAAGCAGTAGCTTGTCCGTTGTCTATTTCTAGTGAAATACAATTGGTAATGTATTCATAATCCAGCATACCTGCAATTAAACCTGGAACCATACCTCCGTTGTGATCAATAGACTCCCGACCAGCAATAATCAAATCGTAACTTTCTTTTTTGCATATTTCTGCGATTTGTTTAGCAACAAAAAAACCATCTGTTGGTTCAGCATCAATCCTAATGGCTTTGTCTGCTCCAATTGCTAAACATTTTCTAAGGGTGGGCTCACAACTAGAATCACCGACAGTGATTACCGTTACTTCGGCTTGTTGTTTTTGCTGCATCCAGATGGCACGAGTCAATCCAAATTCATCGTTTGGGTTGATTATAAATTGCACTCCTTGTGTGTCAAATTCTGTATTGGAGTTAACAAAATTTATCTTTGAGGTCGTGTCTGGAACATTACTGATACAAACTAAAATTTTCATATTTAAACTTTAATAATTTTCTTTTTTTGTTTGGTTCTAATCAATTTGCATGCTTCCAAACTATATAAAATTTTATTTAACACAAAAATGATAAAAATTTTATTTAATTTCAATTTAATTTCAATTAATTTTCAATTGTTTTTGAAGACAAAAAAATTGTTACAAGAAATTCTTTATGAGTAGTTTGAATATAAAAAGAAAAAGGGGTAGACCTATTGCTTCGCAGAAGTTAAACATAGAAATTATCTTGGAAGCTGCATTAGATGTTTTTTCTGATCACGGATATGAAGGAGCTCAACTCAAAGAGGTTGCACAAAAAGTGGGTGTGACGACACCTTTGATAAGTTATCATTTTGAAAATAAAGAAGATTTGTGGAAGAAATCAATCATTCATCTTTCTGAAAAAATAATGCTTCGCTATGAAAAAGTAAGAAAAGAACACCTACATTTAAAAGGAATTTCCCTTTTAAAGGCATTTTCAAAAGAGTATCTTTACTTGATGGCTGAATTTCCACCTATGTACAAGGTTTTATTACAAGAAATGGGTAGAAAGTCTTGGAGGTATGATTTTGTCAGTCAACATTTACTCATGCCGGTAGTTTGGTTTGGTCACAAACCCATTACAGAAAGTAATGATTTGGAAGAATTTAAATCCATACCTGTTGCAAATTTTGTAAGCATTATGTTTGGTGCCTCGAGTAGTTTTTTTGTTTTAGCACAAACCCTGGAGGCAGAATACGGAATTTCTCCATTTACCAAAGAAAACATTGAGATTCATGCTAATATCATGAATGATCTTATCTTTAAACAATTTGAATGAAATAAGAGCTCAAAAGATAAAAAGTAAATTTAAATACTTGCACCCAATGATTTTAAAAGACTTAAACGAATTCAAAAGCTTATTAGGGACTACCTTGCCACCATCTCCATGGCAAAAAGTAACCCAAGAAATGATTGATTATTTTGCCTCTGCAACAAAAGATTATCAATGGATTCATGTAGATAAAAAGCGAGCCAAGAAAGAATCCCCATTCAAATCAACTATCGCCCATGGATTTTTGTCCCTTGCATTAATTCCAAAATTCTTTGATGAAATTCTCACAGTGTCATCCCTGAAAATGGGCTATAATTATGGAATGGATGAAGTTCGTTTTCCCTACCCAGTAATTGAAGGAGCCCAACTTCGTGGGATTGCCCATATTGAAAGCATTGAAGATCAAAAATTCAAAAGCATAAAGATTGTTTGGAACGTGAAAATCGAAATCAAAGGTATTCGTAAACCTGCCTGTGTAGCAAAAATCATTACGATCGCTTATGAATAATCTTATTAGATACTTAGATTCCCGATGAAAAGTGTATCTTTGTATTATAAATATACTCTGCTTCAGAGAAAAGAAGTTGTGTTGCTTGCACATTTGTGCAAGAGGTTTGTAGAAAACCAGTGAGAAGCTTTCCAATAATTTGGAGGGCTTTTTTATTTTGGGTTTCTTTCTATTTTTAGTTGATAACTAGTTTTAGCATTCTGTGGTCTCTACAAATAAATTATTAATTTTAGTTAAAATTTTTTCATGCTAATTTTTTCCACGGTAGTTTCATTTGTTTCACTTTTGGGAGTAATTTATTTAATCCTAAAAAAACCAGCAGATCGGGTTGCTTCTGATTTAAATGATTTAATTCAAAAAAGTATTCGTTTAGAGTTTCAACAAAATAGAGAAGAGCTTTCAAAAAATTTAAAAGAAAACCGCCAAGAACTTACCCAAGGATTAGAGCGTTTGACTGAAAAAATGGAACAAAAGTTAGCTTCTCTTAATAAGACGCTAAATGCAAATGCAAAAGAAAATAGGGGAGAACTGAAGCTCAATCTTAAAGAATTTCAGGAAGTTTTTTCTAAAAATGTCAAAGACTTTAATGAGATGCAACGCCAAAAGTTTGATCAGATAAAATTGAGACAAGATGAACTCGTGAAAACTACGGAGTTGAAACTGGAAAAAATGAGAGAAACTGTTGATGAAAAGCTTCATAAAACTCTAGAGGAACGTTTAGGTAAATCCTTTGAAATTGTAACTCAACAATTATTAAAAGTTCAAAAAGGACTCGGAGAAATGCAACAACTGGCTTCGGGAGTAGGGGATTTGAAAAAAGTATTGAGTAATGTAAAAACAAGAGGTATTTTAGGAGAAATACAATTGGGAAATATTTTAGATCAAATTTTGTCTCCTGATCAATACGATTCAAATGTTAAAACAAAGAAAGGATCTGACGCCTTAGTTGAATTTGCAATTAAACTTCCAGGGAAAGACATTAATGATTCTGGGGTATATCTTCCGATAGATGCGAAGTTTCCTCAAGAGGATTACATTCGCCTGCAAACTGCTTACGATGCTGGTGATGCCAATGCAATAGAAGCATCCATAAAAGCTTTGGTAGCTTCAATAAAACGTTTTGCTAAAGACATTTCAACTAAATACATAGATCCTCCTAATACCACAGATTTTGGAATCATGTTTTTACCCATCGAGGGTTTATTTGCAGAGGTTGTTCGCCAACCTGATTTGGTGACTTTATTGCAACGAGAGTACAAGATTGTTATCACTGGTCCGACAACTTTAGCCGCTATGCTCAACAGTCTTCAAATGGGCTTTAAAACCCTTGCCATTCAGAAAAGAAGTAGTGAAGTTTGGAATGTCCTTTCGGCAGTGAAGAAAGAATTTACAACTTTCGGGGGGGTCTTAGAAAAAGCTCAGAAAAAATTGAATGAAGCCAATAATGAAATCGAGACTTTAGTAACAACTCGTTCTAGAATGATGCTTTCTAAACTTAGAAATGTTGAGCAACTTGAAGATCAATTTCTTGAAAAACCTCCTTCGGATTCAATGATTGACTTAAAAGAATAGTTCAAAGAAGTTTGGAGGTGAAAAGAATCAGCAAATTTTTAATTATACTAGGATTAGAAAACAAAAAACCCTCTAAACATAAGCGTTTAAAGGATTAAAAGTGGTACCTCCAGTACTATAATCAAATTTATAAGTCACTGATAAACAAGATTATATGACTTTAAATATATTAAATTTGGAACAAATATTGTTCCATTTGGAACATATCTTGTTCTAACTTATGTTAGATTTGGCAGAAGTTATTTTCTATCTTTTTTCTCACATTTTTTTACGTTTTCTAAAGTTTCTAATACTTATATATAGAACCAATTGTTCTACTGAGTTGTAGATTACTTTAAGAAATACTTAATCTACCGAGATACTACACCTGACACATGGGGGAAGTACCCAATAATGACCAACACTCACCGATAGGTAAAACCAGTCATTAGTGTTCCGAGAGGTAAAGAAGAAAGGTCTGAACTCGTTAAAATGCAGATAGGTTGAATTCTTGTTTGAGTGTCTGTTAGATTCAACTGAAAAATGGAAATAGTTTTTTAAAAGGGAATTTCCCTTAATGGACTCACTATATCTAATTGTGAAGTAGTAGTTAGTTTTAAATAAAAGAAAAGTTTAAAATAAAGAGTATCAACCTCGAACTGATTAAGTATTTCAAGTACGAGGTTATTACTGTTTTTTAAAATACTCTGAAAGGAAATAATATGATAAGAAATATAACAGATGAACAAGCAAAACATATGGTAGAACTATTAAAGAAGAAGTCTGTCTTGATTAAAAACTTTTCTCATAAACTTGAGAAGTACAGAATATCAGGAGATAGAGAAACCTATAGAAAGAAGTTTAAAGAACTATTAGAAAAAGAGGAGATAAAAGTATATGGAAAGAAGATTGAGTAAAAAGGATTTAATGGAACTCTATGGAGTAGATAGAGTAACCATAGAAGATTGGAGAAGAAATAGAGGATTGAAGATGATAGAAGTATCCACACATTCAAAATACATCACAGAAAAGGATTTATTAGAGTGGGAAAATAGTTTGAAAGGGAATTCTTTCAGTTAAGAGGTTAAGTAATCAAAGTGTATCAGAATGAAGTAATAAGAAGATTTGATAGACTCTCTTAAAAACTTTTGAATTGAATACTCTATCAGTATTTCACAGGTTGAGGTTTCTTGTAACTGAGAAAATACTTTTTCCCTAAACCCCTATTCGGAGTGGTTTATATATCGGGGTTAGTTTTTTATTTAAGCATGAAATTATAGTTTACATTAAGTTGATAAATATTTATTCGTTTATCAACTTCATTTTTTTTTACAACTATCATTTCATGATGTGAATTCGTTAAAGTTTTAAATATCAAATTAATTTGAAAAATCTCATTCTTCAAAGTTCTTTGAAAATGGTATTTATTTAAATATCCATTTTCGTTTAGAATATCAAAATCTTTATTGAGTGTTGAATTATTATTAATTAAAATCTTGATCAATTGAGATTGGAACTTTGAAATTTCTGTCTTTTTTCTTCCCATTAATAATTGTTGATTTGAAACTATTATTAATTGGTTAGTTTTTTTTCTTAGAATAATTACTAGTGAAATGATAAACATAAAACCTACTAATAAATACAGATAGAAATTATTTGGTCTCAAAAACCCCCTTTCACTGATTTTTTCACTTAGTAATTCTGATAGTGGAAGTTTGTTCAGTATCAACTGTTTATACTCTCCGGTTACATAAAAAACTTTATCCCCTACGATTGTGATTGTATGTTTAAATTTTGTCCCTGAGTAAAGTGAACTGTGTTTTTTGTAGTTTGTTATTGTTTTATTTTCTAGGTTGATTTTTGAAACCAAAGATTCGTAAATTATATAAAAAGAGTTTTTGTTGAAAAAGTGGAAACCATCAAGAGTAATCGGAGATTCTATTTCACCAATTTCATTCCATTCTTTCTTTAAATTTGAGAAATGACATATTTTGTTATTTGGTTTTATTTTTAATAACCCATCCATTTTATTTCCACCTAAGAAGTAGAAATCATTTTTAATAAAACTGAAAAGTGTATTAGAAAATCCATTCGAAAGATTATTGTCCGAATATTCTAATGGAAACCATTCCGATTGGTCAAAATCAAAATAGGTTATAAAGTTTCTCATTGACCAGAATCCATAGCCACCAAATTTAAATATCGTATCATTCTTTAAAATAATTTCTGAGTCAGACTGCATTCTATGGTCAAAGGATTTGTCGATTCTGTGAAAGGACTCTCTACCTTGTTTTTTATAAACTTGACCCCCTCTAATACTCACAAAAAATATTTGATCTTCAATAAGTAATATCTTGTAATCAATGATGTTTTGATCAAAAAAAATTTGTTCTTCCCTTACAAGATTTAAATTTTCATCAAATACAAGTAGTTTATTTTGTGAGAATACTTTAATTGAATCTTTATGAGTAAGTAATTTAAACTCTCCTTCTATTTCTAATTTATGTTGAGAATAAATTAAAAATCGAGAAAATAACATTAATATTAAATAAAATCTTTTCATTAAATAAATATACAATTTAAAATGCAGGTGTTTTTTTTAGAAACCAATCTAAATATATTTACATAATTAAATTTAAATATTATGAAAAAAACATTATTACTATTAACTTTTTCCTTTCTATTAACAAGTTGTGCAGTTACTTTACCTGTAAACGCAACTAGTAATGAAGTTGGGGGTAAAGTTGGAATGTCCAAAGCAACAGGTTATTTAGGTGTTCTTTGGTTTGACCAAGACGCTAGTATTCAAAAAGCGGCTAAACAAGCTGGAATAACTAAAATTTCAACTGTTGATTTGAAACAAACAAATTTACTTGGAATTATCCAAACTTACGAATGTATTGTTACGGGTAACTAATAAGTAATTTCAATTTAACAAGGTGGAATTAGTATAATTTTAAAGTCTACTAATTCCACCTTTTTTATGATATCAATGAAATATAATATATTTTACATCTTTTTAATATTCTCAGTAACTTCAGTTTTTTCTCAAAAAAACTTCATCAAATCATTTTATAGGGGAGATGATGGTATTCAATACTTTATAAAGCCATTTGTTTATCAAACAGTTAATAAGGATAAATTAACAGTAGACTTTACTTTGAATGTAATTAATGACTCTGTTGTCAAAATCGTCTCAAACTTTTCTTCACAAAATAACAAAATTAAGGAGTTACTTATAGGTTCTTCTTCTTATACTCCGTACAAATTGTTTGATAATTTTGAAACCAAAAAAATCTATTCTCGATATACTTTTAATCTTAAATTTGATGATTTCAAAAAAATGTTTTCCAAAGAACCTATCATTATCGATAATAGAAAATATTTTCTCAAAAAATCTTTCAAAAAAAAAACTACTTTCATCAAAGAAAATTTCATACCCAAATTATATAATTAATGTTAATACCCCTTCAAATCATATCCCACAAATCTCCTCCCCAATTTATCACAAACTCTACCAGTAGTTCCACTTCCCATAAAAGGGTCTAGTACTAATTCAAACTCTTTAGAGGTTTGAAGAATAGGTAGAGTGATAATTTCTTCAGGAAATGGTGCTGGATGTTCACCTTCTATGTCTAACTTTTGATTAGCAACAGAAGTTCTAACTATATCCTCATTCCAATAATCTCCCATATTCTTTCCTTTGATGTTAGGTAGATAGGGTGATATAGAATTTGAGTACTCCCCATTTACACTTCTGTGTCGAGGTGGAAGTGAGGGTTTTGTTTTATCAGAGAGTTTGTTTAGTGTTGGGCAATAATCATACTCCATTGATTTAGTAAGATGAAAGATGAATTCATAAGAGGGAGTAAGATTAGATTTTGATGATGAGGGTTTTGGATTAGTTTTAGACCAAATAATTGTATTTCTAAGTATCCATCCTTGTTCTTGAAGTTTAAGGATTACTCTATGAGGTACATTTTGAAGATTTCCATTGTAAAAAGTATCTCCAAGGTTTAAAAATAAACTTCCCCTATCATATAATACTCTTTTACAATCTCTAAGATGTTCAGATAGATTTAGTACAAACTCTTCAGAGGTTTTCTCATTTCCTAACCCTTCTTCATCTGAATACTTTCTTTTGTTCCAATAAGGAGGAGAAGTAAAGATGGTTTGAACTTCACCATCTTTAAGTTCCCTCATATCATGAGATGATTTCTGATAAAACCTCCAATTGGATTTATTATTGGATTCTGATTTAATAGAGTTATTTGATTCTCTACTTTCCTTTTCTTTTTCCTCTCTTTGAATTTGAAGAAAGGATTGGTTAACCGTAAGAATTCCTTTATCTAAAAGTTCTATGTGATTAGGGTGATGTTTATGAATAAAAATCAATCGTTGTAATTGAGAAGAAGAGATTCCCATTTCTTTAGAAACTATATCTCTTGAAGAACTTCTGTTAGATTTAACAGAAGTTAAATCCGTTCGTTTCCCTTGTCCTTTTCGGTAAATCCTATCAAGTGTTAGATATTCGTTTATAAGTTCCTTAAAACTCTTTATTCTCTGTTTATTGAAGTGAATTAGAAGTAATTCTTCATCATCTTCTTGAACTTCTCGTTGAATGAACCTCAACTTCTTCCCATCCCAATCTTTTAATAGATTCAAATCTTCTGTTACCACTGATAATTTGATTTTGATTGTCAATAATAAGAGGTTGTAATAATCCCACCTCTGAAATACTTTCCATCAGTTCCTCAATAGAGGATAGGGTATAGATTTCTTTGTTCTTAGGATGGTGTTTGAGAGAGGATACTTTAACCTTCATAGGGTGAAAGTAGCGAAGAATTTTATGATATGCAAGTAATCAGTGAAAATTCAATTATTAAACCAATCTAGATACTTTTTCTAAGTATATCTCCTCAGGAATAAGACCTTTTTCAAACAACGATTTCAACTCTAATAGTTGATTTTCAAGGGATACTTGATTATATGATTTTTTATTTTCCTTTTGATTTAACTCTAAGGAAAAAAGTTTTCTCCCTTCTTCATCAAGTTCAGATGAGGTAGTAGAAAAATATTGATGGTAAACTCTCTCTGTTGAATGACCTGACATTGACATCATGACATGTGTAGGTATTTTATTTTCAATTCCTTCTCTTATAAAAGTTCTTCTCATAATATGGGATGATAATACAGAATGAATTGGAACTCTTGTATCACTTTCTTTTATGATTTTTCCCTCAACATTAAACTTAGGTTTGGAAACTAATCTATTAAGACCAACTATTTTACCAATCTCCTTTATCTGTTTATTCATCTTTTGGTTTGTGGGTAAATTTCCAGAAGAAGACCTTGGAAAAATAGAATCTGTTCTTTTTTTATTTTTAGAATATTTCTTCCAAATCTCAAAAGTCAATCTGTTAATAGGAACCTTTACTTGTTTTCCAGTTCTACTTTTTTCCATTCTAAAAACAAAATATCCTTTTGATCTATCCTCTGAGAATTGATAATTATCTAATCTTAAAGAAATAAGATCTCCAAACCTACATCCAACACCACAACCAAAAACTAATATATCTTTATAAACTTCTAGATTAGTATAGATTTTCGTTTTACCATTCTTTAATTCATCGTAAAAAAACTCATTAGTATGTTTTTTATGATTCTTGTTTGAAAAATTAAATTCTTCAAATTGATATAGTTGTAAGACTTCTTCTCTTGTTAAATAAACGACTTCCTTTTCAAAATTATGATTGAAAGGTATAACGGATATTTTATGATTAGTATATCCTTGTTTACCACACCAATTAACAAATGAAACAAGTGATTTTAATCGTTTTCTTATTGTAGAAGGTTGATCACCTTTATCGGAATAAAATTTCAAAAATGATTTTTGATATTCTTCATCTATATTAGATACTAATACATTGTAATTCAATATTTTATTATAATGTTGGGTGAAATCATTAATTCTTTTTAGGGAGGTAAAAATACTTTTCTTGTATCCTTTTCTGAGGGTTATTTCATTTTCTATGTAATCACAATATTCATTAAGCAAAAAAATCAAGTCTAGATTCTCAAAAGTTTTTTTGACTTCTTCCTTTTTAAAATTCTTTAGATTGTTTTTGACTAATTCAATAACAGGTATTTGACCATTTAATTTGATTCTATCAATGATCTGATTTACTTCACTTAATTTTTGTTTTAAGAGAATGTTTTTTGAAACATGATTTTGATCAGTTTTTAATATTGGATCAGATTTTCTTCCTTGTTTCCAATTTTTATCCCAATCTTTAAATAAAACTGTAACGTCGGAAGGGATTCTTAGTTTCTTCCCTTGAAAATAATAATTCAGGTATATTGTGATTTTATCTGAAGGTTTATAATCCGTTTTTTTCTTAGTTAAATTGGGTGAAATATAAACACTCATAGTGTCTTAAAAGTACTAAAAAATACCCATATTTGGAACAAGATTTGGAACAAATTAGGATCTTAAAAAAATAAAACCCTGTAAATCAATGAATTACAGGGTTAAAATGTGGTACCTCCAGGAATCGAACCAGGGACACAAGGATTTTCAGTCCTTTGCTCTACCAACTGAGCTAAGGTACCCTTTTGGTGGCTGCAAATATAACGTCCTTTTTAATTTTCCGCAAAACATTTTAACTAAATTTCATAATGTTTATTTTAGCACAAACAAATTTCAAATATGAATTTGATAATCGATGCAGGCAACAGCAATGTAAAACTTGCTTTTTTTGAAGACAGAAAGTTCGTCGCAACAGAGTTAATTGAACCTGTTTTTGAAGAATTTAAGAGTGTTTTAGAAAATTATCCTAGAATTGAATCGATTTTGATATCTGATGTTCGGGGAATTGATTGGAGTTTTTTAAATTCAATTTTTGATCCTAAAGGAATTTATATTTTGGATAGTTCTTGGCAGTTTCCCTTCAAAATAAATTATAAGTCACTAGAAACTTTGGGACCAGACCGACTAGGGTTAATGGGAGCGGCTTCAAAATTATATCCCGAGCAAAACGTTTTGGTTATCGATGTTGGCAGCTGTATTACCTACGATCTACTAACCCAAAAAAATGTTTATGAGGGAGGAATGATTTCTCCTGGATATAAAATGCGTTACAAAAGTTTAAAAGAATATACTGGTAAATTACCACTAATAGAGCATAATAGCATTGAAAGTAGTTTTGGAAAGGATACACAAAGTTCAATTCAAGTTGGAGTTTTTCAAGGCGTATTTTATGAAATTCAGGGTCAAATTGATCATTTTAGAGAAAAATACACAGATTTAACAATAATTTTAACAGGTGGAGACTGTAAGCAGTTGTCAAAACGATTAAAAAACCCCATATTTGCCCATCCGAATTTTTTGGTGGAAGGTTTGGACTGTATATTAGAACTCAACAAATAATAAAATTGAAATATTTATACGTCATTATACTGCTTGTTGGATCCCAATTGATTTTTGCCCAATCAAACACATCTTCTCCATATTCCATTGGAGGTATAGGGGATGTTGCGTTCAAAGGAAATGCCATTAACAGGCTTATGGGAGGTCTCGATATTTATTCTGATTCACTGCATGCTAACTTGAATAATCCAGCTAGTTTTGGTGACCTTAAACTTGTTACTTATGGCATGGGTTTGAATTATAAAGAAACAAGATTATCATCCACCGCCGCGGAAGAAGATGTAACTTCTGCTTCAATTGATTATTTAGTTGTTGCGATTCCTACCAAGAGATTTACTTTTGGTTTTGGAATTCTACCTGCTACTTCTGTAGGATATCGATTACAATCCATAGAAGATGATGATGATAACAAGAATGTAATCAATAGAAATGAAGGCTATGGAGGGTTGAATCAAACCTTCTTTACCGTGGGTTTTAAGTTGTTTAAATTTTTAAACCTTGGAGTTAGTGCCAATTATAATTTTGGAAAAATAACAAATGAATCTTCTCGTCAGGAAGAAAATATTGACTACGGAACTTTTTTCACTAAATCATCATCGCTAGTAGGCTTTAACTATCGTTTCTCAACACAGTTAACTTTACTTATTAAAGATAAGTTAAATTTAAACGCAATGTTTTACTATGTTCCAGACAATACATTGACTTCTTCAAATGAGAGTGTTTTTTTCACTCAATCCATATCGACTCAAAATCTTGGAGACTTTGAAAATGTAGATTTGGCACAAGACGGCTTATTGGAAACCAAAATATCAATGGGGAATCAATATTCATTTGGATTGGGATTAACTAAAGACAAAAAGTGGTTTCTGGGTGTACAATACAGCCAACGTAATTCTGCCGATTACACCAATGAGTTCATAAAACTTGACAACATAGCTTATGCAAATGCAACACGATTCTCTGTTGGGGGATTTTATCTACCCGATTACTCTTCGATAACGAGTTATTGGAAACGAATTGTTTACAGAGCCGGATTTCGTTTAACTCACACTGGAATTTTATTCAATAATCAACCCCTAAAAGAAACTGGCATATCTTTTGGAGTAAGTTTACCTATGGCAGGGTATTCAAATGCCAATATAGGTGTTGAATTTGGTAAACGAGGTAGTCGAGAAAACGGTTTAATTGACGAGAGTTATTGGAATCTAATCATCGGATTATCACTAAATGATATCTGGTTTATTAAAAGAAAATATAATTAATTTATTTCACTAATGAGAACTTTAACAAATTTCTTAATTTTTACATTTATTTTTTGCACGAGCAATACACGTGCCCAATCTAATGAAAATTGCAACCAAAATTTATCCATTTTTGCTGAGTCAGCTAAAGTCAAAAACTATGAGGCTGCTTACGTACCTTGGATGGCTGTTCGAAATGAATGTCCATCTTTAAATGTTGCAATTTATACTTATGGAGAAAGGATACTTAAGAGTAGATTGAAAAAAGCAGAAGGTGAAGCAAAACAGGCTGAAGCTCAAGACTTGATGAAATTATACGACCAGTGGATTCAATATTTTCCTACCAAAAAAGGTAAGAGTAGAATCGGAAGTATTTTGGCAAGTAAAGCGCAAACAATGATCGATAATAAGTTGGGTACTACAGCTGAAATTTATGCAACTTTTGATCAAGCTTTTACTCAGGATATAAGTAGTTTCACAAATCCAAAAGGACTTTACAATTATTTCAAAACCATGCTTAACTTGTATAAGGCAGGTTCTACAGATGTTACCCCAGAAAAATTATTCAATAAATACGAGGAAGTTTCTGAGAAATTTGAATTTGAAGGAGTTAAACTTTCAAAAAAGTTAGATGTACTTTTGAAGAAAGAAGAAAACGGAATACCTCTCACAACCAAAGACTTGAAGCGCAAAAAAGTATACGACACTAATTCAAGAGCTATTGGAATTTTTCTGTCAAATTTAGATGCTATCATTTCAAAAGAATCTACTTGTGAGAATTTGATACCGCTATATCAACGTAATTTTGAAGAAAATAAAGGAGACGCAGTTTGGTTAAACAGAGCCGCTGGTCGAATGAAAAACAAAGAATGTTCAGATGACCCCTTATTTGTAACAATTGTTGAAGCACTCCATGCTTTAGAACCGTCAGCAAATTCTGCGTACTACCTCGGAATCTTGAACGATAAAAAAGGTAATAATAATGAAGCGTTGAAGTATTACGAAGAATCAATTGCTCTAGAAACTGATCCTTACAAAAAAGCAAAAACTTTATACAAAATTGCGTTAGAGTTTAAATCTAGAGGACGAAAATCTACTGCAAGAAACTATGCGAACAAAGCCTTAAGATATCAACCATCATTGGGTAAAGCGCACCTGATGATTGCAAGCTTGTATGCAAGTTCAGCAAACGATTGTGGAAACACTCAGTTCGAGAAAAGAGCTGTATACTGGCTAGCAGCTAAAACTGCCCGAAGAGCTGCCCGAGTTGATGCTTCTCTAAAGAAAAATGCTAATAAGGCAGCCAAAAGTTATGAAGGTAGAGCTCCATCCAAAACCGATATATTTACGGAAGGAAATGAAGGAGTTATAATCAAATTTGATTGTTGGATTAATGGAAGTGTTACGGTTCCAAAACTTTAAATGGTTTTAAAAATTTTCAAATATAAACTATGGGTTGTTGTTTTTACGACAACCCTTTTTTGTTCCTGTGATTTATCAACAAATAAAACAGAAAATCAAGCTTATCATAAAAAAAAACCGGTTGGAACGGGCTTTAACATTAGAATGGTATATACAGACTCCACACGAATCAAGGCCATCTTAGAAACTCCCGTTTATCTGGATTATTCAAATCTATCTCTACAACATTCTGAATTTCCAGAAGGTCTTAAGGTTACTTTTTTTGA
This sequence comes from uncultured Flavobacteriaceae bacterium, assembly GCA_943789305.1. Classification (GTDB taxonomy): domain Bacteria; phylum Bacteroidota; class Bacteroidia; order Flavobacteriales; family Flavobacteriaceae; genus Arcticimaribacter. The sequence goes on along the minus strand of CALSTP010000001.1, from coordinate 1,676,805 downwards.
TGAGTTAATGAATGAAAACATTGTACTAGCGGATTTTGGAACACTCTACAACGCTACTTCAATTATTGACTTAGTTGGAAATGTAAGCCTTACCTTAAGTGATGGATCAGTGTTAAATACCGAACAACTTTATTGGGATGCTAATAATGATTGGATTTTCACTGAAAAAGAATTTCGATTTGTTGGACCCGAATACAATGTACTTGCAAGCCGATTGGACACCAACAAAGAATTCACTAAATTTCAGACAGGTAAACTAACGGGTACAGTTGCTGTTCAGCAAGAAGAGCAAACTACAGAGTCAAATTAATTTAAATGCCAAATGAAGTTTTATAAAATATCAGAATTCCTATATATTGTTATTGCAACAATCTCACTTATTGAAGTAATAACACTTTGGGATATTCAACGTGATAAAGCCTATTTGTTTATTGGGTTTGCTGCACTTTCGATTTTTATGTTTTTATTTCGAAGGAAGTATAGAAAGAAATTTAAAAATAGAAAGTCTTAGATGATTGCAACGGACATAGTAATCATTATTTGTTTAGCCCTTTCGGCCTTTTTCTCTGGCTTAGAAATTGCATTTATTTCATCGGACAGAATATTTCTTGAGATAGAAAAAAATCAAGACAATATTGTTGCTAAAACACTTACTCGAATTACTGAAACTCCTTCAAAATTTATTGCTGCGATGTTGGTCGGTAATAATATATCTTTAGTAGTTTATGGGATTTTTATGGGAAATAGAATCATAAGTCTTTTTTTTCCAGAAGTCAATGCAAGTAATTTACCCATTGGTATCCTTTTTTATCAGACACTGATTTCTACAATCATTATACTAATAACGGCTGAGTTTATTCCCAAAGTCTTTTTTCAACTTTATGCCAATAAGTTGATTAAGCTTTTTATCATACCAGCGGCTTTTTTTTATTATTTGTTTGCTCCTATCATTTTCTTTGTCATTAAAATAACAGACTTAGTACTCAAAATATTCTTTAAAACATCAGCTGAGGTTGCCGAAATTTCTTTTTCGAAAGGTGAACTAGGCGATTATATTGAAAAACAAGTAGAGTCGGTTTCTGACAAAGAAGAGTTAGATTCTGAGATTCAAATTTTTCAAAACGCCCTAGAATTCTCTGATTTGAAAGCCAGAGAAGTAATGGTACCTAGAGCGGAATTAGTTGCCATAGATATTGATAAAAATATCCAAGAACTTAAAGAAATATTTATGGCAACGGGATTTTCTAAAATACCCGTATATCAAAATTCGGTTGATGATATTTTGGGCTACGTTCACACTTTTGAGTTATTGAAAAAACCCAAGTCTATTCGAAGTATTCTTTTGCCTGTTGAATTCATTCACGAACCACTTCCTATAAATGATGTTCTTAATCGATTGACTCGAAAGAGAAAAAGCCTGGCAGTTGTTTTAGATGAATATGGAGGAACATCGGGAATTATTACCGTTGAAGATATTGTGGAGGAATTGTTTGGTGAGATAGAGGATGAACATGACCTTGTAGATCATTATGAATTTAAAATCAATGATAATGAATATGAATTTTCTGCTCGATTGGAAGTAGATTATTTGAATACAACCTATGGTTTTTCTTTGCCTGAGGAAGAGTTTTATGAAACCCTTGGAGGTTTAGTTGTACATTTTACTGAAAAAATTCCTCAACAAGGTGATGTTTTCGCTTTGGATCAATACGAATTTAAAATACTTGCGGTATCGTCCACTAAAATCGAACGAATCCATCTTTCCATAAAAGAATCTTAAAATACAAAGCTTGAACTCAATAGAAGGTGCATTATTCCCTTTTATTATTGCTAAGGATATTGTATTTTCGCAGATAATAAAAATTTAAATACCCATACGATGGCCATATTAGGTAAAATCAGACAAAAATCGTTCTTTCTAATTCTAATCATAGGACTTGCATTATTTGCTTTTATTATTTCTGGAGTATTCGGAAATGGAGCAGGTGACACTGGTCCTTCTGAACCTATTGGAATAATAAACGATGAGGAAATCAAAATTGAAAACTTTAGATATCTTGTCGATCAAACGGAACGTCAGTATGGATATTCGACTATTCAATCTGTAAATGTGGTTTGGAACCAATTTGTTAAATCCACTCTTTTTGAAGCAGAATTGAATACTCTTGGAATTGATGCTGGTAAGGAACAAATAGAACAAGTAGTTTCTTCAACAGAATCTATAATCAAAGACCCCCGTTTTATTAATGAAGCTGGTTTTTTTGATTTTGGGTTATTTGCAGATTTTATTTTGCTAATGAGAGACCAAAATCCTCAGGCATACGAGCAATGGAAATCCCAGGAAGCGAGTATCATTTCTTCTGCTAGAGAATCGATTTACTTTGACTTGATCAAATCAAGTATCGGAATTACCAATAAAGAAGCTCAAACATTATACCATTTAGAAAACGACAATGTTGATTTGAACTATGTACAAATACCATTTTCGAGTATTAACGATAGCCTTGTCAACATTACGGATGCTGAAATTAAATCGTACATAAAAAATAATGCTTCTGCATACGAATCTAAAGCATCACGGGCAATTGAGTATGTTTCTTTTTTAGAAACCGCTACAGAGGAAGATCAAACAATTATTAGAAACACATTAACTTCTTTGATTGATGATCGAATTGAATACAATGAAGTATCCAAACTTACTGATACCATTCAAGGGCTTAAATCCGTTTCAAACCTTAGAGATTTTGTCGAAAAATATTCTGAAAGTGGATTTGATTCCGTTTACATCCCAAAAAGAAGGTTAGCAAGAGAGTTTTCCGAAATATTGTACAACTTAAAAAAAGGAGAGGTTTTTGGCCCGTACAAAGATATTGACTCATACAAAATCTCACTTTTATTAGACCGCAAGAAGAATGGCTCCATTCGTGCAAGTAATATTCTTGTGTCATTTGAAGGAGCTACAGGTGCACAACCGTCTATTACTCGAACCAAAGATGAAGCAAAAAAGTTAGCAAAATCCTATCTGAGAAGAGTTCGAAAAAATAAAAGCCAATTGGAGCCTCTTGCCTCTCAATTTTCTGATGGACCTTCCAAAAGTTCTGCAGGAGATATTGGATTTTTTCAAGAAGGGGGAATTACAGAGGAGTTATTCAAGTTCGCAGATAAGTCTCGAGTTGGAGCTGTAGGGCTAGTAGAAACAGAATTTGGTTTCCATGTAGTTAAAATTACTAACAAACAAGATTTAGTACTTTTGGCTGATGTCACCCAAAAAATTGTTCCCTCTGAGAATACATCCAATGAGATATTCAAAAAGGCTACTCAATTTGAAATGGGTTCTGCAAAAGAAGAATTTGCAGTTTTAGCAGAAAAGAAAAATTATAATTTGAGAACAGTAAACTCAATTGATGCTCTAGATGAAAATCTACCGGGTTTACCTGAGCAACGTCAAATAGTTCAGTGGGCCTTTGGAGCCGATGCTAAAATTGGTGCTATTAAGCGTTTTAATCTCTCTTATGGAGGATACGCCATAGTGAAACTTACCAAGATAAAAGAGAAAGGACTAGCTGATGTTGATGATGCTCGTTTGGAAGTGACTAAAATTTTAAAAAACAAGAAAAAAGCAGCGATGATTATTAAAGCAAATAGCGAAAATAAATCTCTTGAAGATTTAGCTGCAAGTAATAGTCTTGAGGTTGTTTCTGCACTTGCAGTAAACCAAAAAAGTGCTACTTTGGTGGGAGCAGGAAATGAACCCTATGTTGTTGGAGCTGCATTTTCATTGGATGTTGATTCAACTTCTGGATTGATAACTGGGAATAATGGAATGTATATGCTTCAAGTAATCTCAAAAAACATAGTTGAAGATTTAGAGGATTATAGTCTTTATGCAAGTAACTTAGCACAACAAGAGCGAGAAAAAGTAGGAAGCTTAGTAATTCAAGCTTTAGAATCCTCAGCTACCATCGAGGATAACCGTTCCTTGTATTATTAAGAAAATAATATCCACAAAAAAGCCTCTGTAAAACAGAGGCTTTTTTGTGGGCTCAAGATTCATCCATTAGCCCTCAATGTATTATTTTTATGAGGCAATTACTTTAGAATAAGGAAGAATAAGAGGATAGCCTTTTTCTTTAAAATAAGTAGGAGACGACTTACCGGTGCTAAGAATAAAATCTCCTCCCCAAGCTCCTAGGCTTTTTATTTGTCCATCAAAGTCAGCAAATAATCGTTCCTGAATCGGTTGTTGTCCAATTAGATTTCCAACTAATTTTTCGTGTTTTATCAAAAGTTCTTCAAATAAGGTTAACGAAGTTTCTGATGAGAAATCTGCGGTAAGATGATTCATTTGTTCTATCAACTTTTGAGAGGGTTTAGGGCGATTGCTATAAGCAATAACTTCTTTATGACTGTCTTGTTTTTGATTGAGATGAACAAAATATAATTGATTGGAAAAAGGAGGATTGAAATCTATGCTCTCAATTATAGGGCGGTTTTGATTTCGAGAATACAGAATTGCTTTTTGGACTTGAGCAATAGCAACATCATAACCACTTCCCCCAAAAGTTTTATTTAACAGCTCAAAAGGATTTACTTTTGCCCATTGGGCTAGATTATGAATGAAGGTAGAGGAAGAACCTAATCCCCAGCTTCGGTCAAAGTCTAATTGAGTAGATACTTTATGTCCTTTTTTACAGAAGTCAGGTCGAAGGATTCTGGCACATCTTAAACTGGTTTGTAGTTTCTTAATTAAAGGTAAAGGGGTATTTTTAGTTTTTAGGATTTCAAAATTTTCGATTGAAAGGGATGACTCCATCCAGAGATTTTGATTAAGATCATAACTTTTCCATTGAAGCATATGTTCTTCAATGGGTTCAACTTTCATGTGCTGACCCATTTGGGTTGGGAGCGCTAATGCTTGGGCACCAGAAAGCACGAAGTATTCAGCTGATATTAATAATTTACCTGGGCTGTAAAATTTCATCTTAAGAGTTTTTTAAAAACTCCGTTACAGAACTAAAAGTCACGGGAGTTGTTTTAAAATATTCTATTGCATCTTCTTTTTGATTATCATTTGCCTTGAGTTGGTTCAGAATATTGAGTAAATGCATTTTCATATGCCCTTTTTGAATCCCCGAAGTAACCAAAGAGCGAAGTGCTCCAAAATTTTGTGCTAAACCAGCAACAGCTATAATTTCCATCAATTCAGTTGCATTTGGATTTCCTAGCAATTCCATAGACCAATTTACAAGAGGGTGAAGATTGGTTAATCCACCAACAGTTCCTATTGCTAAAGGAATTTGAAGTTCAAAGCAAAAATCATCACCATCAACAAATGCATTACTCAAACTTCGGTATTGACCTGTTCTTGATGCATATGCGTGTATTCCAGCTTCGACAGCTCTAAAATCGTTTCCAGTGGCAAGAATTACAGCATCTATACCATTCATGATTCCTTTGTTGTGAGTAACTGCTCGGTAGGGTTCAATACAAGCAATTTCTACAGCACGAACAAACTTTTCAGCAAACTGACGTTTACTAAGTCCATCCTCTTCTTCTAAATCATCGATAGCGCATCGAACCTCTGCTTTTACAACACAATTAGGAACATAGTTTGATAGAATACTCATTACAACCTCCAGAGGTTCTTCTTCTTTCATAAGATCAGAATTAGAAGCTTCCCTAACTAGTGTTTTTGCAAATTGCTCTAAACATGAATTAATAAAATTTGCTCCCATAGAATCCACCGTGTTAAAACAAGCATGGAGTTGAAAATAATGATTTAATTCTGCGGTTTTATCTATGAGTTTAATGGAGGTAATTCCTCCACCTCGAACAGACATGTTTTTTGTTATTTCTGAAGTGTCATTATAGAACAAATGCTCAATGGCATTAAAAAAATCATATAATTTTTTTGGATTACCAGAGAACATAAAATGTACTTGTCCTATTTTTTCTTGCCCTAAAATTGAAGTTATAAATCCTCCTCGACTACCCCAGTATTTTGCAGCTTTCGCTGCAGCTGCAATTACTGAGCTTTCTTCAATAACCATTGGAAGTGTATATTCTTTATTATTGATGATAAAGTTGGGAGCTACACCAAGGGGTAAGTAAAAATTAGAAACCGTATTTTCAATAAACTCATCATGGATTCTTTGAAGTTTTTCATCTGAATTCCAATACGATTTTAACAATTGTTTTGCTTCATTATTACCATTAAAGTGGTTAGAAATCAACCAATCAATTTTTTCTTCCTTAGTGTGTTTTGAAAATCCGACAATGTTTTTAGACATAGTATACTTTTGAAAAACCAAAGATACAGTTTTCATAAAAGAATCTTTTACTTCTTAATTTTATTGTCAAGTTGAAAATCACTAATTTGGATGACTATTTTGAATTAAAAAAAACAAAATGAAATTATTTCGATTTGCCCTAGTCTTAGTATTTCCTCTAGCACTAGTTGCCCAAGAAAAGGAAATAACAAACGAAGAAATATGGGATTTTGATTTTTCACCCAAAAGTCTTCAAGAAATTCACCCCCTAACCTCTGCTAGTCAATATTCCGTTCTAGAACTAGACCCGAGAAAACGAACATCAAAAGTTGTAGCCTATGATTATGCAACTGCAAAATTAGCGGGAGAAATCGTAAATTCTGCCACCTCTGCTTTACTCCCTTATTTCACCTCTTATAGTTTTTCTAAAGATGAAAGTAAGCTGTTATTGGAAACCAATTCACAATCAATATATAGAAGGTCTAAACGAGCACAATATTATGTCTATGACCGTGCTTCAAAAAAATCTTCCTTGCTTTTTGGAGCGAAAGTTCAAGAGCCAAAATTTTCGCCGGATGGTTCTAAAGTCGCTTTTGTTTTTAATCGAAATATTTACATTAAAGATCTAGCATCTGATTCAATCGTCCAAGTAACTGAAGACGGAAGTGAGCACATCATTAATGGTTTAACCGATTGGGTTTATGAAGAAGAATTTGGCTTTGTTCGCGCTTTTGATTGGAACGCTGATGGTACGGCATTGGTTTTTATGCAATTTGATGAAACTCAAGTTCCAACTTATTCAATGGATATTGTAGGACAAGGGCTATATCCCTTTCCCTATACCTTTAAATATCCTAAGGCTGGTGAAGAAAATGCACTTGTTTCTTTGTATTTATATAGAATTAAAGGACAAACATTGTCAGAAATAAAACTAGGGGAGGAGCCTTATTATATTCCTAGAATACAATTCAGTCCTGAGAAAAATAAATTGATTGTTCAAACCATAAACCGCCACCAAAATCATTTAAAACTTTGGAGTTATGACATTGAGAAGCGTTCTGCAGAAATAATTATCGAAGAAAAGGATAAGGCTTATTTGGATGTTCATGATAATTTAAGGTTTTTAAAAGATGGAAGTTTATTATGGACTAGTGATCGAGATGGATTTAATCATATTTACCATTACAAGGCTAAAGGTTCCTTAAAAAAACAAATCACCCAGGGAGAGTGGGAAGTAACTCGTTTTTTTGGATTTCAAGAAAAAACAAAGGAGTTGTATTATGCATCTGTTGAACCCGGAAGTACCGAACGTGCTGTTTATTCCATCAAACTTAACGGGACTGGTAAACGTGCTTTAAGTCCAGAAAAGGGAACTAATGGTGTTGCTTTTAGTGCAGATTATAAATATTATATTCATACGTATGAAGATAGTAACACTCCCACCATTTACAATCTTCGATCAACTGCTTCAGGAAAAATACTTCGTTCCATTGAAGATAATAGTGAATTGAAAAATAAGCTTGCGGACTATAAAGTTTCCCCCAAAGAGTTTTCAACAATAGAAGTCAATGGGAATGAACTTAATATGTGGATGATAAAACCCAAAGATTTTGATCCAAATAAAAAATACCCCTTATTGATGTTTCAGTATTCTGGACCTGGATCACAAGAAGTTTCCAATAAATGGAATGATGAACGCGACTTTTGGCATCAGAGTCTAGTCCAAAAAGGAATTATTGTAGCTTGCGTAGATGGTCGTGGTACTGGTTTTAAGGGTTCTGAATTTAAAAAAGTAACCTATATGCAGTTGGTTTATTTTGAAACATTGGATCAAATTGAGGCTGCTCGAATTTTAGGAAAAAAATCATTTATTGATCAAGAAAGAATAGGAATTTGGGGATGGAGTTATGGGGGGCATATGTCAACCAATTGTATTCTAAAGGGGAATGATGTATTTTCTTTGGCAATTGCAGTTGCACCCGTAACCAGTTGGAGGTTTTACGACACTATTTATACTGAACGTTTTATGCGTACTCCTCAAGAAAACCCTGACGGATACGATTTAAATTCACCTTTTAATTATCCTGAATTGCTAAAAGGAGATTACCTTTTGATTCATGGGTCTGGTGACGATAATGTCCATCTACAAAACACCATGCGAATGGTAGAAGCTTTGGTTCAGGAGAATAAAACTTTTGAGTGGATGATTTATCCGGACAAAAATCATGGAATTTATGGCGGAAATACTCGTCTTCATCTTTATAATAAGATGACTAACTTTATACTCACTAAATTATAATTCATTATGTCAAATAACAATTCATCTAATACAGCGTTGGATTCTTCTTTTCTAGGACACCCACAAGGTCTTTTATATCTTTTTTTTGCTGAGTTATGGGAACGCTTTAGTTTTTATGGAATGCGAGCTTTGCTAACGTTATACATGGTAAATGTTATTTTTGAAGCACTTGCAACTCGCGATTATGCAGCCGCCGCAGTATATGCATCATATGGTTCTTTGGTGTATGCAAGTACTGTTATTGGAGGACGAGTTTCAGATTCTTTACTGGGCTTTCGAAAATCAATTCTCTTAGGTGGATTTTTAATGGCTCTTGGACATTTTGTTTTAGCCATAGAAAGTGATCTTACTTTTTATTTAGCTTTAGGATTTATTGTAGTTGGGAATGGTTTTTTTAAGCCCAATATATCGACATTCGTAGCTGCACTTTACAAAGAAAATGATCCGAGAAAAGATTCTGGTTTTGTAATTTTTTATATGGGAATTAACATTGGTGGATTTATTGCTCCCTTGCTATGTGGATGGCTTGGACAAGCTTATGGATGGCATTATGGATTTGGATTAGCTGGAATAGGAATGTTAACAGGATTAATGTTCTTTTGGAGTGGAATAAAGAAAGGAGTTTTTCAGGATAAAGGCTTACCTCCCATTTCAGGAAGGTTGGATAAAATAATTTTAGGAGTTTCAAAAGATAAATGGATTTCTATTTTAGCGTTTTTATCTGCTCCTGTGATTGCTTTGATGTTGGCTTCTTATAAATCATTAGGTGAAGAAGGGACTTTTCTGGGAGACCAAAATGTCGTTAATCTCTTATTTAAATTAATTGGAATTTTGGTTGTTTTTTACCTTGGATATATTCTGGTTAAATCAACAGTTGAAGAACGTAAAAAGTTAATTGTAGCAATTTTTATTACAGTATTTATGACTATTTTCTGGGGTTTTCATGAGCTCTCGGGAAGCGTAATTACTTTATTTGCAGATCGAAATGTTAACCTCGAATTTATCAATGCTTCTCAAACCAATTCCTTGAATTCATTGTTTATAATTATTTTGTCAATTCCAATTTCATTATTATTTACTTTTTTGATGAAGAAAAAGAAAAATCCAAGAACACCTTATAAATTTGGGCTTGGATTACTTTTGGCCGGGTTGAGTTTCTATGTTTTATCTTTAAGTGGGGGTTCAGCAGATGAAAATGGGATGGTACCTTTCGCATATTTGATTATAATGTATTTTATGCTTTCTATTGGAGAGCTTTTTATGTCTCCAGTAGGATTGTCAAAAATCACCGATTTATCTCCCGAACGAATCGTAGCTTTTATGATGGGAATTTGGTTTTTATCTTCTTCTTATGCCTTCCAAGTTGTTGGTTTTATAGGGAAACAATTGGCAGTTGAAAGTGATTCAACTGACATCGGTGGTTTCAATTCATTATATGTTTATATTGAAGGATTTGATTTAATAGCAAAGTACTCTTTAGGTGCTGGAGTTATTGTTCTTCTAATGGCACCATTTTTGAATAAATTAATGGGAGATGTGCACTAAATGATTAATGTTTATGAATGTTAGATTTCTAATTTTATTGTTTTTAGGTTCAATAAACACCTACGGTCAACAGATCAAATGGATGAGTTTGGCAGAAGCATTTGAGGCTCAAAAAACAGAGCCAAAAAAAATAATCATGGATGTTTATACAACGTGGTGTGGCCCGTGTAAATTGTTAGATAACAAAACCTTTAAAAATCCTGATTTGGTTCGTTATGTTTCTGAACATTACTATGCCGTAAAATTCAATGCAGAAGGAAATGAAGAAATTGAATTTTACAATCAAAAATACCGTAATCCAAACTATGATGAGCGAAGAAAAGGCAGGAATGCAACACATCAGTTCACGCAATTTTTAGGGATTAAAGGGTATCCTACAATGGTTTTTTTTAGTGAAGATGGTGACCCAATTATGCCAGTAGTTGGTTATTACACTGCTCAGCAACTAGAACCGTATTTAAAAATCATTAAACAAGGTGATTATATGGTTTTTCAAGGCCCAGATGATTTACAGAAATACTTAAAAAATTTCGTTCCTCGATTTCGAGGTAAATAAATAAGACCCCTGTTTCTGGTATCAAAAAACCTTATCTTGTAGCTGTTACAAGTTTTTTACCACCTCTTTTTACTCCAATAGAAAAACTTATTACGCACAGAAAAACAGGAAAAAAAAGAAGTTTTTTGTCTTTAGCAACCAACTAAATAATAATCCAATTACACAAAAAAATAAAAGGATGACGGAAGATAAATCAGGGATTTTTGTCTCGAAGTGGAACGAAAAAACAACACCTTAAACGAAATAAAAAATAAGAGGAATTAATGTAAAATTTGGGAAGTTCACATTATAAAAATAAACTTTTTAAGCTAAACTTTATTTTGAAGTAAGTTAACAATTGATTTTGCTGTTTTTACACTAGCACCTCCCGTAGATAGTTTTTGATTCAATGACTCGTAATCTTTCAATTGTATTTCTCTTTTTTCAGATACTGTTATTGATTTTAATTCTTTTTCAATTTGCTCTACGGTAAAATCATTTTGAAGAATTTCAGAAACAACTTTTCGATCCATAATCAAGTTTACCAGTGATATAAATGGAAGAGTTATGATTCGTTTTGCAATTTGAAAGCTCAAAAAACTACTTCGATAACAAACTAACTGCGGAACTTTGAAAAGTGCTGTTTCTAGGGTTGCAGTTCCACTAGTTACAATTGCGGCAAAACTATTTTTGAGTAAAGAATATGTTTGATTTTGAACCAAAAGAACACTTTCATCTTTTAGAAATTGTTGATACCATTCAAAATCAATTCCTGGGGCAGCAGCAACAATGAATTTATACTGAGGAAAACGTTGAATAACCTTAATGAAAGTTGGCATCATTTTAAGGATTTCTTGTTTCCTGCTTCCAGGTAATAATGCAATTAATGGAGTGTTTTGATCCAGTTTTTGGTTACTTCTGAAATCATCTTTTTCTTGAATTGCTTCTTGAATTACATCAACTAAGGGATTCCCAACATACTGAACCTCATAGTTATGTTTTTCTTTAAAATATGTTTTTTCAAAGGGTAAAATTACAAAAAGGGCGTCAAGATCCCTTTTGATTTTTGAAATTCTCTTTTCCTTCCAAGCCCAAATTTGTGGGCTTATATAATATAGATTTTTAAAGTTTTGTTTTTTTGCCCAAGCAGCGATTCTCATATTAAATCCTGGATAATCAATATAAATAATTGCATCAGGATTATATTCTAGGATGTCTTTTTTACAAAAACCAATGTTATTTAAAATTGTTTTGAGATTAATAAACACTTCCCAAAAACCCATAAAGGCTAATTCTTTGTAATGTTTTACCAAAGTACCTCCTACCTCTTGCATTTTATCACCTCCCCAAAACCTAAAAACAGCCTCAGGATCCTCCAGCAATAACGCTTTCATTAAATTTGAAGCGTGCAGGTCTCCCGAAGCTTCTCCAGCTATGATGTAATACTTCAATTTAAATAAATTTTAATACCCCAATGATGATGACCAGTATGAGTAATAAACTTACCAGCCCAAAAGCCCTATCATATCGGTATTGATTGATAAAAACAAAAAAAACAGGTAGGTTGAGCAATGCTCCAATGCTAATTAAACCTCCTAACTTTTTTTTGGAATAGAGAAGATAGAGGCTGTCCATAACTTTTTCTTCTGAAAAAAATAAGGTAAATGAATACATTCCGATCAAAGTCAAAACTATCCCCATGGCTATTCCTATTAAACGTTCTTTAATTTTCAAAACCCCAACTATTTAGTTCCTGAATTGCATGATGAGCAGTTAAGTCAAATTGAGTGGGAACAATAGAAATATAACCTTGACTTAAAGCCCATTCATCTGTATCTTTTCCTTTGTCTTCATCAATAAATTCTCCGGTTAACCAATAATAATCTCTTCCCATTGGGCTTTGGCGTTTGTCAAATTTTTCAACCCAATTCGCTTTTGCTTGACGACAAACTCGAATGCCCTTGATGTCTCCCTCTGGTAATACAGGAAAATTGACGTTTAGAACTACATCTGAACGTTGTTTGTTTTTAAGAGCTGCACGTGTTATTTTTTTTATGTAGGGTTTTAGAGGATTAAAATTTGCATTCCAACGATAATCTAGTAATGAAAAACCAATGGCAGGAATCCCTTCAATCCCAGCTTCCAAAGCCGCACTCATGGTACCAGAGTATACAACATTAATTGATGAATTTGATCCATGATTGATTCCTGAAACACAAATGTCTGGTTTTCGGTCCAATAACTCATTTATCGCTAATTTGACACAATCTGCAGGAGTTCCAGAACACTGATATTCTTTTTGAGGTCCATTAACATTATTCATTTCACTACAATACAGTGTGGAATTTATGGTAATTGCATGTCCCATAGCTGATTGAGGGCTGTCAGGTGCCACAACAATCACATCTCCAATGGTATTCATTACTTCAATTAGGGTTCGTATTCCTGGTGCTGTAATGCCATCGTCATTTGTAACAAGAATTAGTGGTTTTTCGTTCATAAAGTAGCTTTGTCGCAAATTTAAGAAATTATCAAGGGATAAAGGTTGTTAATTAAATACAAAAAATGAAGTGTTTTTTGGCAAAGGCCTTGTATTTACATACTTTAGTGTTGTAAAATAGATCTTTAAAAAAAATCTTTGATTCTATTTTTTGTTAATCGATGACGCCAAATGATCTTACTTCTTTATAACAACTTAATTGCCAAATGAAAAAAACAAAAATTTTTATTCTCAGTGGATTAACCTTGAGTCTAATCTACGGATTTTCTTTTTTCAATTCATCTTTCAATCCTGACAAGGATAAACTATTAATTGAAATTATGTCCTATGTCTTAGAACGTGGCCATTATGACCCGGAAGTCATTAATGATTCATTTTCTGAAAATGTATTCATGAACTATCTCGAAAGTATGGATGGGCAACATCGTTTTTATATTCAGACAGACATTGATAATCTGAATCAATTTAAAACCAAACTTGACGATCAAATTAAAGAATCAAAGCTCGATTTTTTTGATTATAGTTATAAAAAATTTATTCAACGACAAGAACAAATTAAAGCATTTTATAAACCCCTATTAAACCGACCTTTTGACTTTTCTTTAGAAGAAGAAGTCAATTTAAATTACGAAAAAATCGGATATGCAGAGTCACTATCTGAACTCAAACAAGTATGGCTGCGTTATTTTAAGCTTTCTACTCTTGGTGTTTATACTGATAAAAAGGAAGAAGAAAAAAAGAAATTTGAGAAGGATAGTACTTATGTGATGATTACAAATGTGGAGCTCGAAAAACAAGCACGTGAGATTACAAAAGAGAATATGGATTTGTTTTTTGAAGTTCGACAAGATTTGGAACGCAAAGATTATTTCTCAATTTATTTAAATGCAATAGCCACACAGTTTGATCCACATACCTATTATTTTGCTCCACGGGAAAAGGATCTTTTTGACACAAGTATTTCAGGAAAATTTGAAGGTATTGGAGCTCGATTACAAAAGAAAAATCAAGAGATTAGTATTGTTGAGGTTATATCTGGAGGACCTGTTTGGCGTGATAAATTATTGGAAGTTGAAGACGTTATCATCAAAGTAGCTCAAGAAAATGAAGAGGCGGTAGACATTACAGGAATGAGAATTGACGATGTCGTTAAATTAATTAAAGGTCCGAAAGGAACAACAGTTTATCTTACAATTAAACACGTAGATACAACGGTGGAGGTTATACCAGTTGTTAGAGATGTTGTAGAATTAGAAGAAGCTTTTGCAAAATCATCAATAATCATTAATGATGGTAAGAAATTTGGAATGATTCATCTGCCTAAGTTTTATGTAGATTTTAAAGATTATGGTGAACGTAATGCAGCAAGTGATGTTAAAGCAGAAATAGAAAAATTGAAGAGTGACAATGTCGAAGGTATCATTCTTGACTTAAGAAATAATGGAGGGGGATCACTTCAAACTGTTGTTGATATGACCGGATTTTTTATAAAAGAGGGTCCTGTTGTTCAGGTAAAAAGCACTGGAGGTAAAAAACAAGTTTTAGAAGATAAAGATTCGAGTATCGCATGGACTGGACCTCTGGTTCTCTTGGTAAATGAGTTTTCTGCTTCTGCATCAGAAATTATTGCTGCTGCGTTGCAAGATTATAGACGCGCTGTAATTCTTGGAAGCAAACAAACATTTGGAAAAGGAACCGTTCAAAACGTGGTAGATTTAAACAAAATTATTTCCAGTAATACCCATGGTGATTTAGGTGCTTTAAAAATAACTACAGATAAATTTTATAGAATCAACGGAGGTTCAACACAATTAGAGGGTGTTAAAAGTGATGTTGTTTTCCCGGGAAGATACACCTATATCGAAACAGGAGAACAATCACAAGATAATCCTTTGTCTTGGGATCAAATTTCACCTGCAAATTATCAACCTTGGGATGTTAACATGAATTTTGAATACGCATTAGAACGGAGTAAGGAACGCATAGCCAATAATGCTTATATGATTTTGATTGATGAACAAGCAAAATGGATTAAGGCACAACAAGATGATACACTCTATTCGTTGAATTACGAGGATTTTATAGAAGAACGAAAAGCAAGAACTAATCAAACATCTAAATATGATGAGTTGGATAAATTCCGAGCTTCATATACCTTACAAACACCCAATGCAGACTTGCTCGAATTAGAACAAGATGATGTCCTAAAAGAAAAGCGTTTGCGTTGGGAAGAAAGCTTAGTAAAAGACATATATCTTTATGAAGCCGTAAAAGTTCTTGAAGATTTAGCTCAACCTACAAACAAAACAAATAAACTTGCACAAATTAAAAAATAACTTTTGTCAACAGGGACAGTGTTAAATCGCTTTTTAGAGGATCGAATCGGTTTAATAAGCGTTTTATATATTGTGGCGATTACCTTTATTGCTGCATTTGCTTATGTATTAGCTCCGGATAGTAGCCCAAATGCAAATCAAATGCATTTGTCTATCCATTCTAAACCGCCAGGATTTTCAACACAAATATTAATTCTTCCAAATTCTAATTTTGAGAAGGGGACTGAAGAAATTGCCATTGAGCAATTGGTATGGAAAGAAGACAAGTTGTTTTTTCAAGCTTTTGGTACATCCCAAGATTATCTTCAACTCGTTAACCTAAATCGATACCCAACTCAAACAACTTATAAACAAGTTGAAGATTTATTTGTAACGAAAAAAACGTTTCTTTTAGGTACAGATAAATATGGGAGAGATTTATTGAGTAGGGTCTTAATTGGATCTCGAATTTCAATTTCAATTGGTTTTGTAGCCGTAATAATATCTTTATTTGTAGGAATTTTTATTGGAGCTCTAGCAGGTTATTTTGGAGGAAAACTAGACCGTTTTATGGTATGGTTCATTAATGTAGTTTGGTCGATCCCAACTTTATTGATGGTCATAGGAATCACACTTGCATTAGGAAAAGGATATTGGCAAGTTTTTATAGCTGTGGGTTTGACAATGTGGGTTGAGGTTGCACGTGTTGTTAGAGGTCAGGTAATATCAGTTAAAGAAAAAACCTTTATTCAAGCGGCTCGTGTTCTTGGATATTCTGATTATAGAATTTTAGTTAAACACATTCTTCCTATTATAATACCACCGTTGATTGTAATTTCTGCTGCAAATTTTGCTAGTGCAATTTTAATCGAAAGTGGCTTGAGTTTTTTGGGTATTGGTGCACAACCCCCAGTTCCCAGTTGGGGAGGTATGATTAAGGATCATTTTCGATATATACTTCTCGGGAAACCCTACTTAGCAATTGTTCCAGGAATAGCAATAATGAGTTTGGTTTTTGCGTTCATGACTTTAGGGAATAGTCTTCGAGATGCCCTTGATGTAAAGCTTTAGTTTTACTCGTTTAAGCGATTTGCGTCTAAATTCAAAAAGATAAACAATAGGCAGCTAAATGCAAGTAAGCTTGATCCACCATAACTAATGAATGGAAGTGGAATTCCAATAGTGGGAACTAAACCTAGGGACATGCCTAAGTTAATAAAGAAATGCAGGAATAATATAGCTGCTAAACTATGTCCATAAATTCTAGCAAATTTATTTTTTAAATTTTCAGCCCTGTAAAGAATTCGAATTATTAAAGTACAAAAGGCAATAACAACCAGAGAACTTCCATAGAAACCCCACTCTTCTCCGATAGTACTAAATATATAATCTGTGTGTTGTTGTGGTACAAAATCTCCTTTGGTTTGAGTTCCTTGTAAAAATCCTTTTCCTTCCCAACCCCCTGATCCTATTGCAATCTTAGATTGGTTAATATTATATCCAATACCTTGACTATCGACCTCTTTTTCTAGTATTATATTAATTCGATCACGATGCCTTTGTTCAAAAACTGTATTAAAAATATAATCTACTGAATACACATAACCACAACTAAAAAATATAACAATCAGGTAAGGCAATAAAGATGCTTTTTTATTCAATTTTTTTGAGAAAAAATACATGGAAATTAATAGTGTAATTATGCTTGTAAAAATAAATGGTAAGGGAGCTACAAGAGCTAGAATAAAAAATAAAATAAGGCCAATAATAATCAATAAAAAAATGATGTTTAATCCTTCTCTAAACAACACAAAAATCAACCCTATAAAAACCAATGCAGTTCCAGGGTCTGGTTGAATAATAATCAGGAACATAGGAAATACAATAACAAAACCAATTTGAAGTAAGGATTTTATTTTTTTCAAATTGACTTGAATTTCGCTTAAAATTTTTGACACAGCTAAGGCTGTCGTAATTTTAGCAAATTCAGAAGGTTGAAGCCCAATTCCTCCAATGGTATACCATGAAGTAGCTCCAGATATGTTTTTTCCAAAAATAAAAAGCCCTATTAGGGATAAAATAGATAGTAAGTAAAATATACTTGCAAATCTCTCAAATACTTTTGCTTTTGTAATTAAAATTACTATTGCTACAACTAGGCTTACGAGGAAAAATAAAAATTGCTTTCCTACAGGAATATCAAAATTAAAAAGATTAGAATTTTCATTGTAGTTTGTAGAATATATATTTATTAATCCAAAACTTACAAGAGCTAGATAGATGAAAATAGAAATCCAATCAAGACGATAAAAACTTTTATTCATTTATTTTAAATGGTTTACCCAAGTAAGGTTTTTGGTATTCATTGGTTAGATTTCCGTCGACCATTCTTTTTTCAAGCCAAGAACGTTCAATTTCACCATTGATATATTTTTCAATCATTAAGCTTGCTATTGGAGCTGCCCATCTCCCTCCCCAATATCCATTTTCTATAAATACAGCAAGAGCAATTTTCGGATTATCTTTAGGAGCAAATGCGACAAAAATTGAATGATCAGTGAGCTGAGTTCGAACACCATTAATTTTGGTAAAATTTTCAGCTGTTCCTGTTTTGCCACAAACATCTATACCTTTGATTCGAGCAATTCGAGCTGTTCCTTTTTCAACAACCTTGTGCATTCCATCGATTACAACTTCAAAATGTTTTGGGTCGATGCTTGTATTTTTTTGAACAAATTTTGGAGGGATTGAATCTCCTGAAACTGAACGAAGGAAATGAGGTG
The DNA here is from genome assembly GCA_943789305.1 of uncultured Flavobacteriaceae bacterium. Lineage (GTDB taxonomy): Bacteria > Bacteroidota > Bacteroidia > Flavobacteriales > Flavobacteriaceae > Arcticimaribacter. The sequence continues at coordinate 1,658,559 of CALSTP010000001.1, read as the reverse complement.
TAAAATAATGGCCCCTATTTGCGATAGCTGCGGTAAAGTTTGCAAGCTGAATTGGGGTTGTTAAAACTTCTCCCTGACCAATTGCATTAGAAATTATGGTTGCTGCTTTCCAACCTCCTTTTGAATACCATTGATCATAATATGAAGAATTCGGAATAAAACCTTTTTTCCCAACCGATAAATCATATCCAAGATAATTACCAAGACCAAAACTCTTTAAATGTTCATTCCACTGATTAAGTCCTTTTTCAGGAGTTTCATATTTCTCAATGATTCTTTTGTATGTATTGGCAAAATAGGTATTGCAAGAATTATATATTCCTTTGAGTAAATCATTTTGTGAACCTTTTCTACAATGACATTCCATAAAAGCTCCATGAGCATAATAATGTCCTTCATTACATTTAAATTTTGTTTCTGGAGTAATTACTTCTTCTTGAAGTGCTACAAGGGCATTTAATGTTTTGAAGGGAGATCCAGGGGGGTAAAGTGCTTGAAGTCCTCTATCGAACAAGGGTTTGGACAAGGTGTCTCGAGCAAGTTTTCTATAATTCTTAGATCGATCTCTTCCAACTAATAAATTGGGATTATATGATGGTGTACTAATTAGGGCCAGAATTTCACCTGTAGATGGCTCAATGGCTACTATTCCTCCTCTTTTATTTTGCATTAAAAAATCACCATATTCTTGAAGAGTAGCATCTAAAGTCAATTGGATGTCTTTGGCAACTTTTGGTTTAACATCGAAAGATTTATTTTTATAATCTCCAATTATTCTGTTGAATCTATCTTTTTGAAGAAAGCGTTTTCCTTTTTTACCTCTTAATTCTTTTTCGTAAGATTTCTCAATTCCCTGTCTTCCTATTAATTCTCCAGGTTGATAGTACTCATCTTTTTTAATATCATTATTACTAACTTCACTAACGTACCCTAAAATATTTGCACCAAAATTAATTTGATAATCCCTAAGTGATTTTTTTTGAATAAAAAAACCTTCGTATTTCCACATTTGCTCTTGCAATTTAGCATAGGCTTCTTTGGATAATTGATTAACCACGACAGAAGGAAGTCTTTTTGAAAATTGCCTTGCCTTTTTTAAATTCTTAATTAAGGTGTTTTTGGAAACATTTACTAAAGCACAAAAAGCAAGGGTATCAAAAGGGATTACATTTTCTGGGATAATCATAACGTCATAAGCCGCCTGGTTTGCAACCAAAAGTTTACCATTTCGGTCATAAATAAAACCACGTTCAGGATATTCTGATATTGTAAGTATTGCATTATTATCTGAGAGCTTTTGATAAGATGTATTTAGTACCTGAAGTTGAAATAAACGTACAATAAATACTACACTTATAATTAAAGTAAGTCCAGCTAAGAGTAACTTCCTCATCAGTTCTTGTTTTTAAAAAGTGTTACAGAAGAAAACAGTATTATAAAAGTTAAAGTAGAATTTACGATTGTATTGCGAAAAATAACCATAAAATGATGGAAATCCAAGTATGCAACGCATTGCATAATAACTTGATGTACCAGTATTATTGAGGCGATAAAAATTATTTGATTATTTGTCTTCGAATTCATGCTTAGTAATGAAATGGAATCTAGATTATTTCCAAAAAAAAATTTAATCATAAATGGTCGAAGAAAGCTAATCAATAGTGTTGCAATGGTATTCGATCCTGATGAACCTTGAAGTAAATCGATGGTTAGTCCCAATAAAAAACCTAAAAAAATTAAAATAAATTGAGATTTATCAAACCGATAACTAATCACGAAAAATAAATATACTGTAGGATAAGAAAAACCAAAAAGGGCAATTTGATTAAATATTAAGGTTTGAATTAAAACCAAAACAATAAAACTTAATAGGATTTTGATGTTATCTTGAAGCATTGTTATCTTGCTTTTGTAGATCCAGAAATTCTGATCTTGATTTATTATCAATCACATATACATATTCTAAGTTAGTCAGATTATTGAATAATTCTACTTCAATAACATAGTATCCTCCAGAAGTAGGAGTTTCAAATTCAGTAATTTTACCTATTGGAATTCCTTCTGGAAAATAGGCAGACATTCCACCAGTAACGATAGTATCTCCCTTTGTTATTTTGTTAATTACAGAAACATCAGAAAGCATCATCTTTCTAGGATCTCTACCTTCCCAGTACAAGGATCCAAAAGCTCCAGTGTGGATAAGCTTAGCATTTATTTTAAAATCTTGGTAGAGAATTGAAATTACACTTGAAAAATTAGGACTGGTTTGTTTTATAATTCCAATGATGCCATTGGGGCCAATAACACTCATGTCTTTTTTGATTCCGTCATTGCTCCCTTTGTCTAGAATCAAAACGTTTCTTGCATTAGCATAACTGTTTCTAACTACTTCAGCTGAGTGAACCAAATAATCTGATAAAGATGAATCGAGGGGATCTATATTTTTTGAAGCTTCAAGTTTTTTGTAATTCAAAAGTTCTTGGCGAAGGTGATTGTTTTCTTTTAATAAACGTTCATTAGTTTGATTAAGATTTAAATACGACTTTGAATTATGAATTGGTTTGAGAAGTTCACCAGAAATTACATGTCCAAATTTTTGAAGTTTTGTTCGATGAAAATTACTTCCTGTACTAGAAAAAACAATCCCAATCCCAAACAAAAAAATAAAAAATAGAAAGTTCTTATATTGTATCAAAGTGGTTAAGAACCATTGCATATTAGAGCTTATTTATTCAATATCGTCTTGTAACGTTCAATGTTTTTTAGAGCAATACCTGTACCACGTACAACTGCTTGTAAAGGATCTTCAGCAATATAAACCGGGAGATCGGTTTTAAGTGAAATTCTTTTGTCTAAACCACGAAGCATTGATCCACCTCCAGCTAAATAAATCCCAGTGTTATATATGTCTGCAGCTAATTCTGGAGGAGTTTGAGAAAGTGCCTCCATTATAGCATCTTCAATTCTAAGAATAGATTTATCCAATGCTTTTGCTATTTCTCGATGAGATACCATTGCTTGTTTGGGTTTTCCAGTCAATAGATCTCTTCCTTGAACAGACATTTCATCTGGTGGGTTATCAAGATCTTCAAGTGCTGCTCCGATGGTTAGTTTGATTTTTTCAGCAGTCCGTTCACCAACATATAAATTGTGTTGGCGACGCATATAATAAACAATATCATTGGTAAAAACATCCCCTGCAATTTTGACTGATTTATCACAAACGATTCCAGACAAAGCAATTACAGCAATTTCTGTTGTACCACCACCTATGTCAACAATCATGTTTCCTTTGGGTTGTTTGATGTCAATTCCAATTCCAATAGCTGCAGCCATGGGTTCGTGAATCAGATATACTTCTTTTCCATTTACACGCTCTGCAGATTCCCGGACAGCTCGCATTTCTACTTCAGTAATTCCAGATGGAATACAAATAACCATTCTGAGAGAAGGAGTAATCAATTTTTTCTTTAGGGTTGGAATGCTTTTTATAAGCATGTTGATCATCTGCTCAGAAGCGTTAAAATCAGCAATTACACCATCTTTTAACGGTCTAATGGTTTTGATGTTTTCATGAGTTTTCCCTTGCATCATACTTGCTTCTAATCCTATAGCAATTACTTTAGAAGTAGTGCGATCAATAGCAACAATAGAAGGACTATCAACAACAACCTTATCCCTGTGAATAATCAAGGTGTTTGCAGTTCCTAAATCAATAGCAATTTCTTCGGTTAGGAAGTCAAAAAACCCCATAATAATTTCTTTTTATTGATATTACCCAAATGTACTAAAATTAATGTTTAAAATGACGAATCCCAGAGAATACCATTGACATTTTGTTTGCATCACAAAAATCAACAGAAAGTTGATCTTTAATCGATCCTCCTGGCTGGATTACTGAACATATACCTTCATTAAAAGCTATTTCAACACAATCTGGAAATGGAAAAAAAGCATCACTTGCCATTACAGAATTTTCAAGACTAAATCCAAAGCTCTTTGCTTTCTCGATTGCTTGTTTTAAGGCATCAACACGAGACGTCTGACCAGTACCAGAAGCTAACAGTTGATTGTTTTTTACAAGCACTATCGTATTTGATTTGGTGTGTTTACATATTTTTGAAGCAAATAAAAGATCTTTTATTTGATCGTTTGTAGGGGCAATTTTGGTTGATACATTCAAATGACTTTCATTGTCAGTGATAAGATCTTTGTCTTGAACCAAATAGCCATTAAGACAAGTTCTAACAGATGTTTCAAGCAGCTTATTACCCTTTTGAACTAAGAGCACACGATTTTTTTTGCTTTTCAATATTTCTACTGATTCAACATCATATTCTGGTGCGATAACAACTTCGCAAAACAAGCTGTTGATTTTTTCAGCAGTAACAACATCTATTTTTCGATTACAAATTAAAACCCCTCCAAATGCCGAAACTGGGTCGCCAGCCAATGCATCAACATAAGCTTCAACTAAGCTTTCTCTTGTTGCAAAACCACAAGCATTATTGTGTTTTAAAATGGCAAAAGTTGGTTTTTCATTTTGAAATTCATGCATTAATTGGACTGCAGCATCAATATCTAATAAATTGTTGTATGAAATTTCTTTTCCATGAATTTGATCTAATAAGTCATTTAATGGTCCAAAAAATGTTCCTTTTTGATGGGGGTTTTCTCCATATCGAAGATTTTTAGATTCAAGGACACTCAGCTTGAGCTTTGGTTCATCTGATTCGGAATTGAAGTAGTTGAAAATAGCAGTATCATAGTGCGATGATATGTTGAATGCTTTTGCAGCAAAATGTTTTCTGTCGTCGATACCAGGTTGTCCTCCAGTTACGTTTAATAAATCTAAAAACTCTTTGTAATCATCTTTGTTAGAAACACAAATTACACTGGCGAAGTTTTTTGCAGCTGCACGGATTAAAGAAATTCCTCCAATATCAATTTTTTCAATGATATCTTGTTCTGGTGCTCCCGATGATACTGTTTTTTCAAAAGGGTATAAGTCAACGATTACCAAGTCAATTTGTGGAATTTGATATTGTTCCATTTCTGTTTGATCAGAGGACACACTTTCACGGTTTAGAATCCCTCCAAATACTTTTGGGTGCAAGGTTTTTACTCTTCCCCCAAGAATTGATGGATATGATGTTACGTCTTCCACGGCGATAACATTGTATCCTAATTCTCGAATAAATTTTTCAGTACCCCCTGTTGAATAAAGAGTTACGCCAAGGGCATCCAATTTTTTAATTATTGGTGCTAACCCTTCTTTGTCAAAAACTGAGATTATGGCTGAGCTAATTTTGTGTGATGAAATCATTTTAGTTGATGTTTATTGAAATGTTGTTGGAAAAAATATAGCTACCCAACAGATGGTTCAATTGCTCAAGAAACAAAACATCTTTTTGGGTAAAAGCGTTGGCAGTATTAGAATCGATATCAATTTGTCCAATATTAGAATTATTTACCAGAATTGGAATCACTATTTCTGACTTTACATTGATGTTACAAGCAATATAATTTTCTTGCGCCGATACATCATCAACCACAAAATTTTTATTTGAAACAGCTACTTGTCCACAAATACCTTTTCCAAAAGGAATTGTAGTATGATCCGTCGGGATTCCAGCAAATGCAATTAAGTGTAGAGTTTTTGTTTCATGATTACTAAAATAAAAACCTACCCAATCATAGGTTTTTATTTCTTGTTTTAATAAAACACAAATTTCTGTAAGTTTAGTTTCCATACTACTATTTTCAACTTTGAGAAAAGCTGAAATCAATGAAAGTAGTTTGTGATCTGATTCCAATGGAAAATTCTTTCCCACAAAAGTATTAAAATTTATTACCAATGATTTGAATTCAAAAGTTATTTTAAATCATTTCATGAACTTAATTATGTTTACTTTTATTGGAGGAAAGACTAATCCTAGATGACACCAGTTGATTGTTTTTAAATTACAGTATTTTCAGTTTTACATTAAAAATTAACTAAACTTATGAAGTATCAGAAATTTGTAGTTCAAGGGATGACATGTATTAATTGTAAGACAAAAGTTGAGGAGGTATTGAATTCTTTCCAAGAAGTAAACGATGTCGATGTTGACCTAAAATCAGGCATAGTAGGATTTAAAACCCCAGAGTTTCTTTCTCTTAGTTCTATTCAAAAAAAGTTGGGAACAAAATATTCAATTCAAGGTGTAAAAAACGGAAAATATAAAATAAAAGAACTTTATCCTTTGTTTTTAATACTTGTTTATGTTGGACTTGGAGCTGCTTTTTTACAGCTTCCAACATATACAATTTCTGGGTATATGATTGATTTTATGGGTCTGTTTTTTATTGTATTTAGTTTTTTTAAATTTTTGGATTACAAATCTTTTCCAGAATCTTTTGCAACATATGACCCACTTTCAAAAAGGGTAGCTTTTTATGGTTGGTTGTATCCTTTTTTAGAAACAGCATTAGGATTATCATTTTTATTTCGATATAAAATTTTTCTTGCTTTGTGGATAACTTTAATTGTTTTATCCATTACTACCATAGGGGTAATAACTTCCCTTAAAAGTAAAAATAAAATTCAATGTGCTTGCCTTGGAACGGTTCTCAATTTACCCATGACTGAAGCTACTCTTATTGAAAATCTAATTATGATAATAATGGCATTAAGCATGCTTTTTGGCAATACTTATTAATAGTAGTATATTTGTCTAATAATCTTGATTATGAAGCAATTAAAGCTTTTTTTATTGATTCTTTTGTTTATCCACTCTAAAATGGGTATGGCACTCAATTTTCATTATTGTGGCGATCATTTAGCTGAAATTTCCCTTGCATTAAATCCAAAAGGATGCGGTATGGAAACCTCAAAAAATTCTCATTCCGATATTCTTACATTTTTTCAAAAAAGTTGTTGTGCTGATGAGGTTGAAATTTTTCAAAATGATGGAGACATTTCTTTGATTGATGAATATGGTGAGTATGATTTCCAAATTAAGGATGTAAATCTTAATTATTATTCAAAAATCAATTGGGTTAATTATCCTCAAATAATTCAATTTCATCCGCGGCCACCTCCTTTAAAAAAAGATTTTTACCGTATATACAGTTCCTTTCTTTATTATGAATAATTCTTCTGATTTACCTTAAACCATTCAAGTTTAGTAATCATCGAATTAACATCATAAAAATGAAAAACATATACTTAACCTTTTTTTTAATGAGTATGTCTTTACCTGCACAAGAGCTGCTTAAAGGACAAATTAAAATAAGAGAAAATAATACCGAAATCCCAGTTGAAGGAGCTAATTTATTTTGGCTCAAGACAACTCAAGGAACTATAACGGATTCTTCGGGAGAGTTTAAACTTCCATTAAACCCGATCTCAAATAAATTGATTATAAGTTATCTTGGTTTCAAAACGGATACTTTAACAATTACAAGTCCAAAACGAATTATACATACAATGTTTTCTAACAGTGGTGACTCATTGGAGGAGATTACCCTTACTGAAAGAAGAAAAGCCATTCAAAAATCATATTTTGAGACCCAAAACATAATAAAAGTCTCTAGTGAAGAATTGCTAAAAGCAGCTTGTTGTAATCTTTCTGAGAGCTTCGAAACAAATCCCTCAATCGATGTAAATTTTGCGGATGCTTTGACCGGTACAAAACAAATTAAAATGCTCGGTCTCTCCAGCCCTTATCTTATGATATCTGAAGAAAATATTCCTATGGTTCGAGGAGCTTCACAAGTTTATGGATTGACCTTTACTCCTGGAACTTGGATAGAAAGTATTCAAATTACCAAAGGAGCTGGAAGTGTGGTAAATGGATTTGAGAGCATTGCGGGGCAGATAAACACAGAAATTCAAAAGCCTTCGATGGATGCTCCTTTGTTTTTAAACCTTTATTCTTCTATTAATGGTAGACAAGAGTTTAACGCCCATTATAATACTGTATGGAATGAAAAATGGAGTGGGGGTTCTTATGTGCATGTAAATCAGAGAACTCAGAAATTTAATAAAAACAAGGATTCGTTTTTAGATGTTCCAATTTCGAGACAAGTTAATGTCCTTAATAGATGGCAATACACGGATGCTGTGAAAGGTTGGGTTGGTTTTGCTAATCTCCGTTTTCTAGATGACAAAAAACAAACAGGCTCTGTAAATTTTGATCCAAGGGTTCATAAAAACACCACTACTTTTTGGGGGAGTGAAATTGAAACAAAGCGAATAGATGCTTCTCTTAAATTAGGTCATGTTTTTCCAGATTTACCCTATCAAAGTTTTGGTTTTCAATCGGCTTATAGCATTCATGATCAGGATTCTTATTTTGGACTAAGAAGATACGATGTAAAACACCAAAGCTTGTTTGCAAACCTATTGTTTAACTCGATCATAACCAACACCAAAAATAAATTCAAAACAGGAATTAATTTTTCTTTTGATCAATATAATGAGGTTGTAGATCAAGTTGATTATGAAAGACGAGATGAGGTTGTTGGAGCTTTTTTTGAGTATAGCTATGACAGTTTGGATAAATTTAGTTTAACTGCTGGAATCCGATTGGATCTCCATAACCGCCTTGGAAATTTCATAACACCTAGATTGCATATCCGATATATTCCTTGGGAAAGATCAGTCTTGAGAGCATCGGTTGGTCAAGGTCGAAAAGTAGCCAACATATTTGCAGAAAATCAAAAATTATTTGGAACCAATCGCTTGATACAGTTAGTCGAAAATGGAGGGACTATTTATGGTCTAAGACCAGAAAAAGCATTGAATTATGGGTTGAGTTTTCTTCAAGCTTACACCCTTTTTGGAAAACAAGGAGACCTAACAGTCGATTATTACCGTACAGAATTTTCTGATCAAGTTGTGGTTGATTGGGAACAGGCTAGTCATATTCGATTTTACAACCTTGATGGGTCTAGTTATGCCAATAGTGTTCAATTCGAATTGAATTATGTCCCCTTTAAAAACGCAGCTATCCGTTTGGCTTACAAAAATTACGAAGTCAAAACAACTTATCAGGACCAAACCTTACAAAAACCTTTACAGCCACAAGAACGTTTTTTTGCAAACCTTGAGTACAAATTTATTGATGATGAAAATGAATCTCAATGGAAAGCAGATTTCACCTATCATTTTATAGGAAGTCAGCGTTTACCAGCAAATAAAAGGGATGGATTTGGAAACTTTTCGGAAAGTTATGGTTTATTGAATATGCAATTAACACGAGTTTTTTCTTCACGATTTGAAGTATATTTGGGAGGAGAAAATTTAGGTGATTTCAAACAATTAAACCCAATTGTAGATGCAGAGAATCCTTTTGGCTCAAATTTTGATACCTCAATAGTGTATGCACCTGTATTTGGAAGAATGCTTTATGCAGGTCTTAGATTTAAACTTTTAAATAAAAAACAATGAAAAAATTAATTTTACTTACTATTGCTCTTATGCCTTTGTTGAGTTTTGCTCAAAAAGCTAAAAAAGATATTCAAAAAACAAGTTTTGAAGTAGAGGGGGTTTGTGGAATGTGCAAAAATCGTATCGAAAAACAGGCTTACAGTATTGAAGGTGTAAAGTCAGCTTCTTGGGACATTCCAACCCACCAGTTTTCTGTGATTTATGATGCGTCGAAAACCTCGTTGCTCAATATTCATAAGCAGATTGCTGCTGTAGGTCATGATACTCCTCTAGCCACTTCAGAACAATCAACCTATGATAACTTGCCCATGTGTTGCTTGTATGAGCGTAAAGTTAAAGAATGAGAACACCTAATTAAGTTCATAAAAAAAGCGACCGATAGGGTCGCTTTTTTTAGTTTTAAATTTAAACTTTATTACATCATTCCGGGCATTCCGCCTCCCATTGGAGGCATTCCCCCAGCACCAGCTGCTGGTGCATCTTCTTTGATGTCTAATAAAGCACATTCTGTGGTTAGAATCATTCCAGAAACTGATGCAGCGTTTTCAAGCGCAACACGAGTAACTTTTTTAGGATCTATAATTCCTTCTTTAAGCATATCTACATAGGTTCCATTTTTGGCATTATATCCAAAATTGAGACCTCCTTCGAGAACTTTTGAAACAACAACAGATCCTTCACCACCTGAATTTTCAACAATAATACGTAGTGGAGACTCTATTGCTTTTTTGATGATCTGAACTCCTGTGGCTTCATCAGCATTATCACTTTTGATATCTTCTAAAACACTTTTAGCATTAAGAAGAGCAACTCCACCTCCGGCAATAATGCCTTCCTCTACAGCTGCTCGAGTTGCATGAAGTGCATCATCAACGCGATCTTTTTTCTCTTTCATTTCAACTTCTGAAGGTGCTCCTACATAAAGAACAGCAACACCACCTGAAAGTTTTGCTAAACGTTCCTGTAGCTTTTCTTTGTCATAATCAGAGGTAGAGTTCTCAATTTGAGATTTAATCTGACCTACACGACCTTCGATTGTATCAGCATCCCCAGAACCATTTACAACAGTAGTGTTATCTTTATCAATGGTAACTTTTTCAGCAGTTCCCAGCATTTCTAAAGTTGTATTTTCTAAGGTATACCCTCTTTCTTCAGAAATAACAGTTCCTCCTGTTAATATTGCGATGTCTTCAAGCATTGCTTTACGACGATCCCCAAATCCAGGAGCTTTCACTGCTGCTATTTTGAGTGCACCTCGAAGTTTGTTAACAACAAGTGTAGCTAAAGCCTCTCCATCAACATCTTCGGCAATGATAAGTAACGGTTTACCTGTTTGAGCAACGGGCTCTAAAACGGGTAAAAGATCTTTCATTGCAGAAATCTTTTTATCATAAAGTAGTATGTAAGGGGTTTCAAGATCTGCTTCCATTTTTTCAGAGTCAGTAACGAAATAGGGAGATAAATATCCTCTATCAAACTGCATTCCTTCTACAACATCCACATAAGTTTCTGTTCCTTTTGCTTCTTCAACAGTAATTACACCTTCTTTTCCTACTTTTTCAAAAGCCTCAGTAATTAATCCACCGATAGTGCTATCGTTATTTGCAGAAATACTAGCAACCTGATGAATTTTTTCAGAGGAACCACCAACTTCGGTTGAAATTGAATCCAGTTCGGTTACAATGGCAGTTACAGCTTTGTCAATTCCTCTTTTAAGATCTAATGGATTTGCCCCGGCAGCAACGTTTTTGAGACCTTCTTTTACGATGGCTTGCGCAAGAATAGTAGCGGTGGTAGTTCCATCTCCAGCTAAGTCATTGGTTTTTGAGGCTACTTCTTTTACCATCTGAGCACCCATATTCTCCAGGGCATCTTCAAGTTCTATTTCCTTTGCTACGCTTACTCCATCTTTGGTGACTTGTGGTGCTCCAAAAGCTTTTCCAATAATCACATTACGTCCTTTAGGTCCTAAGGTAACTTTAACTGCGTTTGCAAGGGCATCAACCCCTCTTTTGATTCCATCTCTGGCATCAATATCAAATACTATTTTTTTAGCCATTTTATTTTTTTTTAGATTTATACAATTGCAAGAATATCGTTTTCTTTCATGATCAGGTAATCTTTCCCATCATGTTGAAGTTCAGTTCCAGCATATTTTCCATACAATACGGTATCACCTACCGCGAGGGTAACGGGATTTTCTTTGGTTCCGGGACCAACAGCAACTACAATTCCTTTCTGAGGTTTTTCTTTTGCAGTGTCTGGGATGTATAGACCTGAAGAAGTTTGAGTTTCAGCAGCTGCAGGTTCAACTAAAACACGATCTGCTAAAGGATTAATGTTGATTGTACTCATAATTACTATTTTATATTAAAAATTTTTATTTGATTGTTTCATAAATTATGCCAATTTGAAACTAAGTCTCTGTTTTAAAAAAAAATGCCAGCTTGTCAGTAAGCTGGCATTTTTTTTAATATTGTGTTGTTTATTCAATTGCAGCTGGTTCTTCCTCTGAAGTAGTTTCGGGAAGTACCTCAGGAATCGTTTCTGTTGATATTTCTTCGAGTGTGTTGGAATCTAAAAGTTTTGATTCTTGGTCAATAGCATTTTGATTTGTATTTAAACTAAAGTTTGAAAGTAAAATAAGTATTAATAAAAGTGTTGCTAAAATCCAAGTGCTACGATCCAAAAAGTCTGTTGTTTTTTGAACCCCTCCCATTTGTTGAGCTCCACCTCCAAATGATGAAGAAAGTCCTCCACCTTTAGGATTTTGAACCATTACAACAAGTATCAGAAGAAAACAAACTACTAAAATCAGTGCGATGAAAATTGAAAATGTACTCATTGGATTATATTATTTTTTTTGTAATTCTTTAATAGCTTTAATTTGGTCTGCAAAGAAACTCTTTTTTTCTGGATATTTCAAACTTAATATTTTATAGGCCAATAAAGCTTTTTTAAACTTTTGTTGTTTAACATAAACTTTGGCTAAAGTTTCGGTCATTAATTCTTCTTTATTGAATTTAATTTTCTTTGTCAAATTCTGTTTGGGAACGTTTGGAGAAACAGGAGGGATTTTTGGATTATTTTTCAAAAAGGTATCGATTAATTCGATTTTGTCTTCAAAAGAACTTTTTGACGGGATGTTATCATAATCCTCAACGGAGTTATTTTTTGACCATTCTAGCCATTCCAAAAAACTTAGATTTGTTGGGATTTCTATTTTATCATTTACAAAAGGTGTTTTTTTTGTTGTTTCACTCTCAGCATTTGTTTCTTTGATAAATTCGATTGTTTCAATTACATCTTCATCTTGATCTTCAGAATTAGAAACTGATTCTACAGATAGTTTTTCCTGACTTGTGTTAACGATTGGTTGACCATAAATTAAATGATATAATTTACTTCGGTCAGGACTAATTACAGAAGTTTTTTTGAGAATCAAATCAAAATTATATTTTTCTTGCTCTTTTAACGTTTTCAGATAAAGTGCATAGGCAGCTTGAAAATATGGATATCGATAGGTAATTTTTTCCAAAGACATTCTTTGCTCTTCACTTAGGGCATCAAATTTTTTAGATAAATTAGAAAATTCAATAGAAGTCATCATATTACCATTTTGCTAGAGAGGCATTAAAAATATCTTGTGTAATTCGTTCGAAAATTTCTCCATGTGCGGTGTCTTTAATACCATAAAGTTGTTGTTCGGCAGGAAAGTCATAAAAAAAAGAAAACCTAGTTTCATAATTATCTTCCTCCTTTTTTTTGTTAAAGTATCGAACATTAACAGTAATTGTTAATCTATTTTGAGCTGCAGTATTTTCAGCAGTTGCAGACATAGGAGAGATTCCATATTCTATAATTTCTCCCTCAAAAACCAAATCACCATTGGTGTTAGTCAAATTTAGATTTGTTTGATTAATTAAGATGTCCTGAAGAGCAAGGGTAAAGTCTCTATCTAGTCCTGGTTCAATTGTTGACCCTGGCCTGTTTCCGGCAATATTATCAAAATAGTTTACTTGGAATGTTTCTGTACCTGCGGGGATAGAAGCTCCTGTGAAAGAATATATTCCACAAGATTTAATTAGTACCACAAAAAATAGTGTGATCAAATATTGAAAGTATATTTTATTCTTCTGACTCATCACTTAAATCATATTGTTTGATTTTACGGTATAATGTTCGCTCTGAAATCCCGAGTTCTTTTGCGGCTAATTTACGTTTCCCTTTACTTCTTTCTAATGCCCTTTTTATCATTTCTATCTCTTTTTGAAGAAGAGATAAAGGTTCTTCTTCAGTAATGGTTTCTGCATAATCATAGGATTGAACAGGATTTTCTACAGGGTCTTGTAATTGTTTTTCAACCGGCAAAGCTTGAAAAGCTTCTTGGCTATCATCAGATGTCTTTTGTCCGTATATTTTATTTATTAAACCTTGGTTTTTTTCCTGAACATCATCGGATACCTCATGATTCATGAGCTCTAAGGTAAGCTTCTTGAGGTCATTTAAGTCATTTTTCATGTCGAAAAGAACTTTGTATAAAATTTCTCTTTCAGAAGCAAAATCACTTGATGTTTTTTCGTTTCTCCTTATCGCAGGTAATTGAGATCCCATATCAGGAAGATAAGACATGAGTACTACCGAATTCAATTCTCGTTCTTTTTCTAAAACGGAAATTTGTTCGGCAACATTTCTTAGTTGACGAATGTTACCATTCCAGTTGTATTGCGTTAGGATTTTGTGTGCACTTTCATCTAATCGAACTGTTGGCATATGATATTTTTGAGCAAAATCAGAAGCAAATTTCCGAAACAATAAAGGGATGTCTTCTTTTCGTTCACGAAGAGGTGGTAAGTTTATTTCAACGGTACTCAGTCGGTAGTATAAATCCTCTCTAAATTTTTCTTTTTGAATAGCATCACTCATATTGACATTTGTAGCTGCTACAATTCTAACATTGGTTTTTTGAGTTTTAGAGGAGCCTACTTTCAAAAACTCTCCAGTTTCCAATACACGAAGTAGTCTTACTTGGGTGGGCAGAGGAAGTTCTCCGACTTCGTCTAAAAATATTGTTCCGCCATCTGCAACCTCAAAATAGCCACTTCGAGTAGATGTAGCTCCTGTAAACGCTCCTTTTTCATGACCAAAAAGTTCACTGTCAATAGTTCCTTCTGGAATTGCTCCACAGTTTACAGCGATATATTTTGAATGTTTTCGATGAGAGTATTGATGAATAATTTTGGGAATGTTTTCTTTTCCAACACCACTTTCGCCAGTAACCAATACTGAAATATCAGTTACAGCAACCCGAAGTGCTTTTTCAAGAGCTCTATTAAGCAAGGGATTCATTCCAATAATCCCAAAGCGTTGTTTTATAGATTGAACGGATTCCATTATTATATGTTTTTAGAAATTCCTACTGGACTCCCTATTAGTGTAGCTGAAGTAAACTCATTAATTTTTACGTCTACAAAATCACCAACTGAATAATTTTCTTTTGGAAAAACAACAACGGTATTTTGAGATGTTCTTCCACTCCATTCAAGTTTAGATTTTTTAGATTCTCTTTCGATAAGTACACAAACGGTTTTGTTTTTATATTGAGAGGTTCTGAAACGACTGTGTAGCCTTTGCTTTTCAATTATTTCTTGAAGCCTTCTGAGTTTAATTTCCTCAGAAACATCGTCTTTTAATTTTCTTTTGGCTAATGTCCCTGGGCGTTCTGAATAAGAAAACATAAATCCAAAATGATATTGAACATAATCCATAAGACTCAGAGAGTCTTGATGATCCTCTTCAGTTTCTGTTGGAAATCCTGCAATGAGGTCTTGAGAAATAGAACAATTTGGTATTATTTTCCGAATGTCATCAATGAGATTAAAATATTCTTGTCTCGTGTGTAAGCGATTCATTTTTTTTAAAATACGATCACTTCCAGATTGAACAGGTAAATGGATGTGTTTGCATATGTTATCGTATTTTGCCATTGTATGAATTACATCTAAAGTAAGGTCTTGGGGATTCGATGTAGAAAAACGAATTCTCATCTTTGGTTGTGTTTGCGCAACGAGGGATAAAAGTTGTGAAAAGTTTAAAGCAGTTTTTTGTTGAAGCTCTGATGCTTTTTCAAAATCTTTTTTAAGACCACCGCCATACCAAAGATAACTGTCAACATTTTGCCCCAAAAGAGTAATTTCTTTAAAGCCTTTATTTGCCAAATCATTTACTTCTTCTAAAATGCTTTTAGGATCGCGACTACGTTCTCTTCCTCTTGTAAAAGGTACCACACAAAAGGTACACATATTATCACAACCTCGAGTGATAGAAACATAAGCGCTTACTCCATTTGATTGAAGGCGCACAGGAGCAACGTCACCATAGGTCTCTTCTTTTGAAAGGATTACATTGATGGCATTACGCCCATCTTCTATTTCATGGAGTAGATTGGGTAAGTCCTTGTATGCATCTGGACCAACTACCATATCAACAATTTTTTCTTCTTCTAAGAATTTTTCTTTAAGCCGTTCAGCCATACAACCCAGAACACCAACTTTCATTTTGGGATTGAAACGTTTAACGGAATTAAATTTTTCAAGACGTTTCCGAACAGTTTGTTCTGCTTTGTCTCTTATGGAACAGGTGTTGATCAAAACTAAATCAGCTTCTTCCATTTCTGTAGTGGTTTGAAAACCTTCGGAAGACAGTATTGAGGCAACCACTTCACTGTCAGCAAAATTCATCTGACAACCATAGGACTCTATATACAGTTTTCTTGAATCCTTATACTTGTCAGTTGATTTTTTTGGTAAGGGTTCACCATTAAAATCATTCGGATTTTGATCAAGAATCGCATGAAGTGCTTTTTGGTCGCTCATGGTTTATTGTCGAACTGTTAATAGAATTAATGTTTGAAAAATCAATTTTACTTGTGCAAAATTACAAAAATTGTTCCATAATGTCATCTTGTCAGGTTTTTTTGTTAATTATGTATTTGCAGCTAATATATATTGCCAAAAAAAAGTTCATAAATTCAGACTCATTTGATGGAAGTTTTAAGTTTAGTTTTAATATAATTATGAGTACTAAAAAAAAACCCACTACTTTTGTGAGCAGATAAATCGATTTATGGCAAAGAATTTAGTTATTGTTGAGTCCCCAGCTAAGGCTAAAACTATTGAAAAGTTTTTAGGTAAAGATTTTAAAGTTGCTTCAAGTTTTGGACATATTGCGGACTTACCTTCCAAGGAATTAGGTGTTAATGTTGATGGAGATTTTTCTCCAAAGTATATTGTTTCTTCAGATAAAAAGAAAGTTGTAACAGAATTAAAATCGTTAGCCAAAAAGGCAGAAATGGTTTGGTTAGCAAGTGACGAAGATCGTGAAGGAGAAGCAATTGCATGGCATTTGGCCCAAACCTTAAAGTTAAAGCAAGAGAATACCAAACGAATTGTTTTTCATGAAATCACTAAAAATGCAATTTTAAAAGCTATTGATCACCCCAGAGAAATTGACTATAATCTTGTAAATGCTCAACAAGCAAGAAGGGTTTTAGATCGTTTGGTAGGTTATGAGCTTTCTCCCGTATTGTGGAGAAAAGTTAAAGGAGGGCTCTCAGCAGGGAGGGTTCAATCCGTTTCTGTTCGATTGATTGTAGAGCGCGAACGTGAAATTAAAGCATTTACTGCTCAATCCATGTATAAAACCCAAGCTGAATTTTTGTCTTCATCAGGTAAAACCATTAAAGCACAACTCAGCAGTGCTTTTCAAAATCCAGATGAAGTTCAAGATTTTCTTCTAGAAAATGTAAACGCAAAGTTTTCAATAGCATCCAAAGAAACTAAGCCAGCTAAAAAAAGTCCAACAGCTCCTTTCACAACTTCAACTTTACAACAAGAAGCATCTCGTAAACTATATTTTTCTGTAAGTAAAACCATGACCATGGCTCAACGTTTGTATGAAGCTGGGTTAATTACTTACATGAGAACAGATAGTGTAAATCTTTCCAAAGAAGCACAGTCTGCTGTTCTTTCAACTATAGAAAATAATTATGGGAGCGAATATACTCAAGCAAGAAATTTCACAACTAAAAGTAAAGGCGCACAAGAAGCTCATGAAGCGATTCGCCCGACGGATGTAACTCGCACAAAAATTGAAGCTGATTATGATCAAATGCGACTTTATGAATTGATTTGGAAAAGAACAGTTGCTTCTCAAATGAGTGATGCAAAACTAGAGCGAACTCAACTTAAAATTGAAGCATCAACTCATAAAGAAACCTTTAAAGCTAGAGGTGAAGTAATTAAGTTTGAAGGCTTTTTAAAAGTTTATTTGGAAAGTGTCGATGAAGATGAAGAGGAAGCACAAGGGATACTTCCATCAGTAAATCAAGGAGATGTCGTTGAATTAAATACACTTGTGTCTACTCAACGATTTTCAAGACCACCATATCGATATTCGGAGGCGGCATTGGTGAAAAAATTAGAAGAACTTGGAATTGGAAGACCTTCAACCTATGCTCCAACAATTTCTACGGTTCAAAATAGAGGCTATGTTGCCAAGGGTGTAGTTGAAGGTAAAGAACGCAATTATCACCAATTATCATTAAACAAAGATGAGGTTGAGGTCAAACTTTTAACAGAAATGGTTGGATCAGACAAAGGAAAATTGGTTCCAACGGATATTGGAATGATTGTTAATGATTTTTTAGTTGCAAATTTTAAAAACATTTTAGATTATAGTTTTACAGCTCAAGTTGAAAAAGATTTTGATGAAATTGCCGAAGGAAATGAGAATTGGACTAAAATGATCAAAGGGTTTTACGGTAATTTTCATGAAACGGTGAACTATGTTCAAGAAAATGCAGAACGAGAGTCGGGAGAGCGAAGCTTAGGAACAGATCCAAAGTCAGGACGTGAATTAAAAGTCCGTTTAGGAAAATTTGGTCCAATTGCCCAAATTGGAAATTCTGATGATGAAGATAAGCCCCTTTTCGCGAGTTTAACTACTGAACAACAATTAGATACAATAACTTTTGAGGAAGCACTCGAATTGTTTCAATTACCCAAAACTATTGGAGATTATGAAGGACAAGAGCTAATTGTAAATAATGGTCGTTTTGGACCTTATATCAAATTTGCTGATATGTTTGTTTCCTTGCCTAAAGGTTCAAATCCTATGGAAATTGAATTAGAAACTGCAATTGAGCTTGTAGAAGAAAAGAAAAAAGCAGACGCTCCCATATACACATACAAAAATTTGCCTGTAACCAAAGGTTCGGGTCGTTTTGGACCCTTCATAAAATGGAGTGGAATGTTCATCAATGTCAACAAGAAATATGATTTTGATGCTTTAAGTAACTCAGACATTGAAACGCTTATTGAGGATAAGATTCAAAAAGAAATTGACAAAGTCATTCACGACTGGAAAGATGAAGGTATTCGAGTTGAAAAAGCACGCTGGGGGAGGTCCAATATTATTCAAGGTAAAATCAAAATTGAATTATCAAAAGATATTGATCCTACCAAAATTACCCTAGAAGAAGCAAAAAAGAGAATTGAAGCAAAAAAACCCAGAAAGAAAAAAACAAAACCAAAAGCAAAAGCAACTAAAAAGAAGAAATAGAGATGAGTCTTGAATTTTTTGAACCAGTTGATGAAGCGATATTCGGTGTTTCTTCTCTTCTGCCAAAACAAGTTTTGGGGAAGAGAATAAAAATACACACCAAACGTTTGGGCTTTCCGGAACTTCAAGATGCTGTTCGAATTGTCCTGTTTAGTGTGGATGAAAATCGAAATGGTTTTTTTTCTTCGAATTCATACGATATAGATGAATTTAGGAAACAATTTTATCTGCTATACCCAGGAAATTGGTCCCTTGAAGTTGCGGATTTAGGTAATTTACCCAGAGGGAAAACTCCAGAGGATAGCTATTTTGCAATCAAGGAAGTTTGTATAGACTTGAGAAAAATGAATATTATTCCAGTTATCATTGGAGGAACTCAGGACCTTACAGTTGCAGCTTATCGATCTTTCGAAAATAATAATCACTGGGTAAATATAGTGTCAGTAGATAATCGTTTCGATTTTTCAAAGGATGAAGATTTAATATCAGGAAAATCTTACATGAGTAAAATCATCATGGAAACACCAAGTTATTTGTTCAATTACACCAATATTGGTTATCAATCTTATTTGATTGCTCAAGAGGAATTGGATTTAATGGAAAAACTTTTTTTTGAATCAATTCGGTTAGGAAGTATACTAGACGATAATCGCATTTCTGAGCCTGTATTTAGAGAAGCTGACATAGCGAGTTTTGATATGAAATGTCTTCGAAGCTCGTCCGATGGTACCTATGCTAATGGTTCTCCAAACGGAATTGATAGTAGAACAATTTGTGCTTTATCACGATATGCCGGAATTAGTGATCGCCTTAGTTTGGCTGGCTTTTTTGATCTTCCAAACAATATGCTTTTCCATAAATTATTGGCACAAATTATTTGGTATTTTATTGAAGGTGTTAATTGTAGATTTAGTGAGTATCCAGTAAATACTAGCCAAAAGTTTAAGCGTTATATTGTTCCAATGTCTGATCGAGAAATGATATTTTTTCAAAGTGAAATAAGTGACAGATGGTGGATTGAATTAAAAAATGAAAACTATTTAGATAATAATTTAAAAAGTAACACGTTATTATCATGCACCCATCAAGATTATCTTGACGCTTGCAACGATATTTTACCTGATAGATGGTGGAAAGCCACTAAAAGGGGTTGAGTGATTCAATCTTTTTATTTATATTGAGTTGGTAAACTATTATTTTGAAATTATAAGCCCTTAAAAGAGATTTGTCTTTTATGAAAAAAATATTTGTTTTAATTGCCACCGTACTGCTCCTAATAGGTTGTGGGAACAAGAGGGGTGAGCTAGTGGGAGTGAAGCAGAAGAAGTGGTTTCCTGAAAAACCTTACGGGATGACACTTGTAGAAGGAGGAGCATACATCATGGGTAAAGCCGATGATGATATGGCTCAACTTCAAAATGCTCAAGCCAAAACGGTAACCGTTCGTTCTTTTTATATGGATGAAACAGAAATTACCAATAGTGAGTATCGTCAATTTGTATACTGGGTTCGAGATTCTATTGCATTAGCAATGTTAGCAAGAAAAGCTGATGAGCTCGATTTAGGAGAAGATGCTCAAGACGGAATAGGTGAATATGCCTTTGCTGATGCAGATACTTCTGACATTTCTGAATTTCAGAAATACATGAAAGCCAATTATTACGATTTAAGTGAAGATTTGTATGCTGGTCGCCCTTTAAATTGGGATCAAGATATACAATGGTCGCCTGAGGATTATGTTGATCAAGCTTATGTAGAAATTATGGACAGTTTGTACTTACCCCCCGAGGTTTGGTACAATGGTGAAATGAAGATAGATATCAACAAACTAAAATACAAATATTCTTGGTTTGATGCCGAAGCAGCTGCATTGGCAAGAAAGAGTGATCCATCAATGCGGGATCGTTTACCATTCATAAAGAAAGAAGAGATAGAGATTTATCCAGATACTACGGTGTGGATTAAAGATTTCAATTACTCTTACAACGAACCCATGCACAACGATTATTTTTCTCATCCAGCATATCAAGATTATCCAGTAGTCGGAGTTTCTTGGATTCAAGCAGTAGCTTTCTGTAATTGGAGGACAAGTTTTAAAAACAAATATCAGAGAGAAAGCAATAAGCCTTTAGTCAATTATTTTAGATTACCAACTGAGGCAGAATGGGAATATGCAGCCCGTGGAGGAATACCTTCTGGGATTTATCCTTGGGGATCACCATATTTACTTAACGATAGAGGATGTTTTTTAGCTAATTTTAAACCTCTCAGAGGTGATTATTCTTCTGACCAAGCCATGTATACTGTAGAAGCTAAATCTTATTTAGCAAACGATTATAATTTATACAACATGGCAGGAAACGTAGCAGAATGGACAGGCTCATCATATGATCCTGGTGCATATGAGTACGTGTCTTCGCTAAATCCAAACCTTTCCCTCAAGGAAGAAAAACGAAAAGTAATTCGAGGAGGATCTTGGAAAGATGTAGCCTATTTTCTCAGAGTTAGTTCCAGAGATTATGAATATGCTGATACAGCAAGGAGTTATATAGGGTTTAGAACAGTTCAAGATTATTTAGGTTCTGAAAAAGTTAAAATTAAATAGAAACATATTATCTTTAACCAATACTAAAATAATTTAAAAATGGATGCAAAACAATTAAAGGGAAGGTTAAGAAGAAAAATAATCATGCACATGTTGTTCCAAATTGGAGGAGCTGTGGTAATCGTGGGGGCTTTATTTAAAATTCTCCACCTAGAAATAGGCCCAATAACGGGAGGAGTGGTACTGGGTCTTGGTTTGGGTACCGAGGCAATAATTTTCTTAGTTGGAGGTCTTATGTTAGATGATGCTCGAGAAGAGCATGCTGCATTTGTAGAACACCAAATGGAAGGTTCAGGTCACGGAGCAAAATCAAGTAACGATGAAGAAGGATTGTCAAGTAAAATCGATTCTATTCTCCAAGAAGCAAAACTGGATGTAGGTTTAGTAAATGGATTGACCCAAAGTATCAAGAATCTTGAGGAATCTGCAAAAGCACTATCACCAGCTGCTGAGGCAGTTTCTTCCTCACAAAATTATTCTGATCAGTTATCTAAAGCTGCAGCTCAATTAGAATCTTTAAACGATATGTACAGCTCACAAGTAGCAAGCGCAGGTTCTCAATCTGCATACAATGAGCAAGTAGCCGAAAACGCTGAACGCTTAAAAGCGCAGATGGAATCATTATCTGCAAACCTAGCTTCACTTAATCAAGTTTATGGCGGAATGCTTTCTGCAATGAATAAAAACTAAGAACCATGGCTGGAGCAAATGAAACCCCGCGTAATAAACTTATTGCGCTAATGTACTTAGTATTCATTACCATGCTGGCATTGAATGTAAGTAAAGAGGTTTTGGACGGTTTTGGACAAATGTTCAAGAAAATCCGAAGCGCAAATGAACGTGTGAATTCAGGAAATGAAATTTACTATCAAAAAATAGCTGTAAACGCAGAAGAGAAAGAAGGCAAGTGGATTGGCCACGATCGAACTGCTAAAGAAATTCGTAAAGAATCAACTGTATTTTTTGATCGGATACAAGAAATTAAAAATACCATTACTGCAGATCGTATAGCAGATGATCCCAATCTGGAAAAGTACGCTGAAATGGATAAGGGAGAAAAATTAGATTTGATCTTCTTTGATGCAAGCGGAGTATCTCCAGAAGGGGAGGAGTTTCTTGCACTAATGAATAATTATAAAATGAGAGTTATTCAAGTTTTTGCAAGTCAATACCCTCAGTATACCGAGCTTGTCGAAGAACGTTTTTACTCTGGAGATTTTGAGGGAAATATCAAAAACAAAGATGGTGTTGATGTTTCATGGTTGGTAGCCAATTATGAAGGTTTTCCTTTGATATCATCTCTTGCTAAACTTACAATGATGCAAAACGACATTCGTCTTACTGAAAGTGACGTTCTTAATGCATTATTGGGTAAAGAATTAGAGGCAGGTAGCAAAGTCAATAAGGATAACTACATATCACTACTCAAAACCGAAAAAGGAGCATATTATCAAGGTGAAATATTTGATGGAAGTGTAGTTTTGGGAAGAAAAGGTGGTGCTCAGAATCCTAACGAAGTTCGTTTATCCTTAGATGGGAATAAACTTTCAGAAGATCAATACGAACTTATTCCTGGTGGGATTAAGTTAAAAGTTCAAGCAGGTCGCCCAGGAGATCATACAATTTCTGGAGATTTAGTTTTCTTGAATAATGGGATTGAATCAAGAATCCCTGTTGAGCAAACTTTTGCAGTTATTTCAAAACCAAATTCAGCAGTTATTTCTGCCGATAAGATGAATGTGGTTTACCGAGGTGTAGAAAATCCAATGACGATTTCTATCCCCGGAATACCTGACAATAAGATCAAGGCATCTGCTCCTGGACTAAAACGCCTTAGAGGTAGTAAATTCATAATGAATCCTGGAAAGGGAAGAGAATTAAAGATTACAGCAAGTGGTTCTTTACCAGATGGTGCTGTAGTTTCTACTTCTACTAAATTTAGAATCAAAGATATTCCAAGACCAACAGGTACTGTTCGTGGTCAAATGGGAACCATCAAGATTCCTAAAAGCAGTTTAGAAATTTCAACAATTGGAGCTGTGTTGGATGATTTTGATTTTGACATCAAATTACAAACAGTTAGTTTTAAGTTCAAAGTTCCAGGTCAAGCAACAATCTCTGTTAATGGAAGTAAATTAAATGCAAAAGCAAAAGGCGCTTTAAGGAGAGCTAAACTTGGACAGTCTGTTCAAATTTTTGATATCAAAGTTAAAAACCCAAAAAATCCAAGTTACCGTTTTAAGAAAGTTTCACCAGTAATATGTGAAATAGCAAACTAAACAGTCTAAATCATGAACACAAGATCTATTTATTTGTTTCTTTTTATATCGTGTATTTTTATTAGTAATGCATTAGGTCAAGCCAATTTGCTTAATGCTAGAGTTCCTCAAGAAATTGGGCAATTTAATGAAAAACAAAATTTAGCGAATGATGAAACACCACTCGCTTATGGATATATAGATGATAGAGACATTTTGTGGTCAAAAACAATCTGGGAGATTGTTGATTTAGATGAGCGGATTAATTTCCCTTATTATTATCCTACCGACACCCTTAACCTCGGTCCTGACCGGAGATCTTTGTTTCATGTGCTGAAAAAAAATCTACGAAATGGAACAATAAAGGAGGTATATGATGACGACTACTTTCAATCCAAATTAACTTATCAGGAAATTTTAGATAAGTTAGTGGCAATTGATACTTTAGAAGCTGGCATTGAACAGTTGAATGCTGGAGAAGAACTTGATCCTCAGTACATCAATAGGACTACGATAACTGCTGCTTCAATTCGTCAATATCGAATCAAAGGGAATTGGTATGTAAACAAACGCTTGGGTGAATTGAAATATAGGTTATTAGGAATTGCTCCCGTAGCACCCGATGTTTATACTTTAAATTTACCTGAAGAAGAACAAGATTTAGTTGAGTTATTTTGGGTCTGGTTTCCAGATGCAAGAGAATCTCTAAACTCTTCGTTGGTATTTAATAATAAAAATTCATCCCAACCGATTACTTTTGACCATATGTTAAATTCAAGACGTTTTAACTCCTTGATATATAAAGAAGAGAATGTCTATGAAGATCGTAAAATTGAAGAATACATCTTTGAAGATGCTTTACAGCAACTGCTTGAATCAGAACGTGTCAAATCAGTAATTCGAGATTTTGAACAAGACTTGTGGAATAATTAATATACCATAGAAAACAAAAAACGCTGCTTTAAGCAGCGTTTTTTTATACCTTTAATGTTCTATGAAACATTCCCTTGTTGTCGGTATGGGTTTGGCAGGTTTAGCATATGCAGAGCAACTCCGCCGTAAAGGTTTGTCCTTTCATGTTATTGATAAAGGATTTGGAGGTTCTTCAAAAATTGCTGCAGGAATATACAATCCAACAGTTTTAAAACGATTTTCATTGGCGTGGAACGGCGATCTTTTTCATTCATACGCTTTGCCTTTTTATAAGGAACTACAAGAGCATCTTCAATCTGAGTTTATTTTTCCAACACCTATACATAAAATTTTTTCTAAGGTTTCAGAACACAACTCATGGGTCGTTGCTTCAGATCAAAATTCACTAAGCCCGTTTTTAGATCCCCAAATACATTCTATAATAAATACAGAAATAAAAGGGGTATACGGATATGGAAAAGTTAATCATACTGGAAGAATTGCTACCCAAACCCTGCTAAATGATTTTATACAATCTTTAAATACAAATCAATTTTCAAAAGAGACTTTTGAGTACAGTAAGCTTTTGATATCCAATACAGTTGTCAAGTATAAAGGTATTAAAGCAAAACATATTGTTTTTTGTGAAGGATATCAAATGGTTAATAATCCTTTTTTCAATTCTTTACCTCTGGTGGGTTCAAAAGGCGAAATCTTAATTATAAAAACAAAAAAATTACAGTCTAAGCCTATAATCAAAGCCTCTATTTTTCTTGCTCCAATGGGAGATGATCTTTATTGGGCAGGGGCTACTTTTGAACGTGATGATAAAACCCTAAAAAAAACTTTAAAAGGTCGAGAATGGATCGAAGAACGAATTCAAAAAATAATTGTATCAGACTATGAGGTAGTAGAACATATTACTGAAATCAGACCTACTGTAATGGATCGTCGACCACTTATAGGTACACATCCTGATTACAATAATGTTCATCTTTTAAATGGTTTTGGAACTCGAGGAGTACTTGGAGCACCCTTGTTATCCAAATGGTTGTTGGATTATATTATGGGTCAATTTGAACTTCCTGAGGTAGTTAATCTCAGACGCTTTTGAAAGTTATTGTAGACTATCGGACTAAACACTAGTTTATATCAAAAGCATTTATCAAATTTGCAAAAATTTTTTTATGCTAAGCGTTCAAAATGTATCGGTTTCTTTTGGTGGAGATTATCTTTTTAAGGATATTTCATTTCGACTGGGTCCCGGGAATCGCGCAGGATTGGTTGGTAAAAATGGTGCAGGAAAATCAACTTTACTTCATTTAATTGCCAGAGAAACTTCTGTTTCTGAGGGAACAATTTCACAAGAAAAATCAGTGAAATTAGGATTTTTGAAACAAGACATTGATTTTGAATTAGGAAGAACCGTATTGGAAGAAGCCTATCAGGCATTTGCAGAAATAAAAGAACTTGAAGCTCAGATGGAAGAAATCAATCTTGGGCTAACTACAAGAATAGATTATGAGTCTGAAAGTTATAATGATTTAATTGTTCAGCTCAACGAAGTAACCCAAAGATATGAAATCATAGGAGGATATAATTATCAAGGAACTACGGAAAGAATCTTACAAGGACTTGGTTTTTCATCTTCTGATTTTGATAAACAAACCGATACTTTTTCTGGTGGATGGCGAATGCGAATAGAGTTGGCCAAACTCCTATTACAGCCCAATGATATTCTTTTATTAGATGAGCCTACTAATCACTTGGATATTGAATCAATTATTTGGTTGGAAGATTTTTTGAAAAAATACAAAGGTGCTGTTGTTTTGGTATCTCACGACAAAATGTTTTTAGATCAAGTAACTAATCGTACCATAGAAATTGTAGGTGGGAGGATATATGATTATAATAAGCCTTATTCCAAGTATATGATTTTGCGTGAAGAAATTTTAACTCAACAACGTGCAGCTCAAAAAAATCAAGAAAAACAAATTCAACAAACTGAAAAATTAATTGAACGATTCAAAGCCAAAGCATCTAAGGCAACAATGGCGCAATCATTGAAAAAAAAATTAGATAAGATTGATCGAATAGAGTTAGATGTTGAAGATAATCGTGCAATGAAGTTGTCATTTCCAGTTTCTAAACAACCCGGCAAGATGATTATTGAAGCCTCAGGAATTAGGAAAGCTTACGGCGATAAAATGGTGTTGCAAGGTGTTGATTTTGAAATTACTCGAGGCACCAAAACTGCTTTTGTAGGTCAAAATGGTCAGGGAAAATCTACCTTAGCAAAAATTATTGTTGATGAAATTTCTTACGAAGGGGAATGTGCTCTTGGTCATAATGTAATGTTGGGATATTTTGCACAAAATCAAGCAGAATATCTAGACGGTAAATTAACTCTCTTAGAAACAATGCAAAATGCTGCAACCGATGCAAATCGTGCTCGGGTAAGAGATATATTGGGAGCTTTTTTGTTTCGTGGGGATGATGTAGAAAAAAGAGTAAACGTACTTTCTGGTGGAGAACGAAACCGTTTGGCTTTGGGAAAACTTTTGTTGCAACCTTTTAACGTATTAATTATGGATGAGCCTACCAATCATCTAGATATTCATTCCAAAAATGTTTTAAAAGAAGCTTTGCGTAAATTTGAAGGGACACTAATTTTGATTTCTCATGATAGAGATTTTTTACAAGGGCTGAGTGATAGAGTTTTGGAATTTAAGGATCATAAACTCAAAGAGTATTTGGGAGATATCAACCTGTATTTAGAACAGAAAAATTTAGATTCTTTAGTTGCTTTGGAATTAAAAGAAAAAATAAAAACCCAAAAGCCAACCGATCAAAAGAGCGATTACGAAATTCAAAAAAAAATAAAGTCTCTGAGAAATCGTCAGTCCAAAATTGAGCGTGAAATAGCTGACTTAGAAAATAATATAAAGGCTATTGATTTTGAATTAGAAATCAATTACGAAGCAACGATTGCAAAACCAAACTTTTTTGAAGAATATAATGGTAAGAAAGATCATTTAGCTGTTTTAATGCAAAAATGGGAAGTTGTTGCAGAGGAACTCATGGAAATTGAAAGTTAATGAAAGAACACTTTTTTCAATGTCCATATTGTTGGGAGCAGATTTCAATGTTGCTTGAACCTTCTTTATATCCGCAACATTATATTGAAGATTGCGAGGTTTGTTGTCGTCCAATTCAAATTTCATATTATTTCGAAAAAGAATTAGAGTCTTTCTCTGCGGAATCCCTCGAGGATTAAATGTGGTTTGATATTATTATTTTTCATTTGCTATTGGGTTAATAATTTGCTCAAACGTTCCAAAGAAACGCCTTTAGTTTCCGGCATCACAAATAAGGCAAAAATAAGTTGGAAAACCATCATTACTGAAAACAATATAAAGACATAGCCTGGATTTGGAAAAGCAGAAAGTGCTATGGGCATTACTAATGTGATCAGGGCAGCAAGTACCCAATGTACGGAAGATCCAAAGGATTGTCCTTGAGCACGAAGGTTATCAGGAAAAATCTCTGAAATAAAAACCCAGATTACAGCTCCCTGACCTATGGCATGCGAAGCAATGAAGAGAAACAGAAAAACAGGAATGCTTATGCCTTGCCAACCCTCTATAAATGCAACAGCTACCAAGCTAAGTGAGACAATGTATCCGATTGAACCAATTATCATTAAAATTCTTCTACCCACACGATCAATCAGATACAAGCCAAGTAAGGTGAAAATTAAATTTGTTGCACCAATTCCAATACTACTCAGTAATGCTGCACTTTCTTGGAGACCAGCAATTTCAAAAATTCTTGGAGCATAATATAAAAAGGCATTGATACCTGAAAGTTGATTAAAAAAGGCAAGTAAAAATGCCAAAACTATGGGAAAACGATATGTTTTAGAAAATAATGGTTTTTGCTCCTCGGGATTCTGATCTGATTGAATTTCAGCCAATTCAGAATCGCCAAGCTCTTCTCCATTAATTTCTTTAAAAATAATCTGAGCCTGTTTAAGGTCTTTCTTTTTAAAAAGAACCCAACGTGGACTTTTAGGTACTGTTACAATTCCAATGAGGTATAAAGTGGCAGGTATTGCCTCAACTCCAACCATCCAACGCCAAGGCTGAGCCCCAAAATTTTTCAGTAAAAAATTAGAAATAAATGCGATTAAAATTCCAAATACAAGATTAAATTGATAAAGCGCTACAAGTCTTCCTCTTTTATCTGCTGGAGCAATTTCGGAAACATACGTTGGTGCTGCAATGGTCGATGCGCCTACACCAATTCCTCCTATAAATCTAAAAAACGAAAAGCTGTATGCTTCAATAGCTAGACCAGATCCTAGAGCAGAAATCAGGTACAAAAACCCTATCCCGATTAAAGTGTTTTTACGTCCAAAACGATTACATGGATAACTTGCAAAAATTGCACCCAGAACAGTTCCCCATAATGCCATAGACATCACAAAAGTTCCATGAAAAAGATCAGAAGTATTCCAAAGATTTTGGAGTTGTTGGTCTGCACCAGAAATAACCACAGTATCAAAACCAAATAAAAAACCAGCTAGGGCAGAGATCAGAGATATTTTAAATATTTTGCTCATTACCAAGAAAATTTTAGTCCATAAAAAAGTGTAATATCTTCACTAATGTAGGAATTAAATATTTCAATTATTTAAATAAAACTGAACTAATATTATTATTTAATACCTTTATGTAATTATGGAAAGGATTTAGTTTTTTTAAGTTTTATTATTGAGTATTAAGTAAAAGTGATTAAACTATTTTTGAGAGTAATAAAAAGGTCGTTTTTTTTAAAAACTTATAATAACCAATATGAGAGCTTTAATTGTAATTACCCTAATGTTTGTGGTGCAGTTAAGGCTCAATGCGCAACTCAGTAAAGTTCATTATATCCCACCAGTAGCTTATTCAAGTGAAGCGGGGAGTAATGCAATTCCTAACCAAGGTCACTATTTGTATATTTCAACACCCAGCACAAGCTCGGTTACTGTCAATGTGATTGCAGTAGGCGGAGCCACAGCTAGCCTTGAGGTATCCAACTCAATCCCTCGTGTTTTTGTTGTAGATGCCCCAGGAGGAGCAGACGACTCTCAAGTTGCCATTGCAGCTAATGATGATGCCGCTATAACAACGAGTCAAGTTATAAGCAATAAAGGATATATAGTAGAAGCAACCTCAGAAATATATGTAGCTCTTAGAATTGGTCAGGATGCTCAAGCGGGTGCATTGGTAAGTAAAGGAGGTGCAGCTTTGGGTACAGACTTTAGAATTGGAGCTTTTACCAATTACAACCCTCAGCCCAATTATTCGACCTTTCTATCGGTAATGGCAACGGAGAACACAACCTTAGTAACCATAAATAATATTAGTGAGGATATTGACATTTTGGATTTTAATGAAGCAACAATAGGGGCAACTTCTGGTAAATTAAACGATATAACTATTACCTTAAATCGAGGAGAGAGTTATACGATGGTTACTCGATCGGATCAAAGTATAGACGTAGCTGCTCCACTTGAAGTAGAGACTACACAGACTGTAAATTCGGATGGATTGATCGGAGCTTATGTCCATTCAGATAAACCCGTTGTAGTGAATTCAGGATCTATGAACGGGAGTTTTGGAACTGGAAGCGGCCGCGATTACGGTTTTGATCAAATTGTAGATTACAGTAAAGTAGGTTCAGAATATATATTTGTTAAAGGAACAGGATCAGATGTATGGGAAAATGTTCTTTTGGTGGCTCATACCGATGCAACAACAATAACAATCAATGGACTTGGTGTGAGTAACGGTATCGTTCATGGAAAGGGAGTGAATGTATCTTCAGCCAGTCCAGCGATAGCAAGTGCAAGTATTGATGCAGGGGAATATTTTTTGATAGAAGGAGATTTGTATTCTGCAGATGGCAATATGTATGTTCAATCATCAGCTCCAGTTTTTGCTTTTCAAGGGATTGGATTTGGAGGTAGTGAAGCCAATCAGGGATTGTTTTTTGTACCTCCATTGAAATGTTCGAGCGTAGGAGATGTAGACAACATTCCAGAGATCAACAATATTGGGGCAACTAATTATAACGGTAATTTAAATATCATAAGTAAAGTAGGTGCAGTGATTACAATTTCGGATGAGAACAACATCAACCAACCCATTTCGGCATTGAATATAGCAAATACATCGGGACCGTTTAATGTAACAGGAAATGCAAACTATGTTTCTTATACAATCTCGAACCTTAGTGGGAATGTATCCATAATCAGTAATGATGAGCTCTATTGTTCTTATTTCAATCAGAGTGGTTCGGCTTCTTCGGGTGCCTTTTACTCAGGATTTTCTTCTCCTCCAGACATTCCTGTACAAAATGATGGTCCTGGTTTGTATGGATATTGTGCTCCTTACTTGAATCTTGAGACTGGAAACATGGATCTTTTCACAAGCTTTGAGTGGCAGTACAGTAGTGGATCAGGATACTCATCGGTTCCGGGGAGTACCAATCAGACGACCATAACACCAACTTTAGGTGGAAGTTATTTGATTCGGGGGTTTATCAGTTGTCCAGGAGAACCATTAGAATTCCTGGACTCTGATTCAATTAATATTAGTGAATGTCCTCCTGATTTTACAGTTAGTGAAAATTTTGTAACTGTAAATGAGTCGGGAACGAACACCAGTACTGTGTTGATCGGATTGGTACATAAACCTGATTCAAATGTTGTTTTATCTATTACAATTGTTGATCCTTCAGAGGTTAGCGTATCTTCAACAACTCTAACTTTTACTCCCTCAAATTGGAATAATCAAAAATTGATAACTATAACAGGAGTTGACGACACAATCCGTGATTCCGATATAACTAGTGATGTGATTGTATCTATTGTTGATAACCTGTCAGATGACGATTTTGATTTATTGGCTGATAAAACAATTCAAGCACGAAATTTAGATGATGATTTAGAAGTTTGTTTTACCAGAAATTTTGATAGTTCAGAGTTTGCAATAAATAATAATGCGATTTATCAAGGTTCTGGTGTTTACAGAATTACACCCAATTTAGGTTTTCAATCTGGATCGGTTTGGTATCAAAGAAGGCTCGATCTTAGAGTTGAATTTACTTTTGATGTTGATTTAAATTTAGGAAATCTCGATGCTAATGGAGCAGATGGAATTGCATTTGTACTGCAAAATTTGGACTTGGGTCAAGGCTCCACTGGAGGAGGTTTGGGTTACGGGGGAATAACTCCGTCTTATGTAATTGAAATGGATACTTACAGAAATGGTCATGACCCCACAAGTGGAGATGATCACATTGGATTTATACTCAATGGTGCATCTTCAACTAACCAACAAGGATCCCCTGATGTGGTTGAGACAATTAATCTTGAAGACAATAATTGGCATAATATACGCGTGCAATGGATCCCACAATCAACTACTCTTTCCTATACATTTACTCATGACAATGGCACTGTTTATACCGACACCAAGAATATTGACTTAAGCGGAGCGGTATTAAACTCCAATATAGCTTATATCGGATTTACTGCATCTACAGGGGGTTCAGTAAATGAACAAAGTATTCGTTTTGATAATAATTCAATGTGTATGGCAGATGAAATTTTAACTCCAACAGCTGCAAGCAGTCAAACTTTTTGTTTACAGGCCTCTCCAACGTTGAATGATATTGTTGTTGACAATGGATCCGATGCCGGGGGAGTGCCTTACAACGGAGTTTGGTTTTCTACTCCTACTGGTTCTGGTTCTGAACTCCCAATTACAACTCAACTTGTTGATGGAACAACGTATTACGTAGAGGCTGCTAATTTATCTGATACTTCCAATATTGATTATCGCAACAGTTTAACTCGATTGGCAGTAACAGTTTATCTTACAAACGGTTCTTATACCCTTGTGCCTCCAAGTTTAAACTTAATAGAAGCCACCACAATAGCTACTTTTTCTTTGGTTTTGAATAATCCTCCCACTAGTCCAGTAACATATAATTTGGCTTCTTCTGATCTAACACAAATGACCGTATCAACTTCATCCATGACATTTACTCCTTTAAATTGGAATGTTTCTCAAGTTGGAACTTTAACAACTGTTGATAACTCAATTGCTGATGGAGCTCAAAGCGCGAATTTCACGGTACGAATTAATGATCCACTTTCGGATGATTGCTATGTTAATCCTAATCCCTTGCCAACCTATGCAATTCAAATTGCAGATAATGAGACACCAGGGTTTTTGCTTAGTACAGTTTCTGGGACCTTGATTGAAAATAATCCACAAACAGCTAGTGTTTCTGTGGTTTTAACAGTGGAACCTTTGACCGATATAATCATCGACCTTGAAAGTTTAGATTTAACAGAGGTAACCCTTGGTACAGCAAGCCTAACCTTTAATCCGTTGAATTGGAACATTGCTCAAACAGTAGTTTTAAATTCAGTAGATGAATTGACTGTTGATGGAACTCAAACAGTAGGAATTTCTGCAAGTATTAATCCAGCTTCCGATCCAGCTTTCACTTCGCTAGCCTCTCAAACTACCACGGTCGACAATGCAGATAATGATTCTGCTGGTTATTCATTGTCAAATTTAATTGGAGTTTTGACAGAAGGTGATTCACAAACGGCTAGTTTTTCGATAATTCTAGATACTCAACCCACTACAGATGTTGTTTTAAATTTAACCATAACTCCCAATGATGAAGTTGCAACATCAGTAGCCAGTGTTCGATTTACCAATGCAAATTGGAATGTTTCACAAACAATTATAGTTTCTAATTTTGATGATTTTTTGATTGATGGAACTATTGTATCATCAATTACGTTTAACGTTGATGCAAGTTCAGATTTTGAATTCAGATCTCTCGGTTCACAAACTGTGTTGGCTCCAAACTTGGATAATGATACTGTTGGATTTACGCTTAGTTCTATTGGAGGTGGTTTTCTTAAGGAGGCATCTTCGGCTAATGTAAGTTTTACAATAGTATTAGATGCACAACCGAATCCTGGAGATATTGTAATTCTAGATATCACAAGCATTGATTTAACAGAAGTGACTGTAGAGGCATCATCAACCCCAAAAGTGTTTACTAACGTAAATTGGAATATCCCACAGACTGTAATATTGAATAGTGTAGATGATGTTACATTAGATGGAACCACTACCAATTCCGTTACAGTAGTTGTCAATGCTATTTCAGCTGCACCTTTTTTAACTGCAGCAGACCAAAGTTTAAATGTTCAAAATTTAGACAATGAAACTCCAGGTTTTCAAGTTTCAAATGTTTCAGGTGTTTTGACAGAGGCTGCTTCGCCTACTGCGAGTTTTGAAGTTGTTCTTGATGTTCAACCCTTAACCAATGTGATTATAAATTTATCTTCAAATGATACTTCAGAAGCTGGTGTGGTCGCTCCATCATTTTTAATTTTTACGCCAGCCACTTGGAATGTTTCTCAAACAGTAAACTTATTTCAAGTCGATGATTTTTTAATTGATGGGAGCCAAAATTCATCCATAACTACGTCCATAGATGCGGCATCCGATGCTGGTTTCTTAACAGTACCTTCTAAAGATGTATTGGTAACAACACTAGACAATGATATAGCAGGAATAACCCTAATTGTTTTAGATAATTTGTGTTCTGAAAATGGAGATACTGCTAAATTTACGATCCAATTGGATGCAATTCCAACGGCAAATGTGACTATAGGTTTAAATTCAAGTATAACAAGCGAAGCTATGGTAGGCGTTAATCAAGTATTATTTACGCCTGCAAACTGGAACATGCCCCAAACAATTACTGTCACAGGGATAGACGATTCACCCCCAGTTTCTGATGGTAGTCAATCCGTAACAATTTCTACTTTTAATGTAAGTTCTACCGATACTGATTTTGATGCAATAACTGATGCTCAAGTAGAGGATGTTATAGTAATGAATCAAGACAACGATGCCCCCGGAATAGTTCTAAGTTTATTGGATAATAATTTTTTCACTTCCGAGAATGGTCAAACTGTAACCGTTCAGTTTCGACTTCTATCTCAACCGTTGGGGGACGAAGATGTTATTGTGCCTTTGTCTTTAGTCGGGGATACGGATGAGATTACACTAAGTGCAAATAGCATATTGATAGAAGCTTCGAATTGGGATAATCCGGGAGCAAATCAGATTATTGTTACTGGGCAAGATGATTTTATAATTGATGGAACTCGTTCAATAACCTTGATAACAGGCAACCCAACTAGTATTGATGTCCCTCATAACAATTTAACAGCCTTGGATGTTGCAGACGTAGAACTTTATAATTTGGATAATGACTCACCCAGTTTAGTCGTCTCTCAACCCCAAGCAGTTTCTGAGAATGCTAGTACCACAGATTTCACCATAAAGCTTAGGACTAATATTTCTGTTTCAACAACAATTCTAATTACTGCTGATGATCCAACTGAATTATCAGTAATTACACCCCAACTAGTATTTACTCCAAACAATTGGAACATTCCGCAGATAATAACAGTAAAAGGAGTAGATGATAACATCATTGACGGCGACATTAGTAGTGATGTTGTCATTGGTGTAGATGACTCCAATGCTGATCCTGATTACAGATCAATTTTAGATGAAGTACGAAGTATAATTAATTTTGATAACGATACAGATGAAGACGGTGATGGTACTTTTGACGCTGTAGATAACTGTATTTTCACTTCAAACGTAGATCAAGCGGATCTTGATTTGGATGGTATTGGAGATGTTTGTGATTTGGATATTGATGGAGACGGTGTATTAAACACAGATGAACTAACCGATAATACTGATCCTAATAATCCTTGTGAATTTATTTTCCAAAGCATCACGTTACCTTTAGTTGAGACTGGGGATTGTGATTCCGATGGAATAATAAACAAGATCGATTTAGATGATGATAATGATGGAATTTTAGATACTGAAGAACTTTTTGAAGATCAAGATTTAGATGGAATCCCCAATACTTTTGATTTAGACAGTGATGATGATGGTTGTTATGATGTCATTGAAGCTGCATTTAAAGATCAGGATGATGATGGTGTTCTAGGCACTGGAGTAATTGAAGTTGACGCTCTGGGAAGGGTAATGGATCAAGGTGGATATGTTTTTCCTGCTGATATGAATTTCAATGGAGTTTATGATTTTAAGGAAGAAAGTGATTTAATTGTTTTTGTGAACGATATGGATCTCGTTACAAAGTATTCTCCAATTCGAATAGAATTAAAAGTGAGTCTTTCTCAAGAAAGTTTCGTCACATTTCAATGGCAAATAAATACGGGATCAGAAGAATTTCCTGTTTGGGAAAATATCCCAGAAAGTAGTGTTCAAACTGGAACAAAAACCAAGCAATTAACAATTCTTCAAGCACCTAAAATCATTA
This sequence comes from uncultured Flavobacteriaceae bacterium, assembly GCA_943789305.1. GTDB lineage: Bacteria > Bacteroidota > Bacteroidia > Flavobacteriales > Flavobacteriaceae > Arcticimaribacter. The sequence goes on along the minus strand of CALSTP010000001.1, from coordinate 1,622,270 downwards.
TAGACACCCAATATCGTGTTTTAGCAGATAACACAACATACGCTTGTCAAGACACTTTAATTTCTACAACCAAAATAACTGAAACTGGTTTGTTTATTCCAAATGCCTTTTCTCCTGATGGTGATGGTGTAAATGATACTTGGGAAATTCAAGGTTTGAATTCTAGAGGGGGATATGTCATAACAATTTTTAATCGTTGGGAAAACATTGTTTATAAAACCAATCAATACAATAATGATTGGCAAGGAGAATCAATGAATACAGCTTTACTTTCATCGGATAATTTACTTCCGGATGGCACCTATTTTTATCTAATAGAATGGGAGGATAATTCTTATCCAAATACAGGTTATGTTTACATAAAAAGAAGAAAAAATTGATGAAACGCATACAATTATTTATTCTTTTGTGTTGCAGTTTGAGCACTTCTTTTGCTCAACAAGAATCAGCTTTTAACCATTATATGTTTAATCATCAATCCATCAATCCTGGTTATGCAGGGGCTAGGGGATTGTCGAGTTTTACTTCTGTAATCCGATCACAATGGACAGGTATAGAAGGTGCCCCCTTAACCCAAACACTATCGTTTAATGCACCCATTACTTCAAAAAATTTAGGATTTGGTTTGAGTGTTTTAAATGACAAAATAGGTCCTACAAGCAGTACATCATTCGATATAGATTTGTCCTATCACCTGAGACTGAATCGCAATGATCACAGACTTTCTATTGGACTTAAACTCGGTGCTTTAAATTATTTTTTAAACCCCGATATGATCAATACACTATATGGTAATGATGCTTCGTTTGAGACATCTTTGGATAAAAAAATAATGGCTAATATTGGTTTTGGAGCATACTATTATACGCAGAAGTTTTACCTTGGATTAGCCGTTCCTCGTATATTAGAAAACAAGGATTTTGGATTGGAACAGCATACCTATTTGATGGCGGGAGGCCTTTTTCAAATGAATAAAAGCTTACTCTTAAAACCAAGTTTATTATTGAAACAAACAAAAACTGTAGCTGCTTTTGATTCATCCCTGTTATTGATATTGAATGAACGTTTTTGGACTGGTCTTCAAATTAGAAATGTAATTAATAGAAAAGATTTTTTCAACTTTATTGAATCTGGTTCAAGCGCATTAATAGGAATACAAATAGGGGAGAATTTATCAATTGGATATTCTTATGGTTTTCCTTCATCAATTACTAATAGGGGTTTAAACGCTTCTTCACATGAATTGATGATTCGATTTGACTTGTCTCAAAAAATTAATGGTTATTTACGCTCACCTAGATTCTTTTAACTATGAAAAAAGTATTGAAATTTTTGACGTTTTTTTTAATGAGTTTTTCCATTCAAGCACAAATAGAAAACGAAGTTTTTTCTACAGAGAACTGGGGAGATTATTATTTTATTAATAAGGATTTTGAGAAGGCAGTTATTTTTTTCTCAAAATTAAAAGACAATAAAAACATAGGAACTCAAAGAAATTTGGCATTGGCTTTAGAAGCTCTAGAAGAAAAAACTAAAGCCAGAAAACAATACGAGTTTGTTGCTAACTCTGTTAATGCTCAAGTTGAAGATTATTATAATTACGCGAATTTATTGGTTGATGAGGTTGCCTTGTCTAATGAGTATAGAGAAAAAGCCTTTCTTTTACCTTGGTCTTCACCCGCTCTGTTTGACAATGACAGTTTATTGTTTAAAAAACGTTTTAATCAAGAAGGAGCTTATGACATCAATTCTGTTGTTGGTAATACGGATGGATCTGAATTTGGAATGGTTTTTTTAAACCAAAATGATCAAAGCTCTGTTTTTTATTTAGCCGAACAAGATCAAACAAAGGCTTCAGCAAAGGTCATGAAACGAATTAAAACGGATTATCCTGTTTATAATTTTTACAAAGCTAACTTTGATAAAACAAATTTTGCACTGTCAAACAAAGTTGAACTAAATACCTCCATCAATTCACTTTTTCAAGAAGGCCCGGGTAGTTATGATCCTGATTCAGAATATTTTTATTTTACAAGAAGTGCCACGAAATTTGATGAAAACAAAACATTTCAATTAAATTTATATAAGACTCTTTTATCCGATTTAAATCAAAATAAATTACCCTTGTCACTTCCATTCAATGTAAATGGTTATTCAACAATCCACCCGAGTCTGAGTCCCGATGGGTCCCAATTATATTTTGCTAGTGATCGACCTGGAGGATTTGGAGGAATGGATTTATATGTTGTCTCAATTAAAAACGGAACGTTTTCAGAACCGATTAATTTAGGTTCTGATATCAATACCGAGGGTGATGAGGTGTTTCCATATTCCTACAATAATCGATTTCTATTCTTTACTTCAAATGGAAGAGAGGGATTAGGTGAAATGGATATTTTTTTAGCTGAAAATCGAATTGAAAAGCGTTGGGAAGTACACATATTAGGGAAAGGCATAAACACTACTGACGACGATTTTGCGTTTGTTTTGAATCAAGATCTTTCCCTAGGTCTTTTATCATCTAATAAACCTGGAGGTAAAGGAGCCGATGATTTATATGCTTTTAAATTTAGTCCAAAGATACAAGGCGTTCAAGATTTTTATGAATATACACCCTCAGATACTCTTGTAGTTGCCCTTAATAATATATTGACCAATGATCAGTTAGAACTGGAGCAACAAGACCCTTTACAACGATTATTAGAAAAGGAAGTTGAGGTTATAAGATTGCCCTTATATGGTCAACTTCAATTGAATAAAAACGGATCTTTTTTTTATAAAAACAATGCTCCAATTAAACTCAAAGATTCCTTTTCTTATCGACTCCTTAGCAGTAAAGGTAATTCTGAAGAAGTTTGGGTTCACCTGAGCAGAGTAGAGATGGCTGAGGAAGAGCTCAGTCCCGTGATGGCTGATACATTCTCACCTATTTTCTATGACATTGACGAGAGTGCAATATTAGATACTTACCGAGATCGTGTGGATAAGGTAGTTGCTACTATGAAAGAAAATTCTTCACTTGAGGTTGAAATAAGTTCTTATACGGATTGCAGATCCAATTCTGAGTATAATTTATTGTTGTCCAGTCGAAGAACACAATCCATACTTGATTATGTTCAAAAACGTATTTCTAATCCAGAAAGAATTTACGGGAAAGGATATGGTGAAGACAATGGGTCAACACTGTTTGAAAAAGACTACATTTTGGTTGCGGGGAGTTTTAATGATTTAGCACAAACAAAAAACATCATAAATAATTTGATTGACAAAGAATACCAGCCCTTTACACAAAAGTTTGATTCCAATATAAGAGTGCTTTTTTCACCCCTTGATTCAAAAGTTGAAATTATCAGAATAAGAGATGAACTCAGAGAACTAGGAATTGAAACTTGGGTGCTCGTAAACCCATGTTTGCAGCTAACAGAGGAGGAACATCAACAAAAAAGGAGAACCGATTTCAAGGTGATTCGCTTGTAATTTTAACAGAAAAAAATTAATCCAAGTTATTCTTTAAAAATGCTCATGTTTTTATCATAAATAGGACTTTCTATGGCTAGAAAATCCAGAACACTATGAAAAACATTGTGTTGCGATAAGAATTCATTCTTTTTTAGTTTTCTAGAATTATTAGATTGCCAAACAATAAAAGGAATGTCTAATTGTTCTTTAGGAGCTATACTCTTGGGGATACCATGCATGTATAAGTTTTTTTCTCCCAAAGATTCTCCATGATCAGAAACATAAAACATAAGACTATTATATTCATCCAATTGTTTTAGTTTTTCAATAAGAGTAGCAAGTATATAATCAGTATAAACTATAGTGTTGTTGTATGCATTGATCAACTCTTCTTGAGTACATTTTCCTAATTCAACACTCTTGCATACTGGTGTAAATTTATTGAATTTTGGAGGGTATTTTTTGTAATAAGTTGGTCCGTGACTTGTGCTTGTATGCAATACAAGAAGTATTTTATTTTTTTTACTGGATTGGATTTGTTCCTTTAGGTTTGTTAGTAAAATTTCATCGTAATCACATCCTGATCCTTGGCATTTTTTTTCTAAATCCCCCGCTTTTTGGTAGTTTTTAATTTTTATATTTGGCTCCCCCCAATTGTTCGTTCTCCAAATGACTTCAACATCATTTCTAAACAAATAATTCGGTAAAATTTCATTTAACCTACTACTATTCTCATGTTCTAAAATACATTTAACTCCAGCGGTGGTGTAGGTTGCGCAAGAATTTGCTTTATAGATGTAAACATTATTTATTTTAGATAATAATGGGTTTGTGTTTTTTTTATATCCGTATAATGAAAAGTTTTTACTTCTGGCAGATTCTCCAATTACAAGAACTACAACAGATTTTTCATCATCTTTTAAGGTAGCGTCAGGGAGCAAAATTTGTTCTTGATTTTCAAGACTTTTGTGATAATAAAATCGATTCAGATTAACAACATAAGACCAAGGCATTGCCAAGCCACCTAATGCCTTCGAATTTTTATCAATCCACAACCAATTACTAGAATTAATATAGGCAAGACCTATGATAAAGAGCAAGGTTAAGAAAATGTGTTTTAAAGTTTTTTTATAACCTTCTTTAATGATTTTAATTTTGATTATAAATACACTAGGAACAATTCCCATTAGAATAAGATACAAAACAAAACCAAAAGAAAGAAAACTAGTTGATTCATCGAAATTGGTGTTTAGAATATTACCAATCATTGTTTTGTCGATAATTACATTATAGGTGTTTATAAAATAAATGGCTATCGCACTAATGTTTGTAAAAAGAACTAAAAAAAACTTACCAATAAAGCGTGATATAAATAAGGCTAAATAAAAAATAAAAGCGTTTAATGCTAGAATTAAAACGGCCAAACTTAGTATTAATAAAATCTTGTCTAAGTTTTTTCCATGATAGTTTTCAAGAGTAAACCGATATACGGGCAGGTGGTATAATAATAAATTAATGGTGCTTATTATCAATATAAAGGAACTTAATTTTATACCCTTTTTGAACATCTTGAATTTATTTTCTTAAATATGTTTTTATGATCAACCCTAAGCTTAGTATTAATGCAACCAGAGAGAAGTAGAAAATCAATAAATTATGATCCATTATTTCATGTACAATTGCTGTTATCCAAATTAGTAAAAGCAAAATCAGTATTGGATAGTATTTTATTTTAATAAGACTTCCACCCAAACGAATATTATTGTTTATTAAAATGCCAAAAATTGCAGCAATATAACCAACTGCACTTCCTATAATTACATCAAAAGGATAATGCGCCCCAACTCCAACCCTAGAAAATGCAATAAAAAGACCTGCAGACAGGATAAATAAGAACCAAAATACTTTATGCTTAAATTCTTTGGGCATAAAAGCGAACAATAAGATTGTAATAATCACAAAAGTTGTGATGGAATGACCTGAAGGTAAACTCGAATGAGTTGATGTCAGAGTTCTTCCTATAATGGTGAAACTTTCGTGATCAAAAACTGCGGCTGGTCTTGGAACAAGAAAGGTTTTTTTTAACGATATGGAGAACAATAATCCAAAAAGTGAGGAGGTCAATAAGGTGCTCCAAAATTTAGGACTGTAGATAATCAAAACTGTAAACATGGGTAAAAAAACAATTGCATCCCCTAGTTGAGTTATGTTAAATAATAAACCAGGTAATTTGGATAAAATGCTATTTAGAGAAAAAAATAAATCTTTTTGAATTTCTATGTATCCGCTTATATTCAATGCGTTTTTATAAAAGAAAGTCATAGCTATAATCAACAACAAAAAGACAACAGGAAATAACTGAGTTAATTTTGTGTTTGAAAAGTTATCAATTACTTTTTTATTTAAGTTATAATTTCCCAATAAAGGTATTTTAAAAATAAAATTGATTTTTTTGGCGGTAAAATTAAAAAACAAAAGGCTATTTATGTTGACGATTAGTTCTGGGGAGTGATTTAGGGTAAATCATTTTAATACCCTTAAATTTTAAAAATCTGAAGTTAGATAAAAAAGACAAGAATCACAAAAGTATTTACCGAACTCAAAGGTGTAATAACTAAATTTCAATAGCTGTATATAGAAAGCACTAATCAAATTTAATTTGTAAATATGATGGTATTACTAATTTTTTAGGTTATGGTAGGAATTGATTTGGCATACTTCTAAAAATACATCAGATTTACTACAGGTTTTGTTTTCTTTTGTTAAATTGAAAATACTTGATCTTTAACTAATCATTCACTAATACTAAAAAACAAATATGAAAAACTTGATTTTAGCATTACTTTTTTTATTGATTTTAAATTCGTGTAGCTCAAAAAGTGAATACAATGCTATTCTTCTTTCAAAAGACAATTACAAAAACCAATTATATGGATTTTGGTTAGGTCAATGCATTGCTAATTGGACTGGTTTAGTTACAGAAATGGATAAGATTGGGAATCTTGGAGAAATAAAAACAGGAGATTTTTATACAAGAGAAAATTGGGGAAAACCCGACCAACCCAGTATTTGGGATGAAGATACTTCAAGTTATTTATCACCTACAATTGATTTTGTGTTTAGAGATACCAACGAAATTTGGGGATCGGATGATGATACAGATATAGAATACATGTACCAATACCTTATATATACCCTCAAAACCAGTATTTTAACACCAAATCAAATCCGAAATGGATGGTTGAGACATATAAAGTTAGAAGAGGAAAATTATCTGTGGGTGTCCAATCAAAAAGCATTTGATTTAATGAATGCAGGAATGTTTCCACCACAAACAGGAGATCCCAATAACAATGAGCATTATGATATGATAGATGCACAATTAACCACAGAAATATTTGGTTTGTTAGCGCCAACTCGACCCGATGTTGCAATTAAAATGGCTCATCTACCTATTCAAACTACTGCAAGGGAAGAAGCTGAAGAGATTTCTAAGTTTTATGTGACAATGTATTCATTGGCATCCCTTAATACAAAGAAAACATTGAGCAAAAGAATACATTGGATGTCCAATAAAGCAAGAACTTACCTAGATAATAATTTATACCCAGCAAAAATGTTTGATTACACTCTAAGTTTGTATCAATCTGGAATACCCTGGGAGCAAACTAGAGATTCGATCTATTATAAATATCAGGTAAAACAGGAAGATGGGTATAATATTACTTCAAAGAACTTATATTGTAATGGTTGCTTTGCAGCAGGAATAAACTTTGCTGCGAGTCTCGTAAGTTTGTTTTATGGAGAAGGTGACTTAAAAAACACCATAAAAATTGGTGCACTCACAGGATGGGATTCGGACAATCCAACCTCAACATGGGGAGGTTTAATTGGCTTTATGATCGGAAAAGATGGAATTGAAAAAACATTTAATAAGAAATTCTCCAATCGATACAATATTCACAGAACTCGGCAAAATTTTCCGAATGATGGGATTGATACTTTTGAAAAAATGGCTGAAAAGGGTCTGGTAATTGTAGATCGAGTAGTTAAAGAACAGGCTGGAGGAACTTATGATAGCATCAAAAAGATGTGGATAATTCCGCAGATTAAGAAGGAGTAAATATATGTAATTCGGTAACTTAATATGATTTTTAATCTAAAATAATATTTGAATAATGAAACCTTTAAAAATTGCATTAATCTTTATTAGTTTACTACTTGGATATGTAAGTAGTTTTGCTCAAACTAAAATAATGTCCTACAACATTCGATATGACTCTCAAAATGATGGTGAGAATCGTTGGGATTTAAGAAAAGATGAACTCGTTAAGTTATTAGAATATTATCATCCAGATTTTATTGGTATACAAGAGGCGATGCCCCACCAATTTAAATTTATTGCTGAACATCTTGATCATTATAATTATGTCGGTCATGGGAGAGATGGTTTGGATACGGATAGTGAAGCGACGCCAATCTTTTATGATTTCACCAAGTATGAATTATTAACAAAAAATCTTTTCTGGTTGTCTTCTACTCCAAAAAAAATCTCAAAAGGTTGGGATGCAGCCTTGAATAGAATTGTTGTTTACGCAAAATTCAAATCCAGAAAAACAAATCAAATTATTCACATAATCAACACACACTTTGATCATATAGGGGAAAATTCGCGATTGAATTCTGCTAAGTTAATAGTAGATTTTATTAGAAATAAAAAATTGACTCATAAGAAAATCGTATTGATGGGAGACTTTAATTGCCTGCCCTTTGAACTAACCATAAAGAATCTTGAACAGGAATTTGAGAACAGTTATAAATCAAAAAACTCATTGGTATACGGACCCATAGGTACATTCAATGGGTTCAATACTAGAGATTTAGTAACAAAACAAATTGATTACATCTTTACAAAGAATTTAGAGGTACAAAGTTATCGATGCATAGACGACAGAAGAATTAATAATCTTCACTTTTCTGATCATTTCCCACTTCTAGTTGAAATCCAGTAAAAAGAATTAAAGTTCTTTTCTTCTTGTTTAAAGCAGTGAATCATTTTGATTTTAAAACTATAGCCCAAGCTACATATAAAAAAAATTAATGTTTTAGGAACATTAATTTTTCCTTTTTAGAATCTGTACAATTCTTTTGTAGACAGATTCTGATTTTGCCCATGAATTTCTACCACTGGTATTTATAAACTGGACAACAACTGCATCAATATCCTGATGATATCTTGCAATACTTTGATAACCTGGCAATAATCCAGTATGGTCATACTTGGAAATTGAGGAAAATATTTCCTGTTCTTCTTTGTTCAGCAATGATCCATCAACTAGAGCTCTTAAAAAAGTACCTACATCCTTTGCTTTAGCTACCATGGAGCCGCCAGGAATTATATAGTCATTTTGTTTTATATCCAAATCATACCCTACAAAGTATCCACTCATTACATCATCAAGATTTACTTCACTAAGTAAATTAAAGGTGTTATTAAGCTCAAGTGGGCGCAAGATTTCATCCTGGATGTAATGGTGATGACTATAACCCAAAGTATTGTCAAGTATTTCTCCAATAAGCAAGTAATTTGTGTTTGAATACTTATAACGTTTGTCTGCTCCAAAGTCTGCAGGAATATCCAGTACCAGTTCGAGTGTTTCTCTCAAACTCATCGGGGGCTCTCCCCAGGGGTACTCGGGATGATCAATAAAATCAGGGATTCCACTTCGATGCTGCAGTAACATTTTGAGGGTAATTGTCTCTGTATTTTCAATTCTTCCAACAAGATCCGGTATGTAATGTACGAGTGTTTTATCTAGGGATAAACGTTCTAAATAAACAAGTTTGGCAACTGCAGCAGAGATATACAGTTTGCTGATACTGGCAATTTTAAACAAAGCATCTGGATTTGCTGGAATCTTATTTTCTCTGTTTTTCCATCCAGCAGTATAATGTGTTCTATTTTCATTTAAATCGACATAAACAATGATACCATCAAATCCTCGGTTAATAGCATCTTCAACCTCTAATTTAATAGAACTTGGTGAGGATTCCAGAAAAATACGACCTCTGATAAATAAGACACAACAAACTAAAACAAGGAAAAATAAAATTGAAAAGCGTTTCATTCTTCGAATCTAGTTATTTAATTCAAGAATAGGAGTGCCATAGAAAATTATAACCAGTTCATCTTATTTTATACTGTTATCTTTTTAAAGATCCGACATTATTTTTACCTAAGTGATTTCAATACAAGTGCAGATCAAATACAATAGCTGATTTTTAAAATTTTATTTTTTTCAATGTAACGTTTGCGTAACATAAAAATTAATGTTAAGTTTGCGTTACATAAATTAAAAATCAATAATATGCAATATCAAACTGAAATTTTAATTCCAATTTTTGGAATGCTCACAGGAATCATTATACCAGTTGCTGTTTTTATTTGGCAGTATAAGGATGCGAAAGGAAAGCGAGAAACTGTTTTAGAAATTTCTAAAAATTTAGATAATCCTTCAAAAGTAGAAGAATTGTTGAATATTTTTGAAGAAAGAAAAAAAGAGCCTATCGATTATCGTAGAAACGGAGTCATTACAATTTTTGTAGGGGTTGGTTTATATTTTCTAGGGTATTATGCACTTGGAAGTATACTAAAAGGTGTTGGTGCTTTAGTTGGGTTAATTGGAATAGGTACAATGATAGCAGGATATCTTTATCCTAATACTGGAAAAGAATTAACGGATGCTGTTGAAAAATATGAAAAGGAATAGCTATGGGTAAGAACCATGCAAAACTTTTAAATGATTTAGAACAACTGAGGAAATCTTCAGGTTTAACCCAACAAGAATTATCAATTAAAGCAGAAGTTTCAAGAAAGAGTATTAATGCCATTGAGAATGGAGTCTATGTTCCGTCGACTGTACTGGCACTAAAAATTGCAAAAACTCTAAACTGTAAAGTAGAAGATTTGTTTAAACTACCCTAAATTAGAATCCTTCTCTGAAAACGAAAAAAACGGGCATGCTATTTTAGCATACCCGTTTTTTTATTTTAGTAACATTTTCATTTGAAGTGTCGAATATATGGAAAAACCCAAATGATTAAATCAGCACTCATACTTTAATGACACCTATTACTTGAAAATAATGCAACAACGCAACTTTTTATTCTCATCAATTATTTATTACATTTGCTCAATTATTTTTCTATGAAACGATTCTTATTTACCCAACATACATTATTTATCTTAGTCCATTAATATCATATCTGGACACAAAATTCCAAACCAATTCAGATGTGTTTTGACCTTTAAAAGTTGAATCTAAACCAAACGTGGTCTCCTCCAATAAATTTGTAATGTTCCACAGACACTAAACTATCTCCTTGGTCATAGACATAACGTTCAATATTATTGTCACTTGTAATAGTAGGGGTTAAAACTGTATTGTTGAAATTAATCCAGTGGTCTAATGTACTTTGTGCAGAGTTCCAGTCATTGTTCCCATTATATGGTAGTACTCCATCAGATGTTCCGTGAAGATGCACTACCGGCATAGGATGATTTGTAGGTCCCGTACAATCTAACATTACTCCGGAAACAGATGCCACCGCAGCAATTAAATCACTTTTATAGTTCGCAAGTCCATACGCCATCATGCCTCCGTTTGAGTATCCAGCAGCATAAATTCTCTCCATATCTACATTATACTGAGATGAGATTTCAGTTATCATGGATTCAATAAATCCAAAATCATCAGCATTACTTTTATTGTCTCCTCCTAATGGACAAGCGTTCCAATGAGATAAACCATCTAAACAACTACCTTGAGGATAAATTAAAATAAAAGTGTCAGCTTCTGCCAATGAGCGCATATCTGCTTCTTGCATATAATTACTTGCACTACCACCAAACCCATGAAAATTAAACATTAGTGGAACAGAAGATGTACCATCATATGAATTAGGTATGTATAAAATATATTCTCTAATGACACCATCGTGAACTATGGACTGTGCATTATTATTTGAGTAACATTCCTCTGAATTTTTATTATGATCTTTTTCACAACTGCTAAGAATCGTTAATAAGAAAGTAAATAGTAAAATTGATTTTTTCATCGGATTCTATTCTTTTTATTATAAAACGATTTTTTTTCATTATTGTTTTAGTAGATAACTCTATTTGAATATGGATAAAAAAGATAGATTTCTTTTTTCCATAACGATTGTAATTAAAATCTTATAAGTTGGAAAATATTGTTCCAAAGTTTTTTAAGATTTATTTTAAACAGTTAAAATATAAATCTTTTGCAAAACATTTTTTTAAAGATTATTTTTAAACAATACGATCAATTTAAATACTAATGTTTAAATTTTACAGTAATTTTATCATTTAAGAAATGTTGAATTAAAAATATTAAGAATTGAAAAAGATTTATAGTTTATTGTTGGTTGTATTAATCTCATCCTGTAACAAAAAAGTTCCAATAACAATAACAAAAGTTGAAGGATCCCCGGAGTATGAAAATGCTAAATTGTCTCTGGATTCGATTTACCAAAAAGATAAAAATGATTTTTTGTTCTCTTTTGACGTAGAAAATTACAATCTTGGAGAGCAAACAGAAAAGAATTTTGACTTTCAGTTAGCAAATTCAGACAAGGGTCAACACATTCATCTCATTATTAACAATGATCCTTATTACGCGAAGTACACTAATAATTTCAGTCAATCACTAGCTACAGACAACAACGTTATCCTTGCTTTTTTGTCACGATCTTATCATGAGTCAGTTAAAAATGAAAATGCCTATATAATTACTCAAACCGGTGAAAGTAATTCAATTGATTTATCGAAAGAATTATTGTTTTACAGCAGGCCAAAAGGAACATATCAAGGAGAATCCACAAAGAAAGTCCTTCTGGATTTTTATTTAGTTAATACTCAAATAAGTCCTAATGGCAATAAAGTTAGAGCCACTATTGAAGGAACAGAATTTTTGATTGATGAATGGGCTCCATATTATATTGAAGGACTTCCAAAAGGGGAAATTTCTATCAAGCTTGAATTAATAGACAAATATGGAGAAGTTATCAATACACATTTCAATCCATCAGAAAGAAAAGTAATCCTTAAAGAGTAAAAAAGGATGATTCCAATAAAAAACGGACTAGTGAAAATACTAGTCAGTCTTGTGTAGTAGATAACTCTATTGAAATATCGAACGTTTATATATTACGGAGGGATTTCGTTAGCACTATTAATGCAATTCAATTGTTTTCAAAAAACATCTTCTAAACAGCATAAATCACTAACTACACCAATTTGATCATCATCCTGCTGCATCGGCTGCAGAGAATTGTTCAATACAAATTCATCAAGTATAACTCCCTCTAACTCTGCATAGGATATTATAAAATCTCGTAATTCTATGCAAACCTCCTCATTGAAAAATGTTCTAGTAGAAATTTGTTTGAGTATTCTGTAAACGATTTTTCCACCCCAAGAAGCTCTCAATAAAGATTTCATTTTGGTGAATTTCATAAAAGTTACCAGCACCTTTCGGAATTAAAATAAAGTCTTCGTCTAGTTCAATCATAATTTTAGATTTTTTAAAAACATAAACAAAATATTTTTAAAAGTCAAGAAGGAGTTTTTATGTCGTTTTAGTTAGAGTTATTTTTTTGAAGAAAAGTCAGGTTTTGGAGTTATTCCCTTGTGACGTAATATAGTTTTGTGTGGTCTATATCAGAACTACAGGTACAAAGTCGAAAAGGTCCGTTTAGATCGCACATAAACTTTATATTGTCATAAACATAACAAAAAATTGTGTATTAATCACAAATATATTAGATTTGATTTTAATCAATTTCTAAATAATGAACCGAATTAAAGAGGTCTTAGACGAAAAAGGAATAAAACAAATCTGGTTAGCAGAGAAACTTGGTAAAAGTTTCAATACAGTGAACAGTTATGTGCAAAACCGTCAACAACCCAGACTTGAGAGTATTAGATCAAATTGCAAAAATATTAGATGTTAATTTGAAAGATTTGATTAAATGAACCTAACCATAGGACAACGAATATCAACAAGAGGTGAAGATTTTCTTATCACAAATATCTTCACTAACCATGATGGATCCTTTTTACTTGATGTAGAAGGGATTAATGATTTAGTAAAGGGAAAGAGATTTACCTTTGACACATCTATTGATACTGACATTAAACCTGTCGACCCTACAAACACAAGGTTCGTTGGAGACACATCGCCTAACTACAGAGAAACCAAACTATATATAGAATCTCAGATTCGCAACTCAACAGTTTTTTCAGATAAAATTACTATTGCAACAAAAGGAGCGTTCAATCAATCAGAATATCAACTGGAACCCACACTCAAAGCACTCCAATTACCACGTCCAAGATTATTAATTGCTGATGCTGTTGGATTGGGAAAAACAATTGAAGTTGGTATTTTCTTATCTGAGATGATTAAACGAGGTAAGGGAAAGAGAATAATGGTTCTTGCTCTTAAATCTATTCTTGGACAATTTCAACAGGAGATTTGGAATCGATTTGCGATTCCACTTGTAAGATTAGATAGTGAAGGGATATCAAAAATTAAAACTGAATTACCTGCGAATAAAAACCCATTTGACTATTATGACAAGACAATTATTTCAATAGACACATTAAAGAATAATGCAAAATTCAAACATTATATTGAAAAGTCACATTGGGATATTATTGTTATAGATGAATGTCATACAGTATCTAATATTTCAAGTCAAAGGGGTGATTTGGCAAACTATCTATCTACCAAATGTGAATCTTTAATATTAACATCTGCAACACCACATAATGGTAAAAAAGAAAGTTTTGCAAACCTGATTAATATGATTGATCCAATTGCAATTCCAAAAAACGGTGAGTACACCAAAGAAGATATCCTCCCCTATTATGTAAGAAGATTTAAAAATGACATCACAGAGTCTTCGGTTAGAGATAATTTCCAAGAAAGAGAAATTGTAAGAGTAGATACAGGGTTGTCAGATGAAGAAATCTCTTTTCTTGAGTTTCAACAAAATTTAAAACTTCAAGGTCTTAATAGTTTAAAACAGGGTAAGGAGAAAAGAGATTTCTTATTCTCTATCATGATTTTTAAATCTTTTATGTCATCTCCCTCAGCGGCACTATCATCTATTAACAATAGGATTGATAGAGTTAATTCATTAGGGGTTATAAGTGACTCCATGGAAGAAAATATTTCCATTTTAAAAGACTGCAAATCACTGTTAGAAAGAATTTTACATAATGATTCAGATTCCAAGTATAACAGATTTAAAGATCAACTTAAAGAACTTAAATGGTCGGGTAAAAGGAAAGATGATCGTTATGTATTATTTTCTGAAAGGATAGCAACACTTGAATATTTGAAAAAGAGGCTAACGGAAGATTTTGATCTGGATGAAGATTCTATCATTTCTTTTAGTGGGTCTCAAAGTGATATTGAACAACAACAGATCATTGAAGATTTTGGAAAAAAAGATAGTAAAATCAGAATATTATTATGTTCTGATGCAGGATCACAAGGTGTGAATCTTCACTTCTTCTGTAATAGAATGTTTAACTATGATATTCCATGGTCTTTAATCACATTAGAACAACGTAACGGGCGTATCGATCGATATGGACAAAAGAACACTCCATTTATCTATTACCTCCTGTCAACATCAAATATTGACGGACTGAAGACGGACTTACATATTATTAATAGATTAACGGAAAAGGAAGAAGAAGTTCATAGATCTCTTGGAGATGTAGGACAAGTAATGAATTTATATGATTCTAAACAAGAAGAGAAAAAAGTCGAAGAAGCACTTATAAACCAAGATGAAAGTTACCTTGATACTTCTACTGATGATTTTTATTTAAACCTTTTTGGAGGTGATGACTCAACTGAGTCAATAATAGTTGACAACCCGATTGTTGAACCAATTAGTATTTACGAAAAAGAGTCTAATTTCTATGATGAACTATTCCATCAATTAGAGTCAAAAGGACTCATCTCAAAGAATGATTACGAATTTAACAAGGAAGATTCATACTTAGAAATAATCAATACCAAGGAACTAAACGAGGTTCTGTATGATCTTCCTCCTGAATCAAAACCAGATGTTGGAGAACTGTTTAAGTTAACGACCGACAAAGAATTGGTTCAAGAATCAATTGAGAAAGCGAGAAAAAAGAAGGGCGATTGGGCGGAGTTTCAAATTTTATATGAGAACCATCCTCTCATAAAGTATTATATCACCAAACTTGAAGCCAGTGTCCCAAAGAACGAAGCACTTTCCGTAATGTTAGATCAAATTCCAAAGGGAGAAGTAAACTATGTTCTTCACGGACAGGTATCTAATAATTTAGGTCAACCCATTATATCTGACTTTTTCGTAGTACGCAAGTCTCATTCTGGTGACATGACATCATTATCACTAAGAAACTTTTTGGATCAATATAAAATAAGTGGGACGCTTTACACTAAAACTATACCAGATACAGATAATTCAATTCTTGAGAGAGATCTAAAACAGATCGTATCATTTTCACAGGAAAACCACATGAAACCACTTCAAAAAGAGTTGGAATCTAAAATGTGGGAGAAATTAGATGTGTTTGAATCCAAATTAAAGAAGTGGAAAGAGAGTTCTCTGAGTCAGATTGAAATAAAGTTTCAAGAAAGATCCGAAACCAATTTTACGATAAAGAGTAAAGAGAAAGAGTTAAATGAGGTGAATACGATTGCAGATTCATCGAGTCAATATGTTCAGGATTTGTTTGGTTTAGAACAGGACGCATATATTAAAGTAATATCAGCATTTTATAACCTATGATAAAGTTCATTGAAAATATAGGAGATTTCTTTTCATCAAACTACTTTGATGAGGACTTTGTTAAGAAGGTTCATGACAAATCGGGGTATTCCTCTGAAGATTATAAGGGTCTCCAAAAGAGAATTTCTCCATTAAAGGATAAATATTTCAAGTACAAACAATCTATTATTGAAGGGAGATTGAGAACCAAGGATAAAATCTTTGAAACTTATCAATTTCATACCCAACTTCTTAATTCTCTGGGATACGAGGGAGATAAAAACAACTACAACAGTCCATTTCACTTATCAGAAAAAGAGGTTATACCAATAAGACATATCCTGTATAAAGGAGATAAACCTCATTTGATGATTATGGAGATTCAACCTCTAATCAAAGAAGGGGACGAAGAACCTGACGGTTTATTTGAACAACGTTATAATGAAGATGGAGATACTACCTCAGAACAAAGATATCACAGATCTCAATGGTCAAGAGTATTCGAAATTTCAAAGGAACTAAAGATTTCTCCCGCAATAATCAACAAGTGTATATCTGAACTTTCTCTTTTAGAACAGGGTGAAAGACCTCATTATATCATGGTTCTTGGGGGGAACATCGTCTATTTGATTGAAGTTGAGAAGTGGTTCAGGGGTTCATACTTAAGTTTTGATATAGAAGAGTTATTCTTCGAATCCACAGTCGAGAGAAGATATTATTCACTCTTCTACCTCTTACTTTCAAAAGAGATGTTGTCACCCGACAGTGAATTGGTTCTAATGGATCAATTGGATGAAGATTCACATAAGAGTGCGTATGAAGTAACCAAAGACCTGAAAGAGGGTATTATTAATGCGGTAGAATTACTGGCGAATGAGTCCTTGTATTTCCAAAAGGATGTTCTTCTTCAAGAGTTTGATGAGTCAGATGATACGTTTGAGCAAGAAGTTAAGGATGACTGTCTTAACATTATCTATCGACTACTTTTTGTGTTCTACGCTGAGTCAAGATCCGATTTGGATATACTCCCAATCTCTGATCAAGTATATCAAAGAGGGTACTCTTTAGAGATGTTACGTGATTTAGAACAAACCCAACTAATTACTGATCATAGTAGAAATGGGTATTTCTTTCACGAATCACTTTCAAAGTTATTTGAATTGATGAGTTCGGGTTACAGGGAAGATGAGAATGGAAGAAATAAGAGTTTTAAAATTCGTCATATAGACTCTCCTCTTTTTGACAACAAAAAACTAAATCACCTCGGAGAAGTCAAGTTTAGAAATTTTGTTTGGCAAGATGTCATCTGTCAACTTTCTCTATCAAAGAAACAAAGAGGTAAGGCACGTGGTAGAATATCCTACGCAAACCTTGGGATCAATCAATTAGGGAGTGTCTATGAGAGTTTACTTGCCTATAGAGGATTCTACGCTGAAGAAGATTATATAGAAGTCCATACCAAGAATAAACCTCAAGATGGGACCTACTTAGTTCCTCGTTCGAGAAGAGACGATTTTCATATAGACGAAGTATTGAGGGATGAAAACGGTAATGAGGTTGTAATTCAAAAGGGAAGATTTGTCTATCGATTAAGTGGACGTGACCGTCAAAAATCGGCGTCTTATTATACTCCTGAGGTCTTGACTCAATGTACGGTTAAGTATACCCTCAAATCAATCTTAGAGAAAGTAGAAAAGGGTGAAATGTCCTCTCTTGAACTATTAGATCTTAAACTCCTTGAACCCGCTATGGGAGCGGCAGCCTTTCATAATGAACTCATTAATCAACTATCAGAGGCGTATCTAAACTTTAGACAGAAAGAGGTTAAGAAAAAGATCTCTCCTGAAAAATATAGAGAAGAACTTCAAAGAGTAAAAGCGTACATCGCCACAAACAACACCTATGGAGTCGATCTTAATCCAACTGCTATTGAATTGGGTAAATTATCTCTATGGTTAAATGTGATTCACAAGGATATGGAAACACCATTCTTTGCGAATCGACTTGCGGTAGGAAATGCGGTAGTTGGTGCGTGGTTTAAGACCTTCACCACTAAAGAATTGAAGAAAAAATGGTGGGACTGTGAACCACAGATGGTTTCTTTTGAAAATGGAAAAATCAATAGATCTAAAAATCAGATTTATCACTTTTTACTACCTGATAAGAACATGGTTCCGAGTGCTGGAATCAAACTTTTGAAAGATGAAGATCCTGATCGATCCAAACGCGTATCGGATTGGAAGAAAGAAGTTTGTAAACCAATCTCAGAGACTGAGATCCAACAACTTCAAAAGATCTGTGAATCTATTGATTCTTTGGTTTTAGAATACTTCGAATTCCAAAAAAGACTCAATCTACAAACCAAAAACAAACTTGATGTTTGGGAAGGTGTGAATAGTGATGAACAGGTTACCATGAACCTGAGAACTTATGATGAAAAGGAACAGTTAAACGATCAACGAAATAGACAATCTGCCCCATACTATAAGTTAAAGATGGTGATGGACTATTGGTGTAGTTTGTGGTTTTGGGACATGAGAAATGCAGAATTCCTCCCCTCAAGACAACAATACCTGAATGATGTTTCATCAATCCTTAATGTGAATTTATCTTCAGATTCATCCGAACAATTAGGGCTTGGTTTTGAGGAATCTACACTGGGAATCGCACAGACTCAGATTATTCGAAAAACGGATCAATCAAATTTATTTGATGAAAAGGAAAGGTTGTCCATTGTTAAAGACTTATCAATTCAAAATAGATTTTTTCATTCTCATTTAGAATTTATCGAGGTATTTCTTGAAAGAGGAGCATTTGACGTGATCGTTGGGAATCCACCTTGGAACAGAGTTGAATTCGATAAAGAAGGTCTTATCTCTGAACAGAATCCGAAAATAATAATCCGAAAAGATAAAAATGCTAACTATGAAATAAATAAGTTTTTCATAAATGAGTTGCTCTTCACTGACTCTATTCAAACATTTTTTAATAGCAAAGCGAATTATCCAAAAAATACATCATCAACAACAAACATTTATAAATTATTTCTTGAACAATCTTTTTCAATAGGTAAATTAATTGGATTAGTTCATGATAGAGGTATTTATTCTGATTCAAAGGGTGTCCAGTTAAAAAAACATTCATATAAGAACCTCATGTACTTATTTAGGTTTAATAATGAAAAAAAAACTTTTTACTGATGTTGGAAATGCTAAAAAATTTGAAGTAAGTATTTTTAATTCTAATAAAGAAAACGAATTTTCATTCGATACCATTTCTAATTTATATCATCCAAAAACCATTGACAATTGCTTTTCAATTAAATCCGTAAATCCTATTCCAATAAAAACTGAGAATGGTGATTGGAATTTAAATGGAAATATAGATAGAGTGGTTCATATCAATAATGAAGTTTTAAATATTATTGGTGAATTTTTTGATTCACAAAAGTCTATTGACACGCCTTCTTTACCATATATTCATTCGAATAGTATTTTAAAGATCATTAGTAAAATTTCTAACAATAGTTTAAATCGTGTTTCAGATCTCAAGGAAGATGTGTTTGGGACACAGATGTTGAATGAAAAAGAGGCACGTAAAAATTCAAATTTCGAAAGAAGTCCCTCTAATACTCAATGGGATAATTTTGTTGTAAATGGACCGAATATTTACATAGGTAACCCCTTTTACAAGTCCCCAAACAGGTCTGCATCGAATCATAGAGATTATTCGGTAATTGATCTTACAAAATTTGGTTTTAAAGGTTTACCCTTAACCATTTATACTATCCAGGATAAGTCTAAAGTAAAACCTTTTGAAGATTACTGTCATATTCACAGACGAAGAGGGATAAATACAAATGAGAGGACATTCATCCCGTGTATATATCCTCCCAAAACAGTTCATACAAGAGGATGTTATTCGTTGAGGTTCTTGAGTAGAGAAATAATGCTGAAGTTTTCGACGGCTTCTATTTCTATCGTATATGATTTTTTAGTTAGATCAACTGGTAAAGAAGACTTCATACTTGACGTTTTAGGAAACTTACCTGTACTTGATAATTATACGGATGATATAATGTTAAGAGGATTGATCTTAAATTGTGTTACAATACATTATGAAGAATTATGGAAATATTTTTTTGGAAAAGACAGGAATTTGTCACCCTTTCATATAAAGGATAAGAGAATTCAGGGGTTGAATGAAGTTCTTGGTTTTCCAAATACCAAATCGATTTCAAGGAATTCATATTTCAGAAAAAAACTTGAAATAGAGATTGACGTCTTAGTATCGAAATCGCTGGGGCTTGATTTAATTGATTTAATTTCTTTATATGAGATTGAGTTCACTGTATTGAAACAAAACGAAAACGATACATGGTATGATCAAAAAGGAAATATTGTATTTACCTGTTCAAAAGGATTAACTGGTGTAGGTGTTGATCGCTCTGTTTGGAATGGTATAAAAGATTTGAAAGATGGTGAAACCTACGAGCATACTATTGAGAAAAGTGAATTGTATCATGGCGAAAAAGTAACCTATTACGCTCCATTTGAGAAGTGTGATCGAGTTGAGGACTACAAAGTTGCGTGGACACACTTTGAAAAAATATTTAATCAGAACTAATGTTACCATTACAACAGGCATTTGAAGTAAAACAGTCTATCCTTGAGTACATCAAGGCAACTTTTAGTTTCAAAGAAAGAGAGACTTCAGATTCCTTTTATGGTTTCATTCAAGACGAAGAACATGGTATGTTCAAAGGACCTTATGTGTCTTTGAAACTACCTTTTAAGACGAATGATGAAAGTGAATCCATCCCATTGATATCAAACCTAACTTCCCTCCTTATAAACACCAATACGAGAGTTTTAAGAGACTTTCTTCTCTCAATGGACATCAACCACAACCCACTCTGTTAACTACAGGTACAGGGTCAGGAAAGACAGAGTCTTTTCTCTATCCCGTATTGGATTATTGTTATCAGAAAAGAGATCAACAAGGAATAAAGGTGATTATCCTTTATCCAATGAACGCTTTGGCAACTGACCAAGCAAAACGACTCGCAGAAACCATATTTCAAGACTCTCGTTTAAATGGATCTGTAACGGCAGGACTCTTTATTGGAGAAGGAAAGAATAAAGGAAAGTTCCCAAAGAAAATGGGGGAAGTTAATATCATTGAAGATAGAGAGGAGATCATATCCAACCCACCTGATATTCTTCTTACCAACTTTAAAATGTTGGATTACGGATTGATGAGACATCAGTTTCATAACCTTTGGAATTACAACTTTGATAACCCTGAACTACTTCAGTTTTTAGTCCTTGATGAATTACACACCTATGATGGAGCACAAGGGACGGATGTTGCTAATCTAATTCGTAGACTAAAACTCAAACTAAACCTCTCTAAAGGACATTTATGTCCTGTAGGAACATCAGCAACTATTGGTAAAGGGGAAGATTCAGTAAAACTTCTTACTGAGTTTGCTTCTGATGTTTTTGGAGAAGATTTTGGACCTGATAGCGTAATTACAGAACACCGACTATCTCCAGAGGAGTTTTTTACCATCAAAGAGGATCAATTGGATGGATACATTCCAAGATTAGTGGGTATTCAACAAAGTAGATTGGGTGTTAATGAGAATTACTCAGATTACATTCTTCGTCAAAAGAGATTATGGCAAATTCCTGATTCTACATCAAAGTTCGAACTCTCACAGGAGTTAAAAAAACTAAAAATCGTTAAGGATATTTCATCTGTTTGTTCTGATACAATCGTGTCATTAAAAACCTTAACTGAAGGATTGTCAGAGAGAAATGTATCCATATAATCAACTTCCTGATTACTTCGAAGAAGGACAGTTTTCACCAAAAGAAGAAATTATTACTTCAATTCTTGCATTGATTGCAGAGGCAAAGTCTGACCCAAATGAGAGATTTCCATTCTTATTTCTTCAAATTCAGATTTGGATTCGAGAATTGAGTGGATTAGTAAGAGTAGTTTCTGATCAACCTGAGTTTACATGGAGAGATAAAATATCTCCAAAAGAAGATCCCGCTGCACTTCCACCATATTACTGTAGAGAATGTGGTTCAAGTGGATGGTTGGCAATCAAACATGATAATAGAAATCAATTTGAAGTTGATCCACTTGAAGTCTACGAACATTACTTTACTAATCATAAAAATATATACTTTGTAAACACTTATGATGACAAACACTTTTGTATAGATGAATATGAACCTGAAACCTCAATTACTCCCTATGTCCATGAGTCTGACTGAAATTTGGAGACCAAGATTCAGAACAAAGAGTTCATGTTGTCGCATATCAGAAAAGTGAAAGAGAAAAAAGGTCAACACGTGTGTCCTGAGTGTAATACTCAAAACTCAATGAGTATTATTGGTACTCGAGTTTCAACGTTAAACTCTATTACTACGAGTCAAATTCTTTCTTCGGATTTAGATGAAAGAGATGAAAAATATAGAAAGGTTCTTGCCTTTACCAATGGAGTTCAGGACGCAGCCCATCAGTCAGGATTTATTGAAGCAAGAAATTATCGATTCACGTTTAGAACATCGCTCCAAAAGGTGATCAATGAACAAGATGGACCGATATCCATTGATGAGTTAACAAAGAAATTTATTGATTATTGGAAGTCCAATTCTGACCCCTCTGATACGGATCATAGAGAAGCATACTTCTACAGATTCTTCCCCTCTGATTACATGGGTAAAGCGGAGATTGAAGATTACAGAAATATTACTACTAATCAAATATCAAAAAGATTTGAAGACGAGTTCGATACTCGAATTTCTTGGGAAGTAGTGTCAGAATTTGGTTACAACGGTATGATTGGTCGTACACTTGAAAAGACTGGATCTTCAGTAGTAGGATTTGAATTCTGATTAATACAATCTGTTTATAATCAAATGTCGGATTGGATGAAATCCAATCTTAATGGATACCGTAGAGGTCAAGAAGAGTTTGTCAAATTTGTTATGGGAATTCTTCACAGAATAAGATTAAGAGGTGGAGTTGATCATGAATACCTATCAAAGTTTAGAACCAGTAGATTTAAGACTTTGGGATCTGAATTGGATGAAAGATGGAAGACACTTTCTTAATAGAAAGTATCATCCAAAATCGAGAATTCCAAAATTGGTGTGTACTATACCGCAAACAAGAGGAGTACTTGATACTACCCATGCAAGAACAACGAACTGGTTTCATACTTATTTAAGGAAATCATTTCAACAGGTTCCCGAGAACTCAGCGATGTTCAATGAGTTTTTTACTTTATTATTTGAAAATCTGAATTCTATAGAGCTGTTGAGTAATAAACAATCGAAAGATGGACCTAACTTTGGGATTAATCCTAATCAGTTGTTTGTTTCAAAATCTGTTATAAACTATGGTTGTATGAATGTTCATCAACACTTCATATCGTTGATGATAAGAACTCATTTGAAGAAGGGTCTTGTTTGAATTATAAGTGTTCAGGACATTATAAATCATTTGAGAGAACCAATCTTCAATTATTACAACCTTGTATACAATAGAACAAATTCACCTCGAATTTACTCATCTGAACATACGGGGGTTCTTGAAAGAAAGGTTCGTGAAAATATTGAAATAGATTTCAAGGAAAGACCAAAGTACAATTCACTCAATTCACTTAGTGGCAACATCCACTCTTGAGATGGGGATTGACGTTGGGTCCTTGGATAGTGCTATCAACACGAGTATACCACCTCTTGACCTCAAACTTTCTTACAAAGAGTTGGTCGTGCGGGTACGATCATCGGGATCAGCACTTATCACCAATTTTAGTCAAGGAAAAGAACATGACCTTTACTACTTCGAGGATCCCGATGGAGATGATGGATGGTGATATTAATACACCGGGGTGTTTCTTGAACGCAAAGGATATACTCTATCGACATTTCACTGCATTTTGTATCGATAGTTGGACAAAACAAGATCCTGAAAAACACCATATTCCCGGGTTCATTAAGAATCTAAACCTCTACGGGATACAAAGTAGACCAGTCTTGACTTCTTTCGTAAATCAACTATTAGAGTTTGTATACAATGATTATCAGAAAATAACTCATTTGAAAATTTCATTAAACCATATATGACGGGAGAGGTGGAAGACAGAAATATTTGAAGAGCTCAAGGAAACAACGGTTCGACAAGGTAAAAGTTTCGAACAGGAAGAATGGTCAGATGTCTTTCGAAGAGCTTAAAACAGGAGCTTACACTTTATCAGGAACAAGGAACAAGACATTGACAACTATATTAAAGAGAATAATCTTGGAAAGGACGACCAAGAGAGAATTGAATTGGTTTCAGAACAAAAATCATTACGATCATTCAGAAAATCAATTGAAAATAAACTTACCCTCGAGTATTTGACAAATGAAGGAATCCTTCCAAACTATGCGTTTCCTGAGACAGGGGTAACTCTAAAAGCACAAGTCTACGGATTCAAACCTGAAGGTGGAGAAAGAGAACCTATTAGAAAGGAATATGAGATCGTAAGATCTTCTACCGCAGCACTAAGTGAATTTGCTCCTGATAACGCATTCTACTCACAAGGAAACAAACTTAATATCTCAGGATTAAACACATTTGATTGGAGTGGAGAGAGATCTACACTATCCAAAATTAGATTCTGTTCCAACTGTGATTTTATTGAAGAAGATGTATTGTCAAAAACAAGAGATCGATCTAAGGGTTGTCCTAAATGTGAACATGATTCTTTCTTTTCTGAATCTAATGTTCATGACTTTGCTATTTTAAAATCTGTCAAATCTGTAAATACAAGAAATGAATCTGTCTTAAATGATTCAAAAGATGATAGATTGAATGAGTATTACAATATTTCAACTCACTTTAACTTTGACACCAAGTCTATTGAAGGTACTTGGGGAATGAAAAAAATTCCTTTCGGAATTGAGTTTGTTAAAGATGTAGAGATTACTAAAATCAATTTAGGATCTAATGTTTTAGACTCCAACCATATTACAATAAATCAAAAGGAAGAAGTCCCTCGACATGGTTTTGTTACATGTATCTACTGTGGTAAATCAACTTCTAAACCTCGAGAGGTTATGAATTTTGAAAAAAAGAAATTCCATTACGGATACTGTAAACATAAAGAGACCAATTATACAGGAGTACCAAATGAAATCTTCAAAGAGGTCTATTTATATAGAAAGATTAAAACCGAATCTTTAAAAATATTACTCCCTGTTCAAGAGTTTCAAAATGAATCAACTCAGTTGATGTTTAAATCAGGTCTTGAACTTGGTTTGAAGAAATACTATAAAGGAAATCCATCTCATATTGGATTTGAATTCTATTCTGAACACAATAAGTCAACTCAAAGGTTTGATAGATACTTAGTACTTTTTGATAAAGTACCGGGGGGAACAGGTTACCTTCAGAAGTTATTTAACCCAGAAGAGTTCACAAAACTCTTAACCAAGTCCTATGAATCGATTAGAGATTGTTCTTGTAAAAATGAGGGGAAAGATGGATGTTACAAATGTATCCTTTCCTATTCAAATCAATATATAAGAGATGAACTGAGCAGAGAACATGCGGAACATCTCTTTGGTAAAATAGTAAGATCATCCAAAGATTGGGAGGAAGTAAATCAAGGTATCTCATCGTTGACCAAAACAGGTATGATAGAAGAGAGTGAACTTGAATCTAAGTTTGTTTATTCTTTAAAGAATTATATAGAAATTCATCCTCAGAAGAACATGAAGTTCAAAGAGACAAAAGAGGATGGAATTCAAGTATACATATTAACCTTACCAATTAAGGATGGAGAAGTAACTTATTTATTAAGACCACAAGTAAGTTTAGGAGAAAGAGACGGGGTAGAAATATCAACAAGGACAGATTTTCTTTTTAAATGTATTGGATTAACACGAAATGGTCAGACAATAACGGATATAGATGAATTAATGTCCTTCAAAGACATGTCTATTTACTTAGATGGTTACACCTATCATGCGTCAAAAGAACATTTAAGATTTCATGAAGATATTGATATTAGAGAATCTATAGGTAAAACCCCGAATATTAGACATTGGTCACTTTCGTGGACAGATGTTGTATTGTTCGAAAAGGGAGAACAAGACAACTTATATTTTGATAAGAAGAAATTCAAACAGACCCAAAGACTTATCGATCAATTACCTTCTTCAAAAGAGGTAAATAAAAACATTTCTGATTGTCAAAACTCAATTGAAAGGTTACTCTGGGTTCTAAGTAACTCAGAAAATCCAAAACAATCTATTGGATATTATTTTTCTTTATTCCAAGAGGAACCAGGGAAGAATCTTATTCCTAAGGATTTAACTGATAAATTTCATTCCCATGACGATAATTTCAGTTTTGACTCAAGTGTTAAACCATCACCTGATACTTTTATGTTTTCTGGAGTAACCACATCTACAGAATTGTATAAGTCACGAGTAATGGTTAGAATGAAAGATTTAGAACCGTCGGTGTCATTTAAGATTTATAAACCTGAAAATATTAATAAACAAGAATGGGAGGAGTTTTTAAGACTTTATAATTTGTTATCTCTAATATAAATAATGTCAAAAAGTAGACTCTCCAAATCAACATTTATTCGTGGACTTCAATGTGAAAAGTCACTCTATCTCTATAAGCACCATTATAGATTAAAAGATCCTACACCTTCATCACTACAAGCGGTGTTTGACCAAGGAACCAATATTGGTTTATTGGCACAAGAACTATTTCCTAATGGTGCTGATGCTTCTCCTGAAAATCATTTTAAAATGGTTGAATCGGTGGGAAAACACAAAGTTTATTTCTCAAGGGGAGTCAATCATTTATGAGGCTACTTTCCTATACAACAACGTTCTTGCTGCATTAGATATCTTGGTAAAAGATGAAGAAGGTTGGAAAGCGTATGAAGTAAAAAGTTCTACTAAGGTATCCGAGACCTATATCAAGGATGCTGCCATCCAATATTATACCATCACAAATTCTGGAGTTGATCTTAAAGACATATCGATTGTTCATATCAATAATCAATACACAAAAGATGGAGAATTAGACATTCATCAATTGTTTACCATCGAATCTGTGTACGATCAAGTTTTAGAGTTTCTCCCGCGAATACCAAATGAAGTTAGAAGACTCAAAAATGTCATTGAAAGTCCTGAAGTGCCAAATGTAGATATTGGACCTCATTGTTCTGATCCCTATGACTGTGATTTTAAGGGAACGTGTTGGAAACACATCCCTGACTATTCAGTTTTTAATATTTCAAGACTAAACAAAGACAAGAAGTTTGATTTATATAATCAAGGAGTAATCACATTAGATCAGATTGATCTTAGTCAAACAGACCTGAATCCAAATCAAGTGTTACAGGTTCAATCTGAAGTGAATGGAACAACTCATATTGATATTGAAGAGATAAGAAACTTCACAAATGGATTAAGTTATCCTTTATACTTTTTAGATTTTGAGACTATCGGTCCTGCAGTTCCAAAATATAATGGTAGTAGACCCTACCAACAACTGGTATTTCAGTATTCACTTCACATTCAAGAGACTTCAACCTCTGAATTAGAACATCGTGAATATCTTGCAGATCCATCTCAAGATCCAAGAATTGGATTCATAGAACAACTGATTCAGGACTGTGGTACCAGTGGAGACATATTAGTCTATAATATTGGTTTTGAGAGAGGGAAACTCAATGATCTAATCGATGTATTCCCTGAGTATTCTAATGAGTTGAGAGGGATTGTAAATCGTCTTAAAGACCTAATGATTCCGTTTCAACAGAAGTGGTACTATACCCCCGAAATGAGAGGAAGTTATTCAATAAAGTACGTTCTACCCGCACTTGTTCCTGAACTCTCATATAATGACCTTGAAATCAAAGAAGGAGGTACAGCATCCAATACTTTTCTTTCAATGGTTAACGGAACCTTTGAAGGTGATGTTAAAGAAACAAGAAGACAACTCTTAGAGTATTGTGAGTTGGATACCTTCGCTATGGTCAAAATTCTTGAGAAACTACTACAGGTGTAAAACTGATTTTCTTTCAAAAAATTGAAAAATTTTATTTTTTAAAAACTCGAGTTTTTACAAAAAAAACCAGAAAAATCTGGAGCGGGGTATTCACCCCCTCTGGAGAAGTCGATTTGACCCTAAATAGAGGGGGGATACGGCAGGGGTGCTGCAGGGAGGGTCCCCCACGGGATGATCCTTCACCAATTTTAATCGGCAAAATCCATTAATCACAATAATAGCGTACACTTTAAAATCACGGTTTCAAAATAGCGAGAAAGTATAGGTTTTATGCTGCATATGCGGAAAAACGGCAATAATTTTAGGCTAGTAACATACTAAGTCTAAAAATCATGGGTATTTCAGTTTTATATGTACGTATTTCCTCACTAGATGGAAAAACAGACAGACAACGAGTCAATGAAAAAGAATTTGACAAAGTTATTGAAGACAAATGTTCGGGATCAATCCCAATGTTTGAAAGAGACGGTGGGCGCCAATTAAAAAAATGGATTGATGAAGGGGTGATCACTTCAATTTCTATTTGGCAGATTGATCGTGGAGGAAGAGATCTTAGAGATATTTTGAATTTCATTCATTATACCACCCAAAACAAAATTCCTGTTCATTTTATTTCACAGGGTCTTAAAACAATTGATGATAACGGCAATGAGAATCCAATTTCTAAAATGGTGATTTCAATTCTTGGGGTTGTTGCGGAGATGGAACGGAAATTAATCCGTGAAAGACAACGTGAAGGAATTGAACTCGCAAAATTAAAAGGAAAGTTTCTCGGTCGTAAAAAAGGTACTTCTGAAGACCCTCTAAAGTTCCTATCTAAGAAGAGGAATAAACATGCGATGGAACTCCTAATCAAGGGGTATAAGAATATTGAGGTTTCACGAATAACTGGTCTGCACCCGCAGACAGTTTCAAAAGTAAAAGGTATGATCTGATGGATGTAATTTTAATCGGCAGCATACTATTCCTACTGTATAGATTTGAGAGATTTCTTCAGCGACCCGAAGTAAAATTGAACATCCCAATAGAAGACTTTTTAGAGGATATCACAATTTGGATGAAGGATATGTATCCGACAAGGAGAAAGTTTCCCAGTATCGTTATTTCGGACCATAAATCCAACTTGGCGGGGGAATACAACTATTACTCTAATGAGATTACCATATATATGAGGAATAATCGAAATATTAGGTCACTGGTGGATACCCAAATTCACGAAACCATACACCATATTTTTATTGATACGAAATCAAAACAAGAGTTGTACACGCGTCAATTGAAGGAATATGGATATTGGGATCATCCCGGGGAAATACTATCATTTACGTTGTCTAAAACACTTACAGAAAGGTATATGAGATCAAGATTTGATAAAAAGTGGGTTTAACTTTAATTGAGGATAGATCCCTACATCAATCTTATGGAAGATGATGTAATACAAGTTCTTTGAAATATTTTTGATAAGGCATTTTTAATGGGGGATTTTTCAAACTAATTGTCATTTTTATAAATTTTACAAGTCATTAAATTTCTACGACAAATTTGTTCTGTTTTTTCTTTTAATTTTACTAATCTGGTACTTTATAGATTCTCTAATAAATTGAGATTTATTTATTTCTTCTTCTATTACTGTATCTATTAATCTCTTGTATTGATTCTCTGTTATTCTAATTGTTATTGACTTTTTTTTATTGTTTTTCATTCTAGTATTTATAGTTTATTAAGTATTATTTCTGGGGGATACTAGTAATATTTACCAGTTATTTTAGTTTCTATTTCCCTTTAGGGTTTCCCTGTTGAAGATTGGTAGTGCGATAGAGTCCCCTTACCCATTTAAGGGGTCTATCACACCAGGTTTCTTCTGTTTCGACCTGGTCCCACGACATCACCGAAAGACGTGGTTTGTTGGCTACTTAAGAGGAATCGGTTCCCCTGAGATCACACCTTCCAACCTTGTGCTGGTGTTTGTCCTTTTGATCTCGTCCCACAGTAAGACTTAAAACAATAACCGCTGCCGTAATTCTCCGACCAGTTACTATCGTTAACTATAAATATGTCCTACAATTGAAAAAGACAATTTTTATTAATTTTTAATTGTTTTTAGGGGGTTGACTTTGTTATTATTTTCCTGTATATTTTATATACAACCTCAAATAGGTTTATGGTTTTACCCTTCCATGAGTAATTGGGTTTAGGTATGTTATCATTCAAATCCATGGATAACGCCAGATGGTATAAACTGTATTATAATCTAGTGCAGATAGAGTAATCCTCTATAAATGTGGAAAATTTAGAAGTATCGAAACTGTCGCTTGACAGGTTTCGACAATTAACAGGTAATCATGACACACCTGATGAAGTTGTCATGGAAATCATCAATAATTTGTATAACCTAAGTTGCATTATTTGCAACCACAATAATTTAAAATAATGAATAACGAATATTTCAAAAGGTTTATTAAAAGTGAACCAGAAAAAGAGAAAAATAATAATGTTTGGGTATACACCCGAGTATCATCCAAGCAACAATATGATTCAAATCACAGTTTGGAGAATCAAATTACATCAGCAAATAAGTTGGCAGAAAAAAGGAACTATAAAATCACTAATGAATTTGGAAACACTTATGAATCTGCAAAGAATGACTTTACGCGTAAAGAGTTCATGAAACTGATTAATGAGGTGAAACGAAGTCGACAAAAACCTTTCGCCATAATGATTTACAAAATGAGTAGATTCTCAAGAAGTGGAGGTAGCGCAATTGGACTTGTAAATGATCTTGTTCGGAATCAGGGGGTTCATCTTATTGAGGTATCTACTGAGTTAGATACAACCACGGAAGAAGGAGAGATACAAATTCATTATTCCTTAATTCATGCACGTAAGGAAAATGTTGAACGATTAACCCATACAATCCCAGGTTTAAAACGCTTTGTAAAAAGTGGTAATTGGCTAGGCAGAGCACCAAGAGGTTATGATCATTATGGACCCAAGGTCAAGAATCCAAAATTTGTTCAAGGAATTCAGCAACTCAAGGTTAATGATGACGGTATACTTTTAAAAATGGCGTGGGACTGGAAACTTCAAAATTTACCAGACTTCCAAATCAGACAAAAATTATCAATAAGAGGTTTGAGAATCAATAAACAAACGCTGAGTGCAATGTGGCGAAATCCTTTTTATTGTGGAATACATAAAAACACTTTCCTTGGGGGAGAAATCATTGAAGGTAATTGGAAAGGTCTAGTATCCAAGGAGGATTTTAAAACTATTAATGATCGATTTGAGGCAAAACCTAAGAAAGAGTATAAACCTTACACTGCACAAATGGACAGACCTCTTCAAAATCAACTCTACTGTGGCTGCTGTAGTTCTAAAATGACTGGTTACAAAGCGAAAGGTAAGTACGATTACTACAAGTGTTTGAATACAGGATGTAAAACCAAGGATTTGAGCGCTAATTCATCTAAAAAATCGAAACAAGAAGGTATTCACAACCTATTTCAAAATCTACTTACGAATTTTAAGTTAAAAGAGGAGTTAGAGGATGTTTTTAAGGAACAAATGAAACTAACGCTTAATGAACAGAGTTTTAAGATCTACGATGATCAAACAATACTTAAAAAACGTTTAAAGGAGTTACAAACTAAAAAAGAGACATTAGATAGTCGATTCGCATTTGGAGAGATTGATAATGAATTATACAATCGTTTCATTGGTGCTGTAACATCTGAATTGATAGAAATTGAAGAAAAATTAGAAGATTTTAAAATAAAAATATCGAACCTAGATAAAAAGGTTTCTGAATTGATCGAATTCAGTAAAAACCTTAGTAATATATGGGTATCTGGAGAATATGAGACTAAATTATCTGTTCAAAAATTACTATTTCCAGAGGGGATAGTCATAGACCCTGAAGACAGAACATATCGAACCTCAAACCTCAACCCAATATTTGGGTTAATTCATTCATTTACAGGTGGTAATGATAGTGGAAATAAAAAACGGACCGGTAGAAATACCGATCCGTCTTGTGTAGTAGCGGGAACTGGACTCGAACCAGTGACCTTCGGGTTATGAGCCCGACGAGCTACCTACTGCTCTATCCCGCGATTTGACTGCAAATATATAAACTTATTCTTCAACAAACAACATACTTCTTGGGAACTGTGTACATTTGTGCAAAATATATGGAAAATCATAAGTCAGGTTTTGTTACTATTGTTGGAAACCCTAATGTAGGTAAATCAACTTTAATGAATGCGTGGATAGGAGAGCGGCTATCCATAATAACGTCAAAGGCACAAACAACGCGACACCGAATCTTGGGAATTATTAGCGGAGATCATTATCAAATGGTTCTTTCGGATACTCCTGGAGTTATAAAACCAAATTATGAAATGCAGTCTTCCATGATGGATTTTGTCAAAGGAGCATTGGAAGATGCAGACATTCTCATCTATATGATTGAGATTGGTGAAAAAGAAATGAAAAATCCCTCTCTGTTTGAGAAGATCAAAGTATCGAATTTACCCGTGCTGCTCTTAATCAACAAAATCGATACAGCAGATCAAGAAACATTAATGATTACTTTATCTCATTGGGAAAAAATACTTCCAAAAGCAAAGATTTTTCCGATTTCTGCAATCACGGATTTTTCAGTCAAAGAGGTTTTGAAATATATCATCGAAATTTTACCTAAAGGGCCAGCTTTTTTTCCTAAAGACCAGCTGACCGATAAACCCGAGCGATTTTTTGTAAACGAAGCTATTCGCGAGCAAATTTTACAATTTTATTCCAAAGAGATACCTTATGCTGTTGAGGTAGATACCGAAGATTTCATTGAGGAAAAGAAAATCATCAAGCTGCGATCAGTCATAATGGTTGAACGAGATACTCAAAAAGGAATTATAATAGGACATAAAGGATCTGCACTCAAACGTGTAGGAGTTGGAGCTAGAAAAACTCTTGAAGCTTTTTTTGGTAAAAAAGTACATTTAGAACTTTATGTAAAAGTCAACAAAGATTGGAGGAATAATGTCAATCAACTCAAACGTTTTGGATATAAACATTAAAAAAGAACCTAATTTCTAAAACTACCTTTAATCCTTGCAAAAAGGTTATTTTTGCAAATCAAATTAATTTAAATGAGTGCAATTGTTGCCATAGTAGGAAGACCCAATGTAGGGAAATCAACCTTTTTTAATCGGATGATTCAAAAAAGAGAGGCGATCGTAGATGCCGTTAGTGGAGTAACACGTGATCGTCATTATGGAAAGACCGATTGGAATGGGAGAGATTTTTCTTTGATCGATACTGGAGGTTATGTTGTAGGTAGTGATGACATTTTTGAAAAAGAAATTGACAAACAAGTAAAGCTTGCCATAGAAGAAGCAGATGCAATCATTTTTATGGTTGAGGTCCAAACAGGTCTTACCGGTATGGATGAAGAGGTAGCTCAATTGCTTCGTCGCTCAAAAAAGCCAGTTTTTCTGGCTGTAAACAAAGTAGACAATGCAATGCGTCAAGATGGAGCAGTAGAATTTTACAGCCTCGGTTTTGATAAAATATATCCCATGTCGGGAAATAATGGTGGTGGATCTGGAGAATTATTAGATGATTTAGTAAAAGCACTTCCAGAAGAAACAGAGTCAAATGATGATGATGTACCAAGATTTGCAGTAGTGGGAAGACCCAATGCTGGAAAATCTTCCTTCATTAACGCGTTGATTGGTAAAGACCGTTATATCGTAACCGATATTGCAGGGACCACAAGAGATAGTATAGATACTCGATACAATCGTTTTGGTTTCGAATTTAATTTAATTGATACCGCAGGGATTCGAAGAAAAGCCAAGGTAAAGGAGGATATTGAGTTCTATTCTGTAATGCGATCTGTAAGAGCAATTGAACATTGTGATGTATGTATTTTGGTGGTTGATGCAACCCGAGGATTTGATGGACAAGTACAGAACATTTTTTGGTTAGCGCATCGTAACAATAAAGGAATTGTAATTCTAATTAACAAATGGGACTTGGTTGAAAAAGATCATAAAACAACCAAAGCATTTGAAGATCAAATTAGAAAACAAACTGCACCTTTTGTAGATGTACCTATTGTTTTTGTTTCTTCACTTTCAAAACAAAGGATTTTTAAAGCAATTGAAACCGCTGTGGACGTTTTTAAAAATCGAAGCAATCGTGTTCCAACCAGAAAGTTGAATGATATCCTACTGCCTGTAATTGAAAGTAGACCACCACCAGCTTATAAAGGGAAGCATGTAAAAATTAAGTTTTGTACACAACTACCTACTGCACACCCACAATTTGCATTTTTCTGTAATCTTCCCCAATATGTGAAGGATCCGTACAAGCGTTTTTTAGAAAATCAAATGCGCGATATTTTTGACTTTTCAGGCATTCCAATCACACTTTTTTTTAGAAAAAAATAAGATTAAAGGTTGTCTTGTAAATCTTCAAGCTCTTTTTTGATTCCTGCTAATTTTTTTAGAAGAGACATTTTATTTTCCTCAGCACTCTTTGAAACTTTCAGTTGATTCTTAGCGCCTTCAATAGTCATTCCTTTTTCTTTGAGTAAGTGATAAATGAGCTGAATGTTTTCTACATCTTTTGGGGTGTATTTCCGAACTCCAGAAGTTTTCTTTTTGGGCTCAATTTCTTTAAACTCTTTTTCCCAAAACCGCAACAATGAGGTGTTTACATTGAAGGCTTTCGCAACCTCTCCAATAGTATAATATCGTTTTTCAGGGAGATCAATTTTCATGATCTAGTCAAAGGATTGATTTTCTTGTGAAGCTTGGGCAAGAAGTGCATCAAATTCTGAAGTACTCAGATTGCCGTAGTAGAAATTCAAAGGATTAATTTTTTTGTTATCCTTTATAATCTCGTAGTGTAGGTGAGGAGCTACAGATCGTCCAGTATTACCTACAAATCCGATTATATCACCTCTTTTGACTTTTGCTCCTCTTTTTATATTGTATTTGTTGAGATGAGCGTAAAGACTTACATATCCAAAACCGTGGTCAATTCTAATGTGTTTTCCATAGCCAGAAGCACGATTATCAGCTCGAACAACTTTACCATCTCCCGTTGCGTACACTGGGGTTCCACGATTAGCTGAAAAATCCATGCCTTTGTGCATTTTTCTTGTCTTTGTAAAAGGATCTATTCTCCATCCAAACCCTGATGCCATACGTTTTAGATTCTCTTCACGAACCGGTTGTATCGATGGTATAGAGGCTAAGAGCTCTTCTTTTCGTTCTGCCAGTTTTTGTATTTCCTCCAGAGATTCGGATTGTACTACAAGCATTTTAGATAAAACATCGATTTGCTTGGTTGTATTTATAATCACATTTGAATTGTTGTATCCTTCGAGATAATCATAGCGGTTAACCCCACCAAAACC
Source organism: uncultured Flavobacteriaceae bacterium (assembly GCA_943789305.1). Classification (GTDB taxonomy): domain Bacteria; phylum Bacteroidota; class Bacteroidia; order Flavobacteriales; family Flavobacteriaceae; genus Arcticimaribacter. Next base: position 1,586,413 of record CALSTP010000001.1, on the reverse strand, counting down.
CGCTCTTCGCTGTTCTTTTGGAATTGGACTAGCTTCAAAATAGATTCTGTAAATATCATCGTCACGTTCTTCAATATTGGTCAATACATTTTGCATTTGACCAATTCTGCGATTCAATAATTCAAACTGAAGTTTATAATTTCGAAGTTCACGATCTTGAAGTATTTCTTTTGGGGTTTTAATTACATTGGTATTCAACAGAGTCAATAAGGCAATAATTCCAAAAAGAAGAGATGATATTAAAAACAAAAGTAAATTCGAAATCTTTGGTCCTTTTCCAGAAGAAATTGGTCTGTACGAAAGGGTTTCGGAGTCGTAGTAATATTTAACCTTAGCCATGAACAGTATTCTTGTAAATTTTCATTTCTTTTGCATAGAGAAGTAAAACTTGAAGCAAATATAGTAAAATTTATATTTTGCATGGAACTTATAAAACGACTATTGAATGAAATCAGCTGAAGTACGTCAAAAATTTTTAGATTTTTTTGCATCTAAATCCCATCAGATTGTACCCTCTGCACCTATGGTTATAAAGAATGACCCTACTTTGATGTTTACTAATGCAGGAATGAACCAGTTTAAAGAGTATTTTTTAGGTAATAGTGTTCCTAAAAATGTTCGAGTTGCAGACACTCAAAAATGTTTGAGGGTTTCTGGGAAACACAATGACTTGGAAGAAGTAGGAATAGATACCTATCATCACACTTTTTTTGAAATGCTTGGAAATTGGAGTTTTGGTGATTACTTTAAAGAAGAAGCTATATCCTGGGCATGGGAATTGTTGGTTGATGTTTATAAAATAGATCCTTCCATCTTATACGTAACCATCTTCGAAGGAAGTAAAGAAGATGGTTTAGAAAAAGATAACGAAGCCTACGATTTTTGGAAAAAAACACTTCCAGAAAATCGGATCCTTCTCGGTAATAAAGAAGATAATTTTTGGGAAATGGGAGATCAAGGTCCTTGTGGCCCTTGTTCAGAAATTCACGTAGACATGCGTTCTGCTGAAGAAAAAAAAACGGTTTCAGGAGCTTTGTTAGTAAATATGGATCATCCCCAAGTAGTAGAAGTTTGGAATTTGGTATTTATTGAATTTAATCGAAAAGCAAACGGAAGTCTGGAAAAACTTCCCGCCCAGCATATTGATACCGGAATGGGGTTTGAACGTTTGTGTATGGTTTTACAAAACAAAACATCAAATTATGATACCGATGTATTCACACCACTGATCAACGAAATAGAGCAAAAAACCAAACTTGTTTATGGTAAAGAAGAAACGGTAGATCGCGCCATGAGGGTAATTTCGGATCACGTTCGAACAGTTTATTTTGCAATTGCCGACGGGCAACTACCGAGCAATACAGGATCTGGATATGTGATCCGAAGAATCTTAAGAAGAGCAATTCGTTATGGATATACTTTTTTAGACCTTAAAGAACCTTTTATTTTTGCTTTAGTCGATCGTTTAGAAAGCCAAATGGGTGCTGTTTTTCCAGAATTAATTCAGCAAAAAAAGCTCGCAAAAAATGTAATTAGAGAAGAAGAAGTTTCTTTTTTAAAAACCCTCAACCAAGGACTTTTGTTGTTAGACGAATTGATTTCAAAAACCAAAACTAAGATGCTCAAAGGAGAAGAGGTTTTCGAACTCTATGACACCTATGGTTTCCCCTTAGATTTAACTGCACTAATAGCTCGTGAAAAAGGGTATGAGGTAGATGAAAAAGGTTTTCAAAAAGCTATGACCCAACAGAAAGTAAGATCACGAGCAGCATCAAGTTCAAGTGCTGAGGATTGGACAGAGGTAAACAAACTTGAAATCGATGGTTTTGTGGGTTATGATAATCTGGAAGTTCAAGTCAAAGTAGTTCGATATCGAAAAATTAAGTCAGTAAAATCTGGGAATCAACACCAATTGGTATTAAATACAACTCCTTTTTATTCTGAAGGAGGAGGACAATTAGGAGACACCGGTTTTTTAATAGATTCAAAAGGAAACAAAAGTAGCATTATTGATACTAAAAAAGAAAACAACTTAATTGTTCATTACACCAAACACTTACCTGAAAATATTTCAGATTCATTCACTGCCCAAGTAAATGCTGAAAATCGATTTCGTTCGGAATGTAATCACTCAGCAACTCATTTAATGCACCAAGCATTGAGAGAGATATTGGGATCTCATATAGAGCAAAAGGGCTCCATGGTTAACGGTGTAAACTTACGATTTGACTTTTCTCACTTTGCTAAAGTAACCTCAGAAGAAATTAAGTCTGTCGAAACATTTGTCAACCAGAAAATAAACGAAAAAATAAGTTTGGAAGAAAACCGAGCAGTACCCATTGCAGAAGCAATGGCTTCTGGAGCAATGGCTTTGTTTGGTGAGAAATATGGAGATTCGGTTCGTACCATTCGATTTGGAACATCCATCGAATTGTGTGGAGGTACACATGTAAAAAATACTGCCGACATTTGGCATTTCAAAATAAAATCTGAAAGTGCTGTTGCTTCTGGAATTAGAAGGATTGAGGCAATTACAGGGAAAGCGGTTCAGGACTTTTTTGAATCTCAAGAAGCAACCTTGAACAGCATCAATGAAAATTTGAAAAACCCACAAGATCCAATCAAAGCAATAAGTAATTTGCAAGCTGAAAATACGACCTTAAAAAAAGAACTTGAAACGCTTTCAAAAATCCAAATTCAAATTGTAAAGCAGGAATTAGAGGCTCAAATAAAAATAATCAATGGCGTTTCTTTTTTAGCAGCAGAAGTATCACTTTCACCTTCAGCGATTAAAGATTTAGCCTTTGATATGGGAAATGGAAAAGAAGATGTCTTTTTGGTCTTGGTTACCCAAAAAGGAGGGAAGCCAGTGGTAAGTTGTTACATTTCAAAACCCCTAGTAGCAGCACGATCACTTAATGCAGGAGATATTGTCAAAGCCCTAGGAAAACACATTCATGGAGGTGGAGGTGGGCAAGCATTCTTTGCAACCGCAGGAGGAAAGCAGCCCGAGGGAATCCCTGCTCTGTTGAATGAAGCTTCTAGTTTTATTGAATAAACCTAGATTTCTCGATCCACTAAATCGGTTACTACGTAATACCGAGGGTCATCAATAGAAGCAACAATACTTCTTTCAAAAGTAGGATTCGCTTTGAGAAGTAGGGATTTACATTCAGGACTCAGGTGAGTAAGTCTTACCTTTTTGTTTACTCCTCTGTATTTCCCAATTAAATTTTCAATTGCTTCAATTCCAGAATGATCACTTACTCGAGACTCTATAAAATCAATTTCAATGATTTCTGGATCTTTTTGAATGTCAAATTTGGAATTGAAGTTTTGAATAGAACCAAAAAATAAAGGCCCCCAAATTTCATATACTTTGGTTCCGTCTTCTTTAAAGCGTTTTCGAGCTCGAATCATGGTTGCATTTTCCCATGCAAAAACTAATGCTGAAATAATAACCCCAACAATAACAGCAATTGCAAGATCCTGCCATACCGTAACTGCAGATACGGTTATTAAAACAAAAGCATCTGATTTTGGAATTTTCCGTAAAATTCTGAAACTACTCCAAGCAAAAGTCCCAATAACAACCATGAACATTACCCCTACAAGAGCTGCGATTGGAATCTGTTCGATTATACTGGATCCAAAAAGGACAAATAGCAACAAGGAAATTGAAGCTATAATTCCCGATAAACGCCCTCTACCTCCAGAATTTACATTGATGATGGATTGACCAATCATAGCACAACCACCCATTCCTCCAAAAAGGCCATTTAAGAAATTAGCTCCACCTTGAGCCAAACACTCTCGGTTACCACTTCCACGAGTTTGTGTTATTTCATCAACTAAATTTAAAGTCATCAAAGACTCTATAAGCCCAACCGAAGCCAATAAAAATGCAGTAGGTAAGATCAAGTTCCAATGACCTTCCAGAGTATAAAATAATTCAAATATTTGTCCTTGAAAAACGGGTAGTCCCCCTTGTAACCCCTCACCACCACCTTCTCTGATAAAAGAACCTACAGTAGAAACTTCAATTCCTCCAAGAACAGTAACCAAAGCAACACTTACAATAGCTACAAGAGCTGCGGGAACCTTGGTAGTCAGTTTGGGTAAGAAATACATGATGAGCATGGTCATTACAACTAAAGCAAGCATTGTGTATAATTCCGTTCCTTGAATCCATTGAACACTAGAGGCATTAGATTTTTGAAACAATCCCAATTGAGATAAGAAAATAACAATAGCTAATCCGTTTACAAAACCCATCATTACCGAATGAGGAATTAATCGAACAAATTTACCGAGTTTAAAAATCCCTGCAGAAACTTGAATTATACCAACAATAAGTAAAGTGATAAAAAGCCAGTGTAAACCTAAATTTTCAATGGGTTGTTCCAAAGCTTTTCCAGCTTCATTTCCTTGCTGAATCATATGAACCATAACAACTGCCATTGCTCCTGTTGCACCAGAAATCATTCCAGGTCTCCCTCCAAAAATTGAGGTTACAATTCCCATCATAAAAGCACCGTAAAGTCCCACGAGTGGATCGATACCGGCAATAAAAGCAAAAGCAACTGCCTCTGGGACTAAAGCTAATGCTACGGTTAATCCAGAAAGGATATCATTTTTTGGGTTTTGACTAAAGTTTCTAAAAAGTGTTTTCAAGGAATGGTATTTTTACAAAGGCGCAAAGGTAACCTTTTCCATCACATGAACCCCATCAAAACTAAACTTCAATCACGAGGGTAATTTATTCTAAACTTGGAGGGTAGTTTTTTAAGATTTCTGTAACAAACCCCTGAATTCGCTGGTCTCTTTTCTTCGAGTATTCATTGATAAAACCCCTTCCTTTTCCTTGCCAGACAAGTTGTTTGGATTTTGCATCAATCAAATCAACAAAGAGTATGCCGTTGGTTTGAGAACTCACAGTTGCGATATTATTCTGTGGCCATCCCCAGCCATAACCCCAGCCATATCCCCATCCCCAACCATAACCCAAACCATTCCAGTTGTTGATGTAGACATCATTAGAAGACTTAACAGCAATATTAACTAGAAGTTCAGGAGTGTCAGAGGGAGAAAGACTCTTGTTTACCAATTCAGTTTCAATGGCTTTTAAAATTCTTTTTTTATCCAAGTCCGAAATTTCAACTTCATCAATACCAGGCTTGAAAAACGCATAAGTGGTGTAAGAATCAAAATCAACACTGGTGTCGAAATCATGATAAACTCGAATACTACTGCAACTAAAAATTATAAAACTTAAAAATATAAGAAGTGTATTTTTCATAAAAAGTATTTCTTACTAAAGAATTTTATCAAAAATCATGCCTTTACTTTTTTCTTTTTTTGAAATCATAGGGACAATGCCTGCAGCCATTCTCACAGCAGTAACCTCTTTTGAGGTGGTATTGCTCTGTGAAGACCTTATATCCGTCGGATGACATATAAAAATCACCTTCCTTTAATTCTTTTCCACCCAACATGATTCTTTTTTAGTATGCTATTCTGAAATGAATTAATTTAGGGGAATAAATTTAAATATGTTATTTGAGGCTACTCCTAAAATCCCAAACCAATTCGTTACACAAATAAACGAGTTTTCAATCACAATAAAAAGAGAAGACCTCATTCATCCCCAAGTGTCGGGTAATAAATACAGAAAGTTAAAGTACAACCTAAAACACGCCCTTGAAAATAAAGCAACATCAATCATTACTTTTGGCGGAGCATATTCAAATCATTTAGCCGCAACAGCTGCTGCTGGAGCAGAATTAAAAATTCCAACCCATGGATTTGTTCGTGGAGAGGAATTGGAATCAAAACAACGCAACCCCACTTTAAGTTTTTGTGAAGATCATGGCATGCAACTGCATTTTATATCCCGAAGTGCATATCGATTAAAAAATAAAGCCCAACAAGTCATCCGTTTTATTGAGGATAATCCAAAGACGTATTTAATTCCAGAAGGGGGAACCAATAAATTTGCAATTCAGGGCTGTAAAGAAATTTTAAATGCAGAGGATCACAAGTTTAGTACAATTTGTTGTGCTGTGGGTACAGGGGGAACTTTTTCGGGCTTGGTTCAGGCAGCTCCAGAAAAAGAGTTGTTGGGTTTTGTAGTAGTTAAAGACTCCTTGATAGATCAAACTGTTCGAAATTTTACAACCAATAACAATCAATGGGAATTACTTTATGATTTTGATTTCGGAGGCTATGGGACTTTTCCATCTGAAATAATTACATTCATTAACGATTTTTATAAACAACATCAAATTCTTTTGGATCCCCTGTATACTGGGAAAATGGTTTTTGGTATTTTTACACTAATAAAAAACAAAAAATGGCGTTGGGGAAAAAACATCTTAATTATCCATACAGGCGGAATTCAGGGAATCCAGGGAGTCAATCGCCATCTAGAACAGAAAGGACGTTCAACCATTCAATATTAAGAAAGGTTTCCCTTTGTTTATTTGCACTATTAATCTTTAGTTGTAGCGTTACTAAAACTGTTCGCACGAAAAAAGAAGTTGTTTCAAAGAAAGAAATTCCTACAAAGAAAAATAACAACAAACCCTTAACCAAAGTAGTAAAACGCTCTTATGCTGAAAAAGTTCAAGACTATTTAGATCGATTTTCACCTATTGCTCAAGCAGAAATGTGGCAATACAAAATACCAGCAAGTATTACACTAGCTCAAGGAATTTTAGAATCAGGAACAGGTTCAGGAAGATTGGCGCGCGAGGGTAATAATCACTTTGGAATTAAGTGCCATCGAGATTGGAATGGTGGGCGAATGTATCACGATGATGATGAAAAAGGAGAGTGTTTTAGAACTTATGATGATCCTGCAGAATCCTATCGCGATCATTCCATTTTTCTAAGTGGAAGAGAACGCTATTCTTTTCTGTTTAAGCTACCCAGAAAAGATTATAAATCATGGGCAAAAGGACTAAAGAAAGCAGGATATGCAACAGACCCCAAGTATCCCAAAAAACTTATTGGAATTATCGAACGCTATCAGTTATACCAATATGATGTTAAAAAAGGGAAACAGAAAAGAATTGTTCAAAGATCAAATCCTAAAACGAATAAAAGCGCTCGAAAAAACATTCATCGTGTAGTAACAGGAGACACCTTGTACTCAATTTCAAGACGCTACAACATTTCTGTAAACCAGCTAATAAAAGAAAATAATCTTCGAGACAATACAATTTTTAAAGGTCAAGAATTGATTATATCAAAATCTAAATAAATGCAATATCAACGAAGTAGCAGTCTTTTTGAAGCTGCTCAAAAAGTAATTCCAGGCGGAGTAAATTCTCCAGTAAGAGCCTTCAAGTCCGTAGGAGGAACTCCAATTTTTGTAGATAGAGCCAAGGGAGCTTATCTCTATGATGTAGACGGTAATCGGTTGATAGATTATATTTCTAGTTGGGGTCCAATGATCTTAGGACACGCCTATGAACTCGTAATTGAAGCACTAAGTCAAAGAGCAAAAAAGGGAACATCCTTTGGGATGCCAACAGCCCTAGAAACTGAAATAGCAGAATTGGCAGTTGCTATGATTCCGAACATTGATAAAATTCGTTTTGTGAATTCAGGAACGGAGGCTTGTATGAGTGCCATACGTTTAGCTCGAGGAGTAACCCATAGAGAAAAGATAATAAAATTTGCAGGTTGTTACCACGGTCATTCAGATGCTTTTTTAATTCAAGCAGGAAGTGGTGCAGTAACTTTTGGAGCTCCTAACAGCCCGGGAGTAACTCAAGGAACAGCGAAAGATACACTCTTAGCAGAATACAATGATTTGGATTCTGTCGCTACCATTTTTGAACAACATTCAGATCAAATAGCCGCCATTATTGTCGAACCTGTAGCAGGAAACATGGGTTGTATTGCCCCAAAAAAAGGTTTTTTAGAAGGCTTACGTCAACTTTGTGATTCAAACGGGGCACTTCTTGTTTTTGATGAGGTAATGACAGGTTTTCGTTTGGCAGCAGGTGGAGCTCAAGAACGTTTGCATATTAAAGCAGACATTGCCACTTTTGGAAAAATTATTGGTGGAGGTCTTCCAGTAGGAGCTTTTGCAGCATCAAATGAAATCATGAGTTACCTAGCACCGGAAGGACCAGTTTATCAAGCTGGAACACTTAGCGGAAACCCTCTTGCAATGTCAGCAGGTTTTGCAATGCTTCAAGCATTGCAAAAACAGCCTGAAATATATACTCGTTTGGATCAAAAAACAGAACGTTTACACTGCGGAATGGAAGAACGTATCACCAACACATCTTTACCTTATCAGATCAATCGTTTTGGCTCTATGATTTCTCTTCACTTTACAGAAACCCCAGTAGTCGATTTTCAAACAGCAGTAAATGGGAACAATGACTTTTTTAAGGCTTATTTTCATGGAATGCTAAAAGAAGGAATTTATCTCCCTCCCAGTGCATTCGAAAGTTACTTTTTGAACGATGCTTTGTCCAATGATGATATTGATTTTACCCTAGATGCATTTGAACGAGTAATTAAAAACTTAAAGCATTAATCCGTTTCTTACCATTTTTTAGGATTCCGTTTTATTTTATGTTTTCGCAGTTGCTTTTTGGGCATTTGTAACCAGGATTCAAATTGGTATTTAGTCAGAATTTTCTTCAACTCTTTTTGAAATTCTTTTTGAGAATTGAGATGTTCGCTGCGTCTTGCGAATCTCTCCTCTTTAGAAAGGTTTTCATGATTTATTTTATGTGATTTATTTGACCAAGTAGTTTTCAATAAATCTAAAAGTTTAGCCTCTTGTGATTCATTCAAATCAAGTTTTAATGAAAGTTCTTTTGATTTGATGATTGCCCGTTGTTCTGGGGTAAATTTATCATTTTTTTTTCTGTTTGACCAGTAAAAATCATCGAAATACTCAGCAATAGAATTAAAATAGTTTTGTTCATAGGTATTGTTTTTGAGGTTTACTGTAAGATTAAGTATTTTCAAAAAGGTTTAATTATTTGAAAAAATTATAGAGTAACTTCCAGTAATTTTACTTCTGAAGTTTGAAGGGAAACAAATTTATTTTGAGCAGTAATTAAAACAGTTTCTCCTTTTTCAAGAAGTACATTTCCAAATTTTGTTTCTACTGTTACAGACCCAAAAATACAGATATAAATAGTAAAGGAATCTCTTTCAGAAAGATCGATTTCACAATTTTTATTGAGGTGAATATAATGGGTAACAAAGTAAGGACAATCTACTATTTTGTTGGGCTCATTTTTTCTTTTCGAATAAGAGATCCTAAAATCGTCTTGCTGTTTAAAGTCCAATGCATCCAAAGCCATCTCGCTATGTAATTCTCGAAGTTTATTGTTCTTGTCTCTTCGATTAAAGTCAAAAACTCGGTAAGTAATATCAGAAGTTTGTTGAATTTCTGCCAGAAGAACCCCAGCACCAATTGCATGAATTTTACCAGTATTGATAAAAAAAGCATCCCCTTCTTTTACACTTTCGTAATTCAATAAATCCAAAAGAGTATTCTCTTTTAAACTGTTTTGATATTCTTCCTTTCGAATAGTTCTATTGAATCCAATAATCAAATTTGCTTCTTCTGCAGCATCCATTATGTACCACATCTCTTTTTTACCAAGAGAATTGTGACGTTTTTTTGCCAATTCATCATCGGGGTGTAACTGAATGGATAAGTCTAATTTTGCGTCAATAAATTTTATGAGAATTGGAAATTTCCTTCCAAAGCGCTTTACAACATTTTCTCCCAAAACATCAACGGGGTTTTTATTGATGATGTCTTGAAAATTCAATCCTTTTAAATCACCATTGTCAACAACCGAGACATCTCCTTCAACAGCAGAAATTTCCCAACTTTCTCCGACATTACCATCGGGGGTGGATTTTCCTAAAACATCACTTAGTTTGGAACCTCCCCAAAGACGTTCTTTTAAAATGGGCTTGAATTTTAATGGATACATGTAGGAATTAAATTATTAATTATTTTGAATTCATCTGTTTTATGTCCTCAATCTAAAGTTCTATTAATTAAACCAGAACAAAATACAATTGTACTATTAACCAGATTTTCACGTGCAAATAACATTGCTTTATCTAAAGAAGTTCCTTCTTTTGAAATTGCTACACAATAGTCCAATCCAAGCTCTCTTTTTTCTTTTTCGTTAAGAGAGACACTTCCACACAAAGCAGCTACTGGAATTTCTTTTTTACGGGCTGATTCTATTACCCCAGCAATTGTTTTTCCAGCAAGGGTTTGCCCATCCAACTTACCTTCTCCGGTAATAATCCAATCTGTGTTTTTAATTTCTTGATCAAAGTTAGCCAATTCCTTTATCAAATCAATACCAGAGACAAGTGTTGCATTTAAAAAAGCAATAGCTCCAGCGCCCAGGCCACCGGCAGCCCCAGAGCCTTGTATATTCTGAACATCAATATTAAATTGCCTCTTTAGAACGCTATCTAAGTTTTTTAATCCCTTATCCAGTAAAAATAACTCGAACTCATTTGCTCCTTTTTGTGAAGCAAATACATAGGCTGCGCCTTTTTTGCCATGAAGACAATTTTTAACATCACAAGCTATCCAGAATTCTGTCATTTGAACTAATTCATTGAGTTGTTTGGTGTTGACTTCTTGGATATTTTTAAGGTTCCTTCCAATGGGTTTTAGAGGATTTTTTTTTGAATCTAAAAACTCAACACCTAGAGCTTGACACATCCCCATTCCACCATCATTGGTAGCACTCCCACCAATTCCCAAGAGGATTTTTTTTGCACCCTTTTTGAGAGCATCCAAAATGAGTTCACCCGTCCCAAAGGAAGATGTATTCATACAATTCAACTCATCAGTTGACAAAAGTTTATGTCCCGACGCTTCAGACATTTCTATGTAGGCTGTTTTTGAAGTTTTTGAAAAAATATAATGGGCTTGTATGGGACGGAACAGAGGGTCTGAAACTTGTACTTTAATCAATTCAGTTTTCAAATATTTTTTAATGACTTCTAAAGTACCATCTCCACCATCTGCTAAAGGTTTTTTGAGAATGATAGCTTTTGGAAAAATATTTTTAATTCCTTCTTCAACTGCATTACAAAACTCAGCTCCACTCAAAGAACCTTTGAACTTATCTGGTGCAATAACAAATTTCATCTCTCAATTATTAGTTATCCAATTCCTCAAAAAACCTCAGGCTTTGAATTGAATTCTTTCATCAGATTCTATCTAAGGTAGACTCTGATGCCTCCTTCACCTTTGGTAACTTTGGCGCTTCCAATTTTGGTAAGTCCTTTGATGGCTTTATCCCATTTTTTGTTGCTTAAGCCAGCTTGCTTTTTCAATTCATTGAGATCAAGAGATTCCTCTTTTTTCAGTAAAGTGAAAACTAATTTCTCGTCTTCGGTCATTTCTACAATTTTCTTTTCGGGTCTCATTTGCGGAAAAAACAGAACTTCTTGAATTGAACTGTTATTGGTTAGGAGCATTACCAAACGATCAATTCCAATTCCAATTCCAGAGGTAGGAGGCATTCCATATTCCAGGGCTCTCAAAAAATCTTGATCGATGAACATGGCTTCATCATCTCCTTTTTCACTCAATTTCAATTGCTCTTCAAAACGCTCTCTTTGATCAATGGGATCGTTCAATTCCGAATATGCATTGGCTAGTTCTTTACCGTTTACCATCAGTTCAAATCTTTCTGTCAACTTAGGGTTGGATCGATGCTCTTTGGTTAAAGGGCTCATTTCTTTGGGGTAATCAATAATAAAAGTTGGTTGAATGTAATGATGCTCACATTTTTCCCCAAAAATCTCATCAATCAATTTCCCGATTCCCATAGTATCATCCACCTCAATCCCCAATTCAAGGGCAGTATTTCGTAGAGTACTTTCATCCATTTCAGAAACATCAATTCCGGTGTGAATTTCAATGGCTTTGAGGATAGGGACTTTTGGATAAGGAGCCTTAAAATCGATTGTATGTTTTCCAACTTGGACAGCAGAATTTCCATTGGAATCAACCGCTACTTTTTCAAGAAGCTTTTCAGTAGTTTCCATCATCCAAAAATAATCTTTGTAAGCAACATAAAGTTCCATTACAGTAAATTCAGGATTGTGAGTCCTATCCATTCCTTCGTTTCTAAAATCTTTTGAAAACTCATAAACTCCATCAAACCCTCCTACAATCAATCGTTTGAGATAAAGTTCATTGGCAATTCTGAGGTATAGAGGTACATCAAGTGCATTGTGATGGGTCAAAAACGGACGAGCTGATGCCCCTCCAGGAATGGGTTGCAATATAGGGGTCTCAACTTCCAAGTAATCTTTTGAATTAAAAAACTCCCGAATACTGTTGGTTATTTTAGTCCTTTTGATGAAAGTGTCTTTAACTTTTGGATTGACAATTAAATCAACGTAGCGTTGACGGTATCTCAGTTCAGGATCGTTAAATTCATCATACGTATTTCCGTCAGAATCTGTTTTGGGGAGCGGAAGTGGTCGCAGAGTTTTGTTTAGAAGGTCAAACTTTTTGACTAAAATTGTTTGCTCACCTACCTGGGTTGTAAAAAGTGTACCTACGATTCCGATGATGTCTCCGATATCAAGGAGTTTTTTATAAAGTTCATTATAAAGAGTCTTATCATCTCCCTTACAGATTTCATCTCGATTAAAATATACTTGAATTTTTCCTTGGCTATCTTGAACTTCTGCAAAGCTTGCCTTCCCTTGAATTCTTCTAGACATCAAACGTCCAGCTACAATTACTTCTTTGCCTTCAACAAAGTTTTTTTTAATTGATAATGAAGATTCATTTACAGGATAGAGTGCAGCAGGATAGGGGTTAATCCCTAATTCTCTAATTTTTTCCAGTTTTTCTCTTCTTATAATTTCCTGTTCGCTCAATGCAGCCATGGTATCAAAAATTTTAGCAAAGATAGGGGATTCCATCAATTGAAAAATTCAAATTTTATTATCTTGCTAAAAAAAAATGCTTTGAGTCTTATTCGTGTCATACTTTCAATACTTTTCCCTCCCCTTGCGGTAATAGATCAAGGTTGTGGATCTATTGTAATTGTCTTCATTTTAACCTTATGTGGGTGGGTACCTGGAGTAATTGCAGCTCTTGTTATTTTGAATAACACCAATCGTTATTGATGGGGGTTTTAAATAAAAAAATACAAGTAAAAGAATTAAAAAACACTGCTTATCAACCTGCTTGGGACTTTCAAGAAAAACTTTTAAAAGAAATAGTAGATCTCAAAATTTTGAATCGAAGAAATGACACCCAACACCCAACTCCTAATTATTTTTTGTGGGTAGAGCACCCCCCAGTAATTACTCTTGGTAAGAGCGGTGCCATTGATCATTTGCTTCTCAACGAGAAACAACTTCAAAAACATGGAATTGAATATTACAAAACCAACAGAGGAGGAGACATCACTTTTCACGGTCCAGGTCAAGTAGTTGGTTATCCTATTTTAGATTTAGAAAACTTTTTTACGGACATTCATAAATACCTTCGATTACTTGAAGAAACCGTTATTTTGACCTTGAAAGAATATGATTTAAAAGGGGTTCGAAGTCCCGGAGAAACAGGAGTTTGGTTAGATGTGGGAACACCTTTTGCTCGAAAAATTTGTGCATTAGGAGTTAAAGCAAGTCGTTGGGTGACCATGCACGGGTTTGCATTCAATATAAATACTGATTTGGCTTACTTTGATTATATTGTTCCCTGTGGAATTCAAGGTAAAGGAGTTACCTCACTGAAAGCAGAACTCAAAAAAGAAATTTCATTGATAGAAGTAAAAGAAAAACTTGCTAAAAACTTTCAAAACTTGTTCGAAGCGAAGTTTATTTTCACTTAGTTAATTTCATAGATTATCATCCCATTACTTTCAGATTGAACTACAAGTTCTAGAGCTTTATCTTTGTCCGCATTTGTTAAATCAGCAGCTGATGATCCATATACTGGGAACCCATTTACGGGAGTTCCATTGCTGTAATAGAGGTAAACTTTTTGTGCATCCAAATCGGTAGTAGTTACGTAAATAGTGTTGTTGATGTAGTAAATCTTTGGTGCAGTGTAGCGTCCAAAAGGCAAATTAATCGGAATTCCTTTGATGTTTAAAATATTATTTGATTGGGATACCAAAGATTTAGTTGTGGTTTCAATTCGGTGTCCCTTTTCTAAATCTAAATTGGTTTTTATGATGTTGCCCTTGACATCAATTTGAATAAGATTTCCATTTAAATCTGAGGTAGTAAATGTTTTTAGATAAGAATTAACGGTATTTCCTGAAAAAGCAATGTTTCGTTTTACTTTAACTCGTTCTTTTCCAGTTCGATTTAAAAGGTTAAGTTTTCCACTTTCCTCCTGGATTGCGATATAATCCTTTTGATTAATTCGAATATGAACAGGAGAATTTATAATAGACGATTTAGTTTTTTTAAACTTAAATCCGGTTACTTTTTTACCCTTAGAATTAAACATTTGTAAATTTGTTCCTTGAGCTAAAACAAAACGATAGTCTCTCCTCTGATCATAATCAAAAACAGCAAGAGGTTGAATGGGTTCTGTACTTGGAATTTTAATTGAAAAAGGTTTAACAATTTTTCCATTTCGATCCAATATAAAGAACTTATCTTCGGTCCTGAATGCCATTTGTAATCTTTTGTTTTTGTATAAATCAACCTGCACAACACTACCCTGAATGTTTCCAGGTAATTGCTTTTTCCAAAACAAATTTCCTTTATCAGAAAACAAGTAAAGTTTATTGTTAACGTCTTGAACTAAAACATCCATACCTTTACTTCTGTGGTTTTTAAGCCATTGAGGGGTAGAGCTTAGAGGAGCCTCCAGCTGAAAAAGGTATTGGTTTGAAACAGAATTTCGTGCTGTTTTTAATTCATTCTCATGAATTCTTAGGTGCATATGCATAAAGCTATTTTCTAAAGTACCCTGAAATGCGATAAATGGAAATCGATTTGTATCTAATTTTGACCAGGGGCTTTTCTTTTCTTTTTTATTTATCCACCCCTTAATCAAGTGCTTGGTTTGTGCAATCCAATAGATTGAACTTTCAGAAACAAGGGTTTCTTTGAATGTATTATAAATTATGTTTTTGCCTAAAGTACTCCCATCTTTGTAACTGCTAATAACTGTCTTTATGGCTTTTTCACTTTCAGTAAAAACAAAAAAGTTTTCAACGACAGCTCCCCAGTTTGGTTTTACTTGAGATCCAACAACCTTGGAAAATAAAAGAATGTCATCAGGTAAATTAGTTTTATAGTAAGAAATTTCTCTATAATTTTTAGCATTTTCTAATTTTGGCAATAGATATTTTTTTGCTTGTTCCTCGTTTTGAGAGTGAAAAAGTAAAACGGTTTCAGAACCCAATTTAATCCATCCGATTTCATCGATAGTGCTCAAGGCTTTTAAATTGATTTTGGGAAGGGCAATATTATGATGAAGAACCCATTGCTTGAATGCATCCTCAGTCTCCAGAGCGTTGTTTAAGGGAATAGATAAAAAAGAAGTGCTGTTTTCTGGAGTTAATTGATCTAAAAGTATTTTTTGAGCATCGTTTTCTTTAAGAATTCCCATGGGATCTCCCAACGAATCTTGAACCGCTATTAAACCATCTAAGCTAAATCCGGAATTTTCAAAATTTAGATCATAGGCATTCCAATCTTGATTAATTTTTGGGGCTAATGGGATGCTTCCAATTGCTTTTTCAATCAATTCTTCACTCTGTGGTTGAACCAGAAAGTTGAGTGGAGCACTCGTGTCAAGAGTGGCATATATTTTATCGAAAAGATTCTCTTGATTGGGTTTAGCTTTTTGTTGAAATTTACGGATACAATTTTCGATTAGTAATTGTGAAGTCGAACGTAAGGTAAAGCCTTCAATATTAGCGCTGTAGAGAATGTTGTTTTCGCTTTTTTCAATATTAATTTTCAATTTACTGTATTCAATGGAAGATCCCTTTGTTCTTGTAGAGTCTATCGGAGCCTTGTATATATGAGTTAATGCACTGGGGTTTTTACCAACAGTGGTTATACACAATAAGCTTTTTACATCTGGAGTATCTCGGACTAAACGTGAAAATTCAGATGTCAAACTTGGGTTGAGAGATTTTATTTCTCTAAACACTTCATTATTGGCAAGTTCGCTAGTGAGGGTATTGATTTCATTAATTTGAATCACCCAACTACTGTTTTGTGGTATCCAATCCGTAAGCTGACTATTCTTATTACTGATTGGCTGGCAGCTCCATAAACTAACAAAAAGAACAGCTAAAAATCCAGGGAGGAATACTTTTTTTAAAGATTGAAGCACGATTGAATGAATCATAGGGTTGTATATAAAGTCCAAAAATAGGAAACTCAAAATTTAATTTGAAATTGTTCTGATAGTAATCTAAAAGTTTTTCGGTGTTGAGGACTTATTCCTTCCTTCAGAATGGCCTCGCGATGCTTTTTGGTGGGATATCCCTTATTGTTTTTCCAGTTGTATTTGGGGTATTTAAGATCAAGATCAATCATCAGATCATCTCTATAGGTTTTTGCTAGAACAGATGCTGCTGCAATATTTTGGAATTTTCCATCTCCTTTAATAATGCATTGATGTGGAATTTTCTTAAAAGAATGAAAACGATTCCCATCTACAAGAATATGATTTGGGCAAGGATCAAGCTTTTCAAGTGCTCTGTGCATTGCTTTTATGGAAGCATTAAGAATGTTGATGGTGTCAACTTCTTTTGGAGAACAATGGGCTACTGCATATGCTATCGCTTGATCTTCAATGATGGGTCTCAAGAATTGTCTTTGCTTTTCGCTAAGCTTTTTGGAGTCGTTCAAAAGGGGTACGTCAAAGTCTGCTGGAAGAATTACAGCTGCGGCGGTGACTGGCCCTGCAAGGCAACCCCTTCCTGCTTCATCGGTTCCTGCCTCGAGTCCTTCTACTAATTGTAAGCTTAACACCTTTTATTATATTTAATTATTCTCATTTCAATTTACTTACAATTATTTAACTTCGCAATCAAAATTACACTGTTTCATGACCCAAAGATTCTTTTTTTTACTTTTTTTATTGAGTAACTCAATAACTTTTGGTCAGGGGATTCCGGGTGCACATTATCAAAAAAGGTTTACAAATAAAAAAACGAATTCTGCTGGAATAGAAATTTCATCCATTCAGAAACCTCAAAAAAAAACAGTGAAGGAGAAAGATTCTATTCTCAAAGACTCGATAAATATTGATATGTACACGATTTACACTGTAGATAGAGATTCTAGTTATGTAGACACAACTTTAACGATACAGAAAGAGTACAAGATGAATTTTTTGAGAAAGGATTATTTTGAATTATTACCTTTTTCCAACACAGGTCATGCATTTAATAGAATGGGATATGATTTCTCTAAACAGTCTTTATTGGCCAATCTTGGAGCTCGTTCAAAACATTTCAGCTACATTGAAGCCCCAGAGTCATTATATTTTAAGGTTCCTACTCCTTTAACCGAGCTTTTTTATCGAACCGCATTTGAGCAAGGTAGAATCGCACATACAACCATAACGGCAAACTTAAGTCCTCAATTTAATTTTGCATTTACTTATAAAGGCACACGTTCTTTGGGCAAATATGTCAATTTCAGATCGGCATATGAGCGTTTTCAATTTTCATTTAAATATCAATCCCAGAACACAAGATATACATTGTGGGGGCATTACTCCAATCAGTCCATTGAAAATCAAGAAAATGGAGGTCTTGATGAGGAAGGAATTCTTCTTTTCGAAACAGGAGATCCTGATTTTAAAGATCGTTCAGTTTTGGATGTTCGTTTTAAAACAGCAGAAAGTCTTTTGGCAGGAAAGCGTTCTTTTATCGATCATCATTGGAATATAGTACCTCCCAAAGACTCTGTTCGAACCAAACTCTTAATTGGACATCGATTTCTTGATGAATCTCGATATTATTCTTACAAAGATTCAAAAAACACAGATCATTTTGGAGATTTAGTAATTGGATTTTTAAAAATAAACGACTTGGCTAAGCTCTTTAGAACCAAAAATCAAGTTTATACCGAATTTAACACCCCATACACGGGTAAATTACGTGCAGGATTAACATCCGTTCAATCAAATTATTTTTTTGGTTTAGAAGAGGAAGAGGTTGTTTCTGAATCGGTCCCCAATCAGATAAAAACCACTCAACTTCTTTTGAACGGAGATTGGAAATTTCAATGGAAAGGATTTTCAATGCAAGCAAACCTCCAAAAAAGCATAAGTGGAAG
The DNA here is from genome assembly GCA_943789305.1 of uncultured Flavobacteriaceae bacterium. GTDB lineage: Bacteria > Bacteroidota > Bacteroidia > Flavobacteriales > Flavobacteriaceae > Arcticimaribacter. The sequence goes on along the minus strand of CALSTP010000001.1, from coordinate 1,568,098 downwards.
TTTGTTGAGTGATGAAATAGGAGTCAAAGCTCAATACGAATTCCCAAATAAAACTTCCTTTACAGCTCGAGCAAGCTTCCGAAATCAAACCCCTGACTTTAATTTTCAACTTTATAAAAGTGATTACCTAAACTACAATTGGTATAATCCTGATTTAGAAAATCAAAACACAACCCATTTTTCTTTCAATTTTAAACATCCCCAACTTGGAAGATTATATGCACATTGGCAGTTAATCTCAAATTACACCTATTTTAACACCACTAAATTTGAGCCCAAGCCTGAAGATCCTTATGTAGATCGAGAAAGTATACTATATGTTCCGCCTAATGATATTTATTTAGCGGCTCCACAACAAGCAAACAATGCCCTGAATTATTTTAAGATTCGTTACTCTTCAGAGTTCAAATTGGGGAATTTTGCAATGACCAATACAGCACAGTATCAAAAAGTAACTACTGAGTCAGAAGCCTCTGAAGACCTTGGAGATTCCCAGCCATTAAATGTTCCAGAATGGAACTTGAGAACTACCCTGAGTTTTAGCCGTGAGATTTTTAAAAAAGCCATGTATTTACAAACAGGCTTCACTGGTCACTATTTCACAAAGTACTATGCAGATCGATACAATCCATTGTTGGCCGATTTTACTCGTCAAAACGATGTTTTGATCGGGGATTTTCCTAGGATAGATTTCTTTGTAAATGGAAAGGTTCAACAGACCAGATTGTTTTTAAAAGCTGAACACATTAACACACTTCTAGAGAATTACAACTATTTCAGCGCACCTGGATATCCCTATCGGGATTTTGTTATCCGTTTTGGACTGGTATGGAATTTCTTCAGATAAGAATAAGTGTTTAATCATTGTGTCAATTTTAGACTTCAAATACAAACCTTTTTCAAGACTCATATTTCTTTTATTATCCAAAACACAAACGTTATCTTCATTTTGTTTCTCGTTTATCATTCTCTAGATCTCAAAAAGTTTTTTTATGATAAAAAATTCATTACATTTTATTTATAAATTAAGATGTTTAAGTATTTGTTTTTCAAGGTGTAGAAGAACAGAGATATTTGGTTTAAAAAAAAAACGGAAATTTTACAGTAAAGATGTTGTCGGAGTACAAAAAGGGTTTTATATTTGCAGCCGCTAAAGAGAACAACCAAGTTGAGATTTAGGCGAAAGTTCATTGAAAGAATAGAAAAATGACAGCGTGTATCATAAAGATATACAAACTAGAACAGAACCATTTTGAGACCTTATTAGGGATATGTCGTGAAAGACAAATTAAAACAAACTACAACGAAGAGTTTGATCCTGGCTCAGGATGAACGCTAGCGGCAGGCTTAACACATGCAAGTCGAGGGGTAACAGGGAGTGCTTGCACTTTGCTGACGACCGGCGCACGGGTGCGTAACGCGTATGCAACCTACCTTCTACAGGGGGATAGTCAATAGAAATGTTGAATAATACCCCATACGATCTTCAAGAGGCATTACTTGAAGAAGAAAGCTCCGGCGGTAGAAGATGGGCATGCGTCCTATTAGTTAGTTGGTGAGGTAACGGCTCACCAAGACCGCGATAGGTAGGGGCCCTGAGAGGGGGATCCCCCACACTGGTACTGAGACACGGACCAGACTCCTACGGGAGGCAGCAGTGAGGAATATTGGACAATGGAGGCAACTCTGATCCAGCCATGCCGCGTGCAGGAAGACTGCCCTATGGGTTGTAAACTGCTTTTATACAGGAAGAAACCTACTTACGTGTAAGTAGCTGACGGTACTGTAAGAATAAGGATCGGCTAACTCCGTGCCAGCAGCCGCGGTAATACGGAGGATCCAAGCGTTATCCGGAATCATTGGGTTTAAAGGGTCCGTAGGTGGTTTATTAAGTCAGAGGTGAAATCCTATCGCTTAACGATAGAACTGCCTTTGATACTGATAGACTTGAGTTATTGTGAAGTAGTTAGAATGTGTAGTGTAGCGGTGAAATGCATAGATATTACACAGAATACCGATTGCGAAGGCAGATTACTAACAATATACTGACACTGAGGGACGAAAGCGTGGGTAGCGAACAGGATTAGATACCCTGGTAGTCCACGCCGTAAACGATGGTCACTAGCTGTTTGACTAACATTGGTTAGTTGAGTGGCTAAGCGAAAGTGATAAGTGACCCACCTGGGGAGTACGCTCGCAAGAGTGAAACTCAAAGGAATTGACGGGGGCCCGCACAAGCGGTGGAGCATGTGGTTTAATTCGATGATACGCGAGGAACCTTACCAGGGCTTAAATGTAAGTTGCATGGACCAGAGATGGACCTTTCTTCGGACTACTTACAAGGTGCTGCATGGTTGTCGTCAGCTCGTGCCGTGAGGTGTCAGGTTAAGTCCTATAACGAGCGCAACCCCTATCGTTAGTTGCCAGCGGGTCATGCCGGGAACTCTAACGAGACTGCCGGTGCAAACCGTGAGGAAGGTGGGGATGACGTCAAATCATCACGGCCCTTACGTCCTGGGCCACACACGTGCTACAATGGCCGGTACAGAGAGCAGCCACTACGCGAGTAGGCGCGAATCTTCAAAACCGGTCTCAGTTCGGATCGCAGTCTGCAACTCGACTGCGTGAAGCTGGAATCGCTAGTAATCGGATATCAGCCATGATCCGGTGAATACGTTCCCGGGCCTTGTACACACCGCCCGTCAAGCCATGGAATCTGGGAGTACCTGAAGTCGGTCACCGCAAGGAGCTGCCTAGGGTAAAACTGGTAACTAGGGCTAAGTCGTAACAAGGTAGCCGTACCGGAAGGTGCGGCTGGAACACCTCCTTTCTAGAGAAAGACGACGTATAACCAAGAAGGAACAATCTTAAGAGAAGTTTTGTTCTAAGCTGTCATTTTTTTATAACATAAACTAATAATC
>CALSTP010000001.1:1195177-1560177 GCA_943789305.1 uncultured Flavobacteriaceae bacterium | reverse complement strand
TCTTGCACCAAAAGCAGAAGCTTTCAGTATCGCAGGACCACTCATTCCCCAGTGGGTTATTAGAATTGGGCCTTCCGTTTGAATTTTACTGTTTAATATTCTTACTTTAGCCTTTTCGACTACCAGACCCATAAGATTTTTGATGGATTCGTTAGGCATATTGAAAGTAAATAGAGAAGGAATGGGGGCAGCAATATTATGCCCTAAATCTTTTAACCACTCAAAGCCTTTTATTTTGGAGCTTCCACCCGTTGCAACAATTATTGAATCAAAGTGTTGTGTTGGTAAATTTTTAAATTGGAGTTTCCAACCTTCGCCCTCTTGATTCATTTGTTCAACGGATTTTCCTAATTGTAAGTCTATTTTTAATCGTATGGTTTCGGAGACTAAACAATCAATGATGGTTTGCGATTTATCAGAAATAGGGAACATTCTTCCATCTTTTTCTGTTTTTAAGAGAACATTTCGATTTTCGAACCAATCAACGGTGTCTGTGGTGTTGAATTGACTAAAAAGGGATCTAAGTTTTTTACCACCTCTGGGATAGGCTTCACAGAGTTTAGAAATATCTGTGCAGTTATGAGTAACATTGCAACGACCCCCACCAGATATTTTTACCTTTGAAAGCACCTTTGATGTTTTCTCAAAAAGGGTTACCTGATGGTTTGGGTGGTGTTCTTTTACGGATAGGGCAGCAAAAAATCCAGTAGCTCCTCCACCAATTACCGCAACTTTTTTTGAGTCCATATTTAACAGAATTTATAAGCTAAAACGATCTCCCGTTCGAGCGATTCCAAACCCCAAACTTTCAACTTCCAGTGACTGTTGGCTTTCAGGTTTTAATAAGGGGTTGGTGTGGTTTAAATGGATGAAAAAAATCTTGGCCTTTTCTTCAGCGGATAAATCCTTAAATAATTCGATGCTTTCGATTACAAAGGGATGTGGTATCTCGGAAATATTTCGTGCTTTTATTTCTGCTCCACTAAAAAAAGTAGCATCAATAAAGGCGTAATCTACTTTTTTGATGGCTTCAATTATCGAAGTATCCCATTTTTCCCATTTATCAATATCGGGAATAAAAAGAGCACTTTTTTGAGATCCCATAATTTTATATCCAACCGTTTCTGAGAACTCATCACGATGGGGAACTTGAAAGGGTAGAACCCTCAATTCTGAACTCAGTCGTAATATTTTATTTTCCTTCATTGGGTTTAGCTGAATGTTTTGGTTTGAGACCAATTGACTCCAAGGACCATTGTTTTCGAGAAAGGATTTCATTTTTGGGTAAACGTAAACAGGAACTTGATTAGCGTTCATGGCTTCTTTTCCAAAATACATCAATCCAGTGTAGTGGCCCATGTGTGCATGGGTAAGAAAAATTCCAGCAGGGATTTCGTCCACTTCTACTGGGGCATTATTTTTTAGAGATCTGAGCTGAAGCACAATATCTGGTGTTGCTTCGAATAAAAATTGTTTTTTATTAATTGGATCAATTACACCTAAAGAAACTACAGGATTGAATTCTTTATTCCCTTCAAAAGCATCCTTACAGCAAATTTTTGTGCAGTTTATTTGCGGACTACCGGCATCTTGGGATATCCCCAAAACAACTAAGGTTATTTCAGAAACTGGCTTTAAATCAGAAGAATTGGTTTGAGCAGTGGAGTTGAAAAAAATCGATCCAATAAGAACAAATACCCAAAGTTTCATATCCACTAAAAGTATAAAACTTTTCTCAAAAGAGAAAGGTATACTGCTTTTGATCCTATTAAACACTGTGTTAAACTTATTGGACAAGAATCAAATGGCATAGTTCTTGTTTCTTAAGTTTATAATTCTAATTTTTATCTTATGAAATATTTATCCTTTTCTTGTTTTTTAGTTATTCTTTTTCTCATTGGTTGTAGTAAAGATGACCCCTCTTTAAACACCCTTGAAGATTCATCCTTATTAATTGAAAACATCAATGCACTTGCCTTTGATCAGGATTTAGAAGAGTTGCTTTCGGACGCGTTTGCTGTTGATGATTCTTCTACAAAAACAGTTTATAGTGCATCCAAAGGTTTTACTAAGGATAAATTTAAAAGTCGCTATGGTAGTTGTGCTACAATTACCCACGATGAAGATAAAAATCAAAAAACCATTTTCTTTGGAGACGTCTGTAATGGTTTGTGGAAACAAAGCAGAACGGGAACCATTGTGATTTCTTATTCTGAAGAAAAGGATCTTCTCGGTAGTTTTAGGCAAACTGATTTTGTTGATTTTTCTATGAATGGTATCAAAATAGAAGGGGTACGGCGGACTGAAATTACCGCAATCGATGCCAATGGAAACAAAACCCGACAATCTACTTTACAAAACGGGAAGATGATTTACGAAGATGGAACTTTTTCTACAAAACAAAATTTATTTACTTACCATACTGTTGTTGAAGATAAGGAAAGACAATACACCACATTAACAGGAAGCTCAACGGGAGTAAGTACAAAAGGGGAAAACTTTTCTATGAACATTACAAAACCGATCAAGTATTCATATACTTGTTTTTCTGACAAATGGTTTTCCGAAAAATGGAAGATCCCTGTTGATGGAGTTAAAACCATTGTAAAAGAATCAGAAACCATAGTCGTAGATTTTGGAGATGGGAGTTGTGATTTAACTGCTACAGTAACCACTAACGGAGTATCAAAAATCGTAGATCTTTTTAAGATGAAAAGGGGTAAAAAGTTTAAAAAACCCTAAAGAATAGATTAAAGATTTTTGATTAAAATTTAATAGAAAAGCCTCGTCGCGATCAACGAGGCTTTGAATTCTGTATTTAGATGCCCTTATACAGAAACTAAATCTCCTGAGGTTTCTTTTTCTGGTAAGGTTGATGTTCCCATAAGATAAGTGTCAATTTGATGAGCAGCTTCTCTTCCTTCGGAAATTGCCCAAACAATTAATGATTGACCTCTACGTACATCCCCAGCAGTAAAAACATTTGGTTTGTTTGTTTGATATTTATTAAGTCCATGTACATTTCCGCGCTCATCGAAAGTTACTCCCAATTGTTCTGGAAGTCCTTTTTCTGGTCCTGTAAATCCTAAGGCCAAAAGCGCTAAGTCACAAGGCCATTCTTTTTCTGACCCTTTCTTTTCTATGAGTTTTGGAGGTTGTCCCGGGATTTTTTTCCAACGTACGGCAACTGTTTTCAATCCCGTTACATTCCCTTCAGAATCACCAATGAATTCTTTGGTTAAAATACTCCATTCTCGATGACTTCCCTCTTCGTGAGAAGAACTCGTTTTGAGTTTAAAGGGCCAATACGGCCATGGGTTTTCTTCTGTTCTACCCTCGGCGGGTTTGGGCATGATTTCGAAATTGGTTACGCTTTTTGCTCCATGGCGATTCGAAGTACCGATACAATCAGACCCTGTGTCTCCTCCACCAATTACGATTACGTCACGATCGGTAGCTAGGAATTTTGAATCACGTTCGTGTTGACCATCTACAGCTTTGTTGTTGTGTGGAAGAAAGTCCATGGCTTGAACGACTCCATTGAGATCTGACCCTGGAATTGGTAATTCTCTTTTTATGGTTGCTCCGGTTGCAAGGAGAACTGCATCAAAATCAGCTTTGAGTTGTTGAGCACTCAAATCTTTTCCGATTTCAACATTACATTTAAATAGTATTCCTTCTGCTTCTAAAATCTCTAATCGACGATCAATTATATTCTTTTCCATTTTAAAATCTGGAATCCCATAACGCAATAAGCCTCCCGGTTTGTTGTCTCGTTCAAAAACAGTTACGGTATGACCAGCTTTGTTCAATTGTTGTGCAGCAGCTAATCCAGCAGGACCAGAACCAACAATTGCAATTGTTTTTCCTGTACGATCTGAGGGAGATTGTGGTTTTATCCAGCCTTCAGAAAATCCTCGTTCTACAATGTATTTTTCAATTAACTCAATTGATACAGGGGGACTTGTAATCCCCAAGACGCATGCTTCCTCACATGGCGCTGGGCACAAACGCCCTGTGAATTCTGGAAAATTATTTGTAGCCTGTAAAATATGTAAAGCTTTTTCCCATTGATTTTTGTAAACAGCATCATTGAAATCGGGAATTAAGTTTCCTAAGGGACAACCACTATGACAAAACGGAACCCCACAATCCATACAACGACCCCCTTGCTGTTGAAGCTCTTCATTTTTTGGGGCAATGGTAAATTCTTTATAGTTTCCAATTCGTTTTTTAGGGGCGATTACCTCTTCTTTAATTCGATCGTATTCTAAAAATCCTCTTAATTTTCCCATGTCTTAAGCTTTTAGTTTGTTTTCTTCTTCAGCAGCAAGAATCTCTAGTGCTTTCTTGTAATCCGTTGGCATCACTTTTATGAAATTCTTTGAGCTTTCAGGCCAGTCGTTTAGAATTTGATCTGCTTTTGAACTATTTGTGTAATCAGAATGTTTTTCTAGCAAGCCTTGAACTGTTTCTTTATCTTGATCGGTCAAGTCTTCGAGTTCAACCATTTCCAGATTAAATTTTTTCTCATCAAAAGTTCCATCGGGACTGTATAAATATGCAATTCCCCCGCTCATACCTGCAGCAAAGTTACGTCCTGTTTCTCCAAGGATCAATGTAATTCCTCCAGTCATGTATTCACAGCCGTGATCTCCAATTCCTTCAACAACAGCAGTTGCCCCTGAATTACGGACACAGAATCGCTCACCTGCTATTCCGTTGATATAAGCCTCTCCGGTTACTGCTCCATACAAGGCAACGTTTCCTACGATTATATTTTCATCTGCTTTAAAAGTTGCTTCTTCCGGAACTTGAGCAATCAACTTCCCTCCAGATAAACCTTTTCCAAAATAATCATTGCAAGTCCCAGATACTTTCATAAACAATCCTTTCGCTGCAAATGCTCCGAAACTTTGACCAGCAGTCCCCGTAAACTTCAAACTTAGAGTGTCCTCGGGAAGTCCGGGCGCACCATGCATTTTTGAAATCTCATTACTCAATATTGCACCAACAGTTCTGTCAGTGTTGCAAATTGGAAATTCTAGGTGTTGTTCTTCTTTTCTGTAAATTGCCGGGTGAGCTTCTTGAATGATCTTGAAATCAATTACTTGATCTAAACCATGATCTTGCTTTTGAGTGTTGTGAAGCTTCACATTACTTTTTACTTCAGGTTTGTATAAAATTTTAGATAAATCAATCCCTTGAGCCTTGTAGTGATCAACCGCTTTTTTCATGTTTATTTTTTGCGATTGTCCTACCATTTCATCAATGGTTCTAAAGCCTAATTGAGCCATAATTGTTCTGAGTTCTTCTGCGATGAAATACATAAAGTTAATCACATGCTCAGGCTTTCCTTTAAAGTTTTTTCTTAATTCAGGATCTTGAGTTGCTATTCCAACCGGGCAAGTGTTTAGATGACAAGCTCTCATCATGATACAGCCCGAAGCGATGAGCGGTGCAGTTGAGAAACCAAATTCTTCAGCACCTAAAAGACAAGCAATAGCAACATCACGTCCGGTTTTCATTTGTCCATCACATTCTAAAACGATACGGTTACGAAGATCATTCATGACCAAGGTTTGTTGTGCTTCAGCTATTCCAAGTTCCCATGGAAGTCCAGCGTGCTTTAGAGAGGTAAGAGGAGAGGCTCCAGTTCCTCCATCAAAACCAGAAATCAAAATCACGTCGGCTTTTGCTTTTGCAACCCCAGCAGCAATAGTTCCTACACCTACTTCTGACACCAATTTCACATTCACACGAGCTTCGCGATTGGCATTTTTTAAATCAAAAATAAGTTGTGCCAAATCTTCGATCGAATAAATATCGTGGTGCGGTGGGGGAGATATTAAGCCTACATAGGGTGTTGAGTTTCTAACTGATGCAATATAAGGGTTTACTTTGGGTCCAGGAAGTTGTCCCCCTTCACCGGGCTTGGCACCTTGTGCCATTTTGATTTGTATTTCTTTTGCAGAACTCAAGTAATGACTGGTTACTCCGAATCGACCAGAGGCGACTTGTTTTATGGCACTATTTTTCCAATTTCCATTATTGTCTGGTTGAAAACGTTTTGGGTCTTCTCCACCTTCACCTGAATTACTTTTACCACCAATCCGATTCATCGCAATGGCAAGATTTTCGTGAGCTTCTGCACTAATTGAGCCCAAAGACATGGCACCAGTTTTGAATCTTTTTACGATTTCTGTCCAGGATTCTACTTCTTCTAGTGGGATGGGGTCAAAACTTGAAAATTCAAACAACCCTCTTAAGGTCATTAACTTTTCGGTTTGTTCATTAACCATCTTAGAATAAACCTCGTAGCTTTCGAAGTTGTTTTGGTTTACTGCTTGTTGTAGCTTAGCAATGGTAGTGGGGTTAAGCATATGCGCTTCTCCATTCCTTCTCCAACGGTATTCTCCCCCAATTTCTAAATCTAATCCAGATAGACCATCTAAATTGAATGCTTTTTGGTGGCGTTTTGAAATTTCTTTTTCGATTTCATACAACCCAATTCCTTCAATACGAGTTGCTGTGTCGCAGAAGTATCGATCGATAAATTGTTCACTAAGTCCCAAGGCTTCAAAAATTTGAGCTCCACGATAAGAGTTGAGGGTAGAGATTCCAATTTTATTCATAACCTTTACAATACCTGTTGCAATGGCTTTGTTAAAATTTTGAATTGCATTTTCTGTACTAATGCCAGTAATATTTTTAACCTTAACTTGATCAGCAATAATCTCATTAACCATGTAAGGGTTAATTGCAGTTGCACCATAGCCGAATAAACAAGAGAAATGATGTGGCTCACGAGGTTCTGCAGATTCAATAACAATTCCAAATTTTGAGCGTTTTTTGAGGCGTTTAAAAGAGTTGTGTGTATGAGCACAAGCCAATAAAATGGGTATAGGTGCCATCTCAGAAGAAACTCCACGATCAGATAAAATAACAATATTGGCTCCCGTATCAACAGCTTTTTCTATTTCAGAAATGATGTTTTCTAACGCATTTTCTAGTCCGTTAACTCCTTTTTCTAGAGCGTATAGGGTGGAAACTGAAATGGTTTTGTAGTCTGGGTGTTCGATATATTTAATCTTATCCAAATCCTCATTGGAGATCACAGGATTTTGAATACTTAGTTTTTTGGCGTGTTCTTCGGTTATGTCGAAAAGATTATTACTACTTCCGATAGAAAGAGATGTGTCAGTTACGATTTCTTCACGTATTCCGTCCAAAGGAGGGTTTGTTACTTGTGCAAAAAGCTGTTTGAAGTAGTTATATAGTAATTGTGGACGATCAGATAACACAGCCAGTGGAGTATCTGTCCCCATTGATCCAATAGCTTCTTTTCCTACAACACTCATCGGAAGGATTAAGGTTTTGAAATCTTCTTGAGTGTAACCAAAAATTCGTAGACGAGTATCGTAATCTTCTTTTTCGACTGTCACATGATTCCCTGTATATGGAACTTCTGCAAGTTTTAGAAGGTTTTTGTCCAGCCATTTTTGATACGGTCTTTCAGAAACTACTTTGGATTTAATTTCTTCGTCTTCGATTATTCGACCTTCATCCATATTAACCAGAAACATTCTTCCCGGTTCCAGGCGACCGTGTTTTACAACATTTGAAGGTTCTATGTCGAGTACTCCAGCTTCAGAGGACATAACTACATAACCATCTTTGGTTACTGTATATCGTGATGGACGAAGGCCATTTCGATCGAGCAAAGCTCCGATGTATTTTCCATCTGTAAAAGGAATTGAAGCAGGACCATCCCAAGGTTCCATGATAAAGGAGTTGTACTGATAAAATGCTTTTTTAAGGGGGTCCATTGATTTGTGTTTTTCCCAAGCTTCGGGAACCAACATCATCATCACTTCGGGTAGGGATCTTCCAGTAGCCAGAAGCAATTCAACAACCATATCCATCGAAGCAGAGTCAGATTTCCCTTTTAAGATAACAGGGAGTATGTCTTTGATTTGATCTCCAATTAAATTGCTCTTGAAAAGCTCTTCACGAATTTGCATGCGGCTGAAGTTTCCTCGAAAGGTGTTTATTTCTCCATTGTGACACATGTATCGGAAAGGTTGCGCTAGGTCCCATGTGGGGAATGTGTTAGTAGAAAAACGCTGGTGTACTAGTGCTAGTCGGGTAACTACTAATGGGTCTGATAAGTCTAAATAGTAGGCCTCAATATCTTCAGGAACCAACAACCCTTTGTAGATTAGTGTGTGTGTTGATAAACTAGGGAAATAAAAATATTTACTTTGTGAGAGTTTAGAGGAAATGATTTTATGCTCTGAAATTTTTCGTGCAGTAAAAAGCTTTACATTGAATTCCTGATCTGATAAATCAGTATCTCCCTTACCCACAAAAACTTGAGCGACATAAGGTTCTGTTTGTTGGGCAATACGACCTACAACAGATCTGTTTACGGGAACTTCTCTCCACCCCAAAATAGCCAAGCCTTGTATGGAAATTTCATCTTCAAAAAGCCGAGTGCAGAATTCACGTTGATTTTTTTTCTGTGGTAAAAAAACCATTCCAACGGCATATTGATTTGTTTTTGGAAGTTCAAAAGAACAGTTTTTAACCATAAAATCGTGTGGTATTTCAATAAGAATACCTGCACCATCACCTGTTTTACCATCAGAACTCACAGCACCACGGTGTTCTAATTTCACAAGAATATCCAAGGCTTTGCCTATGATATCATTTGTTTTTTTTCCTTTAAGGCTACAGATGAATCCCGCCCCACAATTATCATGCTCATAATCAGGAGAATAGAGCCCTTGCTTTTCTGGTAACATAAAAGTTGGTTTTTTTGAATTTCAAAAATAACGGAAATCAAGCCTAAAGGAGCTATTTAGCTTATCAAAACTTCAATTAGTTGCTGAGAATTGATTTAATTGCTCCTTTTTTTTAGAAATCAACAAATTATCTTTCTATTTTTGGGATTAATTCAAACTAACACCAAATGGGTTCAAATGAATTGAATTAACTAGTTTTGAAAATCATTATGGATTTAAAACCAAAGAGTTTCTTTGTTGTTGGGGTAATGTCTGGGACCTCTCTCGATGGTCTAGATTTAGCTTTAGTTGAATTTAATTTCAATCAAAATAAATGGAATTATCGTTTTATTTCAGCTGTTACAAAACCTTACGATTCTTTTTGGGTTGAACAATTATCAAAGGCTCGTTTTTTGTCAGCAAAAGCTTTGGCTTCATTGGACAATGAATATACAAACTATCTTGTAAATCAAATACAGACTTTTATTGACCAAAATACAGGCTCTGATATTGATTTGATAGGTTCCCATGGGCACACTGTCCATCATCAACCCGACAAAGGAATTACTGTTCAAATCGGCAACCAATCCAAATTATCGATTGAATTGGGGAAAACTGTTGTTTGTGATTTTAGGGTTCAAGATGTTGTCCTAGGCGGCCAAGGAGCCCCTTTGGTTCCAGGAGGAGAATATTATTTATTTGCAGATTATGACGCATGCATAAATTTAGGGGGTTTTGCTAACATCAGTCTAATAAAGAATCAATTGAAGCCACTTGCATTTGATATAGCTGCAGCAAATTTAGTATTCAACAAACTTTCAAACCGATTAGATTTAGCTTACGATTCAGGTGGTAAGATAGCCTCAAAAGGTTCATTGGTTCCTAAACTTTTAGATGAACTCAATGCATTGGATTACTACAAACAAACCTCTCCCAAATCTCTCGGGGTAGAGTGGATATCCCAATACATAGAGCCAATTTTTAATAAATTCAATCAAGAATCAATCTCCGATCTCATGCATACCTATTCTATTCATTTGGCTGGTCAGATATCTAAAGTCCTTCCTACTTCAGGTAAAGTCCTTTTTTCAGGAGGTGGAACTCATAATGATTTTTTGTTGCAGCAAATAAAAAAAAACAGTACCGCTGAAATCTGCATACCCTCATCAGTTTTAATTGACTATAAAGAAGCTATGATATTTGGTTTCCTTGGATTGTTGAGGGTTTTGGGAGTTAATAATTGCTTTTCTAGTGTGACTGGATCAACTCACAATCATTCGTCTGGAGTCATATTTGAAAATAAATAACTTTTATTTATTTATTATTTCTATTTTAGACTGCTGGAATTATTATTAAACAAGGTTTTCAATTTAACTTGCAGTAGACCTCATAATCATATAACCATGGAATTTTTTTTAGTTTCAATATTTGTTTTAGGCTATTTAGCAATTACTCTTGAGCATACCCTTAAAGTAGATAAGTTAATCCCTGCCTTAGCAATGATGGCTGTATTGTGGGCAATTATTGCTCTTGCTCATTTACCTGTTTTTGAGGTTGATACGGTTTTGAAAAAGCTAGTTCCTACTCATATCGATGAAATCTTATTGCATCACTTGGGAAAAACAGCAGAGATAATCATATTCCTTTTAGGTGCAATGACTATTGTTGAAATCATTGATTATTTCAATGGTTTTTCTACAATAAAATTGTTTATCAAAACAAAATCTAAAAAAGCTTTATTATGGATTTTTGCAATTCTAGCTTTTATTTTATCCGCTATAATTGACAACCTTACAGCTACAATAGTATTGATTACTATTCTTCAAAAGATAATTTCGGATCGGGATACCCGACTTTGGTTTGCGGGTCTGATTATTGTTTCAGCCAATGCTGGAGGAGCCTGGTCTCCAATTGGAGATGTGACTACCACTATGTTGTGGATTGCAAACAAAGTTACTACCATAAAATTAATTTCATTCTTATTGATACCTTCTATCGTATGCGTTGTTGTCCCAGTTTTTATTGCTTCCTTATTGCCTGCATTCAAAGGAGAGATCAAAAGTGAAGATAATCAAGAAGATGAAGTTATGCATAAATATGGATCGACAATGCTTTATTTGGGTCTTGGTTCAATTGTATTTGTACCTGTTTTTAAGACATTAACTCACTTACCACCCTATGTAGGAATGATGTTTTCTTTAGCGATAGTTTCTACTTTTGCAGAGATTTTTAGTGCTGCTAAGATTAATATTACCTCTTTAGACTCAGAAAGCGATGCTGCATCTCATCACAGTCCGGTTCATAAATCTTTGTCAAAAATTGAATTACCTAGTATTCTTTTCTTTTTGGGAATTTTGTTGGCAGTTGCTGCTTTGGAGTCTTTGGGAATGTTATTTGCTTTTGCAGAAACATTAAATACTACTATCCCCAATACCGATATTGTAATCCTTTTGTTAGGAATTGGATCGGCAGTTATCGATAATGTCCCACTTGTAGCGGCTAGTATCGGAATGTTTTCTGAGGGCATCGATAGTCCTTTATGGCATTTTATTGCTTTTTCTGCAGGAACAGGAGGTAGTATGTTGATTATTGGTTCTGCTGCTGGTGTAGTCGCTATGGGAATGGAGAAAATTGATTTCTTCTGGTACTTAAAGAAGATTTCATGGTTGGCATTTTTAGGGTTTATCTCAGGTTCTTTGACATTTATGTTTTTAAGAGGATTTATTGCCTAACACATACTTAATTGCTTGCTTTTTCGTTTTATAATTAAATCCTTATAATTATATAGCAATGATTTCCTATTTTATACAAGTAAATGAAGAGTTTAGAACCGAGAAAACCTTATCATTAATTGAATTAATTGAAAATGGGGGTCTTGGTGGTCAACTCATTATCGGTATTTTATTTTTATTATTAATTATAGCCTTTTATATCTATTTCGAGCGTTGGTTTGCTATTCGATCGGCTTTAAAGATTGATGATAATTTTATGGATCAGATAAAGACTTATGTGTCTCAAGGCAAAATAGAAACGGCTCAAGCCCTTTGTTTTAAGGAAGATGTCCCTGTTGCCAGGTTGATTGCCAAAGGGATTACACGAATCGGAAAACCCCTGGACGATATCAATACAACCATAGAAAATGCTGGACGTTTAGAGGTTTACAAGCTAGAAAAAAATGTTAGTGTTTTGGCAACCATAGCAGGTGCAGCTCCAATGCTTGGATTTTTAGGAACAGTTATTGGGATGATTCTTTCTATTTTTGAAATATCAAATGCTGGAGGTAATATTGATATGAAGTTATTATCAGATGGACTTTATACTGCAATGACTACGACTGTTGCTGGACTTATCGTTGGAATAGTTGGTTATATAACCTTTAATCATTTGGTAGCAAAAACATCAAAAGTGGTGTATCAAATGGAAGCAATTTCTTTTGAGTTTTTAGACTTACTTAACGAACCTGCTGCCTAATGAATCTCAAGGGAAGAAATAAAATTACTCCAGAATTCAATATGTCTTCTATGACTGATATTGTTTTCTTGTTGCTCATTTTTTTTATGATTGCATCGACCTTGGCAAAACAGTTGGACACCATAGAAGTTAAATTACCACAAGCCAAGGGTAAGACAGAAAATCGAAGCTCGATTACGGTAACCATAAACAAAAACAATCGTTTTTATATTGACGATAAAACAGTTTCAAAAAACAGACTAGGAGACCAGCTCCTTCGAGTTTTAGAACAGTCAAATTCACGAGTAATCATTTTAAGAGCAGAAAAGAAAGTGTCTATCGAAGAAGTGGTTTATGTTATGAGTATTGCAAATCAAAACTCTATTAAGGTTGTTTTGGCTGTCGACTCTCAATAAAAAAAAACTATGGGTAATTTTTTGAATACACGTCATAAAAAGAAGTCAGCCATTCTTACGAGTTTGATTACTTTATTGCTATTACTTTTGTTTTCATGGGTTGGTTTATCCTATTATGATCCCCCGATTTCTTATGGTATGGAAGTGAATTTAGGTACTTCAAATCAAGGTAAAGGTAGTGTTCAACCAAAATTACCGCCAAAACAAATTCAGAAACAAGATGTTCAACCCAAAATCGTTACTCCCAAAACTCAACCAGTAGTAACGAAATCAAAAATTTCAAAAGTAGTAACCCAAAAAGAAGCCTCAGTACCTGTTGTAAAGAAAGCAAACAAGTCAACTCCCAATCCAATAAAAGAAACAATAAAAAAAACTCCTGATGAAGAAATAAAAAAGGAGGTTAAAAAGAAAGAAACTCCTAAGCCTACCGTTTCAAAATCGACCAAACAAGTACTTTCAAATTTATTAAATCCAACAAAGAAAACAGTTAAAAATACTGAGGGAGAGGGAAATGACGAGGTTTCTGGAGATAAGGGAAAGACCGAAGGGAACCCATATGCCAGCAGTTATTATGGTAAAGCTGGTTTGGGGGGAAAAGGAAGGGATTTCGGATTGAATGGAAGGAGCCTACAAAGTCAAGGTTCTGTAACACAAAAATGTAATCAGGAAGGTACGGTTGTAGTTCGAATAATAGTAGATAAGACAGGTAAGGTCGTTGAAGCCGAACCTGGAGTTAAAGGAACTACAAATTCCGACCAATGTTTGTTAGAACCAGCAAAGAGAACAGCCCTTCTACATAAATGGTTTCCTGACCCCAATGCCCCTAATAAGCAAGTTGGTTTTGTAGTTGTAAAGTTTAAACTTGGGGAATAGTTTGAAAACATACGAAGAAGTCCGTTCATGGCTTTATGAACAATTGCCATACTACCAAAAACAAGGCTCCATAGCGTATAAGCCTGATTTAAAAAAAATGCAGGCTTTTATGAGATATCTGGGAAATCCTCATGAGGCATTTTCATCCATTCATGTTGCAGGAACTAATGGAAAAGGATCCACTTCTCATATGATAACTTCTGTTTTGATGGAAGCGGGTTATAAAGTGGGTTTGTATACCTCTCCCCATTTAAAAGATTTCACCGAGCGTATTAGAATCAATGGAGTCGAGATGGATTCAAAATATGTTGTTGATTTTGTGCAAGATCATCAAACTTATTTTTTAGAAGCAAGACTATCTTTTTTTGAACTTACTGTGGGTATGGCTTTCAGCTATTTTAAACAACACCAAATAGAAATTGCAGTGGTTGAAGTTGGACTTGGCGGGAGGTTGGATGCCACGAATGTTATTAACCCAATACTTTCAGTAATTACTAATATCGGTTTAGATCACACACAGTTTTTAGGAACTAAACTTGATGAAATAGCTAGAGAAAAAGCGGGTATTATAAAACCAAAAATTCCAGTTGTTATTGGGGAAACCCAACCCGAAACAACCAATGTTTTTTCTGAGGTTGCCAATAAACATGAAGCTCCCATCATGTGGGCAGATCAAAAGCTTAAATCATTTTTTAAAACAGATTTACATGGACTTTATCAACAGAAAAATATTCAAACTGCAACAGTTGCTTTGGAAGGCTCTTCATTAGACAAAATCAATAAAGATTGTATTTCCAGAGGATTGTTGAATGTAACTAATAATACTGGTTTGTTGGGTCGATGGCAGGTATTGAATCACGAACCTATAGTTGTTGCTGATGTTACTCATAACGCTGAAGGATTTCGATATGTTGTAGAGCAAATTAGAGCAACTAATTATCAAAACTTACATCTTGTTTTAGGTTTTGTAAAAGGCAAGAAGTTGGAAGATATACTTTGTATGCTACCCAAAGATGCAGATTATTATTTTTGTACTCCTAATATATATCGTGCAGAGGAACTTTCAGTTTTGCAAGATTTGGCTAAAAACTATAAATTGAACTCAAAGAATTTTAGTACTGTTGTTGAAGCCTATGAGTCAGCTTTTAAGAACGCTCAAAAAAGAGATTTTATTTATGTTGGGGGAAGTACTTTTGTGGTAGCAGAAATTCTTAAAAAAAACTCTTTGTAAACAAAATAAACTATTCTATATTTGCACCCCGCAAGGGCGCTTAGCTCAGTTGGTTCAGAGCACTTGGTTTACACCCATGCCCCTCACCTATATTCAATTTCTCCTTAATAACGGTAATCCCAAGTAAATAAAGGGTTTTTATCTTTTGCTACATCCTCAATTTTTCGTAAATTGTAATGTACATCGTAATGTACATGAACAAATCATGTAATGTACATGAAAAAAACAGTCTAATTTACTATGGAAGTATCATTCATTTTTCAGTCAAGAAAACTACTAGATAATAGGAGTAATTTGCAGGTACAAATTAGTGGCTAGAAATAAAAGATTCAATTGATAAAACAGATAAAGAAATAGACCAAATGGTTTATAAATTATATGGTCTTACAAAAGAAGAAACTGAAATAGTAGAGAATAGTTAACTTTGTAACACAATCAAACTTTCTGTGTTTAGAGACTAGGGTAATAAGAAGAAGCAAACTAATGACTGGCAGAGTAGGTAAAGTGGTTATTTTGTTGGGACTTCCTTTTGGTCTTGGCATTATTTGTATATTTAGTGTATGAAAAAACTGATTTTTATTATCGCAATATTCTTTAGTGTATCTATCATTTCCATTTCTTGTGAAAAAGAAGAAACACCCACTAAAAGGTATGCTCCAGCACCGCAGCCTGCTGATTATTAGTGCATATTGAATTTATAACGGTGTCTATAATATTCTGCAGTTGGTCTCTACAATACTTGTATATAGGTCAGTTTGTGAGATGGATTTTGTAACTTTATTTATAATTTAAAATCAAATAAATGTTCGGAATATTTAAAAAGAAAACGGAAGTAGAAAAGCTACAAATTAAATATAAAGCCTTGTTGAAGGAGGCGTATGACTTGTCAAAAATCAATAGAAGTAAGAGTGACCAAAAAACCTTTGAAGCGGAGGAGGTTTATAAGCAAATAGAAATACTAAACAAAACATCCCCTCAGACTTAACCTAATTATATTTTACTTGTTCTTTCTTAAATCATACTCAAGTCATTTCTTTTGAATACTATCTTCCTAACATTACATTAATCCACAAATAGTGGTACATCTTGGTATGGTTGTTCTATGGTTTCGTTACTCCTAAGTTTAGGCACTACATAGTGTAGTGAGAGTTGTAACAGTTTTAGTTTTTGGTTAGTATCCATTGAATCTACAGTAATTGAATTCACAACCTCATCTATTAAACTCTTTAACTGTTCTTTTACTTCTAAGTTATTTTGTTGGGACTTCCTTTAGGTCTTGGCATATAGGGAACTTGTCCTAGTGATTAACTAGATGAGTAAACTTTGTAACACAATCAAACTTTCTGTGTTTAGAGACTAGGGTAATAAGAAGAAGGAAACTAGTGACTGGCAGAGTAGGTAAAAAAACAGTTCTTTTCTTTTTGATATTTAATTAAGGAGTGTATATTTGCCACCGCAAAAGGAGTTAATTCCTGATGCAAAACAGTAAAATTTTGATTAAGTAATGTACATGGTAATGTACACAGATTTTAAAAAGACTTAATCTAAACACCTAATTTACTGATTAACAGTATTTAGGGCGCTTAGCTCAGTTGGTTCAGAGCACTTGGTTTACACCCAAGGGGTCAGGGGTTCGAATCCCTTAGCGCCCACCATTTTAACCTCAACTTTTAGTTGGGGTTTTTTTGTGGAAAAGATTTTACAAAGGAAACTATAAATGCTGGAAATGATATAATTAATGCTAGTATCAAAACCTTAACTTGTAAGGTTTCATAATTTGGAAGTTCTTCAACCCATATTGCTTCCATTCTCCAAATAAATGCCCTAAACATTATACAAGATGTATACCCCCATGCACCACATAATAAACCTATCCCTTTTTTTGATCTTAAGTTTACTATGCCTGCAATTAATAATAAGAAAACACTAATGTAATCTGCTGTCAATGCTAGATTAGATTGATCATATGAAATGTGATACCAAGTCTCATAAAAAAAATATATGACACCAAAGGAAATTGCTAACCAACTTAAGAATTTTTTCATATTCCTCATAATAAGAAAATATATATAAAATTAAGATTTTTTAATTGATATTGATAATCAAAAAGAGTTAATAAAATTCATTTTTTTATTTTAATTTAATTGTATCATATTCAAAATCAATGGTTTGTAAAATAGACTTTATGTTGTTTGTTCCCTTTTCTCCAACTACTTTGAATCCTATTTGAATTTTGAAATTATTTTTATAAAGTAAAAAACGACTCTTCACTTTTTTAACCTCAACATATCGTTGGTTTTTTTTTATTGTAAATTCAAAAAGTAAAGTTAACCTTACATTTAAAATTATTTTTTATATTTGTAAATTAAACATTACAAATTTACTTTAATATGAACACAACAAATAATAAAGAATTAATCAAGAAAGGGACAAAAAACCTAGCTTTATGGACATCAGCATGGCTAACGATGCTCCTTATTGTTACCATAGGACCAGATGTGTTATGGGATAATGATTTAATAACATTGAGTGGAATCGTTATCAATTTAATTATTGGGATAGTAATGCTTATTTCGAATAAAAATTTATTTGATAATTATGATGAATTTCAAAGAAAAATTCAACTAGAATCTATGGCATTCACCTTAGGTTTATCCGTTATTTTTGGAGTTTTATTTGAAAAAATGCATAGCTCAGGATTAATTGACTTGAAACCAAAAATCCATTTATTGATTATTTTTATTTCAATAACATATATCATTTCTTTAATCATCAATATGAGAAGATATAAATGAGAAATAAAGTCAAAGAATTAAGAAAAAGTCAAAATTTAACTCAAGAACAATTGGCTGATTTAATCGGGATTTCTAGACAAGCAATCAATGCTATTGAAAAAGAAAAATTTGATCCAAGCTTACCTACAGCATTTAAAATGGCGAAGCTATTTAAAACAACTATTGAGGAATTGTTTATTTTTTCAAATTAGTTTCCATAAAAAAAGCTGCTTACTAGCAGCTTTTTTTAAAATAACGTGCACGTCCTAAATACTTTGAATCATTTTATTTATTTTTTCAAGTTCTTCTTTGGCTAATTCTGCATCAACAAGAATCCTACCGCTGTACTCATCCGTAATTATCTTTTGACGTGAGGCAATTTCCATTTGAACTTGTGGTGGAATTATAAAATGTGATCCGCCAGAAGCACCTCTTTCAATCGGTACAATTGCTAATCCATTTTTTACACTCCCCCGAATTCTTTTGTATGCAACTATTAATCTGTCATCAATCTTCTTTTCAAAAGTTTCAGATTGAGATATCAAAAGAGCTTCTTCTTTTTCTGTTTCTTGCATGATTTCGTCAAGTTCATCTTTTTTTGCATTCAAATGATTTTTTTTGTCCGATAACCTTTCATTTAAGAGTTCAATAGTTTCTTTCTTTTGTTCGGTTTGAGCTTTAAGTTCTTTTATCTTCTTTTCAGCAAGTTGAATTTCAAGCTGTTGATATTCTTCTTCTTTCACAATTGAGTTATATTCTCTATTGTTGCGAACATTTTTAAGTTTATCAGCATATTTGGCGATAAGCCCCTTAGCACTCTCAATTATATTTTTGTTTTCTTTAACTCCAAGATCAAAATCACTGAGTTCTGAGGTAAGCTTTTTTAATTTTTCATCCATTCCAAAAATCTCGTTTTCTAGGTCCTCCACTTCAAGGGGGAGTTCCCCACGTACGTTGCGAATTTCGTCTATTCGAGAGTCTATGATTTGGAGGTCAAAAAGTGCTCTTAGCTTTTCTTCTATTGAGATTTCGGTTTTCTTTGCCATACTAGAAATAATTAACAGGATTGGTTGTTTCTTTCGATAAAATGCACGCAAAATTAGGGATTTTTTTTGTAAGATAGGTTGCTATTAATTTTTTTGTGTACTGTTCGCTTTCATAATGTCCAATATCCATTAACATAATTTCATTTTCTGCCTCAAAAAAATTATGATATTTAAGATCTGCGGTAATGAGTGCATCTGCTCCTTGGCTTTTGGCTGCTTTGATTGCAAAACTACCTGATCCTCCAAGTAGAGCCACTTTTTTTATTTTTCTCCCAAGATAATTTGAATGTCTTATGTGAGGGGTATTAAGATGTTTTTTTACGTAATCAAAAAAAGCAACTTCATCCATTGATTTCTCGAGTTTACCAATGCTACCCATTCCAATATCTTGATTGTTGTTTTCAAGTTTATAGATTTCAAAAGCTACTTCTTCATAGGGATGCGAATCTTTTAAAGCATTTAGAATATCCATCTCTTTACCTTCTTCAAAAGTCAGATGCAGTTGTTGTTCCTTTGTAGTTTCTTGTTCTCCTGGCTTACCCTTATTTGGACTACTTTGTTCATTTCCGGTGAAAGTTCCAATTCCTGATGTAGCGAAACTGCAGTCATAGTAATTACCTATTGCCCCAGCACCAGCTTTATGGAGTGCTTCTAAAACAGTAGAAACTGAATCATTAGGTACATAAGTCGTGAGCTTTTTTAAGGTGTTGTTTTTAGGGATTAAAATTTGTTGTTTTTGTAAACCTAATTGAACACCCATTTCATGACTAACTCCATTTTTATGGTTGTCCAATGCCGTGTGAATGGAATAAATTGCAATATTGTTTTTTATCGCTTTGATAACTGCTCTTTCAACATAGGTTTTACCAGTCAATTTTTTTAAACCAGAAAAAATAATGGGATGAAAACTTATGATCAGTTCACAACCTTTTCGAATAGCTTCATCAACAACCTCTTCAGTTGTATCTAGGGTAATTAGGGCTTTACTGCATTTTGAATCTAAATCTCCAACCAGCAAGCCTACATTGTCAAAATCCTCGGCATAGGTCAACGGTGCCCATGATTCTAGAATTTCAGTAATTTCATTTATTTTCATCTATAGAACTTAATGTTTTTTTTCTGTAAATCGATTACCTAAACTACGAAATGTTATCTTTACAAATATAATATATTAGTAAGCATGACCTTCTTCCGCCTCTTTCTTTTTCCTTTTGCTATACTTTATAGTACGCTAACTTCTTTTCGGAATTTTTTATTTAACATAAAATTATTTAAGTCCATTAGCTATGAAAACCCCACAATAGGGATAGGTAATCTATCTGTGGGTGGAACTGGTAAATCTGTTTGTGTAGATTATGTAGTTTCTCTTTTGAAACAAAATCATGCAATTACGATTTTGAGCAGAGGTTATGGAAGAGCCTCTAAGGGATTTGTAGAAGTCACGGACAAATCAACAGCAAAGAATGTAGGCGATGAACCTTTGATGCTGAGTTTAAAGCACCCAGAGGTAAGAGTAGGCGTTGCAGAAAAGAGAAGGGTAGGAATGGATCAACTTTTAAAGTATTCAACGAAAGATTCTGTTTTTGTTTGGGATGATTGTTTTCAGCATCGCTGGGTAAGTCCACGCCTTATGATATTATTAACTTCTTACAAGCATCTTTTTGTTGATGATTTTCATCTTCCATTAGGGAATTTAAGAGAATTGAGTTTAGGTAAAAAAAGAGCTAACGTGGTTATTGTTACCAAATGCCCAAAAAATATGAGTGATGAGGAAAGAAATAAAATCACCCAAAAACTTGGGCTTTCAAAAACTCAATATTTATTTTTTGCTCAAATTAAATATTCCGTTCATATTAAAAACTTTGACTGTTCACTTCCCGTTTCAAACATAGAAAAGTCACCTTTTTTATTAGTGACCGGAATTTCTGATCCAACACCTTTGAAGAATTATTTAGAAGGAATTGGATGTAAATTTGAACATCTTAAGTTTTCTGATCATCACAATTTTACTCAAAAAGATGCAGATATGATCAATAAAAAATCTAACAATCAAATGATCTTAACAACTGAAAAAGACTTTGTTCGATTAAATCCAATTTTATCATCAAATGTTTTATTCTATTTACCAATAGAAATGGAATTTTTCCCAGACGACAAAGAACGCTTTGATAAAATAATAGCAACTACAGCATCAACAAAGTAAGTTTAATCAATATGTTTATGAGCTTTGTAGGAAGAGCGAACTAGAGGCCCACTTTCAACATGTCTAAATCCTAGATCTTTTCCAATTGCTTCATAACGATTAAATTGCTCAGGTAATATAAATTGTTTTACTCCTAAATGTTTTTTTGTAGGCTGTAAGTATTGACCAATCGTTACAACATCAACCTCTGCCTTTCTAAGATCATGAAGGGTTTCAATAACTTCTTCTTCGGTTTCACCTAATCCAAGCATTATTCCGGATTTTGTCCTACGAACTCCTTGTTGTTTTAAATACATTAGAACTTCTAGACTTTGATCATATTTAGCTTGGATTCGAACTTCACGAGTAAGGCGTCTTACAGTTTCAACATTGTGAGAAACAACTTCAGGATGTACTTTAACTATCCTATCTAAACTCTTTTGATTTCCTTTAAAATCGGGTATCAAAGTTTCTAGTGTAGTGTTTGGATTCATTCTTCGAATTGCATTGATGGTTTCTCCCCAAATAATTGATCCTCCATCTTTTAAGTCATCTCGATCAACCGATGTGACTACAGCATGCTTGATTTTCATAATTTTTATAGAACGAGCAACTTTTTCAGGTTCATCCCAATCTACTGTCTCAGGACGACCTGTTTTAACGCCACAGAAGCCACAAGATCGCGTGCAAATGTTTCCTAATATCATAAATGTAGCAGTTCCCTCTCCCCAACATTCTCCCATATTTGGACAACTCCCCGAAGTACATATGGTATTCAGTTTATATTTATCAACTAAGCCTCGCAGTTCAGTGTACTTTTTCCC
The DNA here is from genome assembly GCA_943789305.1 of uncultured Flavobacteriaceae bacterium. Lineage (GTDB taxonomy): Bacteria > Bacteroidota > Bacteroidia > Flavobacteriales > Flavobacteriaceae > Arcticimaribacter. The sequence goes on along the minus strand of CALSTP010000001.1, from coordinate 1,538,595 downwards.
AGTGGGAAGTTTTACACGAAGCCACTTGGGTTTTCCGGATGTTTTTTTGGCTTTAATTTCGGTCTGCATAAATCATTTTTGTCTGATGCAAATATACAAACTTCTCTTTAGAGCATCAATAGATATACGAAAGCAAAACCACTTAAAAAAAGAAGCCCCAACAGACTGAGTATTCTTAAGCCTTTTGAAGGTTTTGCAGTTTCAGGCATTTGATTACTAAGAACCAATCTGTAATTTAAGAATGCATAAAATGGAGCTGTTAAAAATGATAAAACTGTTGCAATTTGAATTAAAAGACCCATTTCTGAAAGAAGAAAGATAAATACACTTATGGTTCCTCCTGCTAGAATAAGCAACCAAAATTTGTAATCGTTTCTTTTTTTTCGAGGAAATAGTAATTCTACGGTTTTACTCATTGCTCTGGGCGATGCATCTAGGGTAGTAATTGTAGTGCTGAACATTGTTGTTAGGGCTGCAACAGCAATGATCCAATAAACATCATCACCCAAGGTTATCGTATATAAACTTATTAGCTGAGATGCGAAAACTCCCCCTTGATTAGAAAATTCAGTTCCACTCCCAAACATAACAAAAGCTCCTAATCCCATGAAGCAAATCCCTAAAATTAGGGTTACCCAATAACCTACATTAAAATCAAATAAACTTTCGTTCATTTTAAGTTTAGTTTTTATTTCATTATTTTTTTCAATACTCCAAAGTGAATGCCAAATAGAAATATCCATAGGACCAGGCATCCAACCCATAAAAGCAATTAGAAATAAAATATTTGATTCATTTGGTAAAATTTGAACCAAAGATAGAGGGGTTGTATTTTTAACAGAAGCGAGTCCAATTGCAATAAATGTTGTTAAGGTCAGTGTTAAAATAACCCATTTTACAATTCGATCAAGAGTTGCATATTTACCAATCCATAAAATAAGTGTACAAACCAAAGTGATCGCAATAGACCAATAAACAAGATTGTCAGAAATTCCAAAAACTTGTGAAGCTAATCCAGCAGTAACAATAGTAACCGCTGTTTGAATCGTAAACATTGAAGCTATATTAAGTAAAAAATATATGTTCAAATACCCTCTTCCGAGATGCAAATATCCTTCAAGTAAGCTTTTATTTGTTGCAATTGAAAAACGTGGGCCGTATTGAAAGAAAGGATATTTAAATAGATTTACCAGAATAATTGCCCACAAGAGCCCCCATCCAAAATCAGCCCCAGCTCGAGTGGATTGAACCAGATGTGAAACTCCAATAGCAGCTCCAGCAAAAAGAAGTCCTGGTCCAAGTTTTTGAAATTTACCCCTCATTTTTAGTAATTTCTTGAGCCAAAACTTTTTTTGCTCTAAGTAATGTGACCTTTACAGTATTCAAAGGTAGATCTAGACGTTCACTTATTTCTTTGTAAGAAAGTTCTTCGAAATATCTGAGTCTGATAATGGTTTTGTATTCCAACTTTAAAGTTTTGATTTTCCGTAGTAAATCAGATAAATTTTGAGTTATAATCAGGAGATCTTCTGGAGAGGGATTACCGTCTTGAACCTCCCTTACTGTATATTCATCGTATGTGGTTGAGTCAATTTTATTTTTAGATTTTTTTTTTCTGTGTTGATCGATCTGAATATTTCTGGAAATAGTTGTTAACCAAGTTTCAAATGTAAAACTAGTATTAAAAGTATCTATTTTATCAAATGCTTTGGCAAAAGTTCTGACTGCAATGTCTTCTGCTTGATCCTCGTTTCTGGTTTTTTTGAGAAGATAACTGTATAGATAATCCCAAAAGGTTTCAAAAAGATATCCAAAAGCTTTTTGATTGTTAGTTTTCGCCAAATTTATTGCCTCTTGAATAGCTTCGGATTCCATCTTGTTACTAAGATACAAAAAAAATGATGATGTTTATTGTTTGGTGAAATTTGGATTTTTACATTCTTGTTCATCTGGGAGTTTTCCGCAAAATCCACAGGGTTCACTTGATTTGTTGAGAAATGGACTCTGGCTAGCACAAGTACCTGCAAACTTTCCGTTTTTCTTTACCAATATTTTGATAGCTATACCAGCAAAAGCCAAAGCAATTAAGATAAAAGTTAAAAGAAATAATTTAATCATATAGCCACAAAAGTACATAATTTATATCCAGGTGCATAAAAATATGGTGCAAAACAAATCAGCCAGATTAAAGGTGTTTACTATCGCCTATAACCTAATTTAACCAATGTCAACAAAATAACTAACCAAACGTTACAATCGTCAAGCTATTTTCTTTCAAATTAATCAATTTTGATAAATGATTTAATAAATAAGTGCTTACTATATTAAGATGGATAAATGAAGATTTACCTTATGCTTACTGATTATGAATATACATTTCTTAGATCCTATATTTTAGGTATTAGTGATTTATCTATTCAAAAAATGTTATCTCTTGAGATTGAACAATTTCAAAAAATCAAGTCAAATCTTTTTCTGAAACACGAAGTTCAAAACACTTATTCCGCAGTTAGAAAAGCTCTGGAGTGTGGTCTTTTGTCTGGTATTAGTTACACAGAAGAAGATATTAAAACCAAAACGTTAGAATTCATCAAAAAGAGAATTACCTCTTTTCAAGAAAACTCGATAAAAAATGAAAATGCAATATGGGAGTGGTATGATTTACTTCTGGAGTATAATAATGAATTGAATAAAATTCAACAACAAAAATAAAAAAAATCCCATCGAAGCGGGATCAAAGATTTTTCACCTACGGCATGAAGCCTTGTTGCAACACTCAAAATCAATGATACCTTTTTAATGGGAATCCATGATTTAGAAGAAAATTTAACCTTGGAATCGCGTTCATTTTTAAAAAATCATTTGTACAAGGTTCAAAAATTATCCAGTAAATTTTATGAATTTAGATTAGCACATAAACAAGTATCTTTAATCACTGATGCTCCAGAGTATATTCGGATTAATAACTTTGGGTCAAGGAAAACCGGTTGAACGACATACAAACCAATTAAAGTTCAAATTAGTATTACAGGTCAAATAACAAGAAAAAAAGATAAAATATAGAATGAAGTAAACTCCCTTTTTTTTTTAAAAACAACAACTATTGGTTCGCCTTTGGTTGCTTGTACTAACCCATTACGATTTCATAAATAAATATAGTGTTGTGGTTTGATTGAAGGTTTATAAAAGGGGGTACTTCATTTTTCTAAAGCAAATTATTCCAAATTATAGCACTAAAAAAGTATAGATAGATTAGTGCAATTGAAAACTTAATGAATACACCTCCAAGAAACCCAATTAGCGCACCAAAGGCTGCTTTTAATGCTTTTTTTCGATTGCTATCTTGTGAAAGTTCTCCAAAATATGCACCCAAAAAAGGGCCAGCAATAACTCCTAGTGGTCCTAAAAAAAGTAATCCAATTACTAAACCTATGGAGGCTCCATAAACACCTGACTTAGATCCTCCGAACTTTTTTGTGCCTAAAGCAGGGATTATATAATCCAACAAAAAGACAGCTAATGCAATTCCAAAAGTAACCCATAAAAAAGAATTATTTGATGGAACACCTGAATGTTGATGTATAAGAAATAAACCCAGCCAACTAGTTAATGGACCCGGTAATACTGGAAGAAAACTTCCTGCAATTCCTAATAAAATTATGAAAGAGGAGAGTACAAATAAGAAAATATCCATTATAATATAAAATTGTTTTATTAAACGTTTTTTAATCAGTTTTGAAATCTAGGGTAAAAAGTAGTAAATTTAGTTCGTCTTACAAATCAAATGAATCTTATGTTTAATTTTTAAAAACACATCAAATGAATTTTTCAGCCAGAATAGCTTTTTCCGTAGTTTTATTTTTATTTTTTCAAAGTTGCGAATATTTTAATACCACTACAATAACTCCCAAACAAATAAAGGAACAATCTAAATGGAATAAAAAAGACCAACCCCCTTCCTTTCCCGAATGCGATGGTTTAGATTCAGATGATCAGATGGATTGTTTTAAAAACATTGTATCTCAAACAATTTCAGATATACTTTATCAATACAATTTTTCAACTTCAAGTCAGTTAAATGAAGAAGTTGTTCTCAAGCTTGAAGTTGACGCAGAAGGGTATTTTTCTTTGCTAGAAATTGAAGATGAGAATGATGTACTTAGTCAGATTGAAACACTATATTCTACACTAGATGAGGCTGTTTCAGGTTTGCCTAAAGCACTTCCAGCAATAAAGACCAATGTGGGGATTAAAGTTAAAACCTCCTTTAGGCTTCCTGTTAAAATCATTGCTTCACCCCAAAGCTAATGCATGAAAAAATAATTTTAGGTATTGACCCAGGAACTACAATAATGGGTTTTGGGCTTATAAAAATAGTGAAAGGTGAAATGCAATTTATGCAACTCAATGAATTGATTTTATCTAAATACGATGATCACTATTTAAAATTAAAGCAAATTTTTAATCGCACCTTAGAATTAATTGACACCTATCATCCAGATGAAATAGCATTAGAGGCACCTTTTTTCGGAAAAAACGTACAATCAATGCTTAAATTGGGAAGAGCGCAAGGGGTTGCAATGGCAGCTGGTTTGTCCCGAGAAATTCCAGTAATTGAATATTCCCCAAAAAAAATTAAAATGGCAATAACAGGAAATGGTAATGCCTCAAAAGAACAAGTAGCTAAGATGCTTCAAAGCTTATTGGGATTTAAGGTAATGCCAAAGAATTTAGATTCAACAGATGGATTAGCTGCTGCTGTATGTCATTTCTTTAATGGAGGATCTAGTTCAAAAGAAAAAAAGTATAGTGGTTGGAATGCTTTTGTTTCGCAAAATCCAGGAAAAATAAAGAGCTAATTCAATTATGGCTTCGGTATACTTCCATGTTCCTTTTTGCAAGCAAGCTTGCCATTACTGTAACTTTCATTTTTCAACATCTCTAAGAAATAAAACTCTTTTGATAAAATCTATGTTGAGTGAGTTGGAATTGAGAAAATCCGAACTGTCCAAAACGGAGTTGGTCAATAGTATTTATTTTGGAGGAGGAACACCATCCCTCTTATCCGCAGTTGAAATTAAAATGATGATCGATGCTGTCAAAGCTAATTTTTCTTTAGCATCAAAATTAGAAATTACTTTAGAAATGAATCCGGATGATGATCGACCTGATTATCTAAAAGAGTTGAAAGAAATTGGGATCAATAGGCTTAGCATTGGAGTTCAATCTTTTTTTGACGATGAATTGAAGTTAATGAATCGAGCACATAATGCTCAAGAAGCCTCTCTACTCCTAAATAAAATCAAAGAACTTTTTGATAATTTTTCTTTGGATCTTATCTATGGTATGCCTTTGAGTGATCTCGATAAATGGAAAAAGAATATTGAAATAGCACTGAGCTTTCAGCCAAACCATATTTCAAGTTATGCACTAACCATTGAGCCCAAGACGGTTTTGAGTCATCAAGTAAAAAATGAGGAAGTAAAGATTTTAGATGAAGATAAAGTATTAGCCCAATTTAATTTTTTGATGAACCGTTTAGAGCAGGAGGGTTATGAACATTATGAGCTATCTAGTTTTGGAAAACCTGGTTTCCAATCTGTCAATAATGTAGCCTATTGGAGCGGTGAGTCTTATTTGGGTATTGGACCTTCAGCACATAGTTTTGATGGTGTTAGTAGAAGTTGGAACATTTCCAATAATTCAAAATACATCAAAGGGATTTCGTCAAGTAAACCCATTTTAGAACGGGAGGTGCTCAATGAAATTGATCTGTATAATGAGTATTTGATGACAGGTTTACGAACTAACAAAGGTGTTTCTTTAAGTTATATTGAAAAAAAATTTGGTCTTCGTTTCAAAAAATTACTAGAAAAAGAGTCACAAAACCATATTGTTACACAAATGTTGTATTGGGATGGTGATGTTCTCAAAGTTAGTCGTAAAGCTAAATTTTTGGTTGATGGGCTAGCTTCAGATTTATTTATACTAAATAGCTAGTCTTTCTTTTCCTTAAACAAACCAGTATAATGTTTGTAAAACAAAGGAATGGTTTCAATTCCTTTAAAAAAGTTGAATAACCCAAAATGCTCATTTGGAGAATGGATAGCGTCACTATCAAGGCCAAATCCCATCAGTACACTTTTAGTTCCAAGAACATCCTCAAACAAAGGTACTATTGGAATACTTCCTCCACCTTTATGGGGAATAGGTTCAACATCAAAAGTTTCTGTATAAGCTTTGTGTGCTGCTTGGTAACCAATATTGTCTACAGGAGTAACATAGGCCTGTCCACCATGATGCTTAATGATTTTTACACTTACACTATTTGGAGCGATAGCCTCAAAATGTTTTTTAAATAAATCATTAATCACTTCCCAATCTTGTCCAGGAACCAAGCGCATAGATATCTTTGCATGAGCTTGACTGGCAATTACAGTTTTTGCCCCTTCACCTGTATACCCTCCCCAGATTCCATTGACATCCAAGGTTGGTCGAATCGAATTACGTTCAGATGTAGTGTAGCCTTTTTCGCCTGAAACAGCTTTTATGTTAAGCTTATCTTTATAATCTTTTAAATCAAACGGTGCCTTGGCCATTTGAAGCCTCTCATGATCACTAACTTCTTCTACTCCATCATAAAAACCAGGAATTGTGATTCGATTGTTTTCATCGTGCAATTGTGAAATCATTTTTGATAAAACATTAATTGGATTAGCCACTGCACCTCCATATAATCCAGAATGTAAGTCTCGGTTTGGACCTGTGACAATAACTTCCATATAACTCAGTCCCCTCAAGCCAGTAGTAATAGAGGGTTGGATGTTACTTATCATTCCAGTATCAGATATAAGGATGACATCATTTTTTAATTTTTCTTTATGATTTCTAATGAAAAGCTCCAAGTTATCACTTCCCACTTCTTCTTCTCCTTCAACCATAAACTTTACATTACAAGGAAGTTTATCTTGATTGACCATTAATTCTAATGCTTTGATGTGCATGTACATTTGTCCTTTATCATCACAAGCCCCTCTAGCAAAAATTGCTCCATCTTGATGAAGTTTTGTTGTTTTTATGACAGGTTCAAAAGGAGGACTATCCCAAAGTTCAATAGGGTCTGGTGGTTGAACATCGTAGTGACCATAAACCAAAACTGTAGGTAGTTTTTCATCAATAATTCGTTCCCCATATACAATGGGATGACCTTTTGTTTCAAAGATTTCTGTGTTTGTACAACCGGCTTTTAGGAGGGCATTTTTTACCCAAATAGCACCGTTTTTAACATCATCATTATATTTTGAGTCTGCACTTATGGTTGGTATTTTCAGTAATTCGATTAACTCATCAATGAATCGTTGTTTATCCTCGGATTTTATTACAACCATATTCTTCGGTTTTAGTTTGTTTTAATTCCTACAAAGATTTGAGTTTTTATCAGAGAAAAAAACTTTTTTCATAAAAACTTGACTATATTTGCGCAGTTAAATTTTACTGCGGGTGTGGTGAAATTGGTAGACACGCTAGACTTAGGATCTAGTGCTTCACGGCTTGGGGGTTCGAGTCCCTTCACCCGCACAAAAAAAGCCTTCTTTTACGGAAGGCTTTTTGTTATATATATACATTTATTCAACTGGAAAAAGATTCTAGCGATTGATTTTAAAATTATCCAGTTTAATATCATCAAGTCCATCATTATCGAAAGGATATTCCATCTGATCTTGAATATTATATAAAGAAATCAAAATAAATTCACTTACAATAACTACAAAATAGGTAATCCATTCAGGGCCATCAAATCCTATTTTATTGATTATGGTTGGGGTATAAATTAGTGGAAAAATATAGATAAAGATCTTGCAATAAGCTTTTAAACTTATTGGTGTTCTGTGAATATGGATAGCTTCCAAGTTTTCTATACCCTCATGAAGTGATCGCATAAACCCGAAAATTTTAAGCCTAAAACCACCAGAAATCATTTCATCATTTTTATTTATAAATTCTTCAACCTTACTAATTGATTCGTCAACCGATTGAATACTAACGGAATTATTTTGTAAATAATTCAAAACTTTATCACTGATTTCAATTAAAATCCCGTCAATTTCATTTTTCTTTTCAATTGGAATTTTTGAGTTAGCAGAAAAAGAATATTGAATTATTTTGAGTGACCCACGGAATCTGCTTAGATGTTCTAAAGCTTTTTCTCTCCTCCTAAAAGCTCCTCTTATGGCAAAAACAAGTGGAAAAATAATCGCAATGCTAATTAGAGTAAGATCAATATTGTAATGAATATCAAAATGGTATGCAATATAAGGCACTAATAGAGAGATTATAAGGGTGATAACTGTCCTTTTATTTATTATAGAAAAATATTGATTCATCTTTTTATTTATAATAGTTTATATTTGATAAATCTATTAACTATATATATGCTATGCAAACACTAAAGACATTATTAATTTTTTTATCGGCATCCACTCTTTTATTTTCTCAGCAGGAAACTACTGAACTTTTTCAATCAGAGGACATAATTCCGATACAAATTAGTTTCTCAAACAAGGTTTTGAAGAAAAGCCAGATTGATAGTATTTATTTTGATACAAACATGAAATATCAAACAGCTGATGGTTCATGGAGTGAAATAAAAGTAGGGCTTAGAGCCCGTGGGAATTTTAGAAGATCAACATGCTATTTCCCTCCAATTAAGATGAAAATTAAAAAATCTGATGCTAAAGGCACAATTTTTAAAGGGAATAAAAAATTAAAATTAGTTATTCCTTGTTTACTTGAAGAAAATAAAAATGACAATATTCTCAAAGAGTTTATTGCTTATAAACTTTTTGAAATTGTTTCTCCATATCATTTCAAAACAAGAAGAGTTGACATAGATTTTGATGAAATTAGAAAAAAGAAAACAAAGAAATTTGCATTAAATGGATTTTTGATAGAGGACGATAAAAATGTAGCAAAACGTTTTGGTGGGAAAGTTTTTGAACGCTTCATTCATCCTTTAGCAATGAGTGCAGAAGCATCTATTCAAAATGCATTTTTCCAATTTATGATTGGTAATACTGACTTTTCTGTTGCTTATCAACACAATGGTAAATTATTATACTCAGATAAAAACATCATCCCTTTACCCTATGATTTTGATATGTCTGGTTTGGTTGATCCTAGTTATGCTGTTGCTAACCAGGTATTAGGATTAGATGACATCCAACAAAGAGCTTATAGAGGATTTAAAAGAGATGAAAGCTTAATGTACAGTGTACGTGATCAATTTTTAAATAACAAGGATAAGTTTTTTGAAATCATTAATGGATTTAAAGCTGACTTTGATAGCTCTGGAGAACATCAAGAAGTAGTTGATTACATATCTTCATTCTTTGACTTAATTGAGAATGATAATAGCTTTAAAGAGAAAGTGATAGATAAAATGAGAACGAAATAAGGTTATTCATTAACAACCTTGAGCATCTTTTTAAATATTGATGTGTTGTCATAAATCCCTGAAAATATTTCAGATGATGGTCCCTTAGTGAAAACGGGGACCATTGTTGCTGTATGACCTATAGTAGAAAATGTCCCTTCTACTCTGAAATTTTTTATTTTTCCTTTTGGAATAGAAAGACCACCAGTTTCGTGATCAGCCGTAACAATTATTAGAGTGTTGGGGGAATTTTTTGTATAATCCAGTACAGTTTGAATGGCATCATTGAAATCATTGTATTCTGAAAGGACATAACTCATATCATTTGCATGTCCACCCCAATCAATTTGAGAGCCTTCTACCATCAAGAAGAAAGGTTTTTTATCTTGATCTAATTGATTTAAAACACTACTAACGGCATCTTTCAAGGGTATTCTTGTTCCATCTGAAATTCGATTCGGTTCATCCCTGTTTGTAAAGAGTCCTATTTTTGCTGCTTCAGATTTATCGAATCTGGATAATGAAGAAACGATATCATAATCTTTCATTTCCTTTAATAAATTTCTGTTATCGCTCCTATTATTGAAGTGCTTTTGACCTCCCCCAATAAAATAATCTACAACACTTTCACTCATTTGCAATGCGATTTTCTGGTATTCTTTTCGAGATAAAACTTTAGCATAAAAAGAAGCTGGAGTTGCATGAACTATGCTGGAAGTTGCTATCAATCCTGTTTGATATCCTTTTTCTTTGGAGATTTCTAAAATTGATTTAACCTTTTGATTTTTGATGTTGATCCCAATTACACCGTTTAAAGTTTTTACTCCACTTGCCATAGCAGTTCCTGATGCAGCCGAGTCAGTTACCAGAGAATTGTGCGAATGTGTTTTAGACAAACCAATAAATGTGAATTCTTCCAGAGCAGTTTTATTCCCATTGGAATACATACCTGCTGTTATCTGAGATAGTCCCAAACCGTCACCAATCATTAGGACAATATTGGGTTGTTTTTTTTCTTGTGCAAATAAACTTATTGGAAAAATAATAATAGATATCAGTAGAATTGTTCTTTTCATAATAAGATAAAATAAAAATGCAAATTAACGATAATAGAGGAATTATTTAGATTTTCAGTGAATGATTTAACTCCTTAAAAAAGACATCAGTTGCACCTCTATGTTTGTTGATGTATTGAGTGTTTTTATTTCCCATTTCTGTTGCAAGAGTTGTACCAAAAAAAATATTTTTGAATGTTTTTTTGAATTCTAGATTAGATTTAATACTTGCAACCCCTCCCAACTTAACAAGATCAAAAGCTTCTTGATAACGTTTATAGTTTTGACCAATGATGATTGGGATTCCAAAAACAGCAGGTTCTAAGATATTGTGAAGCCCATCGCTACCCATTCCTCCACCCACATAAGCTAAATCAGCATGACTATATATTTTTGTTAGAATTCCAACGCAATCAATCAAGAGAATATTGGCTTTAGTTTGTTTTACTTCGTTTAAACTACTCAAGCGAATTACTGGTTGCTTAAAAGAATTTTCAACTTCTTGGAGGGATTTTTCATCCACAAGGTGAGGCGCTATTATTGTTTTGATTTCAGTTTGTTGTTCGATGGTATTGGATATTAAAGCAATATCTTCAGGCCAACTGCTTCCGACAACAAAACAAGCTTTATCCCCTTTAAAGTTTTGGATAACATCAAGAGTATTGTTTTGTTTTAAAATACTTAAAACTCGATCGATTCTAGTGTCACCAATTATTTTTGAATTTGTAATTTCAATTGATTTTAATAAACCTAGGGATTCCTTGTTTTGAACAAAAAAGTAATGGATTTTTTTTAGTAAGTTTTTCATGAAAAATCCAAAGGGTTTGAAGAAAATCTGATTTTTTCTAAAAATGCTTACAACAGAAAACACAGGAATTTGTCTTTGATAAAGTTCATTAATAAGGTTTGGCCAAAATTCATACTTAATCAGAAAGAGTGCTTTTGGTTTTAACATATCAATAAATTTTTCAATCTTTCTTTTTTGATCAAAAGGAAGATAAGTAATCACATCTGCTAAAGGATATTTTTTTTGAACATCATATCCAGATGATGAAAAAAATGTGAGCACGATCTTATAATCTGGATATTTATTTTTACATCCTTCAATCAAAGGTCTTGCTTGCTCAAACTCTCCAAGGGAAGCGCAATGAAACCATAGAACCTGATCACCAACGCTAATGTTTTGAGCTATAGTTTCTAAAATATCTTTTCTTGTTCTCAGAAAAAGTTTAATTTTTTTTGAGAATATTGACACAAACCGCAAAAGAGCTAGAAGAATTTCAACTCCAAATGAATACAACATAGTAACTTATTCAATATTCAAAAATAGTTTATCTATGAATCACATGAAAGAAGAATCCTTTTTTTAAATTTGTACTTTAAATTTTCTTGATGAAAAAAATTCAAATGGTAGACCTTAAGGGTCAATATGAATTCATAAAACCCGAAGTTGATGTTGAGCTTCAAAAAGTTTTAGAAACAACGTCATTTATTAATGGACCCGCTGTTGGTGAATTTCAAAGAGATTTAGAAAATTATCTCGATGTCAAACATGTAATTCCTTGCGCGAATGGAACAGATGCCCTGCAAATAGCTTTGATGGGTTTGAAACTTAAGCCTGGAGATGAAATCATAACAGCGGATTTTACTTTTGCTGCCACAGTTGAAGTAATAGGATTGTTAAATTTAACACCAATCTTGGTAGATGTAGACTCCAAAACGTTCAATATTGACATTGCTGAAATTGAAAAAGCAATAACACCAAAAACCAAAGCAATTATTCCAGTGCATTTATTTGGTCAAGCTGCTCCAATGGATGAAATCATGGAATTGGCTCACAAGCATCAACTTTATGTAATTGAGGATAATGCCCAGGGAATTGGAGCTATCTACACCAAAAAAGACGGATCAAAAGCAAAAACAGGAACTATTGGTCATGTTGGGGCAACTTCTTTTTTTCCTTCCAAAAATTTAGGAGCTTATGGCGATGGAGGTGCAATTTTTACAAATGATGACGATTTAGCTCATTTTATCCGTGGAATAGTAAACCATGGAATGTACACTCGCTATTACCACGATGTTGTTGGCGTAAATTCTCGCCTAGATTCTATGCAAGCTGCAGTTTTGAAAATAAAATTGAAATATTTGGATTATTACAATGAAAGAAGAAAAGAAGCTGCAAAAAATTACACTCAATTACTCTCTGATTATCCCAATATAATTACTCCTTATCGTCATGCAGCATGTGATTCTCATGTATTCCACCAATATACTCTAAGAATTCTAAATCAAGATCGAGATGCATTAGTTAAGTTTCTAAATGAAAATCAAATTCCTTGTGGAGTGTATTATCCTGTACCACTTCATGCTCAAAAAGCATACGCAAGTAAACATTACAAGGAGGCGAATTTTAAAATAACCAATCAATTGGTAAAAGAAGTAATTTCTTTGCCTATGCATTCCGAACTCTCATTAGATCAAGTAGAGTATATCGCCAATAAGATAAAAGAATTCTTAGGTTAAAGTGTGAACTTCTTCTTTTGTTCTAATTATTCAAAAAGTCTAATGCTTTTTGAAGAACACTTTTTGTTCGCAATATTCTGTAATGTCCTGTACCTATTATTTCTTCCAAATGGGCTTGATCCCATACAGCGTCAACCTCTCTAGATTGCCCAATAGGCAACACTTTGTCATTGATATCATGAAGAATTAGAGCTTTTTCTACTGATGCTTTTTGAACGTAGTCAGCAACATTCATATTACCAACAATAATTCCCTCTTCAAATTCAATTTTTTTGATAAGTCTTTTGGTTACTAGGTTTGAAATTCCCATCACATCAGTAACAAATTGAATTCGATCAATAAATTGATTAGGCGTAGTAAACAAAACGTAGCGTTTGATTTTAATTCCTGGAAACATCCCTAATCCAATTGAAGTAGCAACTCCACCAAAAGAATGGCTGACTAAATGTTTAACTTTGTATAATTTGATTAATCTTACAACAAGTTTATTAAATTTGAATAAACTTGTACTCCCAATCGAACTCGCTCCATGTGAAGGACCATCAAAAGCATAGACTGTGTATCCGTCATTGATTAATATCTCAATCAAATCTGCAAAATTACCAGCTTGACCTTCCCAGCCATGAATCAACAAAACAGTTTTAGATCCCGTACCCCACTGATACGTTTTTATGTTGAAACCTTCAAAAGAAAAGTTCGATTGAATGGCTATCTCTAATATAGCTGCTTCGTGTGGACGAAGTCTATGGATTTGAGGAGTGGTTAGATGTTTATACGCAATAGAGACAAAAATATTTGGAAAAATAGAGGAGAAAAAGTGGATTATTATTTTTTTCAAATGTCAAAATTGATATTAAATGTCTCTAAAAAGTTTCTGCGAAAATAGTATCTTCATGCAAAACATTAGCATTATGAACAAAATTATTTGCATTATGTCTATTTTGATTACCTATGTATTAGGTGCTCAAACAACTCATCTGCATTGTGGTCAAGTTTTTGACAGTGCGTCTGGAAAAATAAAAAAAGAACAAACCGTTATTGTAGAAGGAACAGTAATAACAGCAATAACAAAAGGGTATTCAATCGTTAAGTCTGATGACATTCGGGTTATTGATTTAAAATCGAAAACAGTTTATCCGGGATTTATTGATATGCATGTGCATATAGAGTCAGAATCTAACCCAAAAGCGTATTTAAATCGTTATCGACTAAATGAAGCAGATGTTGCATATGATGCTGCGGTTTATGCAAAACGTTCTCTGATGGCAGGGTTTACCTCAGTTCGTGATATGGGTGGATCTGGAGTGAATATTGCACTTCGCAATGCCATTGAAAAAGGGAAAATCCCAGGACCACGAATTTTCACTGCAGGAAAAACTCTAGCATCAACCGGGGGGCACGGAGATCCTACCAATGGTAACAAAGCATCTATTCAAGGAGATCCAGGGCCAAAAGATGGTGTTGTAAATTCGATAGCAGATGCCCGAAAAGCTGTCAGACAGCGTTATAAAAATGGCGCAGATTGGATAAAAATAACCGCAACTGGAGGTGTTTTAAGCGTTGCTAAAAGCGGAGAAAACCCGCAATTTACCAAAGAAGAAATTAAGGCTATCACAATGACAGCAAATGACTATGGAATGAAAGTAGCAGCTCATGCTCACGGAGATGAGGGAATGTATCGAGCAGTTGCTTCTGGTGTAAAAACTATTGAACATGGAACACTAATGTCTGAAAGAACCATGAAGTTAATGAAACAAAAAAACGCTTATTTGGTTCCAACCATAACAGCTGGAAAACAGGTAGCTGAAAAAGCTAAAGTCCCAGGGTATTACCCATCTATTATCGTTCCTAAAGCTTTGAAGGTAGGTCCAAAAATTCAAGGGACATTTAAAAAAGCTTATGCAATTGGAGTACCTATTGCTTTTGGAACAGATGCTGGAGTATTTCCTCATGGTATTAATGCCAAAGAGTTTGGGTATATGGTTGAGGCAGGAATGCCCAATGATGAAGCACTTCAATCTGCGACTATTGTCAATGCTGAAATTTTAGATCAAGCAGATAATTTAGGTCAAATAAAACCAGGATTTTATGCTGATATTGTAGCTTCAGATGAAAATGCATTAAACAATATAAGCACTCTAGAGAACATTACTTTTGTAATGAAAAATGGAATTGTTTATAAAAACAAATGATTTAAATAAATTTTCCTGAAGAAGTTACTGCGGAGCGATCAATCTTTTTTACAAGACCTTGTAACACTTTTCCTGGACCCACTTCAGTAAAAGAACTTACACCATCAGTAAACATTTGCTTTACACTCTGAGTCCATCTAACGGGGGCTGTAAGTTGTGCAATTAAATTCTCTTTTATGGTTACTGCATCATGAACACCAATTGCTACTACATTTTGATATACCGGACAAATTGGATTTTGAATATCTGTTGCTTCAATTGCCGAAGCAAGTTTTGTTTTTGCAGGTTCCATTAAGGGTGAATGAAAGGCTCCACCAACAGGAAGGGGTAAAGCACGTTTAGCACCAGCTTGTTTCATAGCATCACAAGCCATTTCAATAGACTGCTTCTCACCTGAGATGACCAACTGACCGGGACAATTGTAGTTTGCCGCGACAACAATACCCTCGGTTTTGTTACAAATACTTTCTATGATGTAATCATCTAATCCCAAAACTGCTGCCATAGTACCAGGAATTTCATCACAGGCTTCTTGCATAGCTAAAGCTCGTTCATGAACCAGTCGTAATCCACTTTCAAAACTTAATGCTCCTGCTGCAACAAGTGCCGAAAATTCTCCTAGAGAATGTCCAGCAACGCAATCAGGTTTGAAACGAGACCCCATAACTTTGCTTAAAATAACGGAATGAAGAAAAATGGCAGGTTGTGTAACTTGTGTTTGTTTTAAAGCCTCTGCATCTTCTCCAAACATAATTTCTGTAATCTCAAAACCTAAAACATCATTTGCTTGTTTGAAGAGAGCTTTTGCTTCTGTGGAAGCTTCATATAAATCTCTACCCATCCCTGCGAATTGAGCCCCTTGACCAGGAAATAAAAATGCATTCATAAATTTATTTTTTATCGTATGTTATGTAAGAGTAGTTGTAAGGTTGATTTTCAGTTTTGGGGATAAATTCCTCTTTATTGATGTTCCATTTCAAGGCATCAATTTTTGGAAAAAAAACATCTGCTTCGAATTTGTGATGTAAACGTGTTAATTCAATACGATCGCAATATTCCATAAAGAGCGAATAGATTTGCGCTCCTCCTATAATAAAGGGTTGTGTGTCTTCTCCAGCTAAATCAAGAGCTTCTTCAACACTTGAAACAATAAATGCACCTTCAGCTTTGTAATTTTTATTTTTTGTTAAAACAATATTAGTTCTGTTAGGAAGTGCTTTGGGCATTGATTCAAATGTTTTTCTACCCATGATTATTGCATGACCTGTAGTCAATCGTTTAAATCGTTTTAAATCTTCCGAAATATGCCATATTAAATCATTGTCTTTTCCTAGGGCATCATTTTCAGCGGCAGCAGCAATCAAAGTAATCATTTTCTTTTTTAGCATTGTTGAATTATTTTTAAATATAAATTCATCTTCGTAGAGGACTTGTTCATTTCGAGATTTTATGGCTTCTTGTATGCTGCTTTTTGTTCTCCTTTTCAGATCAAAAAATTTGAATATCTTCATTGGGTTAGAATCAAATACAAAGACAGTAAAAATATGTTAAAAAACAAAGTCTTCTTGATAAATGTGTCTAGTGTATTCAGTTTCTTATATTTGATTGATCAAAAACAATCAAAACACTTATGAATTATAAACACGATCTTATTGAAAGATCGACTTATTTGAATACAGCATACACTGGTCTGGTTTCAGTTGGTTTACAAGAATGGCGAACAAAGACCGATCAAGAATTTGCGACTCAGGCAGATCATTTTAAAAGTGTAAACGCCAAAATTCTGGAAACAAATACTCGGAAGCAAATGGCAGCTTTTTTGAATTCTAAAGTTTTTGAAACTTTTTTGACCTCAAGTTGTTCAGCAGGATTACTGTCTTTTTTATTTAAAATCCCCAAAAACTATAAATTCTTACTTTTAGAAGACGACTATCCATTGATAAAGCAAATAGTAGCTGAACATCAATTTGAATATACTGAAATTTCATTGCGCTTTGAAGTAGAATTATCGGTTTTAAAAACATTGAGGGAGGGCAAGTTTCAAGTTTTTTTATTCAGTGCTGTGCAATATAATTCTGGTCTTTTATTTGACATGAATTTTTTAAAGCTCATCAAAAAAGAATTTCCAAATTTGATTGTTTTGGTTGACGGTACTCAACTGATAGGAGCAGAGCCATTTAATTTTAATAAAACTGCTGTTGACGGTATTTTTGGCAGCGGATACAAATGGTTGCTTGCTGGACACGGCAATGGCTTTATGTGTTTAAAAGAAAGCCTAATGAATCAGTTGAAAACTTCACAGAAAGAGATTGATGATCTTTTGGATTTTGGTCATAAGTCTCCTTTGGCTATTGGTTCTTTGGGTTTTGCTGTTGAACAACTGTTGTCAAATGATTTTGAATTACTACTGAAAAAGAAAAAAAAACTGAGTGATTTGTTGTTTATTGGACTTAAAGAAAGAGATTTACTAGAAGAATTTGTTTCAGTTCGAAAACATCATTCTTCAATATTTACAATCAAAGCAAATTCAAAAATTTTCGAAAAACTAAAGAAAGAAAACATCCGTTGTATTCAGCGTGGAATAGGAGTTCGTATTTCAGTTCATTTTTACAATACTCAAAAAGATATTGATAAGCTTTTTCATGTATTAGATCAAATTATTAAATAGCAACAGTACCCTTTATTAGAGGATGAGGGTTGTAGTCAATCAATTCGAAATCCTCAAACGTAAACTCGAAGAGGTCTTTAATTTTGGGATTCATTTTCATTGTAGGAAGACTCTTAGGAACACGAGATAGCTGAAGTTTTATTTGATCTTCGTGATTCGAATAAATGTGTGCATCCCCAAACGTGTGAACAAAGTCTCCAGCTTTTAAATTGCAAACTTGTGCCATCATCATTGTTAGTAGGGCATAGGATGCAATATTGAAAGGAACTCCCAAAAAAACATCAGCACTTCTTTGGTATAATTGACAAGACAATTTTCCATTTGCCACATAAAACTGAAAAAATGCGTGACAAGGAGGTAGTGCAGCTTTGTTATTGGCTACGTTCTCTGCAAAACTTTTTGAAGTATCAGGCATTACACTTGGATTCCATGCAGAAACCAACATTCTTCTGCTGTCTGGTGAAGATTTAAGGGTTTCTACAATATCTTTTATTTGGTCAATTTCTTCATCATTCCAATTCCTCCATTGATGCCCATAAACAGGTCCAAGATTTCCTTTTTCATCTGCCCATTCGTTCCAAATTCGAACTCCATTTTCTTGAAGATATTGAATGTTGGTATCACCTTTAAGAAACCACAAAAGCTCATGGATAATCGATTTCAAATGAAGTTTTTTTGTGGTTACCATCGGGAAACCCTTAGATAGGTCGAAGCGCATTTGATAACCAAAAACACTTTTGGTACCCGTACCTGTTCGATCAGTTTTTTGAATCCCGTTTGTTTGGATCTGACGAATGAGATCTAAATATTGTTGCATTGAAAAAAGTTTAAAATCAAAAGTAAATTTTTATGTTTTTGAAATTCAACGAAGGTGTGATTAGTTATTAAAATTTTACGTTAACAACTGTGTAATTATTTTCTTCTTGTGAGCTCGTCTCTTATCCTTGCAGCTGCTTCATAGCTTTCTGCTTTCACAAATTTATTAAGCATTGTATTGAGTTCTTTAGTAGAAGTCATTCTTAGATCTTTTTGAGAATCTTCTTTTGATTTTTGTTCTTCAATAAAGTTTTTAATCCAATTTTTATCCTCAGGTTGAGGTTCTTTTGCATTCGGTTCATCAGAATAACTGGCTTTTTTCATGATGTTTTCATAGGTGTAAACCGGAGCATTAAAGCGAATAGCTAGAGCAATCGCATCTGAGGTTCTTGCATCTATAATTTCTTCAATTTCATTGCGTTCACAAATTAAACTGGAAAAAAATACACCGTCAACTAATTTATGAATGATTACCTGTTTGATTGTTATCTTAAATCGATCTAAAAAGTTAATGAATAAATCATGCGTAGATGGACGAGTTGGAATGATATCACCTTCTAAGCCAATTGTAATAGCCTCAGCTTCAAATCCACCTATAACAACAGGAAGTCTTCGGTTTCCCTCTTCTTCACACAAAATAAGGGCATATGCTCCAGTTTGAGCTTGAGTGAAAGAAACTCCTATAATCTTAAGTTTAATTAAATCCATAAAATCAATTCTACTATGTAAAATTAGTTTTTTTTTAAAAAAATGCTTTTAATTTTAGTGGATTTTTGCAACTAAAGTGAACTTCTTTATTAAATAGGTTATTAAATATCTTGAAATAACTTAAATTTGCCCACCGATAACAAATCTTGAATTAAAAGACTAGTATGAAAGTGTTACAATTTAGACAAGCCATTTGTGAGGCAATGAGTGAAGAAATGCGACGAGATGAATCCGTATATCTTATGGGTGAAGAAGTTGCAGAGTACAATGGTGCTTATAAAGCTTCTAAAGGAATGTTGGATGAATTTGGAGAAAAGCGTGTGATTGATACACCTATCTCTGAGCTAGGATTTTCCGGTATTGGTGTCGGTTCCACGATGACAGGGAATAGACCTATTATCGAATTCATGACCTTTAACTTTGCTTTGGTAGGAATAGACCAAATCATCAATAATGCTGCTAAAATTCGTCAGATGTCTGGTGGACAATTTCCATGCCCAATTGTTTTTAGGGGACCTACAGCGTCAGCAGGTCAACTTGCAGCTACTCATTCTCAAGCTTTTGAGAGTTGGTATGCAAACTGTCCAGGTCTTAAAGTTATTGTCCCTTCAAATCCATATGACGCGAAAGGCCTTCTGAAGGCAGCAATTCGCGATGATGATCCAGTGATCTTTATGGAGTCTGAACAAATGTATGGAGATAAAGCTGAGGTTCCAGAAGATGAGTATCTTCTTCCAATAGGTGTAGCGGATATCAAAAGAGAGGGAAATGATGTTACCATTGTTTCTTTTGGAAAAATAATTAAAGAGGCATACAAAGCCGCTGACGTTCTTGCAAAAGAAGGAATTTCATGTGAAATTATAGACTTAAGAACAATAAGACCTTTGGATTTAGAATCAATTTTCACTTCAGTAAAAAAAACCAATCGTTTGATTGTTTTAGAGGAAGCATGGCCTTTTGGAAATGTTGCTACAGAAATAACCTATCAAGTTCAAAGTGAAATTTTCGATTATTTAGATGCCCCAATTCAAAAAATAAATACTGCTGACACACCCGCACCTTTTTCTCCAGTTCTTCTTAAAGAATGGCTTCCGAACAGCGATGATGTGGTTGCATCAGTAAAAAAAGTAGTGTATTTCAAACAATAAAAAAAAGATCATTCAATTGATCGAATTACAATCAATTTAATTAGTACTATGGAACAAAATGTTATTTACATACCACTTATTTTATCAGTAATAGGTTTAATGTATATGTTTATTCGTGCAAGCTGGGTAAAAAAGCAAGCATCAGGGAGTGAAAGAATGCAGGAAATTTCTAAAGCCATCAAAGAAGGAGCACTTGCTTTTCTCAATGCAGAATATCGCTTATTATTAATATTTGTTATTGTGGCCTCTGTAGCTCTTTTTGGAATATCAATTGCTGTTGATACTACAAGCTGGATGATTGTTCCCGCTTTTGTTTTTGGAGCTTTTTTTTCTGCATTAGCAGGGAATATTGGAATGCGTATTGCAACAGATGCAAATACACGAACTGCCGAAGCTGCTAAAACAAGTTTACCTAAAGCTCTTCAAGTTTCTTTTGGAGGTGGAACGGTTATGGGTCTTGGAGTTGCAGGTCTTGCAGTCTTTGGGTTGACATTATTATTTATGTTCTTGGTTGGACAGTTTATAGGTCAAGGAGGTTCATTCTACAAAAACATGACAATTGTTCTAGAAACTCTTGCTGGATTTTCTTTAGGAGCAGAATCAATAGCTTTGTTTGCTCGTGTAGGAGGAGGAATTTATACTAAAGCAGCAGACGTAGGAGCAGACTTAGTAGGTAAAGTAGAGGCTGGAATTCCGGAAGATGATCCCCGTAACCCAGCAACAATTGCTGATAATGTTGGAGACAATGTTGGGGATGTTGCCGGAATGGGTGCAGATTTATTTGGCTCTTATGTAGCCACCGTTCTTGCTGCAATGGTTCTAGGAAATTATCTAGTTCAAGACATGTCTTTAAACGTTCAGTTTACAGATGACTTTAACAATATGGGACCTATATTACTTCCTATAGTGATCGCAGGGGTTGGTATTTTAGCTTCTATTATTGGAACATTTTTTGTAAAAATATCATCTAATGATGCAAAAGAATCTAAAGTTCAGGCGGCATTAGATATGGGTAACTGGGCAGCTATTATCATAACACTTATTGCGAGTTATTTTCTTATCGATTGGATGTTACCTCAAACACTAAACATGAAATTTTTTGGTGAAGGCTATAAGTCAATTTCTTCCTTAAGTGTGTTTTGGGCAGCCTGTATTGGTCTTGCTGTTGGAGCTTTAATATCTGTAGTTACAGCTTACTATACGAGTTTAGGTAAAAAACCAGTATTGGATATTGTTGAAAATAGCTCTACTGGTGCTGCTACTAATATTATCGCTGGTCTTGCAGTAGGAATGAAATCTACCTTCTTGTCGGTTATTTTATTTGCTGCAGCAATATATGGATCCTATACATTAGCCGGATTTTATGGAGTTGCACTAGCTGCATCTGCAATGATGGCTACAACTGCTATGCAATTAGCAATTGATGCTTTCGGACCTATTGCAGATAATGCAGGAGGTGTTGCCGAGATGAGTGAGTTGGATCCTGAAGTTAGGGAACGAACCGATATTTTAGATTCAGTTGGTAATACAACCGCTGCAGTAGGAAAAGGATTTGCAATTGCATCAGCTGCTCTTACAGCTTTGGCTTTGTTTGCAGCATACGTTACTTTCACTGGAATCGATGGAATTAATATTTTTAAAGCAGATGTTTTAGCAATGTTGTTTGTTGGTGGAATGATACCAGTTGTTTTTTCTGCATTTGCAATGGAATCTGTTGGAAAAGCTGCCATGGAAATGGTTGAAGAAGTTCGAAGACAATTCCGAGAAATTCCAGGAATTATGGAAGGTACGGGTACTCCCGAATATGCTAAATGTGTTGACATTTCAACAAAAGCAGCATTGAGAGAAATGATTTTACCTGGTTTATTAACCATCATAACACCAATTGTTATTGGATTATTATTTGGTGCTGAACCCTTAGGAGGCTATATGGCTGGAGTATGTGTTAGTGGAGTTATGTGGGCAATTTTTCAAAACAATGCAGGAGGTGCATGGGATAATGCAAAAAAATCTTTTGAAGCCGGAGTCGAAATCAAAGGTGAAATGACTTATAAAGGTTCTGACGCACACAAAGCTGCGGTTACTGGAGATACAGTTGGAGATCCATTCAAAGATACTTCTGGACCCTCAATGAATATATTAATTAAGCTTACTTGTTTAGTTAGTCTAGTAATTGCTCCAATCATAGGATCACATGATATTGAAACCGCTGTAGCTCATGAAATTCGTAAAGAAATCAAAGTTGAAGTAAATTCAACTGATGCTGAATATATGGAGGCAGAAATCACTACAACCACTTCAGAAAATGGAGTGGTTAAAACAGAAACTAAAACATTAAAAGGGACTGAAGCTGAGGTTAAAGCTTCAGTTGCCCAATTGAAAGAAATTGAATTAAATGTTGAAAATTAATTTTTTAGAATAATCCATTTATTTCAGAATCAATCCTTTCGATAATTGACCCCATATCTTCTGGATTATCAACAAAATTTAATTCGTCCACATCAATAATTAATAATTTTCCTTTGTCGTAATTATGAATCCAAGCTTCATATCGTTCATTTAAACGACTTAAATAATCAATGCTGATAGAGTTTTCAAATTCTCTACCTCTCTTATGGATATTGCCAACTAAGTTAGGGATACTGGAACGGAGATAAATCATTAAATCGGGACCCGTAACCATGTTTTCCATCAATTCAAACAAGGATTTATAATTTTGATAATCTCTTTGCGAAAGTAAACCCATAGCATGAAGGTTAGGAGCAAAAATGTGAGCATCTTCATAGATGCTTCGATCTTGAATTACATTCTTGTTATTTTTTTGAATTTCAATAAGTTGACCAAAACGGCTGTTCAAAAAGTAGACTTGAAGGTTAAATGACCAACGTTCCATTTGATGATAAAAGTCGTCTAAATAAGGATTTTCAACCACCTCTTCAAAATGACCTTGCCATTTGTAATGTTTAGAAAGAGAGTCAGTTAAACTTGTTTTTCCAGCTCCTATATTACCGGCAATTGCTATGTGCATAGTTCAATTTACTTAAAAGGGTAGGTTAGTTATTTATTTTTTTCCATTTGCAAATTAGTCGTAATTTTTGAAACATAAAAAAATTATTGCCTCATAAAAATAAATAAATAAACATTCTCTTTTGTTTTTAAAAATTTAATTATAATTTTACGCCATAATTGAGGAAGGATTTGACTGATTGCAAACCTCATAAAAAAAATGCTAAACCAGTGTTGCTTTCAACAGTGAAGTAATCTTCAAATCCTTCCCGAAAGCAAAAAAAATGTCATATTTATTTACTTCAGAATCAGTAAGCGAAGGTCATCCAGATAAAGTAGCTGACCAAATCAGCGATGCATTAATTGATAACTTTCTTGCATTTGACCCCGAAAGTAAAGTTGCTTGTGAAACCCTTGTTACAACTGGTCAAGTAGTGTTGGCGGGGGAAGTTAAGAGCAATACTTATCTTGATGTGCAAAAGATTGCACGAGATACAATTAATAAAATTGGATACACAAAAGGAGAATACCAGTTTAGCGGAGATTCTTGTGGTATTATTTCTTTAATACATGAACAATCTCAAGAAATCAATCAAGGTGTCGATCGGGATGACAAAAAAAACCAAGGGGCAGGAGATCAAGGCATCATGTTTGGTTATGCTTCAAATGAAACGGATAACTACATGCCATTGGCACTTGATTTGTCTCATAAATTACTTATTGAACTTGCTGCTTTAAGAAGAGAAGATGATGAAATAAAATATTTACGTCCAGATGCTAAATCGCAAGTGACTTTAGAATACGATGACAACGGAATACCCATTCGAATAGACACCATAGTTATATCAACTCAACACGATCCCTTTGATGAAGATGACAGTGTAATGCTCTCAAAAATCAAAAGTGATCTTGTATCCATCTTAATTCCAAGAGTTAAAGCTCAATTACCTGAGCGGATTCAACTTCTTTTTAATGATCAAATAACGTATCATATCAATCCAACTGGGAAATTTGTTATTGGAGGACCACATGGAGATACAGGATTAACGGGGCGAAAAATAATAGTTGACACCTATGGTGGTAAAGGTGGTCATGGAGGAGGAGCGTTTAGTGGAAAAGATCCAAGTAAAGTTGATCGAAGTGCTGCTTACGCCTCTAGGCACATTGCTAAAAACCTTGTTGCAGCTGGAGTTTCAGATGAAATATTAGTTCAGCTTAGTTATGCAATTGGTGTATCTCAACCCACATCTATTGCGGTCAACACCTACGGGAAAGCCAAAGTTAATTTAACTGATGGTGAAATTGCCTCCAAAATAAGCTCTCTTTTTGATTTAACACCTTATGGGATCGAACAACGGCTAAAGCTTCGTACCCCAATATATTTAGAAACGGCAACCTACGGACACATGGGTCGCCAACCCAAAAAAATCATTAAATCTTTTGAATCCCCTTACAATGGTAAAATCTCTCAAGAGGTCGAATTATTTACTTGGGAAAAACTTGATTACGTAGAACAAATAAAAACTAAATTTAATATATCTTAATGGAAAACGTAGATTTCAAAACAAAGTCTTTACACGCAGGACACGACACCAAAAGCACAGAGGGAACCAGAGCGGTCCCAATTTATCAATCAACAGCTTATGTTTTTAATGATACAGAGCATGCAGCAAATTTATTTTCTCTAGCTGAACCGGGATATATTTATACCCGTTTGAACAATCCTACCAATGATGTTTTAGAACAACGTTTAGCTGCTCTTGAAGGAGGGATAGCAGCAGTATCCACAGCTTCTGGAACATCAGCAATCGCAACTGCTTTAATGGTTTTGTTAAAAGCAGGAGATCATATTGTAGCTTCAAATAGTTTATACGGAGGAACTTATAACTTACTCAATGTTACTCTTCCTCGTTTGGGAATAACAACCACTTTCGTAGATCCAAGTGATCCTTCAAATTTTGAAGCTGCAGTTCAAGAAAACACACGTGCATTCTTTGTTGAATCATTAGGAAACCCAAAGTTGGATGTATTAGACTTAAAAGCAATAGCATCTTTTTCAAAGAAAGCAAAAGTGCCTTTTATTGTTGATAATACCGTAGCAACTCCAGCTTTATTGAATCCAATAGAGCACGGAGCAAACATTGTAATTCATTCATTGACTAAATATATTAATGGGAATGGAACTTCGCTCGGTGGAATTATTATCGATGCAGGAACTTTTGATTATGGGAATGGGTTATTTCCAGAATTTACAGAACCCTCTCCAGGATACCATGGTTTAGTGTATCATGAAGCTCTTGGACCTGCTGCTTTTATTGCAAAAGTTCGTATCGAGGGTCTTCGTGATTTTGGTGGTGCTTTAAGCCCTTTCAATAGTTTTCAAATTATTCAAGGACTGGAAACACTCTCAGTTCGAATGAAACAGCATTCTGAAAATGCGTTAGCACTTGCACAATGGTTAGAAAATCAAGAGGAAGTTTCTTGGGTAAATTATCCAGGTTTATCTTCCAATAAATACAATGATCTAGCAAAAAAATATCTTTCTAAAGGACAGAGCGGTATAGTAACATTTGGATTAAAAGGAGGTTTTGATGCAGCGAAAAAAGCTACAGACAAAACAAAAATCTTCTCTTTACTTGCTAATATTGGAGATACAAAATCCTTAATAATTCATCCAGCAAGTACTACACATCAGCAATTGGATTCTGAAGCTCAGGAAACTACAGGTGTAACACAAGATTTAATCCGTTTATCTGTAGGTTTAGAAGATATTGAAGATTTAAAAAATGATTTAAAACAAGCTTTTTAGAGAACTAAAATGAGCATCAAAACCCTGAATAACGAAATCCAACATCTTGTCTTAAAGGATGAAACAAAACTAAGTTTCCAGTCTTTTGGACAAGATTATCTTACGACCCCTGTTATTTTAGTTAATCATCCATTAACTGGAGATTCTAGAGTTACTGGAAAATTTGGTTGGTGGAAAAACCTGATTGGAAAGGGAAAAACCATAGATACAGAAAAATATGCAGTAATTGCTTTTAACATTCCAGGAAATGGCTTTGATGGGGTTATGATTGAGGATTACGAATCTTGGAATTCAGGAACTATCGCATGCTATTTTTATGAAGGGTTAACACAATTGGGAATTAAAGACCTTTATGCAGTTATCGGAGGTTCTATTGGTGCCGGTATTGCATGGGAAATGGCATCAATTTATCCAAAGTTAATCAAGCATCTCATTCCTGTTGGGGGAGATTGGAAGTCTACCGATTGGATGATTGCCAATACGTTTTTACAAAAACAAATTTTATCAACCCATAAAAATCCCCTCGAAATAGCTCGAATGCAAGCAATGTTGTGTTATCGAACTCCAAAGTCTTTTAAGCTCAGATTCAATCGTTCAATTAATCAAAAACTTCAAATTTTTAATGTAGAATCTTGGTTGACTCATCATGCAAAAAAACTCACAGGTCGTTTCGAGTTGCATGCCTACAAAACAATGAATCATCTTTTAGGTTCAATTGATATTACTCGAAATGGGCAATCTTTTGAAGAACTGATTAAAATCATAGAATCTGAAATTCACATTTTTTCTATTGACAGTGATCTCTTTTTTCCTTTGGAAGAAGACCAAGAGACAGTATCCAGAGCATCAGCCGTGGGAGTAAAGATTAACCATCAAATTATTTCTTCTGATTTTGGACATGACGCTTTTTTGATGGAACCAGAGAAAGTAGTTCCACTATTATACCCAATCTTTAATTAAAATACTTAGAAATGAAAATATCCTTAGATCGAATTAACAAAGATTATCTCTTCGAAGCAACTAGCTCAAACGATTTAAAAGTTTTAATGGATAATAAGTCCAAAAGAGAAGGGAAAGTCGAAGGAATTAGTCCAATGGAAGTTTTACTTATGGGTGTAGCAGGATGCAGCAGTATTGATGTTGTTGCTATTCTAAATAAGCAGCGTATCAATCCAGTTACCTTAAAAATGGAAGTTGAGGGAATTCGAGATCCAAATGCGGTTCCAGCTCCATTCAAAGGAATTAACGTAACTCTTTATCTAGAAGGAGATGATATTTCACCAGAAAAGGCGAAGCGGGCAGTTAAGCTTTCTTTTGATAAATATTGCTCAGTTTCAAAATCACTTGATCCTAACATCATTATCAATCAAATTATTTTTGTTAACGGGATCAAGGTATGAGAAAGAAAATGGAGACCAATGCGATTCGAACACAAATGGAGCGATCTCAGTATTTGGAGCACTCTACACCTTTGCATTTGACCTCAAGTTTTGTGTTTGAAGATGCAGAGGATATGAGGGCCTCTTTTGCAGAAGAGAAAGAGCGAAATATCTACAGTCGTTTTACAAACCCCAATACTTCAGAATTTGTTCAGAAAGTAGCGCATATGGAAGGAGCAGAAGATGGAGTTTCTTTTGCAACTGGAATGGGAGCTATTTTTGGAACCTTTGCAGCCCTTCTTGAATCTGGAGATCATGTTGTATCTGCTCGTTCGATATTTGGTTCCACACACACATTGTTTACTAAGTATTTACCCAAATGGAATATTCAAACCTCATATTTTAAAGTAGAGGAACTTGATTCAATTGAAGGGTTGATTCAATCCAATACAAAAATTCTTTATGCAGAAACCCCAACAAACCCTGGAATAGATATTCTTGATTTAGAACTGTTGGGGAAACTCGCTAAAAAGCACAATTTAATTTTGATTATTGATAATTGTTTTGCAACCCCATACCTACAAAAACCCATTAAATACGGTGCTGATTTGGTAATTCATTCCGCTACAAAATTAATTGATGGACAAGGAAGGGTTCTCGGTGGCATAACAGTCGGTAATTCAAAATTAATTCGTGAAATTTATCTTTTCGCCAGAAACTCAGGTTCAGCTCTTTCGCCTTTTAATGCTTGGATTTTATCTAAGAGTATGGAGACCCTTGTTGTTCGAGTAGATCGACATTGTCAAACGGCACAAACTATAGCTGATTTTCTTGAAGGTCAATCCAAAATCAATTGGGTAAAGTATCCGTTTTTAAAATCGCATCCTCAATACAAATTAGCCAAAAAACAAATGAGTAAAGGAGGAAGTATTATCGCTTTTGAAGTAAAGGGAGGACTTGAAACAGGACAAAATTTTCTAAATGCTTTAGACATGCTTTCACTTTCTTCTAATTTGGGAGACTCAAGAAGTATAATTACGCATCCAGCTTCAACAACTCATAGTAAACTTTCCGAAGCGGATCGCCTAGAAGTTGGAATTTCAGACGGAATGATTCGTCTATCTGTAGGTTTAGAACACAGTGAGGATATTAAGAATGATTTAAAAAAAGCATTAGACACCATAAAATGACAGTAATTGAAGAAATTTTATTGAAGAGGATATTAGTGCTGGATGGTGCTATGGGAACTATGCTCCAGGATTACAAGTTTTCGGAAGAAGACTTTAGGGGAGATCGGTTTGTTAAACATCCCTGTTCATTGAAAGGCAATAATGATTTATTGTCCTTGACCCAACCAGAGACTATTAAAACAGTGCATAGAAAGTATTTTGAAGTTGGAGCTGACATTGTTGAGACAAATACATTTTCCTCAACTTCAATTGGAATGGGAGATTATCAAATGGAGCCCTGGGTGTATGAAATGAATTTTGAATCTGCCAAGCTTGCACGACAAGTTGCTGATGAGTTTACCAAAAAAACTCCAAATAAACCTAGGTTTGTTGCCGGTTCTATAGGACCAACAAATCGAACTGCAAGTATGTCACCTGATGTAAATGATCCAGGTTATCGGGCTGTAACTTTTGACGAATTGCTTGTTTCATATACTGAACAAGTTGAAGGGCTGGTCGATGGCGGATCGGACGTCTTGCTGGTAGAAACTATTTTCGATACGCTCAATGCAAAAGCAGCTCTTTTTGCAATTGATGCTTTAAAAGAAAAAAACAATTGGGATATTCCAGTTATGGTAAGCGGAACAATAACAGATGCAAGTGGACGAACACTTTCGGGTCAAACAGTAGAAGCTTTTGTGGTCTCAGTTTCTCACATTCCCTTAATGAGTATTGGATTTAATTGTGCTCTAGGAGCCGATCAATTACTTCCCTATCTCAGAAGATTATCTCAGACAACAGAAATTAACACTTCTGCTCACCCTAATGCAGGCTTACCCAATGCCTTCGGTTCTTATGATCAATCACCAAAAGAAATGAGTGACTTGATCGAAAAGTATTTAGAAGAAAATCTAGTCAACATCATTGGGGGTTGTTGCGGTTCAACTCCCGACCATATAGCTCAAATTGCAAGAGTAGTTCGTAATTATAAACCTCGAAAAACAGAATTAAATATTCAATGATTAAAGGGACGAAATATCTAAAGCTTTCTGGATTAGAACCCCTTGTGGTCACTCCTGAAACAAATTTCGTCAATATTGGGGAGCGAACCAATGTAACGGGTTCTCGTAAATTTTTACGTCTGATTGAACAAGGTGACTTTAGTGCTGCAGTTGAAGTTGCTCGAGATCAAGTCGATGGAGGTGCCCAGATTTTGGATGTCAATATGGACGAAGGAATGATTGATGGAGTACAAGCCATGACAACCTATTTAAATCTACTCGCTGCAGAACCTGATATTTCAAGAATTCCAATAATGATTGATAGCTCCAAATGGGAGATTATTGAGGCTGGATTAAAAGTAGTTCAAGGGAAATCAGTAGTAAATTCGATAAGTTTAAAAGAAGGAGAAGCTAATTTTATAAAACAAGCCAATACCATCAGAAGATATGGAGCTGCTGTAATTGTAATGGCATTTGATGAACAGGGTCAAGCTGATACATTGGATAGACGTATCGAAATATGCAGGCGTTCTTATGATGTTTTAGTGAATCAAGTTAAATTCCCTTCCGAAGATATTATTTTTGATCCCAATATTTTTCCTGTTGCTACAGGAATGGAGGAGCACAAGAACAATGCCGTTGATTTTTTTGAAACAGCAAAATGGATTCGAAAGAATTTACCAAATGCTCATGTAAGTGGAGGAGTGAGTAACGTCTCATTTTCTTTTAGAGGAAATAATAAAGTACGGGAGGCCATGCATTCTGCATTTTTATATCATGCCATAAAGAATGGAATGAATATGGGAATTGTAAACCCAACGATGTTAGAAATTTATGATGAAATCGATTCCGAACTTTTGCTTCACGTAGAAGATGTTTTATTGAACAGAACTATTGATGCAACAGAAAAGTTATTAGATTATGCTGAAAAAATAATAGATGATTCAGGGAATAAAAAAGTCGTTGTAAAAGAATGGCGTTCTGATTCTCTTCAAAATCGAATTACGCATGCTTTGGTTAAAGGTATAGATGAATTTATTGAAGAAGATGTTGAAGAGGCAAGATTACTTGCAGCCAAGCCGATTGAAGTTATTGAGATCAATTTGATGGCAGGAATGAATGTTGTTGGAGATTTATTTGGTTCTGGTAAAATGTTTTTACCACAAGTCGTAAAATCTGCAAGGGTTATGAAACGTGCCGTTGCATATCTACTCCCATTTATTGAAGCTGAGAAAGATGGAAAACAAGAAACAGCTGGCAAAATCTTAATGGCAACTGTGAAAGGTGATGTTCATGATATTGGGAAAAATATTGTGAGCGTAGTTTTAGGATGTAACAATTATGAAATTATTGATTTAGGGGTAATGGTTCCTCTCGAAGAAATTATTAAAACTGCTATTGAAGAAAAAGTCGACATCATAGGACTATCGGGTTTGATTACCCCCTCATTAGATGAAATGATTTATGTGGCCCAAGAAATAAAGCGAAGAGGTTTAGGAATTCCCTTATTAATAGGGGGTGCAACAACTTCTAAAGCCCATACAGCAGTAAAGATTGCACCTGAGTTATCAACCCCTGTAGTACATGTTAATGATGCTTCAAGAGCTGTTACTGTTACAGGTAGTTTGCTGAATAAAGATACTTCACAAGTATATAAAGATAGTATTAGAAATGAGTATGAATTATTTCGAGATAAGTTTTTAGATCGAAAAGAAACCAAAGAGCATATTGATTTAGCAACTGCAAGATCTCGAAAATTACAATTGGATTGGACTGATTATAAACCAAAAGTTCCTAATCAGATGGGTTTTCAAGTCATAGAAAATCAAGATTTGAAAACTTTAGTTGATTTTATAGACTGGAGTCCTTTTTTTAGATCATGGGATTTACATGGTCACTACCCCGCTATATTAAATGATGATATTGTAGGAAAACAAGCCACTGAGTTATTCGCAGATGCTCGGGTAATTTTATCAAAAATTTTAGATCAAAAGTTGTTAAAAGCAAAAGCTGTTTTTGGAATTTTTCCAGCAAATAGTGTTGACTACGATGATATAGAAGTATATTCTGATGATACCAGAACAGAAATAGATGTGAAATTTTTAACTCTTCGTCAACAATTAAAAAAACGAGAAGGGAAAGCCAATATTGCCTTGGCTGATTTTATTGCACCAAAAGAAAGTGGTATTCATGATTATATTGGAGCTTTTTGTGTTTCGACAGGTTTTGGAACGGCCGAATTAGCTAAAGCTTATGAAGATGATAACGACGATTATAATTCGATTATGGTAAAAGCATTAGCCGATCGACTTGCTGAAGCTTTTGCTGAATACTTACACAAAGTAGTTCGGACCAATACATGGGGATATGCTCCAAATGAACTACTTGATAATGATGCGTTGATTAAGGAAGCCTACAAAGGAATTCGTCCAGCTCCAGGTTACCCTGCATGTCCAGATCACTTAGAGAAAAATACAATTTGGGAATTGTTAAAAGTTCAAAAAAGAATTGGTGTAACTCTGACAGAAAGCCTTGCCATGTGGCCTGCAGCATCTGTTTCCGGATATTATATTGCACATCCTCAAGCTCAATATTTTGGCGTAGGAAAAATTAAAGAAGATCAAGTGAAAAGTTTTAGTAAGCGAAAAAAAATTGATTTCAAAGAAGCTGAAAAATGGCTTCGTCCAAATATTAAATAGATTTGAATAAATGAAAGTAATTGATCATATAAAAAAAGCTTCTGGGGAAACACAATTTACCTTTGAAATCTTACCTCCTTTAAAGGGACAAAATATACAATCCATATATGAATCAATAGATCCCTTAATGGAGTTCAACCCTCCTTTTATTGATGTAACTTATCACCGTGAAGAATATGTTTATAAAGAATTAGATAACGGTCTATTAGAAAAACATGTCATTCGAAAACGACCTGGAACAGTTGGAATTTGTGCAGCATTGCAAAACAAATATAAAGTGGATGCAATTCCTCATATTCTATGTGGTGGTTTTACTAAAGAAGACACTGAAAATTTTTTAATCGACCTTGATTTTTTAGGTATTGATAACGTTGTTGCTTTACGTGGAGATGCTATTAAATCAGAAACCTATTTTAAGCCCAACAAAGATGGTCACAGTTATGCTGGTGATTTGGTTAGACAGATAAAGGATCTCAATAAAGGTCAATATTTAGATGAGGAAATTTTGAATACATCTAAAACTGATTTTTGTATAGGGGTTTCTGGTTACCCAGAAAAACATATGGAAGCACCAAGCCTAGAAAGTGATTTACATTTCTTAAAGAAGAAAATTGAAGCAGGAGCTGACTATATAGTAACTCAAATGTTTTTTGACAATCAAAAATATTTTGAATTTGTTCAAAAATGTAAAGATTTTGGAATAAATGTCCCGATAATTCCTGGTCTAAAACCCCTAGCTACCAGAAAACAACTCAATTCTTTACCTCATAGATTTCATGTCGATCTACCTGAAGATTTAATTAAGCAAGTGATTAAATGTAAAGACAATAAACAGGTTCGTAAAGTTGGAGTAGAATGGTGTATTGAACAGAGCAATCAATTAAAAGCAGCTGGTGTTCCTTTTTTACATTATTACTCTATGGGCAAATCAGATAATGTAAAGGCAATTGCTCAAGCTGTTTTTTAGGGGTTCTCCTCTAAAAAATCAACTTCTAAAATTGCGTAGCTAAAATTATCAATCCACTTCCCTCCGATGGGTAAGATTTCCCGATGAATTCCTTCTTGTTTCATTCCTATGTTTTGAAGCAGTTTGATAGAGTTTGAATTTCCTGTTGCCACACCAGCCTGTATTCGATGAAGTTTGAGTCTTTTAAAACCGAAGTTTAAAAGTGCTTTTACAGCTTCAAAAGCATAACCTTTGTTCCAATAATAAGGGATCAGGCTGTAATGAATTTCAGCTTTATTGTATTTAGGTATTGAGGTTTGCATTCCCAGTTCCCCTATAAATTTTTGATCTTTTTTTAATCGATTACTTCAGCCCACTAGCTGTCCTTTTTCAGGATTTTGAGTCTCAAACAAAGGTTCCAGCAATTGCTTTGTATCTTCAATGCTTATTGGGATACCTATTGTATTGAATTCTGTGACTTCTGGGAAGCAATTTTTAATGTGAATATTTTCAACGTCATTTGGTGTAAGTGGAGTAAGAAGGAGCCGGGGAGTTTTTGTCACAGAAAAAAATTAGGTTGTCAATTTGGTAAACAACTGTTCCAAATTTTCGTTTTTAAGTTGTAAAGCTAAAATCTTGAGTTTGTTATCATGTGCAAAATCAAATACTTGAGTTCGCATATCTTCCTGAGTGTCCAGAAATATTTCATATCTAAAATCAAAGGTATTGACAACTTTACTTACATTTGGTATTTTCGACAGGGCTTCGGTCTCTACTCGATAGTCAAACTCAACTTGAATAATTTGCTGTTGACCTTTTCGAAGTTCTTCTAAATTTTTATTAGCTACAAGTTTCCCTTCTTTTATTATAGCCACTCGATCACAAACAGACTCTACTTCAGAAAGTATGTGACTTGAAAGAATTACAATTTTATCTTTACCAAGTGTTCGTATCAGTTTTCGGATGCTGACCATTTGATTCGGATCTAAACCCGTTGTTGGCTCATCTAAAATCAATATTTCAGGGTCATGTAAAAGTGCTGCTGCAAGTCCAACCCTTTGTTGATATCCTTTTGATAGGGTTCCAATTTTTTGCCTTTTATGAGCAATCAGTCCCACTTGATTCAAGACAAAATCTAAAGAAGCCTTTTTAATTTTATACAGGGATGCAGTATATTGAAGATATTCTAAAACAAACAAATCTTCATACAGTGGATTATTTTCTGGAAGATACCCCGTAATTTGCTGTATACTTTTCGAAGACTTCCTAAAATCTTTTCCATTGTAACTAATTGTTCCCTCCCAATGATCAATTTCACCTGTTATAATTTTCATTAATGTAGATTTTCCAGCTCCATTAGGACCTAGTAAACCTATAACTTCACCAGTTTTTAATTCCATGGAAATTCCCTGAAGTGCTTCTAGGCTTCCATATTTTTTTTTGATTTTATCGAGGACTAATGCCAATTGTTTTTTTTATAAAGATAAAGCAGAAAAAATTAATAAAAGATTGATCTTGCTAAAGACATCTTTGAACGATTCGCTTTGTAGGGGATTACATTCGTTTATAAATTAGCCAAGGAATTCCTTTTAGAATCCAAGCAATTATTCGCCACCTTCTAGTAATGTAAACAATTCTTTTTTTCTTTTGAATACTTTTGAATATTTGACGAGCAGCTTTTTCTTTTGAGGCTACCCAAAACATTTTTGGTCCCTTTGCCATGGCAGTTTTTACAAATCCAGGTTTTACATCGGTAGTGAAAATGGGGAGTTTACTTCGCGTGACTCTTTGGGCTATCCCTTCAAAATAATTCGATTGATAGGCTTTTGAGGCATTGTATGCAGGTGCTGCTCTTCCACCCCTCAGTGAAGCTATGGAGGATAAATTTACCAAATGGCCACGCCCTTGATTTTCAAAATAATGAATTCCCCAATTAACCATTTGCGAAAATGCGATTACATTCAGTTGATTAGTTTCGTTTTCTTTTGCATAATCAAGATTAAAGTTCATGTGCCCAACTCCTGCGCTAATGATTAACAAGTTAATAGCACCTATTTTATTAGCTAAGGATTCAACATGTTTTAAGGCATTAGGTTGTGTGCTGTCAAAAGACTCAATTTGAATAAGTTCAGGACTTTCTTTTTGAATTTTTAACAGAAGATTTTTTCTTCTACCCGTTATTCCAACAGTGTATCCATTTTTGACTAATTCACGAGCAAGAGCTTTTCCAATTCCAGAGGTTGCACCAATAATAAGTGCTTTTTTATTTTTTTTATTCAAAGGCTTTATTTTTTTAGCTTAATGTGTGTATCATCGCAAAAAGGAGTTCGATTACTCTTTTTACAATTACATAGTTTTACATTACCAGTCCTTTTTACTGAGAATTTTAAAGGTGTAAATTTTGATCCATGGTGAGACCCATCACAAAAAGGTTGTGTTTTACTCATTCCACAGGCGCACCATAAGTAATTTTCTCTCTTAGTCAAGGGAACTGTTAGTGCATTTAAACTTGAGGTATTGAGTTTTTTATAACCAGCACTTAATTCACTTTTTTTGTCTTTAGATTTAATCAAAGGATAAAAGTAAGATGCTGACCATGAATCCTCTGTTTTTTGTTGTAAACCATAAGTAGTGGGATAAGTTGAATGAAAGGTAGCTGTTCCAAACAGCTGATCCCAGATACTGAACATGTTTCCAAAATTTCCATTGGGATCGCTAGACGCTTCTAATTTTGAGGTTCCATGATGAGAATGATGAAATGTAGGAGTTATAATTATGCGTTCTAGGATTTTAATAATTGGTCGGAGTAAAGTATATTGATAAAAAGGCTTATCCCATTTGATTCTACTGTGTGAGCCAATGATGACGAGCTGTTTTAAGATTAATCCTAAGGCAACGGCTTTGGCTCCTCCAAGAAAAAGAACTAGGGCTACCCACCATATGTTTGGCATTAGTAAGTAATAAATGAATGCATTTCGGTAAGAAACAAAATACCCCATTTCTTCAGCTTGATGATGTGGCCTATGCAGTTTCCACAAAAATCGGGTTTCGTGAGCAGTTCTGTGATACCAATATTGGAGTAAATCATCAACTAAAAGATAACCTAATAAAATTCCTTTAAAAGATAAATCCCCGAGAACAAACCGGTATTCTGGTAAAAACATATTTCCCAAACTAAAAACAAAAAAGACGATAAAAGGCTTAATCAAATTTCCCAAAATAACAAAGCTCAAAATTTCTTGAATCCAATCTCCTTTTTTTCGATTTGAATTTTTTAGAAAGCCTGAAATTGTTTCTAATAAACTGAAGAAAACAATAATTCCGATAACAAAGTATACATCTATATTTTCAATAGTCAATAGTTTTTTAATCATTACAGTATTTCATATGATATCCATAAATATATATTTAATTTTTTAAATATTTTTTTACCACTATTAAATTAAATCTCTAAAAATTTGTTTTTCTCAATCTGGAATGTACATTTGTACTAAGTAAAACTGAAATGAATATTACAACAACATATTACAATCGATTTTTTAACTTCTATTTTTTGGATAAAAAATAGGGCATTGTAGTATTTTAAAATAAATAACCACGAAAGTCCTGATTTAATCGGGACTTTTTTTTTACAAACAATAATAATGCAATCAACAATTGCCATACAAGGAATACGAGGTTCTTTTCACTATCAAGTGGCAATGAATTACTTCCCTATTGGCGTTAAGGTATTGGAGTGTTTAACTTTTGATTCGTTGGCTGTTGAATTAGTTTCGGGAAGAGCTACTCAAGCTGTAATGGCCATTGAAAACTCAATTGCTGGATCAATCATACCCAATTATGCTTTATTGGATCATCATGACTTACAAATAGTAGGTGAATCGTATTTGAGTATTCATCACAACTTAATGGGATTGGTTGGGCAATCTATTGAAGATTTAAAAGAAGTTCATTCTCATCCAATGGCATTACTCCAGTGTAAGGCTTTTTTTTCAAAACATCCACACATACGTTTAGTTGAGGCTGAAGATACAGCAGACATTGCACGTAAGATTCAAGAGGAGCAACTTCTTGGAATTGGAGCAGTTGCCAGTATCAAAGCTGCAGAAATTTTTAATTTGGAGATTTTCTCTGAATCGATTCAAACCATCAAAAATAATGTAACCCGTTTTGTAATTATTCAACAAAAGGGAGATTTAGTTGATCAAAACAAGATCAATAAAGCCTCATTGAAATTTGTATTGGATCACCAACGGGGTAGCCTTGCTGCAGTGCTCAATGTAATGAGTGATTGTCAACTCAACCTTACCAAAATACAATCACTTCCCGTAATCGAAACACCTGGTAAATATGCTTTTTTTGTAGATGTGACTTTTGATTCTTTTGATACTTATCAAAAAGCATGGTCCATCATTCAAATCATGGCAACTGAACATAAAATTCTTGGAGAATATCAGAATAATAAAATATGAGCACAACAACAGCAAATCGTTTAAGCAGCGTGAAGGAATATTACTTTTCTAAAAAACTTAGAGAGGTTGCTGCTTTGGTTAAAGCGGGAAAACCGATTCTTAATATGGGTGTT
Organism: uncultured Flavobacteriaceae bacterium; assembly: GCA_943789305.1. Taxonomy (GTDB): domain Bacteria; phylum Bacteroidota; class Bacteroidia; order Flavobacteriales; family Flavobacteriaceae; genus Arcticimaribacter. The sequence continues at coordinate 1,500,458 of CALSTP010000001.1, read as the reverse complement.
GGAAGTCCTGACTTAAAACCTCATCCGTCTGTGCTTGAAGCTTTGGAGGATAGTCTGTCAGATCCCAAAGCCCATATGTATCAAAGTTACCAAGGACTTCCCGAGTTGAGAGAACAAATAGCAACATTTTATAAAAATAATTACAACGTCTCGTTAAACCCAAGCAATGAAATACTCCCTTTAATGGGCTCCAAAGAAGGAATTATGCATATATCAATGGCCTTTTTGAATAAAGGAGATCAGGTGTTAATTCCAAATCCTGGATATCCCACTTACAGCTCTGTTACAAAATTGCTAGAGGCCGAACCTGTTTTTTATGACCTTAAAGAAAAGAATAACTGGCAGCCAGATTTTGAATCTCTGGAGCAACTTGATCTAAGCCGAGTAAAGTTAATGTGGCTAAATTATCCTAATATGCCTACTGGGGCTCAAGTTAATCTAGACACTTTTTCACGTTTAATTATTTGGGCTAAGAAAAACAATATATTATTAATCAATGATAATCCATATAGTTTTATCCTAAATGATTCCCCTCGAAGTTTACTAAGCCAACCCCAAGCTATGGAAGTTGCTTTAGAGCTAAATTCTTTGAGCAAAGCTTATAACCTTGCAGGTTGGAGGGTAGGAATGCTTTGTGGAAATTCGGAGCACATCAATGCAGTTTTGAAGGTGAAAAGTAATATGGATTCAGGTATGTTTTATGGAGTTCAAAAAGGAGCAATAGCCGCTTTACAATTAAACTCAAATTGGTTTGATGAACTCAATATTGTGTATGCAGAACGAAGAAAAGCTATGATTGAGTTGGCAACTCTTATGAATACCACCGTTGATTCAAAAAGTGTTGGAATGTTTTTGTGGGCTAAACTTAATGACTCTTCCTTGAGCTCAGAATCTTTTATTGAAGATGTCCTGACGAGGCAGAATATTTTTATAGCTCCAGGAACTATTTTTGGTACTCGGGGAGAGGGGTATGTTCGGTTTTCACTTTGTGTAAAACTTGAAGATATTGAAACAGCAATTAATCGATTAGAGCCATGAAGATTTATATCATTGGAATTGGTTTGATAGGGGGATCCATGGCTATGGATCTCAAAACTATAATTGAAGGAATTGAAGTTGTTGGAATTGATGCCAATAAAAAACACGCTAATCAAGCTCTAGAATTGGGTATCATTGATCGCATTGGTACTTTAGACAATGTTGCAGAAGCCGATCGAGTTATTTTGAGTATTCCGGTAAAGGAATCCTTAGCATTATTGCCAAAGCTTTTAGATCAGTTACACTCCCATGCTTTGCTCTGGGATGTTGGGTCTACAAAAGAACAATTGTGTGAATTAATAGCGAACCATTCTAAAAGAGATCAGTTTTTAGCTGCGCATCCCATTGCTGGTAATGAGTTTTCTGGACCACAAGCAGCACATAGGGATTTGTTTAATGGGAAACCTCAGATTTTATGTGAGTCTAATAAAACACGTCCTGATTTACTTACCTGGGCTAAACGAACTTTTAGAGAGATGGGAATGTATTTGCGCTTTATGGAAGCCGCAGAACACGATAAACACATGGCCTATGTGTCTCATTTATCACACATCAGTTCTTTTATGTTAGGAAAAACGGTTCTTGAGAAAGAAGAAGATGAGAATAATATCTTTGACCTCGCTGGAAGTGGATTTGAATCAACAGTTCGTTTAGCTAAAAGCTCTCCTGAAATGTGGACTCCCATTTTTGAACAAAATAAAGAGAACGTGATCGAGATTTTGGACGCGTACATAAAAAACTTAGAACACTTTAAAAAATTGTTAGTAAATGACGATTATAAAAGTTTGTTTCAGGAAATGAAAAATACCAATCAATTAACATCAATATTAAATGGAATTAATAAAAAATAAAACAAAATAAAATGGAAAATAAATCTCAGATGAGAGAATGGCTTAATGACTTCGGTCTTTCTCACCCACTTGTAATTGGTGGGCCTTGTAGTGCAGAGACAGAAGAACAAGTGTTGAAAATTGCTCATGAGCTAAAAGATTCTGACGTCACAGTTCTTCGTGCAGGAATATGGAAACCAAGAACCCGACCAGGAATGTTTGAAGGGGTAGGAGCAATTGGGTTGAAGTGGTTACAAAAAGCCAAAGAGGAAACCGGTTTACTTACAGCTACCGAAGTAGCAAATAAAGATCATGTAAAATTAGCAATCGAACACGGTATTGATATTTTGTGGATTGGTGCTCGATCAACTGTGAGCCCCTTTATTATGCAAGAAATTGCAGACGCCCTTGAAGGAACCGATAAAATTGTATTGGTAAAAAACCCTGTTAACCCTGACTTGGCACTATGGCTTGGTGGAGTAGAGCGTTTGTATACTGCTAACATCAAAAAATTAGGTTTGATACATAGAGGTTTTTCGTCTTATGAAAAGACAAAATATCGAAACAATCCTGAGTGGCAGATTGCTGTGGAGGCACAAAATAAATTTACAGATCTTCCTTTGATATGTGATCCTTCTCATATCGCTGGGAGACGAGATTTAATTTTTGATATTTGTCAAACCGCTTTAGATTTAAATTTTGACGGTTTGATGGTAGAGTCACATTGGGATCCAGATAATGCTTGGAGTGATGCTGCTCAACAAGTTACACCTACAAGATTAATTCAAATTATGAAAGATCTCAAAATCCGAAAAGAAAGTGATCAAGAAGAGGCTTATAATACTGCCTTGAATAATCTTCGTACTCAAATTGACATTGCTGATCAGACCATACTCGATACTTTGGGAAAACGTATGCTAGTTGCAGAAGAAATAGGTTTGTTAAAGAAATCTAAGAATGTTGCGGTTTTACAAAATAAACGATGGAACGAAATTTTAGGTAAAATGATTTTAGAAGGAAAAGACCGAGGTTTGTCAGAAGAATTTATTTTAAAGATTTTTAAAGCAATCCATCAAGAATCAATCAACCATCAAGAGGAAGTCGTAAATGGATAAATCAAATATTAATGAAAACTCATAAAATAAAAAAACCGGTTTGAGCCGGTTTTTTTTATATAAACTGTTCATTTTAAGACAAAGCCCTAGAAATACGTTCAACGGCTTCTTTAATATTTGCCTCAGATGCAGCATAGGATATTCGAATACAATCTTCATTTCCAAAGGCTTCGCCTGTTACGGTCGCAACGTGGGCTTTTTCTAACAAAAATAGTGCAAAGTCACTTGCATTGTTTATTGTCGTCCCACCAATAGTTTTTCCAAAGTAAAAAGAAACATCAGGGAAAACATAAAAAGCACCATCAGGGCGGTTCATTTTAAACCCTTTTATTTGGGATAATAATTCGATAATTAAATTTTTACGATGACTAAACTCATCGACCATATATTGGATTTTACTTACGGGTTCTAAAAGCGCTGTTATGGTAGCTCGCTGTGCTATACAGTTTGCACCACTCGTTATCTGACCTTGCATTTTGTTGCAAGCCTTTGAAATCCATTCGGCAGCTCCAATATAACCAATTCTCCAACCCGTCATAGCAAAAGCTTTTGCTACACCATTTACAGTAATTGTACGGTCATACAATTCTGGAATTGCAGCAATACTGAAGTGCGGTGTTCCGTAGTTGATGTGTTCGTATATTTCATCAGATAGGATAAAAATATCAGGATATTTTTCTAAAATTTTTCCTAATGCTCTGTATTCAGCCTCAGTATAAATTGTTCCACTTGGGTTGTTGGGTGAATTGAACATGATCAGTTTTGTCTTGGGCGTAATAGCTGCTTCCAGTTGTTTGGGAGTAATTTTGAAATCTGTCTCAATTGATGAAGGAATAATGACAGATTTTGCTTCTGCCAAAGTTGCAATTGCAGAATAACTCACCCAATAGGGTGCGGGAAGCAACACTTCATCTCCAGGATTGAGTAAAACCATACATAAATTTGCAATTGATTGCTTGGCTCCCGTAGAAACTACAATCTGCGAAGGTTTGTAGTTTAGATTGTTGTCGCGTTTAAATTTGGTGCAAATAGCATCTTTTAAGTCTGCATATCCATCAACAGGTGAATAGGAGTTGTAATTATCATTTACTGCTTTTATTGCGGAATCTTTAATATATTCAGGAGTGTTGAAATCAGGTTCTCCTAAACTGAGCCCAATTACATCAATGCCATTATTTTTAAGTTCCCGGGCTTTTGCAGCCATAGCTAGTGTTGCTGAAACAGGTAAGCTGTTAATTCTTTCTGATAATTCTTCCATTTAATAACGAGTTTATGAAGGTTGAAGCCCCATTTGTTTTAGATATTTGAAATGCGAAAATAAGGCACTTCTGGTAGTTTTATACTCGTTATAGGGTAAATTAAATTCTTTTGCAGTTTTTTTAACAATTTTAGCAATATCTGTGTAATGTATGTGGCTGATGTGTGGAAAAATGTGATGCTCTATTTGGTGATTTAACCCTCCAGTAAACCAGTTCACAAATTTGTTTTTGGTTGAAAAATTAACTGTAGTAAGCAGTTGGTGAATTGCCCATGTATTTTTCATAGTACCGGTCTTTTTGTCAGGTAGGGGCATTTGAGCGTCTTCGATGATATGAGCCAGCTGAAATACAAGACTTAATATTAGTCCTGCAACATAATGCATTAGAAAAAAACCAATTAAAATTTTCCACCACACTATCTCCAAAAACAAGATTGGAATTACTATCCAAACCACAAAATAAATTAACTTAGTAGAAATTAAAATAATCCATTGACGAATGGGTTGGATTGCATTTCTGTAAGTTAATTTTCGTTTTATGTATCTGTATGTCTGAAGAAAGTCGGTACTAATCACCCAATTTATCGTTAGTAGTCCGTATATAAACACAAAATACAAATGCTGATACTTGTGGATAGATAACCATTTACTGTGTTTTGAAAAACGAATTATTCGTCCAGCCTCAAGATCCTCATCATGTCCATGAATATTTGTGTAGGTGTGATGGAGTATGTTGTGTTGAACTTTCCAGTTGTGGACATTTCCAGCTAAAAAGTAAATACTAGCCCCCATAACTTTATTTACCCAATGATTTTTTGAAAAAGACCCATGATTTCCATCGTGCATAACATTCATTCCTACACCAGCAATTCCAATACCCATTATCAATGCAAGTGCTAATTTAATCCAAGCATTAAAATCTGTAAATAAAATTAGAAAATAAGGGGTTATGAATAAGATAAACATAATCCCTGTTTTTGAATAAAGTTTCCAGTTACCTGTTTTGGGCGCGTTTATTTTTTTGAAATGTTCGTTTACGCGTTTGTTAAGAGTAATAAAAAATTTCTTTGAATCTTTTCGGGAAAATCGTAAAGGTTTAATCTCTCTAGACATACTTGTTGAATTAATTGTGGTTTATTTCTTTACTAGTTATATTTTTGATAAAAATTTACATTTTGAATATAATAGAACATTACTTCCAAAGCTTATCACCTCGAAAAAAAAAGCAATTTAATCAATTGGAATCACTTTACAGAAAATGGAACGAAAAAATAAATGTGATTTCTCGAAAAGATATTAACGAGCTATATGAAAGACATATACTTCATTCTTTGAGCATTGCACGTTTGATTAATTTTTCTCCAGGCAGTCAAATTCTTGACGTAGGAACTGGTGGAGGATTTCCAGGTATTCCATTAGCAATTTTATTTCCTCAAGTAGATTTTTATTTGATCGATAGCATTGGGAAAAAAATTAAAGTGGTTCAAGAAATTAGTCAAGCTTTAGATTTAAGAAATGTAGAGGCTCGGCACCAAAGAGCGCAAGAATTTAAAAAACCTATTGATTTTGTTATTAGTCGAGCAGTAACTCGAATGGATGTCTTTGTTCCTTGGATAAAAAAAAATATCAGCAAAAAGAGTAAGCACGATTTACCCAATGGTGTTTTATATTTAAAGGGAGGTGATTTGACCGAGGAACTAAAAAACTTTCCTAAAGCACGAATCTTTGCTTTATCGGATTTTTACGAAGAAGATTTTTTTGAAACAAAAAAAATTGTTTATCTCCCGCTGTAGTTTCTTAATTGAGAGAAAAAGGAGTTTCTAGCTGAAAAACAGGAATTTCTAGTTTAAATTCATTGGTAGAACTAAGATTAATCATTGAATAGTAACCTTTCATTGATCCAGTAGGAGAATTTAAGATGCAACCAGATTCATATTGTATTACTTGCCCAGATTTAATTATTGGTTTTTTTCCAACCACTCCTGATCCTTCTACAACTTGAGGACGTTTTCGGCTTTCGTTTATTATCCAATATCTTTTGATGAGTTGAACTGTTTCTTTGCTTTGATTTTCAATTGTAATTAAATAACGAAAAGAATGATGGGAAATACTGTTTTTTAAGAAACTCCCTTCATACCGTGTTTCAACTGAAACTCGAATCCCTTTGGTTACTTGTTGTATCATTTAAATTAAAATAAACCCTACTTACATTATAAAGATATGCAATTAAAAATAATTAATTATTAATATCAAAAGAAGAAAGTGTTTTTACTCCAATCAATTCATCATGTTGATTTCTGATATCTCGAACATAAAGTAAAATTAAATATTGATTTTCAGTAGTTGCATGATTACCACTTATTTTGTTTTTTTCCAGTCCATTTATAGATTTCCATACATATTTATAGTTATAAAAGCCTTGTTTTAAAAGAAAGATTCCTTCATAAACTTCATAGCTTGGATTATAAATCAGTTTGTAATTTTCATTTAACTCATAATTTGAAAATTTGCCGTAAAGGAATATTTCTTCATTTTTGAGCGTGTATTGCTTTGCTAAGCTAAAATGTACTTGTGTATAATCTGCCTCAATGGAGGGATCTTCACCCATAACTGTATTAATTACAAAATCACCATTGATGTCAGGGTTGAACGTATAGGGATAATTGGCTCTCTCTGGATCTGTAAATAAATAAGTTTGATAGATTTCTTCCTGTTCAACGTAACTTATACTGGGGTTTGTAATACGGTTGTCTTTAGTATCAAAATATAAAAATTCATTTCCACCTTCAAATTGTGCGGGGATATCATAACGGAAATGCAATTCTTTTCCAATAATATATTGGGGTTTAGAAAGTTTTTTGACATTATCCCATTGCTCATTTTGAATAAGTGTAATTTTTAAGTCTTTATCTGGATTGCGAATATTAATGCCAATTGGGGTGATTGAAAATTGAACCGTTTGATGGGTCGAAAACTGCTCTAATTTTCTACTCCTAAACACACCAGCTTCAATTGTGACAAGGTTTTCATAAATTAAAAATTTTCTACGAAACATAAGTTCATCATTGGCATCAAATACAGAAAGCATATAATTCCCTGATATTAAAAATTGAGTATTTTCATTGGGTAAGGTCAATTCATAATGAGTATAGCGTTGAAGGGTTCCAAAAGAACTTTTGTAGTTTGAAATTCTTTGATTATCAAGACCTGATAAATACTCATTTTTATACAAGTTTGAGGGCTTCCAATCGTGATCAAAGTATTCAATCACATAATAATAGTCATTATCTTCTGCCAAAAGATCATCAAATTGAAGGATAAATGATTCTCCTTTTGTGATCAGAGGGAATTGATGTTTCGCAGTTTCGGATTTAAAAGAAATACTTTTTAAAAAATCGACATTTGTTATTTCGTTTAAGACTTGAGTATGTCCCAAAAGGGAAGAAAAAAGAATTAAAAAAAGAGTTGGATATGTCTCAAGGGCTTTCATGCTCTAAAGATACAATATTAAGGATTAATTCGTATGTAAAGTTGTTGTCTGTTCGTATAGGTTAAACAATTTATTTAGAATGAATATAAATAAAATAAATTCCCTCTAGATCCACTTTTAGTAGTCTGTTTTAATTAGTAAATTTGCATGATTTTTAGAATTTAATAATTCATTTCATGTCCAAAGACATTCGAATCCCTAGAGGATCAAAGCTAAACTTAGATGGTGAAGCAAATAAAATTTTGGTTGAATTACCAAGACCAAAGACATTTGTTCTGAAACCTGACGATTTTTTTAATATCACACCGAAGCTAATCGTAAAAGAAGGAGAGCCTGTAAAAAAAGGATCCCCTTTATTCTTCTCAAAACAAAATCCAAGAATTCATTTTGTTTCTCCAGTTTCTGGTGAAGTTAGTGCAATTGTCAGAGGAGCCAAGCGTAAAATTCTTCAGGTACTGATTACTGCTGATGAATCAGATGAAGCCATATCTTATGATGTGCCAGATTTTGAATCTTTAGATGCAGAAACAATTAAAGAAATTATTCTTAAGAGTGGGAGTTGGCCTTTTATAAAGCAACGTCCATACAATATAATAGCTCAGCCGGAAGACACCCCAAAATCTATTTTTATTTCAACCTATTCTACAGCACCATTAGATGTTGACTATGAATTTTTGTTAAAGAATAATAAACGAGATTTCCAAAGAGGAATTTCTGTTCTCAAAAAACTTACGTCGGGAAATGTGAATTTAACTTTTGATGAGTCCTTCAAAGGTTTTTTTGGTGGCGTTAAAGATGCAGAATTAATTGGAGTTTCTGGAAAACACCCCGCGGGTAATGCTGGAGTTCAAATCCATCGGATTGATCCCATAAATTACGGTGATAGAGTTTGGGTTATTGAACCAGAGGACGTAGTGAATATTGGGATTTTATTCTCTACAGGACAATTTTCTTCTCAACGTACTATTGCAGTTGTTGGTTCTTCAGTAGCAAAACCACAATATTATAAAACTACAATAGGTGCTGCATTGAAGCCTTATCTAGAAGCATCAGGCATAACTCATGAAGAGGAAGTTCGAGTGATTAATGGAGATGTATTGAGCGGTACAACATCATCTGAAGAAGGATATACAGGATATTACAACAATTTAGTTTCTGTAATTCCAGAAGGAAATTTATATCGTATGTTTGGATGGTTACCTTTTGTGGATAACCACATTCCTAGTATTTCAAAAACCTCACTTTCGTGGTTGTTTGGATCAAAGAAAGCAAAGGTAACAACCAACCTGAATGGTGAAGAACGAGCATTGGTAGTTACTGGAGAAATGGAGAAAGTTTTCCCAATGAATATTTTTCCAATGCAACTTGTCAAAGCCTGTATTGCAGAAGACATTGAAAGAATGGAAGCTCTGGGAATCTACGAGGTAGTTCCTGAAGACTTTGGGTTAATAGATTATGCTTCAACTTCAAAAATTGAAGCCCAAGATATCATCAAAAAAGGAATAGCTTTAATGATTAAAGAAGTAGGATAAAATCGATATATATGAGTTTTTTAAGAAACAAAATTGACCAAATAAAAAAACCATTTGCAAAGGGAGAAAAATGGGCAAAATTTGCTCCAGCTGTAAATGCATTTGACACCTTTATGTTTGTACCCAATCATACAACTCAAAAAGGAGCTCACATTAGAGATGCAGTAGACTTAAAACGTACAATGGTTACCGTAATTATTGCACTTATCCCTGCTCTGATCTATGGAATTTATAACACGGGTTACCAATATTACATTCAAACTGGAGAAGTTTTTACTTTTCTAGACGCATTTATTCACGGTTCATATAAAATAGTTCCAATGATAATTGTATCCTATGTAGTTGGATTAACAATAGAATTTATTTTTGCAATTTATCGAGGTCATGAGGTGAATGAAGGATATCTGGTAACGGGTCTTTTAATCCCAATGATAATGCCAGTTGATATTCCTTTGTGGATGGTTGGTATTTCAACCGCTTTTGCAGTTTTGATAGCAAAAGAAGCATTTGGAGGTACTGGGATGAACATATTGAATCCAGCCCTTACGGCTCGAGCTTTTGCCTTTTTTGCCTATCCAACGTACATGTCTGGAAACAAAGTTTGGGTCTCTGAGGCCTCAAATGTGGATGCTATCTCTGGTGAAACTATTCTTGGATCTCTTGCAGCTGGTAATGATGTGAGTTATTCAATGATGGAAATGTTCAATGGTTCTATACCAGGTTCAATTGCTGAAACATCAGCTCTTTGGGTAGGAGTAGGGGCATTGATACTTATTTTTACTGGAGTTGGAAGTTGGCGTATTATGATTGGTGGAATTTTAGGAGCTGCACTAATGGGATTCTTATTTAATCTTTGGGGAGCAAATGCTTTAATGAGTTTTCCATGGATGAATCATTTAGTAGTAGGAGGATTTGCCTTTGGTATTGTATTTATGGCTACGGATCCAGTATCTGCAGCACAGACCAATAGAGGGAAATGGATTTATGGTATATTAGTAGGTATATTTTGTATTCTAATTCGAGTATTTAATCCTGCATATCCTGAAGGAGTAATGTTGGCAATTTTATTGATGAATGTATTTGCACCAACAATTGATCATTATGTAGTTGAATCCAACATATCAAAACGAAAAAAACGTTGGTCATCTGCTCAACTTAAAACAGCTTAATTATGAATAGAGATAGCAATTCATATACTTTTCTTTTTGCCACGATTATGGTATTTGTTGTAGCCTCCTCTTTGGCTTACACAGCAACATCACTTAAAGAGAAACAAAGTGAAAATGTTCGTAAAGAACAAATGCAAAATATTCTTTCTACTATCGGAATTGATACTGATCGAGATGGTGCTGAAAAATTATACAATCAATACATAAAGCAACAACTAGCATTGACACTCAAAGGTGTTCCAGATGAAGAGGTAAACGCATTTAAAATTCAGTTAGGAACAGAAGTTAAAAAGCCTGTCGAACAGCAACGTTATCCTTTATACGTTGCAGAAGTTGAAACTCAAACTTTTTATATTGTTCCTTTACGAGGAGCAGGGCTATGGGATGCTATTTGGGGATATATTGCTTTGGAGAGTGATATGAAAACAATTAAAGGAGCAGTTTTTGACCATAAAGGTGAAACTGCCGGACTAGGAGCTGAGATAACCCAAAAATGGTTTCAAGACCGTTTTGTTGGAGAGACCATATTTGACTCTAACGGAGAGCTTGTTGGAATAGCAGTTTCCAAAACAAATAATGATCCAAAGGGATTAGATAAAGACGATCATGAGGTTGATGCAATTTCAGGGGCAACAATAACTGGAGATGGTGTTACGGATATGATTTCGGAACGTTTAGCCCATTACACTCCCTACTTTAAGATGAATCAAACAACTATCTCAGAAGAACTTATAGAAGAAACTATTGAAGAAGTTCCAACTCAAGAAGGAGTTGAAGAAACCAATACAATTGCTTACCAAAATTAATTTCATGAAGCAAAAACATACACCTTCACAAAAACCAAGCTTATTTTTTGTCAACAAAGGCAAAGAAGCTTTGTTTTCAAAAAAGAACAGAGCCCTGCTATCCGATCCGATGGATGATAACAATCCAATTACCGTTCAGGTTTTGGGTATATGTTCTGCATTAGCAATCACCGTTCAACTTAAACCAGCCATTGTAATGAGTATCTCGGTTGTTGTGGTTATGGCGGCTTCTAATGTAATCATTTCATTGCTGAGAAATTTGATTCCAAATCGTATTCGAATTATTGTTCAATTGGTAGTTGTAGCTGCAATGGTGGTATTGGTAGATCAAGTACTCAAGGCATATGCATATGATGTCTACAAGGAACTGTCGATTTTTATTGGACTAATCATCACAAATTGTATCGTAATGGGAAGACTTGAAGCTTTCGCTTTAGCCAATCGTCCTTGGCCATCATTTTTAGATGGTATTGGTAATGCAGCAGGATATGGATTTATATTAATTGTTGTAGCCTTTTTTAGAGAATTACTAGGTTCAGGAAAACTATTTGGTTATCAAGTAATACCCGATGCGCTTTATGAAATGGGTTATGAAAACAATGGTTTGATGCTCTTGTCTCCAATGGCATTGATTACTGTTGGAATTTTTATTTGGATTCAACGTTCTAGAAACCGTAAACTCATTGAAAAAAACTAAATCATGGAATCATACATTAATTTATTCGTAAAAAGTATTTTCATTGAGAACATGATATTTGCCTACTTCTTAGGGATGTGTTCCTATTTGGCTGTTTCGAAAACAGTGAAAACAGCAGTTGGTTTAGGTTTTGCAGTGATATTTGTTTTATCTATTACAGTACCAATCAACTTTTTATTAGACACTTATTTGCTTAAACCAGCTGCATTAACATGGCTAGGTTCAGAATACGCATCAATCGATCTCAGTTTTTTAAGCTTTATCATGTTCATTGCTGTTATTGCATCGATGGTTCAGTTGGTCGAGATGATTGTAGAAAAATTTGCTCCTGCACTTTATGGAGCCTTAGGGATATTTTTACCATTAATCGCTGTAAACTGTGCAATTTTAGGAGGATCACTATTTATGCAACAAAAAGATTTTGGAGGAGTTCTCGAATCAGGAGTTTATGGATTTGGATCGGGGATTGGATGGTTTTTGGCCATTATTGCTATTGCTGCAATTCGAGAAAAAATAACCTATTCGAATGTTCCTGCCCCTCTTCGAGGTTTAGGAATAACTTTTATCATCACAGGTTTGATGGCAATAGGATTTATGAGTTTTATGGGTATTAAATTATAAGATCATTTATGGATTATACTATTATTTTAGCGAGTATTGTTGTTTTCTTATTAATCATTTTTTTATTAGTAGGAATGTTGTTGGGGGCTAAAGCCAAATTAATGCCATCAGGTCCAGTTGCCTTGATGATAAACGGTGAAAATAATATCGAAGTTTCATCGGGAAGTACTTTATTAACTACCCTAGGAAATAATAAAATATTTCTGCCATCTGCTTGTGGAGGAGGTGGAACCTGTATTCAGTGCAAGTGTCAAATTATGGAAGGTGGAGGAGAAATTCTTCCCACTGAAAAACCACATTTCTCACGAAAAGAAATTGCAGAAGGATGGCGTTTAGGGTGTCAAGTAAAAGTTAAAGAAAACATGGTTATCCAAGTACCCGAAGAGGTCTTTGGAATCAAAAAATGGGAAGCAACAGTTGTTCGCAATTGGAATGTTGCTTCTTTTATTAAAGAATTTGTCGTTGAACTACCTGAAGAAATGGATTACAAAGCTGGTGGATATATTCAGATTGAAATCCCAGAATGTGAGATTAAATACTCTGACATAGACATTTCCGCTCATCCAGAAGAACATCCAGGAGAACCTGAGAAGTTTAAAATGGAATGGGATAATTTTAATTTATGGCCACTGACAATGAAAAACCCAGAGTCAGTAGAACGTGCATATTCAATGGCTTCTTATCCAGCAGAAGGAAGAGAAGTTATGTTGAATGTTCGTATTGCTACACCACCATGGGATCGAGACAAAAATGGATGGATGGATGTCAATCCTGGAATTGCATCCTCATATATTTTTTCAAAAAAACCAGGGGATAAGGTAACCATTTCGGGTCCTTTTGGTGAATTTTTCATCAACCCCTCAGATTCTGAAATGCTTTATGTTGGTGGGGGTGCTGGTATGGCACCAATGCGATCACACTTATATCAACTCTTTAGAACTCTAAAAACTGGACGTAAGGTCACTTTTTGGTATGGTGGACGCTCTAAGAGAGAACTTTTCTATCTAGAACACTTCCGTGCTCTTGAAAAAGATTTCTCAAATTTCAAATTTTATGTAGCCCTTTCAGAACCTCTTGAAGAGGATAATTGGAAGGTAAAAGATGGTTTGGATGGAGCAGGTGATGGTTTTAAAGGCTTTGTTCATCAAGTAGTAATTGATAACTATTTGTCTAAACACGAATCACCTGAGGATATTGAAGTATATTTCTGTGGGCCTCCTTTGATGAATCAAGCGGTAGAACGAATGTCTGATGATTTTGGAATCCCGCCCGAAAATATTCGTTTCGACGATTTCGGAGGATAATATTTAAAAAAGGTGGTTCTTAAGAACCACCTTTTTTAGCTAGTAGCCAAAGATACTTTCCAAATCTAATTCTTTTACAGAACCATATTGAGCCAAATTTTCGAAATCGATGTTTTCTCTGTTTCCAATCACTAGAATGTCATGTGGCTTATCTTTAATATAAGTAGAATGGAAATCTTTAAGAGTTTTAAAATCCATGTTTTTTACTTCATCATAAATAGATTCCTTGATATCATAGGTTAATCCCTTTTTTTCTGCACTTAAATACTGCTCGATTATTGCAGATTTGGTAATTCGTTCACTTTCAATTTTATTAAGAACTGCTTTTTTTGCAATTTCAAAAGTATTTTCAGATTCTGGTAAGTTATTAATCAATCCAAACATAGAAGACAAAGCTTCCTTTTGTTTATCGGATTGAATACCTACATAGGAAAATATATAGTCAGATTTTTCAGTTTGATTTGCTTGAAAATAATCAGAGTAAACGGAGTATGCTAAAGCTTGTGCTTCTCTAATTTCTTGGAAAACTATACTATTCATACCTACTCAAATACACTTTTAAACCATTATCTAAAGTGTAAATTCTAGTTTCGGTTGGATCGTCGGTAACATATTCAAAGGTGTAACCATCAATAGTTTTAGTTTTAATTTCGAAGGATGTTCTATGGGTACAAGAGTAAATTCCTAGAAATAATAAGGGTAAAAGGATTAATTTTTTCATGACATAAAATTTGGATGGGTTAGTAAAATAAAAACTTTTCAAAGGTTGTTTTTACTCTTAAAATATATAATTATTTTTGTTAAATATGAAAATATTAAAAAAACAAGAATTACATAACCTAGCCATGGAAGTGGTAGGGAAAAGAATGGAAGAAGAGGGTTTTGAATTTATGACAGTTAATTCAGAACTAAAGAATGATCCTCAATTTGTTTGCCTTAAGGATAAAAAATTATACTTCGTAATTGTGCGCTCAGTTTCATATCCCAAAAATCCTATGGACTATGACAAAGTCTTTATGGAAACAGTTCGTTCTCATGCTGAGAAATTTGAGGCCACTACATACTATGCAGGAGTAGGATTGGCAAACGCAGAAAATTATGAATTGCCCTTAAACAAAAAAGATTCATATGCAATCAATTTTCAAGGACTTCAAAAAATAGAACCTCATGCGTAATTTTATTTTTTTAATTTTTCTTTTTGTTGTTGGTTGTAAGGACAATAAACAAATAATAAAGCATCAAGGTTTTGCTTTGGGTACAGCATACTCGGTTCAGTATGGTCAAATCAACACAAGTTTCGATCAAATCCAAAGGGGTATAGATTCTTTATTTACAGTTATTAATTCTTCCATGTCTACATATCTTCCTAATTCAGACATCACTAAAATAAATCAAGGGGATTCTTTGTTAACTGTAGATGTTCATTTTAAGAGAGTTTTTGAAAAAACTACTGAAGTGTGGAAAAGTACTGATGGTTATTTCGATCCTACAGTAGGTTCTTGGGTAAATGCATACGGTTTTGGCCCCGATAATAAACCACAAATACTTACCGATCAAAAGAGAGTTTTTTTGAATAGTATTACGGGATGGGATAAAATTAAATTAACTTCAGAGGGTACCATTCAAAAAATGCACACTGCAATTTATCTTGATTTTAACGCATTAGCAAAAGGTTATTCAGTTGATCTTTTGGCTAAATATCTTGAACTTTACGGAGCAACTAACTTTTTAATAGAAATTGGTGGTGAAATTGTTGCTCGAGGAGAGAACCCTATATCTTTAAATCCTTGGAGAATTGCAATAGATGACCCAAATCAAATTAAAGATCGAAAATTGATTCAAACATTAACTTTGAAAGATCAAGCAATTGCAACGTCAGGGAATTACCGCAAATTCAAGATAGATGAAATTACAGGTAAACGCTATGTTCATTCAATAAATCCTCTAAAGGGAACTGCAGTTAAATCAGAAGTTCTGAGTACATCAGTAATTGCATCAGATTGTATGACTGCAGATGCGTATGCCACTGCTTTGATGGTAATGCCCCTGGATAAAAGTATGGAGATGATAGAGTCTTTACCCAATATAGAAGCCTATTGGATTACTGCAAGTCAAGATTCTATAAAGGAATATTTTTCTAAAGGATGGAATAAATAACTTAATTCTTTTTGACTACTGGAATCTGTTCATTTTTGGGTAATCCAAATTTTTCTTGCTCGTTTTGTGGAAGTGTATTAATAAAATCAACAGCAGTTGCTTTAAAGCCTATAGATTTTAATCGATCATAATAATCCTTTCCATAAACTCTAACATGATCATATTGTCCAAAAATCTTTGCTCTTTCTTTGGAATCTACTACACTGTTATCTTCAAAAGTTTTTTTTCTGTTTTCATCCAAAGGAACTTGAAGAATAGCAGTTCCTCCTTGTTTTAAAACCCTGTATATTTCTTTCATTGCCAGCTTATCATTAGGAATATGTTCCAATACATGATTGCATAATATTAAGTCATAAGTATTTGATTCAAACGGAAGATTACAAAGATCAGCCTTTACTTCCGCCAAAGGTGAATCAAGATCAGTTGTTGTGTAATCCCAATGCGAGAAGGATTTGAATTTTTTGTAAAAGACCTGTTCAGGAGCGACATGTAAAACACGGATAGAATCCTTTAAAAAGGAAGTTTTACGTTTTAGATACAACCATAAAAGTCGATGCCGCTCAAGCGATAAGGTACCTGGGCAAAGTGCATTTTCACGTAATTTTTGATATCCATAAGGTAAAAATTTACGGTAGCTACTACCGTCAATGGGATCAGTGTACTTATTGCCTTTAAAATATAACCTAATAAGGGGACGGAATAAAATACTCAGTTGTATCAACCAAGTTCTGGGTAGAAGGTTGATTATCGATTTCATAAAATCAAGGCTTCTTTTCGAAAGGGTGTTTCCTCATCACTATCTATACCCAGAGCTTTATAGATGTATTGAAAGGTAGAAAGCAGTTCGGGTTTTCCATCTATCAAAGCAACATCATGTTCAAAATGTGCACTAGGTAAACCATCAGCGGTCAAAATAGTCCAGCCATCATTGAGTTGCTTGATTCGGTGGGTTCCTCTGTTAATCATAGGCTCAATAGCCAGAACCATTCCATCTATGAATTTTTTACCACGCCCTCTTTTTCCATAATTAGGAACTTCTGGTCCTTCATGCATTTTTATTCCTAATCCATGTCCAATTAATTCTCTAACAACACCATATCCCTCAGTTTCTGCATGGTTTTGAATGGCATAAGCAAGATCTCCAATACGATTTCCATTTTTAAATTCTGCAATTCCTTTATACAAAGATTCCTTAGTAATGCGTAAAAGTTTTTCTGTTTTGGGATCAATTTCACCTACCGCAAAAGTATAAGCATGATCTCCATAAAAGCCATTTTTAAGGGAGCCACAGTCAATCGAAATAATATCTCCCTCTTGAAGAGGTTCATTATTTGGAATTCCATGGACTACCTGAGAATTGGGGCTCATGCATAATGTATTAGGGAAATCATAAAGTCCTAAAAAGCCTGGAACTGCTCCATGATCCCTGATAAACTCTTCTGCTTTTACATCCAATTCTAAGCTGCTTATTCCAGGTTTAATTTCACTGGCAAGCATTCCTAGTGTTTTAGAAACGATCAAAGCGCTTTCTCGCATTAATTCAATTTCTTCTCTATTTTTAAGTACAACAGCACTCATTCAGCATATGCGTTTTTGTAGCTCTCATCTTTCAGAATTTTTAGCATATCCTGCTCTAAAGTTTCAATGGGAAATTCTACAATTCGATTCAATTCTTTATTGTTTTTAGAAAAAATTAGCGTGGGAACATTGAAGAGGTCATATTTTTTTTCAAGACCATCTGGGGTATCTTTATCTTCCGAAACTGCAATAAGTTCTATTTGATCTATGGTAAATCCTGATTCTTTTAAAATTTTTAACATTGGAGCAACTTCTCTTTGACTATCCTCACACCAAGTTCCTAAAAGTAAGGTTATCCGAATGTTTTTTAATAAGGGTTTTAATTCTTTAGCTTGTGATGGATTCACTTTGTAAAAATCATACTCCCTTTGATACCATGGCGAAAATAATTTTAATTGATCCAAGGTTATTTTTCCTAAGAGAATTTCTTCGCCTTCTAGGGTAGTGCTTTTAAGGGAATTTGGAATTGTAACTTCTGTTACTTTCTGTTTGGGTTCTTTTTTTACCTCTCCACAACTGATGAAAAGTGCTAAAGTCAAAAAAGTAAAAACTATTTTCATAGGAGTAATGATTTTTGTGTCATTGCTTCAGGTTGTTTAATATCCATTAAATCAAGGATTGTGGGAGCTATATCTCCCAAAACACCAGAAGCTATTTTTTTCTTGTGATTATCTACCAAAATAATTGGAACAGGGTTGGTTGTATGAGCTGTATTTGGACTTCCGTCTGGATTTATCATGGTCTCACAATTTCCATGATCAGCAATAACCAAAGTAGCGTAATCTTGAGTCAAGGCAGCTTCTATAATTTCTTGAGCACAATTATCTACTGTTTCACATGCTTTAATTGTAGCATTAAGATCACCAGTATGGCCTACCATATCAGGATTTGCAAAGTTCAAACAAATAAAATCTGCAGTTTCTTTTTGAATCTCAGGAATAATTGCATCGCGAATTTCAAAAGCACTCATTTCCGGTTGCAAATCATAGGTTGCCACTTTAGGTGAAGGACAAAGAATGCGTTCTTCTCCCGGAAAAGGTTTCTCTCTACCACCGTTAAAAAAGAATGTAACGTGTGGATATTTTTCAGTTTCAGCAATTCTAATTTGAATTTTGCCAGCATCAGATAAAGTTTCCCCCAAAGTATCTTTAAGATTCTCTTTATCAAATATAACATTTACCTTTTTAAAAGAACTATCATAATTGGTCAAGGTAACAAAATGTAGACTTAAAGGATTCATTCCTTGTTCTTTAAATGTTTTTTGTGAAAGTGCCTTTGATAATTCACGCCCTCGATCAGTTCTAAAGTTAAAGAAAATTACTACATCATCTGACTCTAAAGTAGCAAGGGCTTTTCCTTCTTTATTTTTTGCAACTAGAGGAGCGATGAACTCATCGGTTATTTTTTCATCATAAGAATTCTGAATTGCGCTAGCAAAGTCATCTACTAAGTTACCCTTGCCTCGAACAATAAGATCGTATGCTTTTTGAACACGTTCCCAGCGTTGATCTCTATCCATGGCATAATATCGCCCAATAACAGAAGCTATTCTTCCAGTAGTTTTGGACATAGTTTCTTCGATGTTTTTTATGAACTTTTTTCCTGATTGTGGATCAACATCCCGTCCATCGGTAAATGCATGAAGATATACCTTATCCATTTTTTGTTCAGCAAAAATTTCCAATAAAGCATTAATGTGATTTACATGAGAATGTACTCCACCATCAGAAACCAAACCCATTAGATGAATTTTTTTATCATTAGTTTTTGCATATGCAATGGCTTCTTTCAAAACGATTTCATCTTTTAGCGTATTGTTCTCAATTGCTAAATTAATTTTAGCCAAATCTTGATAGACAATACGACCAGCACCAAGATTTACATGACCGACTTCACTATTACCCATTTGTCCATCGGGAAGGCCAACATGCATACCATCGGTTCGAAGACTGTTATTGGAGTAATTTTTATATAAACTATCAATAAAAGGAGTTTGTGCTTGATCAATAGCAGAAACTGAGGGATTTGGTGACTTTCCCCATCCATCCAGAATCATTAAAATTGCTTTTTGAGCCATGAAAAATTTTTCCACAAAGATAGCAAATATGTCAATGAAATTGCCGCATAAAGATTTCTAACTTATCTTTAAACTTTCTAAAACGTTATAATTGAATAAAGGAATTGTTTATCGTTCAACAGGGAGTTGGTATCTTGTAAAAGATACTAGTGGAGATTTTTTTTCATGCAGAATAAAAGGGAAGTTTAGAATACAAGGTATAAAGAGTACTAATCCTATTGCAGTGGGGGATAGAGTTGATTTTGAAATAGAGAAAGAAGCAGAATCCTTGGGAATCATCAATGCAATTGAACCTCGAGATAATTACATCGTAAGAAAATCGGTTAATTTATCAAAGCAAACTCATATTATCGCCTCCAATATTGATCAAGCTTTTTTATTGATTACTCTGAATAATCCTCCAACTTTCTTTTCTTTTATTGATCGCTTTTTAATTACTGCTGAAGCCTACCAAATTAAAGCGATTTTGCTGTTCAATAAAATGGATAAATATTCTGAAGAAGAAAAGCTCGAGATAAAGGCAATGCAAAGTATTTATGAAAAAACAGGATATACCTGCCATCAGATTTCAAGTTTTAACAAAAAAGATGTAGCCTTTATTTCAAAATTAATGGAGGGGAAATGTTCAATGTTTTCGGGACATAGTGGTGTGGGTAAATCTACTTTGATCAACTCAATATCTCCAAATTTAAATTTAAAGACAAAAATCATTTCAGAACAACACCAGCAAGGTCAGCATACAACTACCTATGCTGAAATGTTTGATTTGGATGGAAATGCAAGAATTATTGATACACCAGGCATCAAAGGTTTTGGTGTTGTTGATATGGAATCAGAAGAACTAGGAAATTATTTCCCTGAATTTTTAAAAATAAAAAACTCCTGCAAGTTTAATAATTGTCTTCATGTGGATGAACCCAAATGTGCCGTAAAAGAAGGTGTCGAAAATAAAACTATTGCGGCCTCTAGATACAAAAGTTATCTTCAACTTTTAGAGGAAGACACTCCTTATAGAAATTAATTATGCGTGTAGTAATTCAGCGAGTAAAAAATGCCAAAGTAGAGGTGAACCAAAAGAATGTCGGATCCATTAAACAAGGTTTGCTTGTTTTTTTAGGAATTGAAATGGCAGACACCATAGAAGACGTTAATTGGATAATAAAAAAAACAACCCAAATTCGCATTTTCTCAGATTCAGATGGAATTATGAATCGATCTCTTCTTGATATTGATGGGGAGCTTCTTCTAATTAGTCAGTTTACATTAATGGCAGCCACTAAAAAAGGGAATCGACCTTCTTATATACTTGCAGCAAAACATGAACATGCAATCCCTCTATATGAAGCTTTTATATCTCAAGTAGAAAAGGTTTTGAACAAGCCCATTGCAACTGGAATTTTTGGTGCAGACATGCAAGTTTCTTTGTGCAACGATGGTCCGGTAACTTTACAACTCGACTCAAAGAATAAAGAGTAATTAATAGATATTTACTTCAATTTCTAAATGAATATCAAAGATGTATTTTACTTTTTTTTGAAGTTCTTGTGATAATGCTAAAATTTCTTGACCCGAAGCTTTTCCGTGATTAACCAATACGAGAGCTTGATCTTTATGAACACCTGCATCACCTTTTTTATACCCCTTGAAACCAAGAGATTCAATTAACCACCCAGCTGGAATTTTGATTTCAGAACTATTCATTCTGTAGTAAGGTATTTCAGGATATTTTTCCAATAAGTTTTCAAATTGTTTTTCTTTAATTATGGGGTTTTTAAAGAAACTTCCACCATTCCCAATTACTTTGGGATCAGGAAGTTTACGTTCTCTAATTGAAATTACTGCATCAGCAATGCTTTTTGGAGATACAGTTATATTTCCCATTTCCTCTCGAATTGCCCCATAACTTGTTTTGAGTTTATGGTTTTTTTTGGTCAACCGAAATTGAACAGAAGTAATCACATATTTTCCTTTTAAAGTAGTTTTAAAAATAGAGGTTCGGTAACCAAATTCTACATCTTCAAGATTGAATTTACGCATTTCTGCAGTTTCTACATTCATAGCCTTACAGCTTACAAAACTGTCTTTCAATTCAACTCCGTAAGCACCAATATTTTGAATTGGGGCAGTGCCAGTATTTCCAGGAATTAGGGATAAATTTTCTAGGCCACCATATCCTTGATTAATAGTCCAAACAACAAATTCGTGCCAGTTTTCCCCTGCTTGAACTTCAAGTACAACATGTTCATCATTTTCTTCAACGATATGGATTCCTTTAAGATTAATATGGATGCATAATCCTAATATATTTTTGGTAAGCAGTAAATTACTTCCACCACCTATGATAAATTTCTTTTTAAAGTTTTTATTCAAAAGTATCTCACGAAGCTCTTCTTCCGAATTAACACGACTGAAATATTCACTAAAACATTCAACACCAAATGTATTATATACTTTTATGGATTTATTTTCTTCGATGGTTTTCAATTGTGTTTTCTTAAGCATACACAAGATAGAAAACTCAATTCAATTGGAATAAGCCTTTAAGGCTTTTTCTAGAATTTTAGCACAGCGTAACAAGTCTTTTTGCTTTAAAACAAAACCCATTCTAATTTGTTTTTTTCCATACCCAGGTGTAGAATAAAACCCTGCTGCAGGAGCAAACATAACTGTTTCATTTTGATAAGTAAAATCAGTTAACATCCATTTAGAAAATTCTTCCGCATCCTCAACAGGTAATTCTACAATACAGTAAAATGCTCCCTTTGGATTGGATACTCGAATGCCATCAATTTTTTCTAAAGCTTCAATTAAGGTTTTTTTTCGTTTTGAATATTCATTTTTTACTTGGATTAAATATTCTGGGTCAGAATTGATAGCAGCTTCGCTAGCCATAAGAGCTAAAGTAGCGGGAGATAACCGTAAATGCGCAAATTTTAGAGCAGTTGCGATTAGATTTTTGTTTTTTGAAACCATGAATCCAACTCGTGCTCCACAAAGACTGTAACGTTTAGAAACCGAATCAATCATGATTGCATGATCATTTAACTTTTCATATTGTAAAACCGAAAAGTGTTTATCTACTTCACTATGAATAAATTCTCGATAAACTTCATCAACAATTAAAAAAACATTGTGTTTTAGTGCAAGATCTCCAAGCAATTTGATTTCTTCTTGTGAGTATAGATATCCCGTAGGGTTACTTGGATTGCAGATTAAAATCGCCTTGGTTCTTGGTGTGATTTTATTTTCAATGGTAGAGATTGAAGGGAGGCAAAATTGATCATCAAATAATGAAACTATAGGTATAACTTTTACACTTGATGCAGCAGCAAAACCATTGTAGTTTGCATAAAAAGGTTCAGGTATAATAATCTCATCACCAGCATCACAAATACAATTCAAGGTAAATGCTAATGCCTCGCTTGCTCCAGTCGTAACAATGATGTCTTCGGGAAGAACTTCAATTTTATTTCTTTTGTAATAAGAACAAAGTGATTTTCTAAAACTTAATGACCCTTCAGAAGACTCATAGGGAAGTAGTTTTAGATTATTGTTGCGAACTATGTCAATTGAATCTTGTGGAGAATCAATATCAGGTTGTCCAATGTTGAGGTGAAATACATGAACTCCTTTAGTTTTTGTTTTAGTCGCAAAAGCACTTAATTTTCTTATGGGAGATTCTGGAAGGTTTCTTCCCTTGTTGGATAAAATGGGCATTTTGTATTAAAATAATTTTGCTAATATCTTAAAAAAAAATTACATCAGATTAATTAGAATGTTTTTTGTTAGGTTTTATATGTATTCTTTTTTTAGGATTACTTTTTTGCTAAAAAAATGTAATTAAAATAGAAGACCGAATTATACCCCATTTCTATGAAACAATATTTTAGAATAATTTTATTCATATTTTATTTTTGTTGCTCTTTCTCATTGTTTGCTCAATCCAGTTTTTATTTTCCAGAAGGCGTTAAAAAGCGAACTTTTTCTTTTAAATTAATCAATAATCTAATCGTATTACCAGTTCAAATTAATGGAGTAGCCCTTAATTTTTTATTAGATTCTGGTGTCAATAAAACCATTTTATTTAACAACGATTTAATATCAATTCATGACTTTGAAAGCAGAGAAATTATTAATATTAGGGTTTTTTCCAATGTAGCTTTCATACGCGCATTTAGGGTAGAGGCTGACTTTTTTAAAATTGACCGTTTGACTAGCGTAAATCATGAAATATTATTGTTAGAGGATGAGAATTTAAAATTTAGTAAACGCATGGGAACTCAAATTGACGGTATTTTGGGAGCTTCTCTTTTTAAGAATTTTAAAATTTCAATTAATTATATAAGTAAACGCATACGCATTGAGTACTCAAATGATAAAACTATTTCATGTAGAAAGTGCAGTATTCTTCCCATTCGGTTTAAAAATAAAAAACCCCTTGTTAGCGGATTTATTACTCAAGATAATTGAAAGGTTGTCGAAGGAGAAATTTAATTGATAGTGGTTCAAGTGATGCTCTATGGCTTTTTGATCAACATGAAAAAGTTGTCAAAATATCTTCCTTTTTCCCTAACTTTTTAGGAATAGGAATCAATGGGGACTTGTTTGGTGACCGAGGGAAAATATCTTCATTTCAACTGGGATCATTTATTTTGAAAAAAATAAAAAGTTGCCTACCCTGATAGTATAATTGACTATAAAAAAGTACTAGACAACAATAGAATAGTAAGTATTGGAGGTGAATTGTTAAGACGTTTTAAAATAACTTTTGACTATCCAAACAAACAATTAATCTTAAAAAGAAATTCTAAAGCTTTTTCTCCTTTTTATTATAATTTAAGTGGTATTGAATTGCAATACAAAGGCGAAAATTTAATCAAGGAAAAAATTAATTTTATAGCTGATGATCGACACAAAAGTCAAGATGAAAGACAGAATAATGGGGTTAAGATATTTCTTACAGAAGTTTATCGGTTGCGTTTTCAATCCATAATTGAAATATCAAATCTTAGAAAGGGTTCTCCTGCAGCATTAGTGGGCTTGAAAGTAGTAGATGTATAATATCAATTAATGGTAAAAGAGTAGATGACATATAGCTTCAGCATATGACTCACCTATTTCAAAAGAAACCTGGAACTAAAATAAAACTAGCAATCAAAAGAAAAGGAGTAAAACTTATTTATCGATTTGTTTTAAAAACATTGTTATGAGAGTTATTGAACCACTCCTTTTATTTTCAGTGAAACAATAGGTGTTTCTGCAGAGTTTGAATTTACAGTAATGGTTTTACGAATCGGACCCAATCTGTTGGTGTCGTATTTAACTTGAATTTCTCCAGTTTCCCCAGGTGGAATTGGGGCCTCTGGTTTCTTGGGGATAGTACAGCCACAAGAAGAGTATACCTTAGTTATTTCAAGAGGTTTATCACCTTTGTTTACAAAAGTAAAAACACGAATTCCGTCACTGCCTCTTGAAATTTCTCCATAATCAATAACACTGGATTTAAACTCTATTTTTGGCCCACTGGTTTGAGCAAAGCTTCCCAAATTGAACGCTAAAAAAAAACTGAAAGCGGTAATTAAATTTTTCATAAGCTCATTTTTAGTATTTGCAATATACATAATTTTAATTCACAGAAAAAAGCATGACAAAAGTGATCTGATTCCTTTTGAAATCCCCTTAAGAAAATTACTTTTGCTTTATATTTAACAAAAATCAGACCACTATGTCGATTTCCTCAAAGTTTGAAGCCGCAACTGTCGAAAAGAAATGGTACGACTACTGGCTTAGTAATAAGTATTTTGCATCCACACCGGATAAACGTCCTTCTTATTCTATAGTAATCCCACCACCAAACGTTACAGGTGTACTTCATATGGGCCATATGTTAAATGTTTCTTTGCAAGATATTTTGATTCGAAGAGCTAGAATGCAAGGATTTAACGCCTGTTGGGTTCCTGGAACCGATCACGCATCGATTGCTACAGAAGCTAAAGTGGTAGCTCGATTAAAGAAACAAGGAATTGATAAAAATGACTTAACACGAGAAGAGTTCTTAGAGCATGCGTGGAATTGGACAGAGGAATATGGAGGAGTTATTTTAAATCAACTTCAAAAACTGGGAGCTTCTTGCGACTGGGATAGAACCAAGTTTACTCTTGATGCAGAAATGTCAGAATCTGTAATTCAAGTATTTGTTGATCTGTTTAAAAAAGGGTTGATTTATAGGGGTTATCGCATGGTTAATTGGGATCCAGAAGCACAAACAACTTTGTCTGATGAAGAAGTTATTTATGAAGAAAAAGCAGGTTTTTTATATTATGTGGCTTATGAAGTAGAGGGGGTTGAAAATCCCTTGATAGTTGCAACAACTCGTCCCGAAACTATTTTTGGAGATACGGCAATTTGTATTCACCCAGAAGATGAACGTTTTGAACATTTGAAAGGGAAAAAGGCAAAAGTTCCAATTGCTGACCGCTGGATACCAATCATTGAAGATGATTATGTTGAAATAGAATTTGGAACAGGCTGTTTGAAAGTGACACCAGCACATGACGTCAATGACAAAGCTTTGGGAGAAAAACACGGATTAGATATTATTGATATTTTTAATCCAGATGCAACCTTAAATGCTCAGGGACTTCACTATGAAGCTATGGATCGATTTGAAGTTCGGAAAGCCATTTCAAAAGAGTTAGAAGACCTAGGTGTATTAGTTAAAAAAGAAGATTACCCCCACAAAGTAGGCACTTCTGAACGAACTAAGGCAGTTATTGAGCCCCGTTTATCTGATCAATGGTTTTTAAAAATGGAAGAACTTGCAAAACCAGCCATCAAAGCTGTACTTGAATCAGATGATGTTACTTTAGTTCCAACCAAATTCAAGAATACCTATCGCCATTGGATGGAAAACATTCGAGATTGGAACATATCCCGACAATTATGGTGGGGACAACAAATACCAGCTTATTATTACAGTAATAACCCTGATGATTTTGTAGTAGCTCCTTCAATTGAGAAAGCATTGGAAATGGCACATTTAAAATCAGGAAATAAAAATTTAAAGGCAAGTGATCTTCGTCAAGATGACGATGTTTTAGACACTTGGTTTTCTTCTTGGTTGTGGCCTATCTCTGTTTTTGACGGAATTCGAAACCCTGATAACGAAGAGATAAACTATTATTATCCAACTAAAGACCTAGTAACGGGCCCAGATATATTGTTTTTTTGGGTTGCTCGTATGATAATTTCGGGCTATGAATACCGCAAAAAAAAACCTTTTTTTAAAGTTTATTTAACTGGACTAGTTCGAGATAAACAAGGAAGAAAAATGTCTAAGCAATTAGGTAATTCTCCAGATGCAATTAAACTTATAGAGGATTTCGGTGCTGATGCTGTTCGAATAGGTTTATTATTCAGTTCAGCTGCTGGGAATGATTTGTTGTTTGACGAAAGCTTATGTCAACAAGGAAAAAGTTTTGCAAATAAAATATGGAATGCATATCGTCTAATTGATGGTTGGGAAGTTGATGAAAATAAAAGCCAATCCATAGTGAATAGAGAATCACTTCAATGGTACGATCACAAATTTCATCAAACTCTAGAAACTATCAATGATCATTTTGATAAATACCGCTTATCAGATGCTTTGATGACTTCTTATAAACTTATTTGGGACGATTTCTGCTCTTGGCTGCTTGAGGCAATAAAACCATCCTATGGTGATCCGATTGATGGGCAAACCCTAAAAGAAATTCGATCTTTGTTTGAGCAAAATTTAAAATTATTACACCCATTTATGCCTTTCATTACAGAAGAACTCTGGCAAGATATGGACAAAAGATCTCAAAATGAGGCATTGATTATTAGTCAATGGCCAATATTCAAGTCATTTGACGTAGAGATTATCAATCGCTTTGATGCTGCTAAGGCAGTAATTGGCGGAATACGAAATTTCCGAAAAGAAAAACAAATTGGATTTAAGGAAAAACTGGCTCTTCAAGTAATCGGTTCTTCAGCAGAAATCCCTTTTGAATCTTTGATTCAAAAAATGGGACAGCTTATTAGCATTAATTATCTAAAATCATCACCAGAAAAACAAGGGGGAGCTTTTCGTGCAAATGGACTGGAATTTTTTATTCCACTTGAAGGTAAAATTGATGTTGAAAAAGAGCGACAAAAACTAGGTGAAGAACTCAAATACTTGAATGGTTTTTTAGTATCTGTTCAAAAGAAATTGGCAAACGAACGCTTTGTTTCTAACGCTCCAGAACAAGTGATTGTTAATGAGCGAAAAAAAGAAGCTGATGCTTTAGAAAAAATAGAAGTATTACAGAAAAGCTTGGCAGCTTTATAAATAACTGTTTATTTCTTGGCGATACAGTGGATTCCGCCTTTCACAACTTGATTCAAATCTACCTCAATTTTGGTACCAACAGGAAGGTATAAATCTACCCGAGAACCAAATTTGATGAAGCCAGCATCCGTTCCTTGAATTATCTCCTGACCTTCTTTTGCATAGTTTACAATTCTTCGTGCAAGCGCACCCGCAATTTGACGATAAAGCACTGATCCAAAAGATTTATTTTCGACAACAATCGTTGTTCGTTCGTTTTCTTCAGAAGCTTTTGGGTGCCATGCAACGAGATATTTTCCTGGATGGTATTTGCTAAATAGCACTTTTCCGCTCATACAATAACGAGTTACGTGAACGTTTACTGGTGACATAAAAATCGACACCATAAGGCGTTGATCTTTTAAATATTCTTTTTCATAAACCTCTTCAATCACAACTACCTTCCCATCAACCGGGGCGATTATGTGATCTGAATTTATAACTGTATTTCTCTTAGGATTTCTAAAAAACTGTAAAACCAATACGAGTAAACCAAGGCTTAGAACTTGTAAGGCTAATTTTAACCAAGAAATTGGAACAAAGTAATCAGCACCAAGTGCAATTCCTGCTGTAAAAATAAAAGTAAAAACAATGATTAAGTGGCCTTCTTTGTGAAACATCTTAGATGAATTTTAAAAGTAAATAATAATAAGGTGCAATAAAGATAACACTATCCATGCGATCATAAAACCCTCCGTGGCCAGGAATTAGACTCCCACTGTCTTTAACCTTAGCTATTCTCTTGAAATAAGATTGAATAAAATCCCCTAAAGTAGCCAATATGGGAACCATTAAAGCAAATAGGATCCATAACTTATTTTCAAAAAGATTCAATTCTTTTTCAATGACATATGTCAAAAGAATAGTAGCAATCATTCCTCCAAAAAATCCTTCCCAGGATTTTTTTGGAGATATTTTTGGAAGCAACTTGTGCTTTCCAAATTTTGAGCCAAAAATATATGCAAATGAATTGTTTGCCCAAATCGATAAGTAAAGTAATGTCAGTAACCACGGGGAATAAGTCAACCCCTCATAAGCTGATCGACAAATGAAATAAGATGAAAAAACTAAATATCCAAGACTAAGAATAAGTTTTATTGGATAGTTGAGGTTTATTTTTTTAGAAGAAAAGAGTAATATGATAAGAACTGAATTAAGAATCAAAGCAATGTAGAGCATGACATCCTCAGTTTGTTTAGTCATCAGGCTGAATAGGGCATACCCAATTGAAAGAGCTAATGTCATAAATGGGATAATGCTTTTGAATTGAATTAATCGTTGGAATTCCCACAAAGCTAGGCTTGAAAAAATAAAAATAATTGCCGACATTGTAAATGGGGAAAAGAATATTGCCCCTATTAATGTTGCAGCATAAAGTGATCCAGATACAGCACGAATTTTTATATCTTTCATTTAGTAGGAGTCTTCTTGAACGAGTAAATATAAGTTTTTTGTGCTACTTCCATAAGAAAGAAAGTTTTCTTCTTTATCTGGATCGAACGCATTTAGGGTAGTAATATTTGATGGTAGATCTTCTTTATATCGAGTATTTATCAATGTCATCGCTTCACTAACGTCTTCAACAAATTGAGCTGAACTTGCAAGAATTATCAAATTTTCAGGAAGTTCATTCAATTTCAAATCTTTTATTTGATGACTACAAATCAATATAGCTCCTTTGTTTGCAATTAAATATTCGCAGCCTAAAACCTGTGTTGAAGGAATTTTATTTTCAGAAAACTCTTGATTTGTATCGAGTTTAAAAAAACTGTTTAGACTTTTTGAATCACTTTTTAAATCTAAGTTGCCCCATCCGTTTTCAGCTAGTATTTGGTGGAAATATTTTAAAGTATCTTTTCTATTCTCACTAAAAATAAATTTTCCACCCTTCTCAGTAAATTTTTTGGCAAACTCAATTTCTTTATGATCTTTTTTAGGAGCTAAATAGGGGCTATTTTCTTTGATTATTTCCTTTTTGTTTTTTCCGAAAATATTTTTGAAGAAATTCACGAAAAAATTATTCAGTTATTGTTTTTTTTTCATCCTCATTTTGTTCTTGATCAAAGGGTCTTTTTCCAAGAATATTTAAAAGGTCATCTTTAAACAAAACTTCTTTTTCTAAAAGACGTTCCGCTAGTATTGTTAACTTTTCTATGTTGTCTGCAACAAGCTTACACGCTCTTTCATATTGACCTTCTATCAGTATGGATATTTCTTTATCAATTTTTTGAGCAGTGTCCTCGGAATAGGGTTTAGAAAAACTATAATCTGATTGACCACTGGAATCGTAGTAGGTCAGGTTTCCAATTTCATCGTTAAGACCATATATGGTGACCATAGCCTTTGCTTGTCGGGTTACTTTTTCTAGATCACTTAGGGCCCCAGTGGATATTTTATCAAAAACCATTTTTTCTGCTGCTCTTCCTCCAAGAGTTGCACACATTTCATCAAGCATTTGCTCGGTTCGGACAATCATTCGTTCTTCTGGAAGATACCATGCAGCTCCTAAAGATTGTCCTCGGGGAACAATAGTTACCTTAACTAAGGGCGCAGCATGTTGAAGTAACCAGCTGACCATAGCATGGCCTGCCTCATGGAATGCAATTGTTTTTTTCTCTGCCGGAGTGATAATTTTATTTTTCTTTTCAAGCCCTCCAACAATTCGATCAACTGCATCTAAAAAGTCTTGTTTTCCAACTGATTTTTTGTTTTTTCGAGCAGCAATTAGTGCTGCTTCATTACAAACATTTGCAATATCAGCTCCTGAAAAACCAGGAGTTTGTTTGGATAAAAAATCGATATCTAATGTTTTGGTTGTTTTTAGAGGAGCAATATGTACAGAAAAAATCTGTTTACGTTCTCTCACATCAGGAAGATCAACATAGATTTGGCGGTCAAACCGACCAGCTCGCATCAATGCTTTGTCTAATACATCAGCACGATTTGTTGCTGCTAAAACTATTACATTGGTGTTGGTTCCAAAACCATCCATTTCGGTTAGTAGCTGATTCAAAGTATTTTCACGTTCATCATTTGAACCTGTCATATTACTTTTCCCACGTGCTCTTCCAATAGCATCAATTTCATCAATAAAAATAATTGCTGGGGATTTCTCTTTTGCTTGTTTAAAAAGATCCCTCACCCTTGAAGCACCTACTCCTACAAACATTTCCACGAAATCAGATCCTGATAAAGAAAAGAAAGGGACTTTTGCTTCCCCTGCTACAGCTTTAGCTAGTAATGTTTTACCGGTTCCGGGTTGCCCTACAAGAAGTGCTCCCTTAGGAATTTTTCCACCCAGTTTGGTGTATTTTGTTGGATTTTTAAGAAAGTCTACAATTTCTTGAACCTCTTCTTTGGCTCCTTCTAATCCAGCAACATCTTTGAAAGTTGTTTTGATGTCTGCTTTTTCATCAAAAAGCTTAGCTTTTGATTTCCCAATATTAAAAATTTGACTTCCACCGGCACCTCCTCCACCTCCCGACATTCTTCTCATCAAGAAGATCCATATTCCTATGATTACTATAATAGGAAGGAAACTAAGTAAAACGTCAAGCCACTTATTTTCAATGGTTGTAAAATCATATTTAAAAACAATACCGTTGGATTCGGCTTTCTCTAATTTTCGCTGAAATAACTCCAAGTTTCCAACTTCGAATTGATAATGAGGACCTTTGATGTTGTCTTGCCCTAAAATATTTTTTGTTTTTGCTCCAGAGTGAATCGATTTTTCTAAGGCTGATTCTGTTAATGAAACTTTCACGAGGTTTTTATTGTAAACAACAATACTTTTTACATCTCCTTCATTTAAGAAACGCTCAAATTCTGATATGTTGGTCTTCTTAAGAGACTGTGAACTTCCGTCACCAAACATACTTAGCCCTAAAAGTAGAATAATTACAATTCCATAAACCCAATACGTATTGAATTTCTGTTTTTTTGGTTGGTTTTCTTTTGCCATAATTTTTTTATTGATTTGAAGCGATTAATGTAGTTTTTGCATCACCCCAAAGCTCTTCAATATTGTAATACTCTCTAATTTGTTTTTGAAAAACATGAACAACGATATCTACATAGTCCATCAATACCCATTCTCCATTATCTTGTCCTTCAGTATGGTAAGGTTTTTCTTGTAATGCTTTGCTTACCGTCTTTTGAACAGATCCAACTATTGCGGATACGTGAGTATTCGATGTTCCTGTACACACAATGAAATAATCACAGACTGTGTTTTCAATATTTCTTAAATCGAGTAAATTTACTTCAACACCTTTAACTTGGTCTATTCCTAGAAGTATTTGGGTAATAAGATTATCAGCACTATTGGAAGCTTTCGTCATTAATTTTTTTCTTTAACACAAATTTATTATAATATTGGCAGACACAAGTATTTTTAAGATGCATTATTTCAATTTAATCAAAATTAATGCCACTGATTCAACGAATTCTTGGATGAAAGAGCGCTATTCATCAAACAAGTGTACTGATTGTGATGTTGTTTGGTCACAAACTCAGAATAGTGGTAGAGGGCAAAGCAATTCTATTTGGATATCAGAGAAAGGTAAAAATCTAACATTCAGTATCTACAAGGAATTTAGTGATCTTTTAATTCAAAACCCTTTTGTATTAAGTGCTGTTGTTTCTTTAGCAGTTGAGGCAACATTAAATTCCTTTATGATTCCCAAAACTCATGTAAAATGGCCAAACGACATTATGTCAGGTGACAAAAAAATTTGTGGAATTTTGATTGAAAACATGTTCAAAACCTCTTCACTTCATGCAAGTGTAATTGGAGTTGGACTCAATGTAAATCAAAATCATTTTAAAAATCTTCCTATTGCTAGTTCTATGTTCAAAATCTCAGGAATTTTATATGATTTGGATGAGGTGATGAATTGTTTTCTAAAACTTCTAAATCAAAAACTTGAACTTTTAAATCACCCCCAAGAACAAATAATAAAAACTTATGAGGCTTCGCTTTACAGACGAAATTTACCTAGCACTTTTGAATCAAAAGGGCGAATGTTTACAGGAATTATAAGGGGTGTTACCCCACAAGGATTGTTAAAAGTTGAACTAGAAGATCGTAAAATGTGTGCGTATGATTTAAAACAAATTAAATTGAAAAATTAGGGACTCCAGTTTGAAGGGTCTTTTCTCCAATTGACAAGCGTATCTTGTTGGCTTTTTTCTATTGTTTTATTATCTCTAGCAAATTCTATCAAATGGTCATAGTCACTCAAAGTGTGGAGTTGAACACCAGCTTTTTCAAAATTATTTTTTGCAACAGAAAATCCATATGAGAATAAAGCAATCATTCCTAAAACTTCAATACCTTCAGCTTTAATTGCAGCTACTGCGTTTAAACTACTCATTCCAGTACTGATCAGATCTTCAATTACAACAACGACCTGTCCTTCTTGAATAAATCCTTCAATTTGATTTTGACGTCCGTGTTTTTTGGCTTGAGGGCGAACATATACAAAAGGTAAATTCAATTTTTGAGCAACCAGTGCTCCAATTCCAATTGCACCAGTAGCTACACCTGCAATAGTCACCTCAGTTCCGTACAAAGATTTTACTTGTTCAGCCAATATATCTGTCAAGAAATCTCTAACTTTTGGATATGATAGTGCTAATCGATTGTCACAATATATTGGAGATTTCCATCCACTCGCCCATGTAAATGGATTTTTTGGTTCCAATTTAATTGCATTAATTTGTAGTAAATGAGCAGCAGTTTTGTAGGCTATTTGTTCGTTATAAATCATACACAAATGTATAAAGTATTTTTCAATCAAAAACCAATTTTCTTAATAACTGAATTGGTTCCTCAAACTGATGAAATTCCAGTTTTTTTTATAAAATTTTCATCGCCTGAAGGTATTATAAAAGCATTGAAGTCTAAAAAAATCAATTCCCTGTATTTGTATCACCCCTCTGAAGAAAAATTATGGATGCATTTTTTAAAACATTTTCCAGTTGTTGAAGCAGCTGGAGGTATGGTTCGACATCAAGATCAACGCTTATTGTTTATTTACAGAAATAAAAAATGGGACTTACCTAAGGGGAGAATAGAGAAAAATGAACCTGTTAAAATAGCCGCAATTAGAGAAGTAGAGGAAGAAACAGGGGTTGAAGGATTAGAAATCATTAGACCATTAATTAATACGCTACACATTTTCAATAGAAATGGCAGGTATAAACTTAAAAAGACGTTTTGGTTTGAAATGAGAACGTCTTCAAAGATAGATTTGATTCCTCAAACAAAAGAGGGTATTGAGCAAGCAGTTTGGATTAATGAGTCAGAAATTCCAGAAAAGTTTCAGAATGCTTATGAAAACATCAAACTAGTTTATGAAAATCTTTAAGACTGGATTACAGATTTTGGAACGAGGTGTTTGTAGTCTCCTTGATTATGAATTACTTCTCGAACAATACTGCTACTGATAAAGGAAGTTTCTGTTGAAGTTAATAAGAAAACGGTTTCAATTCCTGAAAGGCTACTATTTGTATGCGCTATTGCTTTTTCAAATTCAAAGTCTGCTGGGTTTCGAAGACCCCTCAAAATGAAGGATGCTCCAATATTCATACAAAAACCAACAGTAAGTCCCTTGTATGTTTGAACAGAAATTTTATTTTCATTTTCAAAAGTTTTTTCAATAAAACGTTTGCGTTCTTTTAAAGAAAACATGTATTTTTTGTTCGAATTAATACCGATTGAGATTACAATCTCGTCAAACAAAGGAATTGCTCTTTTAATAATATCAACGTGTCCGTTGGTAATTGGATCAAATGAACCTGGAAAAATTGCTTTCTTCATAATCCTAAAGATATTCTTTTTTTTTCATTGTTTCAGATATGAGTTCTTCCATGAATTCCGTTAACGAAATTCCGCCGGCTTCTAATTGTTGTGGAATTAAACTCTCTAAAGTCATTCCAGGGATTGTATTGATTTCGAGCAAGTGAGGGATTCCGTTTTCAAAAATGAATTCACTTCGAACTACTCCTTCAAGTCCCATTTGTTTGTATATTTTTTTTGATAAACCTACAAGTGTTTTCTCCCATTCTTCCGGAATTTTAGCAGGTGTTATTTCTCGCGATTTTCCTTCATATTTTGCTTCGTAATCGAAAAAATCATTTTCACTGATTATTTCTGTGATTGGCAGCACATTAATTTTATTTTTCCATTTGCATACTCCTACGCTAAACTCTCTTCCTTCTAGAGCTGTTTCAATAAGGATTTGATTATCTTCTTCAAATGATTTTTCAATGGCTGAAGGAAGTTCTTCAGGCGTATATACCTTGGAAACTCCAAAACTACTTCCAGCTCTGTTAGCTTTTACAAAACATGGAAATCCAACAACCTTCTCGATCTCTTCAATTGTAAATTCATCACCTTGATCTAAAGTAAAAAAACTAGCAGTAGGTATTTTACTCGATCGAGCAACAGCTAGGCAATCTCTTTTATTGTAGGTTAGTGCTGCTACATAGCTAGAGCAGCTGGTTTGTGGTATCTTCAGTAACTCCAACATTCCAGCAAGTTGGCCATTTTCTCCGGGAGCACCATGAATCATATTTACAATCACATCAAAATTTATTGATACTCCATTTTTCACAAAAGAAAAGTCTCCTTTATTCAGTTTGAAAACATTTCCTGACCTATCCGAAACAGACCAGTCCTTTCTTGTGATATTTATTTTAAATACATCAAAAGGGCTTTTTTGTAGTGCATTGAAAACGGCATTACCACTTTTTTTAGAAATATTGTTTTCTGAGGTAAAACCACCCAAAGCAACACCAACTATTGTATTCATGCTTTTAAATTTTGGACATTTAGAATTTAACTTTAAAAGTTGCTCAGGTAAAGGTAATTGTTTTCCATCGTTTCAAAACAAGTCGGTTTTATTATCTTTACTCCATATTAAAACTATGATTAATTTCTTTCGTTTCTTTTTCAGTAAACTCTTTCTAAAGCAACTGCTCTGGGCTGGATTACTTTTAGTGTTATTTGTAGGCTTCTCTTTTCATGGATTAAACAAGTTTACTCAACACAGAGAAAACATTCAAGTTCCAGATTTAGAAGCACTTGACATTCAAACTATCGCTTCGGTATTAGACCAGTATGAGCTGCGTTTTGAAGTTCTGGATTCAGCAAAATTTAACCCTTCATATCCTGCCTTTGCTGCAATTGAACAGTTCCCTTTAGCCGGATCTGATGTCAAAAAAGGAAGAAAAATATATTTGACAATCAATCCGTCGGGTTTCAGAAAATTAAGCGTACCGGATGTAATACAAATTACGAAAAGAAATGCTGAAACTAAACTTACTGCGGTAGGGTTTCAGTTGGGTGAAATTACTTATCGAAACAATATAGGAAAGGATATGGTTCTTCAAATTCGATATCAGGGTAAAGCGATTAAACCAGGAGCTATTTTACCTAAAACATCAAAAATTGACTTAGTACTCGGGAATGGAAAACGATAATTTAGAGCCTGAATTTCAAGATGAGCAAGTACTTCATGAACATTTTTCTTTTACAGCTGATCCTGGTCAAGAACCCTTAAGAGTTGATAAATACTTAATGAATCGGGTTGAAAATGCTACTCGAAATAAAATTCAAAAAGCAGCAAAAGAAGGAAGTATTTTTGTGAATGATGTTACTGTAAAGTCCAATTATAAAGTTAAAGGAGGTGATACCGTACGTGTACTTTTTGGGCATCCGCCTGCTGAAAATTTATTGGTAGGGGAAGACCTACCCCTTGATATTGTATATGAAGATGAAAGTTTAATTTTAGTTAATAAGGCCGCAGGAATGGTCGTCCATCCTGGACATGGAAACTATTCAGGCACGTTGATAAATGCTTTAATGTTTCATTTCGAAAACTTACCTAAAAACGAGCAACATCGACCAGGTCTTGTTCATCGAATCGACAAAGATACCTCAGGTCTTTTGGTAATAGCTAAAACAGAGGTCGCAATGACTCATCTGTCCAAACAATTTTTTGATAAAAGCTCCAAACGAAAATATCACGCTTTGGTATGGGGGGATGTCAAAGAAGACAGTGGTACAATAGAGGGTAATATTGGGCGCCATCCAAAAAATCGCTTACAAATGACCGTCTTTGAAGAAGGTGAAGCTGGAAAACCAGCAATTACCCATTTCAAAGTTTTGGAACGTTTGGGGTATGTTACTTTTTTAGAATGCGAATTAGAAACGGGGCGTACACATCAAATCCGGGCACATATGAAACATATAGGTCACACTCTTTTTAATGATGAGCGTTACGGAGGTAACTCAATTTTAAAGGGAACCAGCTTTACTAAATACAAACAATTTGTAGACAATTGTTTTAAGCTTATACCGAGACAAGCCTTGCATGCAAAAACTTTGGGTTTTGAACATCCCGTAACAGGTAAGTGGATGGAGTTCGATTCTGAAATCCCAAGTGATATTAAAAATACACTTGATAAATGGAGGCAATACGCGGTGCATAAAAATTTATAATGTGGATATAAAATGTTAGAATTCGTATGATTTGCAATTTTCATCTAACCCTCTTACATTTGATTAAAATGATGTTCTATGAAAATGATTATCTCACCGGCAAAGTCTCTTAATTTTGAAAAAACATTACCTAAATCAACATTTACGCTTCCATTATTTTTAAGTGAGGCTGAGCGGATCAATAGTTTATTGAAAAAAAAATCGGTAAAATCTTTAGGAAAACTCATGGGGATTTCTGAAAACTTATCTCAATTAAACTGGGACAGAAATCAAGCATTTGAATTACCTTTTACCAGTCAAAACGCACGACCAGCAGTCTACACTTTTGACGGTGACGTATACACGGGTCTAGATGTTTACAGTCTCCCTTCATATAAAATAGAACAACTTCAAAGTCAACTTAGAATTTTATCCGGTTTGTATGGTTTACTCAAACCTATGGATCTGATTCAGGCCTATCGCCTTGAGATGGGGACTAAATTTTCAGTTGGCACAAAAAAAAATCTTCCTGAATTTTGGAAACAAAAGGTTGCAGAAGCCTTAAATGAAGAAATGGGACAAAATAAAAACTTAATTAACCTAGCAAGTAATGAATACTTCAATGCAATTGATGATAAAACTTTAAAGGCTGAAATAATTACCCCTCAATTCAAAGATTTTAAAAACGGAAAACTCAAAATCATCTCTTTTTTCGCCAAAAAAGCGCGAGGTATGATGGTACGTTATGTAATTGATAACGACTGTAAAAATAAAACGGATCTCTTAGGTTTTAATACCGATGGGTATCAATACAGCGAAGAGCATACTTTGAACGAAAACCAGCCCGTTTTCATTCGTTAAAAAGGTTTATTCCCCAACTAAATTCGCTATTCATTCAAAGGTTTTGGAATCAGGCTTTTGCCTTTTTTCTTAGTTTGTGTTTTTTTCGACTTCGACGTGCCCCGTAGGTACCTCTAGTTATTTTTCCACGCTTTGTTTTTTTATCTCCTTTTCCCATAAGTAGTTGATTATCTTTCCTCTAAAATATTTATTTTTATCCTAAACTCCAAATATGTGGTTTAATAAACATTCTTACCCACCCTTCATTCCTGAAACTGCTACTCGTTTGATTGTAGGTACATTACCCCCTCCGCGTTTTTCAACAGGTAACTTGAACGCCCAAGATGTGGATTTTTGTTATGGCAGCAGCAATGGAATGCTATGGAAGATTTGGAATCGTTTGTATGATTTAAAACTTGATTTTGAAAATACTCATTTTGCTATTGAACAGCGCAAAGCCTTTCTGAAACACGAGCGGTTTGGAATTTGCGATATTGTAGGGGGAGCATATCGCCATAAAATTGATGCATCTGACTTGGGAATGCAAGATGTTCAGCTTCGAGATATCCTTTCCATTTTGGAGCAACACCCCAAAGTTGATTCCTTGATTTTTATAGGTGGGAATAGTAAAAATGGACCTGAGTATTTTTTTCGTAAAATTTTGAAGAAGGCAAAGATTCTTTTTGATTGTTTGGATAATCAAGTTCCCAAAATACATCAGTTTAATTGGGCAGGGAGAAACATAAAAACACACAGCCTAACAGCACCGTCTGGAACTGCTAACCTTGCAATTGGGAGTATGCAGGCTTACAAAAAGGCTAAGCAACGTGACCCAAACTACAATACCCTAGATTTTAGAGTGGAACAATACAGAGTTGTTTTTAACCTTTAATGGTTTTGATGAAAGATTCAATCCGATCGACCCCTTTTTCCTCTAAAAATTTAATAAAAGCTGAACCAATAATCGCGCCTTTTGAGTGGGTAGTAGCGGCGGTGTAAGTAGCTGCATTACTAATTCCAAAACCTACAACGGTTGGGGTGTTGAGGTTCATGTTTGCAATGCGCTCGAAATAAGAGGTTTGTGTTGCTCCAAAGGTGTTTTGAGCGCCCGTTACCGCTGCACTCGATACCATGTAGATAAATCCATTCGATACCTGATCGATGTAGCGAATTCGCTCGTCTGAAGTTTGAGGGGTAATCAAAAACATATTGTAAAGTCCGTGTTGGTCAAATAGGTTTTTGTACCGCTTATGATAAACATCTACGGGTAAATCGGGGATGATGAGTCCGTCGATGCCAATGGTCTCACAGCGTTGGCAAAATTTCTCAATTCCGTATTGCATCATGGGGTTAAAATAGCCCATAAGTACTAAAGGAATATCAATATACTTTCGAATACCTTCGAGTTGGGTAAATAATTTTTCTGTTGTCATACCATTGCGTAAGGCTTTTGTCGAACTTTCTTGAATGGTAGGACCATCTGCAAGGGGATCAGAAAATGGAAGACCAATTTCAACCATGTCTACTCCTGCAGCTTCTAAATTTCTTAAAATGGGAACGGTATCATCAAGATTTGGAAAGCCTGCAGAAAAATAGATGGAAAGTAGTTTTTTATCTTCCTGAAATTTAAGGTTTATTCTATTTTGTTTCATTTTTAGTAGTCTTGTTTTAGAGCTTAAAGTAATTGATGTAGGTTTCTAAATCTTTGTCTCCACGTCCCGAGCAGTTGAAAACAACTATTTCTTCGGTTCCAAATTTGCGTATATCTAAAGCTGCAAAAGCGTGGGCTGTTTCTATTGCAGGAATTATCCCTTCCAATTGAGAGAGCGTTAGCCCCCAGTCCATTGCTTCTTGATCGGGAACTGAGATAAATTCGGCACGTTTGCTTCTAAAAAGATGTGCATGCATGGGACCAACACCTGGATAGTCAAGTCCAGCCGAAATGGAGTAAGGTTCTGTAATTTGTCCATCATCAGTTTGCATCAAAAGTGTTTTACTTCCGTGAATGATTCCCTCTTTTCCTAGGGCAGAAGTTGCTGCGCTTTCTCCAGAGTAAATTCCTTTTCCAGCTGCCTCCACTGCGATGATGTTAACTCGGTTGTCGTTGAGGTAATGATAGTATAAACCTGCAGCGTTGCTACCACCACCAACACATGCAATTACATGATCGGGATAGTCTCGTCCTTCGAGTTCTAGGAGCTGGGTTTTTACTTCTTCACTAATTACGGATTGAAAACGGGCTACCATGTCAGGGTAGGGATGCGGCCCTACGACAGATCCGATGATGTAGTGTGTGTCAACGGGGTTGTTAATCCAATCTCTGATGGCCTCGTTGGTTGCATCTTTAAGGGTTTTACTTCCCGATTGTGCAGGACGAACTTCTGCTCCCAACATTTTCATTCGAGCTACATTGGGCGCTTGGCGTTTGATGTCGAGTTCACCCATATAAACGATGCATTCAATACCCATCAATGCACAAACCGTTGCGGTAGCAACCCCGTGTTGACCTGCCCCAGTCTCGGCGATGATTCTGTTTTTACCCAAGCGCTTAGCTAAAAGGATTTGACCAATGGTATTGTTTACCTTGTGTGCTCCTGTATGACACAAGTCTTCCCGTTTAAGGTAGATTTTTGTATTGTATTTTTCAGACAAACGTTTTGCGAAATATAGAGGGGTTGGTCTTCCAACATAATTTTTTAATAAGGCATCAAATTCTTTTTTAAATTCTGGTTCTGCAGTAATTTTCAGATAATTATTTTTCAATTCAGCAACATTGGGATAAAGCATTTCGGGAATAAATGCTCCGCCAAAATCACCGTAATATCCTTTTTCATCTACATTATAGTTCATACAATTCGTTTTTAAATTGTTTTAATTCTTTAATTTTTTTGATTGCTGGGGCACTTTCAAATTTACTATTCACATCAATAGCATAAAGCGGTAAATTGGTTTTTATCAATTTTTGAAGTTCTTCAACGTTTTCGATTCCAATTCCTCCACTAAGGAAAAAAGGTTTTTTAGAGGGATAAGTTTTTAGTATGGACCAATCAAAACGATAACCGTTCCCGCCAGGAAGCCCACCCTTAGTATCAAAAAGGAAAAAATCACAACAGTTTTCATAAACCTCTAGTTCAGAAAAGTTAAACTCATCTCGGATACTGAATGCTTTGATTACCTCAACTCCCAAATTCTGAACCTCTTTGCAGTGTACCGAAGTTTCTTTTCCGTGTAATTGAACAGCTTGAAGTTTATGTTCGTTGATGCTTTGTTCAATATAGTCGAGGGAGGCATCTACAAACACCCCCGTTTTTTTAATTTTTTTAGTTAATGCAGGAGTACTTTGGTTTACGTAACGAGATGAAGGTTCCCAAAAAATAAATCCCATGTAATTGGGTGCTAAAGCAGCTATGGCGTTAATATTTTGAGGTTCACGCATTCCACATATTTTAAGCTTCATCATTGATGGTTTTTATGAATTCAACCGCACTTTGACCGGGATCATCCGTTTTCATAAAATTTTCGCCCACTAAAAATCCTTGATATCCGTATTTTTTAAGATCCCTTATAGATTCCGTTTTATTGATTCCACTTTCAGAAACTTTTATAAAATCTGAAGGAATCTTTTCGGCTAGTTCTCTACTGGTGTCCAGATTCACTTCAAAGGTTTTTAGGTTTCTGTTGTTCACACCTAGCAGATTTAAAGAAGGCATTATCGATTTTTCTATTTCTTCCAAATTGTGCACTTCCAACAAAACTTCAAGTCCAAGAGACTGAGCAAAAGTGGATAGAGATTCAATTTCTTTTCTCGAAAGTACTGCTGCTATGAGTAAAATTAAATCAGCCCCATGAGCCTTTGCTTCTAGAACTTGATATTCATCAACAATGAACTCTTTTCTCAACAAAGGTAGTTGAGTTACAGCTCGAGCCAAGTTCAAATCTTCGAGAGATCCTCCAAAATATTTTCCATCAGTCAAAATAGACATCCCTGAAACTCCAGCGGCCTCATATCCTTTTGCGACATCAATTACAGATAAAGAACTGTTGATGTTCTGTTTTGATGGAGAACGTCTTTTGTGTTCAGCGATGATTCCTGTTCTATTGGATCGTAATAAAGAAGTGATAGAATACGTATCTCTTTCGAATAGGGATGATTTTTCCCAGAAATCAAGTGGAAAGAGTTTTTTTCTCTGATTAACTTCAACTTTCTTGTCTGCAATAATTTTATCTAAAATAGTCATTGCTTGCTTAGTTTTTGTAGTTTTTTCAATGCTTCAAATGCTTTTCCCGAAAGAAGAGATTCTTTCGCTTTTTCAAAACCATCTTGTGGTGTTGATTGTAACGCTGTTGCAATAGCCATTCCAGCATTGGCGCAAACTACATTGGTTTGGGCTTTTGTTCCTTTGTTTTGAATTATATTCATGAAAATCTCTGCAGAGGAAGCTACGTTTTCTCCTCCAGTGATTTCAGAGGGGCTAACTGCTTTGACTCCAAAATCGGCAGGAGTTAAAATTTGTTCACTATGGTTTCTGAATGCCTTTGTTGAACCCGTCAGCGATATTTCATCATAACCTTCCAAGGCATAGAGCACTGTAAAGTTTTGATTTGTTTTTTGAAATAGATAATGGTAGAGTCGAGCCAATTCTAAATTGAAAACACCGGTCAATTGATTTTTTGGAAAAGAAGGATTTACCAAAGGACCTAGCATATTAAAAAAAGTTTTAACCCCTAAGTCTCTTCTAACTGGAGCTACGTTTTTCATTGCTGGATGAAAAAGAGGAGCATGTAAAACACAAATTCCTGCCTGATCAACACAGCGTTTCAAAAAATCTTCCTCATTTGAAAAATGAACCCCTAAATGTTCTAAAACATTACTCGATCCACAACCAGAAGAGACTCCGTAATTTCCGTGTTTCGCAACTTTTATACCTGCGCCAGCGGTAACAAAAGAGGAGAGCGTTGAAATATTAAAAGTGTCTTTTCCATCCCCTCCAGTCCCACACAAATCAATGGTTTCAAATTCTTTCAAATCGACTGCAATGCATAGCTCCAATAATGCAGATCTAAAACCTTCGAGTTCGTCTAAAC
Organism: uncultured Flavobacteriaceae bacterium; assembly: GCA_943789305.1. Taxonomy (GTDB): domain Bacteria; phylum Bacteroidota; class Bacteroidia; order Flavobacteriales; family Flavobacteriaceae; genus Arcticimaribacter. The sequence continues at coordinate 1,456,979 of CALSTP010000001.1, read as the reverse complement.
CAATACTACGCATCATATAAACTGTTAAGAAAGATGCAATTTGACATTTGTTATATTTCCCATCGGCAATGTTGATAATCATTTCTCGCGCTTCTTCTTTTGAAAGTTGCTCGTGTTTGATTAATCTATTCAATACTGTTTTCATGAGCTTATGAATTTATCCAGTTTTCAATTATTTTTTTCCCGTGTGGAGTTAGGACCGATTCAGGATGATATTGAACAGCACTTACTTTATAGGTTTTGTGTCGTAAAGACATTAATTGCCCTTCAGAATCAAAAGAAGTCGGAATCAATACTTCAGGAAGAGGCAAGCCTACAACCCATGAGTGATAACGGCCAACTTCAAAGTTTTTTGGAATTCCTTCGAAAAGAGGATCTTCTGTTGAAACACTTACCGGAGTTGAAATTCCGTGATAAACTTTATCAAGGTTTATCAATTTAGCCCCAAAAACTTCTCCTATAGCTTGTTGCCCCAAGCAAACTCCAAGTATGTTTTTGGTAGGTGCATATCTCTCTATAGCAGCTTTTAGTAGACCAGATTCTTCTGGAATTCCAGGGCCAGGTGATAGTAAGATGTATTCAAAATTTTCGAGTTCATCCAGCTCGAATTGATCATTACGTTTAACGGTTACTTTGCATCCCAATTCTTCTAAGTAATGAACCAGGTTGTAGGTAAATGAATCGTAATTGTCTATTAGGAATATTTTTTTCATATTAGATTTCTTCGGCTAAGGACAACGCTTTGTCTAAAGCACCTAATTTATTGTATACTTCTTGAAGTTCTTTTTCAGGTACGGAATCAGCAACAATTCCTGCGCCAGCTTGGTAATGTAATTCTCGATTTTTTGATAAGAAAGATCGAATGATAATGGCATGATTAAAATTCCCATTAAAATCCATATATCCAATTGCTCCGCCATAAAAATTTCTTTTTGTTTTTTCGTATCGATCGATAAGTTTTAATGCATTGTGTTTGGGAGCTCCACTGAGAGTTCCAGCTGGGAATGTATCGACTACTATTTGAAAAGTTTTTGCTGCCTCTTTTATTTTGCAGGTAACTTTGGATACAAGATGTATTACATGAGAGAAAAACTGAACTTCTCTATTTTTTTCAATTTTAACATTTGAACCGTTTCTGCTTAAATCATTTCGTGCCAAGTCAACCAACATAACATGTTCGCTGTTTTCTTTTGGATCTTTGGAAAGTTCCAAAGCGGCTCGTTCATCCTCCTGATCATTTCCAGTTCTTTTAAAAGTCCCTGCAATGGGATGAATCTCAGCTTTTCCTTGATCTACTATAATTTGAGCCTCTGGTGAGCTCCCAAAAATTTTGAAGTCTCCATAGTCAAAAAAGAATAAATATGGCGAGGGGTTCACAGATCGAAGAGTTCGGTAAACATTAAATTCATCTCCTTTGAATTTTTGTAAAAAACGTCGAGAAAGTACGAGTTGAAAAACATCACCACGGTAGCAATGTTGTTTTCCCTTGTTTACAAATTCTATGAACTCCTTGTCCGTTAGGTTCGAGGTTTTTTCTCCAACTTTTTCAAAATTAAACTGGGTGCTGTTTTTTGCATGAAGGAGTTGTTCAATTTCTTTAAGATTATGCTCTCCTCGATAAAGGTGAGAAAATAAATGGGCCTCATGATTGAATAAACTGATGGCAATTATATTTTGATAAACTGCATAATGGATGTCAGGAATTTCTAGGCCTTTTTTTTCTTTATTGAGTTTTAAATTCTCAAAAAATTCTACCGCATCATGAGCGATGTATCCAAAAAGACCATTGCTTATGAACTTAAAAGGATAATCTTCACTTTTGAATTGTTGTGAAAATTGATCAATACGCTGGGCAATATCTGCATTTTCATCTAAAATTTCATTCAAAACTTTTCCATTAGGATAGTGAATTGTAAGTTGTTTGTTTTTTAGAGTTATAGAGGCGATTGGATTACAGCAGATATAAGAAAAGTTTTTGTTGTTTGCATGATAGTCACTACTCTCCAGAAGTAAACTGTGTGGAAAAACATCCCTTATTTTCAGATACGCGCTTACAGGAGTAATTGTATCAGCAAGTATTTTTTTATGTTGAGATTGTAAATTAAATGTTTCCATAATACTAAAATTAAAAAAGGCTTGTCGTGATGACAAGCCTTTTTTTATGTTTAAATAGCGTAGATCACTAATAATTGATTTATTCGTTCCACCATGCTATTGTACTTATAAAAAATTTCATTGGATCAAATATAGTCTAAAAAATATTTTTTATACAATGAATTTGAAATTATTTATTGACGTGTGATCCGTCGCAATACCCTTCAGGATTTTGAGTATTTCCACATCCACATTTTGGTCTTGTAATTCTCATAATTTTAAAGTTTTAAGTTTACGTTTAATTCAAAATCATCGTAAATCATTTTGTTTCCTAAATTATCAAAAAATGATTTGGATCCATAACGAATGTCATAGAGTGAACGATTGATAGTAACTTTTGCAGTAGCGTTTTGTTCACTTATTTGAAGGTCAAAAGTTGCTGGATTGGTTTTCCCTTTAATTGTAAAATCTCCCGTTACGCTATAGAGTCCATTTCCTTTTTCTTTTACATCCGTAAAAGTCAATGTAGCTTGAGGATGTTCAGCAACACCAAAGAAATCATTTGACTTTAAATGTCCTTCTAATTTCCCTTTGTATTCGCCCTCAAGGTCGGTACAGTTTATAGAATTCATGTCAACAACAAAAGAACCACCCGAAAGAACTCCTTTGTCATAGGCTAAATTTCCTGAATAGATTTTGATGTTACCCTCATGTTGACCTGTTACTTTTTTGGCTAACCAATGGATGGAGCTTTCAGTTAAATTAATTCTTTTTTCTTGTGCTTCTGCCTTTTGAAGGTTCAAAAGAATTGCGGTTAATAAAAATAATGATGTAATTGTCTTTTTCATTTGTTTGAATGTTAATATTAATATTTAGTTTACTTATGTAGTTTGTATTTTAGAAAGTATTCTAATTAGTTCTTTTTTTTCATCAAGTTTTAGTTTTTCTAGAATAAAACTTTCTTTGCTGTCTAGCAGATCATCAATTGAATCTAATAATTGTAGACCGCTATTTGTTATGTAAATTTCAATTTTACGACGATTGTTTTCGCATATATTTCTTTTTACAAATCCTTTTAGAATAAGTTTGTCGATCAATCGAGTAGTATTGCTCATTTTGTGAATCATTCGCTCTTGAATCGTTGACAAATTAGCTGGTTTTCCTTTTTGACCTCTGAGGATACGAAGAACATTGAACTGTGGTAACGAGATGTCAAATTTTTTGAATAGTGATGATAAATCATCATTGATTTTGTATCCAGTTTTTAGAATGCTAATTACAGTATCGCGAATTATTTGCTCTTCCATATCTTGTTGTTACAACATTTGTATATACAAATATATTAAAATTAATTTAAATTCAAATTGTTTAATTTATTTTTTTTTAAAAATTAAATCCGATTAAATTTGTTTAAAACAATGAAGCATGAATAACTTAAATCAAAAAGAATGGGTCGCCCTAAAGAATGATAGTAAAGATTCAGTTCTTTTGGATGTCCGAACAGAAGAAGAATTTGAATCGGGTCATATTGAAGGAGCTCAACTTATGGATATTCAACAACCGCATGAATTTATGACTGCTGCTCAAGCTTTGGATAAAAGCAAATCTTTTTTTATCTACTGTCGCTCTGGATCTCGAAGCGGTCAAGCATGTCAGCTTTTAAATCAAATGGGAATAAAAGCTACCTATAATTTAGATGGAGGGATTTTATCATGGGACGGTGATGTGATTACCTAGCGTTTAATTTTTTAAATTTCTGTGCCCCAAGCTTATGAAAGAAGACTTTTTACATTTTTTGTGGAAGCACCAAAAGTTTCCATTAGCAAAACTTGAAAACACCCAGGGAATAAGCATTCAGATTCTCAATCCAGGGACACCTAATGCATATGCTGGGCCTGATTTTTTTGATGCTAGAATCACCTATGATGCGCTTGAGTGGTCTGGTAATGTAGAAGTTCATGTAAAATCTTCTGATTGGTTTTCTCATCAACACCACCTAGACAAAAATTATGACTCGGTAATACTTCGTGTAGTTTGGGAAGATGATATTGCAGTAATGACTGAGTAAGGCTCAATTTTGCCCACTTTAGAATTATCCAAATTTGTTGAAAAAATGGATTCATCGATATCAAAAACAGTTTTCACAAAAACTAAATTGGATTCCATGCGAGTCTCAAATCGACCACGTTAATACTTCAGTTTGGTTGAATTGGCAAGAGCGACTATTTGTTGAACGTTTAGAACAAAAGTCAAAGCTAATTAGTCAACTTTTGGAAGAATCAAAAAACGATTGGGAGGCTGTATGTTTCCAAATGCTCGCTAAAAACTTTAGACTAAATAGAAATGGTTCAGCTTTTTTGAGCATTGCAAAATCACTTTCATTTAATGTTATTCGAAAAAATTGGGACAATGTCCACAGTTTAGAATCTTTATTTTTAGGGATGTCAGGACTTTTATTACCCCCTTTTGAGGATCCTTTTCACAAGACATTGGCAAAAAAATTTGACTACTTGAAAGGAAAACATCAATTGAAAGCCCAAGATGAGATATTGGTTCATTTTAGCCACTTACGGCCAATGAATTTTCCAACGATAAGATGGGCCCAACTTGCACAACTCTATGTTTTGCACAAAGCATTATTTTCCAGTTTTATTGAAAATCAAAATAGACTCAATCTAAGTTGGTTGTCAGATTTAGAAGTGTCTGATTATTGGAAATCGCATTATGTTTTTGGGAAAAATTCTGCTGTAAGACGCAAAGGTCTTTCCAAAGAATTTCAAGATTTGATTCTTATAAATACAATCATTCCTTTAAAATTTACTTATGAAAGTTATTTAGGGAAAGATCCCTCTGAAATTGTTTTTGATTGGATTCGAAAATTAAAATCTGAAAAGAACACTATTGCAAGAGGTTTTTTTAAAATTAAAAATTCCAGTTAATACAGCCCAAGATTCGCAAAGTTTAATTCAATTAAAAACAAATTATTGCGATTTAAAAAAATGTTTAAATTGCAACATAGGATATGCCCTTCTGGATATCAAATAATAAGTATGAATAAAATAAGACATTGGTTCGAAAAGTATGGTTTTGAAGTAAGTAACCGCTTGGCAGATCGTTTGGGGATGAAAGTTAAAAACGTACGTTTATTTTTTATTTATGCCTCATTTGCAACATTCGGCGGTTTTTTTGGACTCTATTTGACTTTGGCTTTTTGGATGAAAATGAAAGATATGATTTATACGAAACGGACATCAGTTTTTGACTTATAAACATGTTGTCTTAAAAATAAAAATTCCAAAACAAGTCCTCAAAAAGAATACGTATCCAAAATCCATACCCTATAAATTTGTTATGTTGGGGAATTTTTGGATATTGGACACTTACTAGAAATTGATAATTATTCTTTATGAAACCTATAACAAACAAACCAAAACTTCTTACAATTCTTTTACTACTCTTTTCAACTCCTCTAATTTTTGCACAAGAAAAAGGATTAGATGAGCAAATTAATGAAGCATTTACCCCGATAGCTAATTGGTGGGAAGCTTTAGTACTTCATAATTTTCCTGGAACAGAAATTCCAACAATCATTTTTTTATTGGTTGGAGGAGCCTTGTTTTTTACCATTTACTTCGGCTTTATTAATGTTAGAAGATTCCCAATGGCAATTAATACGGTTCGTGGTAAATATGATTCTTTGGATCATCACAGTTCGGGAAATCCTGATTTAGCAATCGATGGAGATATAAAAGATACTATTGCTGATGAAAGTGAAGAGGGGGAAGTTAGTCACTTTCAGGCATTAGCCACTGCAGTGTCAGGTACGGTTGGTAATGGTAACATTGCGGGTGTTGCTTTAGCAATTGCAGTTGGTGGTCCCGGGGCTACCTTTTGGATGATTCTTTGCGGATTGATTGGTATGTCTACAAAATTTGTTGAGTGTACTTTAGGGGTTAAATACAGAGACATAGGTGAAGATGGAACTGTTTACGGTGGGCCAATGTACTACTTGACCAGAGGATTAGAGGAAAAAGGTTTTGCAAAATTAGGGAAGTTTTTGGCCGTAGTTTTTGCCCTTCTTTGTATTGGTGCCTCATTTGGTGGTGGAAATGCCGCTCAGTCAAATCAGGCTGCTATGCAACTGGTTGAATCTTTTGGAATGACAGGTGGAAATGCTAGAACGATTATTGGAGTAATTATGATGATTATTGTAGGGGTAATTATCATTGGAGGAATAAAAAGAATTGCTTCAGTTACTGAAAAAGTAGTACCCTTTATGGCATTGATGTATGTCCTCGCATGTATTTACATCATTTTGAGCAACTTTTCATTTATTGATGACGCTTTTGGAATGATTTTTTCACAAGCATTCAATCCTCAAGCTGGACTTGGTGGTCTTTTGGGAGTTTTGATTACTGGATTTAGACGTGCAGCTTTTTCTAATGAAGCAGGGGCTGGTTCTGCATCTATTGCACATTCGGCAGTAAAAACAAAATACCCGGCTTCGGAGGGTCTAGTAGCGCTTTTAGAACCTTTCATTGACACCGTGGTTATTTGTACTATGACCGCACTAGTAATCATTATATTTAATGGTGATAGTACTGTATTTACCTATGGAGGTGAGGGGGGTAAAGTTCTTATTGATGGACTCGAAGTTGAAGGTGCAGGAATTACTGCTGCAGCTTTTGCTAAATATATTTCATTTTCTGGCCCTTTCTTAACAATTGCGGTAGTTTTATTTGCCGTATCAACCATGATTTCATGGTCTTATTACGGTCTTCAATCTTGGATGTTTGTTTTTGGAAAAAGTAAAATTTCAGATTTAACATACAAATCTTTATTTCTAATTTTTATTGTGATTGGAGCTGCTGGAGATATGTCTTCTGTTTGGGCATTTTCGGATGCCATGATACTCGCATTAGTATTTCCAAACATGATAGGACTTTTGATTCTTTTTCCTAAAGTGAAGGAAGAATTGAATAAATATTTAAAGGCTACAGAAAGTATCACTAGTTAAATTTCTTTAATGTTAAAAAAAAGATTATTCGTTTTTCAGCCTTTTCGAAAACAACGTTTGGTCTTTTTTTTATTGATGTTAATCATCGGTTTTCAGAATTACCTAGAATAAGGATTTAAACAACAAAATCAAATCAATATCTTGTCTTTCGATGCGGCTTTACAAATCCATATAGATTCTTTGAAGCAAAATTACCAAAAGGAAGTTATTTTCCCCTTCAATCCAAATTTCACAACTCTTTCCAAAGGATATCAGCTTGAACTATCAGTCGAACAGATAAAAAAAATTCATAAGTATCGGAAGTCGGGGAAATTTATAAACTCAATTTCTGAGTTTCAAAAGATCACCGCAGTCCCTTTGATTTGGATTGAAAAATACAGCAATTATTTTAGGTTTCCAGATTGGGTTTCAAGAGTTGAAACCAAAAAAAATAAAACAATTACAGTTGAATTGAAAGACATCAATAAAACTACTGCAGTTGAATTGACTCAAATTCGAGGAATAGGAGATGTTCTTTCTGAACGAATTATAAAGTATAGATCCTGATTAAAAGGTTTCGAAGATTTAGATCAAATGTATGAGGTTTATGGATTAGATACATTGGTTGCTCAAAGAGTTTTTGAGCGATTCAATATTCAAGTTCCGATAAATCTGGTAAAGAAGAAGATTAATAAAGTAACTTTAGAAGAGCTTCAAGCAGTTCTCTATCTAACTTATAAAGAAGCAAAAAAAATAATCGAAATTCGTACAAGGAAACCAAATTTAAGTTTAGGGGATTTCTTTTTAGAGATGGATTTTGATTCCTTGAAAATTGAAAGATTAACCTTATATTTGTACTAAAGTTTGTTTATGAACCCAACTACCTTTTCTTACGAAACTTCTGAGACTTTGGATCTAATTTCCGAGTCGGCAAGGGGTTTTGCACTTCAACACATCAAGCCTTACGTTCGAGAATGGGATGAAGCACAATATTTTCCCCTTGATCTTATGCGAAAAGCAGCTGAGTTAGGTTTTCTTGGAATTATAATTCCAGAGGAATACGGAGGTTCTGGTCTGGGTTACCACGAATATATTTCGGTTATAGAGCAAATTTCAATCATAGACCCATCCATTGGTTTATCGATAGCAGCACATAATTCACTTTGTACAAATCATATTTATCTTTTTGGAAACGAGTCTCAGCGTTTAAAATGGTTGCCTAAATTGTGTTCAGGAGAATACATTGGAGCATGGGGTCTAACAGAGCATAATACAGGTTCTGATGCAAAAGGAATGAACACTACCGCCAAAAAACAAGGAGATTCTTGGGTATTAAACGGTACTAAAAACTTTATTACGCATGGTAAAAGTGGTCATATTGCTATAGTAATTGCTCGAAATGGAGAAAAAGGTCAGAGCAGAGGAATGACTGCATTCGTTGTAGAACGTTCTACTCCGGGATTTGGTTATGGAAAAAAGGAAGATAAATTGGGAATGCGAGCTTCAGAAACAGCAGAGATGGTTTTTGACAATTGTATTATTCCTGATGAAAATAGACTGGGAGAAGTAGGAGAAGGCTTTGTACAATCCATGAAAATATTGGACGGAGGTCGAATATCTATTGGAGCCCTATCTTTGGGTATTGCAAAAGGTGCATATGAAGCCTCCCTTCAATATTCAAAAGAGAGAAAACAGTTTGGAAAACCCATTAGTTCCTTTCAAGGCATTTCTTTTAAACTGGCAGAAATCGCAACTCAAATTGAAGCCTCAGAATTGCTTATACACAAAGCTGCTTCTGATAAGATGAAAGGTAAAAATATCACAAAAATTGGAGCGATGGCAAAGATGTATGCTTCTGAAGTTTGTGTAAAGGTTGCCAGTGAAGCTGTTCAGATACATGGAGGATACGGATTTACTAAAGATTTTCCAGTAGAAAAGTTTTACCGGGATTCAAAACTCTGTACAATAGGTGAAGGAACCACAGAAATCCAGAAACTAGTAATCTCTAGAGAGCTCCTAAGAGATTAAATCAAGAAAAGTTAGATTTATCTAAAAGGTTGTTTATCTTTGCGACCTATTTTAACTAAAGGAGGTGCATTATTATGTTAATTATACCAATTAAAGAGGGAGAAAATATCGATAGAGCTTTAAAACGTTTTAAGCGAAAATTTGATAAAACCGGCGGAATGCGTCAGTTACGTACGCGTAAGCAGTTTACTAAACCTTCTGTAAAAAACAGAGTGAAAATTCAAAAAGCACAATACATCCAGAAACTTAGAGACGCTGAAAACATCTAAGTTATTTGTTGCTAAAAAATCAAACGTTCTTATTTAAAGTTTTTAACTTTGAGTAAGAACGTTTTTTTATGTCCATATCCCAGTATATCGATTACATAACTTTTGAGCGAAATTACTCAATTCATACACAGAATACATATTCTGCAGATTTAAAAAGCTTTCAGCAATTCTGTGTAGATAATTTTGAAGATCAGGATATTAATCAAGTCTCTTATTCAATAATCCGTTCTTGGATCGTCAATTTAATAGAGCAAGGGATGAGTAATCGAACTGTAAATAGAAAGATTTCAGTACTGCGGTCTTATTACAATTTTTTATTGCGATTAGAAATTATAAAAATTTCGCCTTTGCAAAAACATCTTACTTTAAAAGAAAAAAAGAAAGTACAAATACCCTTTTCTGAAAATGAAATGAAACTTTTATTTGAGGGAGATCATTTTGAAGACAGTTACAAGGGAGTTCTGCAAAAAACAATTATTGAGCTTTTGTATTCAACGGGCATGAGAAGAGCAGAATTAATAGCCCTAAAAAGCAGTGACATTTCTTTCAGTTCAAAAACGATTCGTGTACTTGGCAAGCGAAACAAAGAAAGGTTAATCCCTATTATTAGCAGTCTTGAAAATACACTTAAAAAATTCACAAGTTTTGCACAAGAGCAACCCAATTACAATCAAAAAAGTTTTTTTTTACAATCTGAAAAGGGCAGAAAATTATCGGAGAATTTTGTTTACAAAACAGTAAATGATTATATTAGTCTTGTATCAACGAAGGTTAAAAGGAGCCCGCATATGCTTCGCCACAGCTTTGCTACTCATTTGTTGAATCAGGGTGCGAATCTAAATGCAGTTAAAGAATTATTAGGACATGCCTCCTTAGCAGCCACTCAAGTCTATACTCATACCAGTATTGACAAGATGAAAAAGGTTTATTCAAAAGCCCATCCACGAGGAACCGAAAAATAGTGTTTAATTTAAAATCTCTAAATTATGAGGATTAATATTCAATCCATCAATTTTACAGCAGACGCCAAATTAATTGACTTCGCTAAAAAGCGAATTGAAAAATTAGAACAGTTTTACGATAAGATTTTAAATGCTGAGGTTATCTTTAAAGTAGAGAATGCTTCAGATCGAATCAATAAATTTGCTGAGATTAAATTAAGAATTGTTGGAGATGATATTGTTGTAAAAAAAATATGTAAAACCTTTGAAGAAGCAATTGATTTAAATGTCAGAGCTGCTGAACGTATTTTAAAAAAACACAAAGAAACTGTTCGATAGTTAGGAGGCTTTTGTCTAAGCTTTCAAAATAAGCCATTAATTTTTTAATAAAAATTTTTACACTCATGCCATGAAACTATTTACTCAATACTTGTTCTTTTTTCTTTTTATTTCGGTCAATGCACAAAATTTAGCCCAACAACTTGGTTACGCCCCCGACAGTAAATTACTTATTATTCATGCGGATGATATTGGAGTTGCACAGGGGGTAAATAATGCAAGTTTTTCCGCATTCCAAAAAGGTGCAATTAACTCTGGAAGTGTTATGGTTCCATGTCCTTGGTTTTTGGAAGTTGCCGAATTTGCAAAGAAGAATCCAAAGTATGATTTAGGACTTCATTTAACTTTAACCTCTGAATGGAAAAACTATAAATGGGACGGTATTTCATCATCAAACGAAATCTCTTCTTTGTTAAATGAAAAAGGACATTTTTATTCTTCTACAGAAGAGGTTAAAATCAATGCAACTTATGATGATGTAAAAAATGAATTGAGGGCACAAGTAAGTTATGCAAAGAATTTCGGGTTCGAACCCACACATTTAGACACTCATATGGGTGCTGTTTTGGTGCGTCAAGACATCACAAAAGCTTATTTTGAGATAGGTGAAGAATTTCGAATTCCTGTTCTTGCAGCAACTGTTTTTAAAGATCTTGTAAATCTTGATGGAATTGACGAATCAAAAATTGTTTGGGTTCAAAAAGTATATCAAAAATCCGATGATACTCCAATTGACAGAGAAAATTGGGATATTTTTTATTCCAATGTCATAAAAGACATTAAACCTGGACTAAATGTTCTTTTGGTTCATCTAGGGGATGATACCCCAGAACTAAAACAAATGATGGTTGATCATCCAGGATGGGGAGCAAAATGGAGGGCTTTAGATTCAGAAGTTTTGGAGAGCAGCCCCTTCAAAAAATTAATGAAACAGGAAAACATTCAACTTGTTCAATGGAACCAGATCAAAAAAGTTATCTATCCCTAGGTAAAGTTTTAATTTCTATTATTTTCTTGAATTAAGTTTTGCGAGTAATCTGAGTATTTCTAAATAAAGCCAAATCAAGGATACTAATAAACCAAAGGCTCCATACCATTCCATGTATTTTGGTGCTCCTTTTTCAGCACCCTCCTCAATGAAATCAAAATCAAGAATTAAATTCAAAGCAGCAATTACAACAACTACTAAACTAAATCCAACACTCATTAGAGATGCGTTTTCAATACTCATAATTCCCAATCCTGAGCCAAAAAAGCTCATTACAAAATTTATTAAATAAACAATCGCAATTCCGCCCGTAGCAGCAACAATTCCCAGTTTGAAATTTTCGGAGGGTTTTATTAAGCCAGAACGATAAGCCATAAGTAAAGCGAGAAGTATTCCGATGGTCAAAAAAACAGCATTGCTCACAATCCCTTCGTACATGTTGTTGTACATATAAGAGACTCCTCCCAGTAGACCTCCCTCCAAGACTGCATAAATAGGAACCGTTATGGGAGCCCAGTGCTTTTTGAATATGGTAATCAGTGCTATAATAAAACCACCAATTGCGCAGCTAATCAAAAGGATTGGATTCATTACATCAAAGGTTAAATAACCAGTACCAACAAGTAAAAAAAGGCAGATTGCAGTTTTGTTAACCGTACCCTCTATGGTCATTGTTTCGGAAACATTTGCTGCACTTGTAAAAGTACTTTTTGATAAAACGGGGTTGCCAGATCGTAAAGAAAGATGTTTGTTCATTTTTTTGTGTTTTGAAATAAAACGGGATTTATAAAACTAAAGAACAAGATAGGTTATTGTTTTTTAAAAAGAAAAATTATCTATGAATCTCCTGCTTTTAAAAAGACATAAATTCATTCTTAGCTCAATTATTTTTTATTATATAAATTTTCATAATACCTGCTTTTAACTAGCGATATTGTCCAAATGGTTAATTAAATTACTGTGTTTTAACTCGAAAGAACTTTAAGATTTTACTGACCTTTAATATTCTTGCATTATTTTTCTAGGAATGCTTTTTTTTAAGTTAAATCCTTTTATATTTGCACTCAGTTTATCAGAAAACTGAAACTAGTTCTTCAAGAAACATTGTGATTTTGATGATTTTTTTTTAAAAATATCAGATTAAAATCTTGTTTTTCAGAAGGCTAATAAAATTTAAAAGCCGATGTAGCTCAGCTGGCTAGAGCAGCTGATTTGTAATCAGCAGGTCGTGGGTTCGAGTCCCTCCATCGGCTCAAAAAAAGAATCGAATATGTCTCGATTCATCCAAGAGTTTAATATCTTGGTTGTTGAAATATTATTGGGGAGATACTCAAGCGGCCAACGAGGGCAGACTGTAAATCTGCTGACTACGTCTTCGCAGGTTCGAATCCTGCTCTCCCCACAAAAAAATCACTTAAGGATTTTTCAATCATGCGAGAGTAGCTCAGTTGGTAGAGCGTCAGCCTTCCAAGCTGAATGTCGCCGGTTCGAACCCGGTCTCTCGCTCTCTTTTTATTGCCGGCGTAGCTCAGGGGTAGAGCGTTTCCTTGGTAAGGAAGAGGTCGGCAGTTCAAATCTGCTCGCTGGCTCAACATATAAGGCTCTCCGAAAGGTTAAGCCTTTTTTTTATGTTTAGCGAACTTATAGCGAACTTATTCATCTATTTTTTAAATCTTCTATCTTCTTCCAAGTGTCATGGTGGCACATAATATATATATAGTATATAAATAAATAAAAGAAACTATATATAGTACTATATATAAATAGTACTATAGAGGTTTTTTGTTCTCTATTTTACCTACTCTGCCAAAATTCACTTCACTTCTTCTTATTACCCTAGTCTCTCCACACAGAAAGTTTGAGTGTGTTACAAAGTTTACTCATTTAGTTAATCACTAGACCCAAAGGAAGCCAAAACAAAGTAACAGCATAAGTAAAAGAGCAGTTTAAACTATTCCAATTTTGAATTAATAGAGTCAAGCAGCTTTATCATTTCATTATATTTTAATTGCTCATCTGAATGCTGCTTAATGTGTTGATGACGAATATCAGTAGGAGGGTTTTTATAATCCCTAACAAATGTAGAAACTATACCAATAGTGGCTAATGTTCCAAAGAACAAACAACCCATAATGAATATTGTTGTATTGATAGCTATGGTAGCTAATGGGTCTTTTAGATAATTCTTAATTAATTTTCTCATAACCTAAAATTACAAAATAATGCCAAGACCCAAAGGAAGCCAAAACAAAGTAACAGCATAAGTAAAAGAACAGTAATAGTAATCTTAGTTTAAAGGAGTATTTAAAGTTATTGGTGATTAATTTGTAGATTTAAATTATGAAACCACAAACTATACAGATTTTCTTGCCTGATGGACATCCTACAAGCATAAGAGAGGCGGAAATAACAAACAGACTTGTAAAAGCAATTCTAATACCTAGAAATAAATTAGCAGAAGCCGCGAAGAGAGAGATAGTAAATTTTACAGGAGTTTACTTTTTATTTGGAAGTTCAGATGAGTTAATAAAACCAAAAGTATATATAGGAGAAGGAGAGGATTGTTTTAAACGAATAAAATCTCATAATAGAAATAAGGAATTTTGGACTCACTGTGTTATTGTTACAACAAAAACAAATGAATTTACAAAAACTGATGGTAAATTTTTAGAACACCATTGTTTAGAAAAAGCAGAGGAATATGGGAGATATAAAACTGAAAATGACACAGGGTCTAATAAACCATCTTTGCCTGAAAGTAGAGAATATGATTTATTAGATAATTTTGAAACTCTTAAAATTCTTTTAGCTACATTAGGCTATCCTTTATTTGAATCTATCAGAAAAGAAGATGACACAAAAGAGATTTTTATATGTAAAGGCAAAAAAGCATTTGCAGAAGGAGAGATGTCTGATGATGGTTTTGTTGTTTATAAGGGCAGTAAGTGTAATCTTAATGTAACTAATTCTGGTGGGAAATATATTATTAATTCTAGAGAAAAACTTATTGAAAGTGGAGTTTTGGAAGAAGTCAATGATGGATATTTATTTAAGACAGACCACATATTTAATTCACCAAGTGCAGCTTCTGCGACAGTACTAGCCAGAAGAAGTAATGGCTGGAGAGACTGGAAAAATATAGAGGGAAAAACATTGGATGATTTAAAACGAAAATAGAATATTCTTATGCATAATATATTACTAAGACGAGTAATTAAAATTTTTGTTTTTATTTTTTTATTTGGTTTCATTATGGTAATGGAAAAGACACTCAAAGTATCAAGCCTTCAAGAACTTGGAGTGAAAAATGCTTTTACGGTCGCACAGCCTTTTTACTCTTGGGTTGTAGGATTTCCAATTTTAATTTTCTTTTTTTACTCTAAATGGGCTGATAAAAATATTTGGATTAGAAGTAAGAGCGAAAACAATAGCAGGGGAAATTCTAATATAAATCCAGTAGAAAAATCTATTAAGAAAATATTTGAAAAAAATGATAGTTGTAAATGTGGTTCTAAAATTAAAGATGATGCTAAATTCTGTTCCGAGTGTGGAGAAGAAATAGTAAGAAAACCCAAGATTCAATTATGTGATTGTGGTCAAGAAATTAATCCTAATGCAAAATTTTGCGACAACTGTGGGAAGAAAAACATTATATCAACGGGTTATAAAATTAATGAAGATGTAACCAAAATGGTAAGCCAGCCCGAAACAAAAATTAGAGAAGAAATTTCTGAAACTTTTCAAAGTGATAAGGAGAAAAATCAAGAATTATCTGAAATGTTTAGTTTTGGGGTAGCTCTTCTTGTTGCCGTAATAATAATATTTATTATCTGGGTTATGTTAACGTAACCAATATAGTATGATTTAAAGATTATTTAATGAGACAAAAGTTATGTGCTCTCTGTAATAAGGACTGGAAGACAATGTATCGTGTGAAATTCAAGGAAGGTTCAGACTGGGTGTTTGCATGTAAGCAGTGCGTCTTGAGTGTTAAAAGAAATAACCCCCACTACAGATATGGTGGAACTTGGAAAAGGTGGCGTTTCGACTTATCCCAATCCTGCCCTAGCAATCTAATGGGGGTTGATTTACTCTTCAGAGAGCCTCCGCCATATTTATATCTAACATATAGAGTTTGCTTTTTGTTTTTCCCTAGCGGTCGCATAAATGCCAATATGAAATTATGGTGCTTTGTTATTTCCATACCTCTTCTTTTATTACTAACACCAAGATACGAAAAATAGCGAACTTATAGCGAACCTCTGATAGGTTTTTATAGCTATATCTAAAAATTAAATTTCAATGAATTCAATACTTAACAGAGTATTCATAAAGGATGAGCGTATCTTTATAGGTAGAATATCTTCTTTGGTAAGGAAGAGGTCGGCAGTTCAAATCTGCTCGCTGGCTCAACCATATTAGGCTCTCCGAAAGGTTAAGCCTTTTTTTTATGGTTGTTAGCGCACTTATTCATCTATTTTTTAAATCTTCTATCTTCTTCCAATATATATTGATAATACCAAAAAAGTAATAAAATTTATTCTGAAGTACTTAGTTTGAAAAAAACTTGGACATCTCTGTTTGAATTCATTTTTATAGCAGTTCGGCAGTAACGAGCAAAGCCGCATCTACTATCATCATTATCACTTCCTGAAAATCTATCAAACTTATATCCTTCATTTGGAGTTGCTGAAATTGTTATTACAGCTCCTGCATCATAAGTCCCATTAGCATCTGGTGTTACAAAACCTCCTTCTGAAGTAGTAACGGTTAAGGTATATTGAGTAGGAGCTTGTTCTTCTGGATCAGTAGCATTCTTTGAACAAGAGTTTATGAAAAGAAACGATAAAATGAAAGCGCTTCTTAGATTAATTTTCATTAAATAAATATACAAAATTTCATCAACATAGCAGTCCTATAGTATACTTGAAGAGTTCCAAGTGCCATTGAATAAATGTTAATAATTACACAATATAATTGCGATAAAAACGAAACACTTTTTTAGTTGCTAGTTACTTCTTTTTGGATTTGATGCGAGTATTTTTGCTAATTCAAAAAAACAATTCATTTGTTAAAAAACCTATGCCAAAGCCTAATGCAAACATAATGATAGCTTTACCAGTAAAAGCCCATTTGAATTTTTTTTCCCATGAATCCGGAATAAAATTCTTGTTTTCATCTTCTTCTAGCCCAGTTCTAGTCGCATATACGGCATAGGCATATACACTACCCATAAGTATCGCTGTAAAAATCAAAGTATATAAAATTTCTTTCATAAGACAATATTTTTTAATGTTAAGGTACTAAATATTAATTAAATAGCTATAAAAAGATGTTTTCATAAATCATGAGATCATAAAATTTATAAATTTCATAAGTATATTGAATACATATTTCAAATCTAATGGCTTCCTTTTTTAATGGGGATAATTTTCGAGTAGATTATTGATTTAAGTAAATAAATAATGAAAAAAGAATTTCTTTTTATTTTAATTCTACTTCTTGCTTGTTCGAAGGATTCTCCCGTTCCAGATGAGCCCGAAACACTTACTTTTTTATTAAGTGTTTCATCTTCAGAGGGTGGAGCAGTTGATGTTTCAAGTTTAACCAACATGAGAAATGTGTTTGGCGGAGCAACAAATTTTAATCAAGATTTATCCAGCTGGTGTGTTTCAAATTTTCAATCTGAACCTGAGGAATTTTCAGGTGGTTCAGCCTTAACAGATGTCAATAAACCAGTTTGGGGAACTTGTCCCAATGATTAGATTTTATTGAGTAGACTTTATAATAATTCTAGCAAAACTTTAAGATCCTCCTGGAAACGGACAACTAATCCTAACTATGGTTACCACAATTAAAAAATACTTGAAAACCTTGATAAGTCAATATTTCATTTCACAGAAAGTTTAGAAAATAAAAGTATTATTTTTTGATTTACTTTTTAGTATTCCTTTTTTTTATTCATTTTTGTAGCTGATCGTTTCAAGACTTTATTTAGATTTAATGAACGCACTCTTAAATAAAATTATTTTCAATCTCAAATACTATGGTTTTTGGGTTTTGTATTTTGTTGTAGCTCGTTTTGTGTTTCTCGTTTATCATCTCAATTCAACAAAAAATTTAGACATAAGTGAGTTTTTTTATGTTTTCATTTATGGTTTTCGATTGGATCTATCAATAGCGGCATATATTGTTGTGTTCCCTTTTATGATTGTTTTATTTGGGGTTTTTACAAACAGTAGGGCGATTTTGACAATACATCAAACGTATTCTTGGTTTATACTTTTGGTAATGAACTTCCTTTTGTTTGTCGACCTTTTTTTGTATTCATATTGGAATACGCGACTAGACACAACATTTGTTCGTTATCTCAACACCCCAGAATTAATGTTTGCTTCTGTTAATATGAGCGAAATAATAGTAGCTCTTTTTGGTTTTGGAGTCTTATCTTATTTGATCTATCTCGCAGTCAATTTTTTAATTTACAAGCACGTCAAGCTAATGGGACGAGCTTCACTTTGGAGTTTACCCTTTTTATTCTTATTGATTGGTGTTTTGATTCTTCCCATAAGAGGCGGTTTACAAACAATTCCAATCAACCAAAGCAATGTTTATTTTTCAAATAAAATATATGCAAATCATGCAGCGGTAAATTACGCATGGAATTTTATGCATGCAATTACCAAACATGTTGATGCAAACCAAAACCTATTTGTAGAATATTCAACTGAAAAAGCTTTAACTCTTTTCAAAAAATACCGGGAACCTTTACTTATAATGGATTCAATTCAGACTCCTGTTTTGAACACAAAAAAACCAAACATTATTTTCATTATTTGGGAAGGTTTTACTGCGAAGGTTGTTGGGCCCTTGGGGGGAGATCCTCTAATAACTCCAAATTTTAATAGGTATACCAAAGAAGGTTTATTGTTTACAAACTTTTATGCTAATGGTGATCGAACTGATAAGGGGTTGGTGAGTCTTTTGAGTGGGTATTATCCACAACCAAAAAAAAGCATCATAAAAATGCCCATGAAATCTAAAAAGCTTCCATTACTTTCTCAATCAATGAAAATTATGGGTTATCACAATTCTTTTTATTACGGTGGTGATTTGAATTTTGGAAATATGAACACTTATTTATATAACAAGGGTATTGATCAAATTTATGGATCTGAAATTTTTGAACGAAAAGATTGGAACTCCAAGTGGGGTGTTCATGATCATGTTCTTTTTGAAAGGATTATTCAAGATTTAAAGCTTAACAAACAAAACCCTTTCTTCAAAACAATTTTGACTTTAACGAGTCATGAACCTTATGAATTTCCTGGCAAATATCGATTTGGGAAAAATTCAGAGTTGAATAAATTCAAAAGTTCAATGGCATATACCGATAAAGCTATAGGAGACTTTGTAGCTTTTGCAAAAACTCAAGATTGGTGGGATAATTCTTTAATTATAATTACAGCAGATCACGGCCACCCTCTACCAAATAACGAAAATGAAGTGTTTAATACTCCTAATCGATTTAAAATACCGATGTTATGGTTGGGTGGAGCTTTGACAAATACTGGAACTGTAAATGATAATCTGGGCTCTCAGGTTGATTTAGCCTTTACATTGATAGATTTGTTGGGAGCAGATAACAGTTTATTTGAATTTGGGACACACTTGTTTAACTCAAACAAAAAACGATTTGTTCATTATATTTTCAATGAAGGTTTTGGAACCCTAAATAATTCAGGTCATATCGTTTATGATTTTATAAAAAAGGATGCCATTCAAGCCGAAGGAAAAGAAGAAGAAGCTTTAAAGTATCAGGGTAAAGCTATTTTGCAAACCACTTATCAAGATTTCCTAGAAAAGTAAAAGAATTTATGGAAATAAACACACATCATATTGTTACACCCAAAACAGCTCGGTATGTTACTTATGGAAACTTAAGCTCAAAAACAAAATACTTTTGGTTTGTTCTTCATGGATCAAATATGTTGGCTGAACAAATGCTTTATAAATTTAAGAATTTTGATCCAGAGCTCCATTTTGTAGTCTCACCTGAAGCTTTATCCCGTTTTTACGTAAACGGTTTTGGAGGTGAGATAGTTGCCTCTTGGATGACCAAACGGGATCGACTAGAAGAGATTGACGATTTTTCTAATTATTGTTCCACCTTACACAACCAATATTTAAATAAACTTTCTAGAGATTGTAAATCAATAATCATGGGTTTTTCACAAGGTGGGGTAACTGCAATGCGATGGTTACACCATTTAAAAGTGGAAGTAGACTTTCTAATTCCTTATGCTTGTTGGATTCCAGAGGATATTGATTTTAAAATTGCAAAAACAAAGTTTGGTAAGATTTGTAAAATATTTACCTATGGAGAATCCGATCAATTTTTGAATGATCAAAGGTTGAAAGAAATAAAAGAAATTCTTAAAGCAGGTAATTTAGATTTTCACATAGAAAAATATCCGGGTGAACACCGCATCGATAAAAAGCATTTACAAAAGATTTTTAAACAGTATATTGAACAATAAATTAACAAATATATTTTTATGGCAGAGACTACATTTTGGGAGGGATCAGATCAATATCTATGTGACAAAGAATTGGCACAAGCTTTTCATATTTCAAGAACCCTAGGGATGCCCTTATTAATTGAAGGAGAACCCGGGACAGGAAAAACAGAATTACCACTTCAATATGCAGCCAGTCAAAAGACGGAAATGTTTGTTTATCCAGCTGGCTCCAAAAGTAATGTAGAACAATTTGTGGCTAAATTTGATCATGTAAAGTATTTGAGAGATTCACAAATTGAAATCCTGAACTCTCAGCGAAACCAAAAAGGTTTGAAAACTAAACTTTCAACTGGGGGTAGGGACACTGAAAATTTATCCGATTACGTTTTTATGGGACCCGCTGCCAAAGCTTTTAGTAAACCAAACTCAGTTTTACTTATTGATGAGATTGACAAAGCCCCGAGAGAATTCCCAAATGATTTACTTTATGCTTTGAGTCATCGTAAATTTATCCTACCAGAATCGGGTAAAGTAATTGAAGCATCAGAAAAAGACATGCCTGCGATTGTAATTACATCCAATCGCGAACAAGAACTTCCCACAGCATTCAAAGGGCGCTGTATATATCACTATATTCAGTTTCCTGATGCAGAAAAAATGCGAATGATTGTAAGCAAACACCATCCCAATGTTTCAAACAAAATTGTAGATACATCTTTGGATATTTTTTATCAACTTCGAAATATTGGTTTGGAGCGTTCTCCAACTACACGAGAATTATTGAATTGGTTGAGGTTTATAAAAACTTTCACAACTCAAGAGGCTCTGCATAAAATTAATGCTCTGGACGGCTTAGGAACATTAATCAAGACCCAAGCTGATTTAGAACGTGTTCAACGACAGTTTGGAAATGCTTCCGAACAAAGTTTTGGAACTTTAAACTAAACGAACTCATGTTTACAAAACTTCCAGAGACTTTCAAGAAATTTGATCTTGCTGTTGATGTCCGGGCAATCTTGCTGTTGCAAAAAGCAATGGAAAAGGGATTGGTAAAAACCATAGGAGATCTCTACAATGTTCTGAGAACATTTATTATAAAAGATCCTGAGCATATGGGACCTTATACCAAAGCTTTTTACAACTATTTTTTAAATATAAATATAAGACCCGATGAACGTTTGAACGATGCAATTCTTAGATCTCAAACTTTTGAGCAATGGAAGGAAACTAATTTTGGAAGAATGGAGGACGATTTGTCTCCAGAAGAATGGGTAAACCGTTTTTTAGATCAGATACATTTAACTCACTATGACATTAAAGAAGTTTTGAATGGTCGTGAACTTTGGGATAAAGACAAAGGTGATCTTCAAGACGATCAGGAACAAGATCAAGAAGAAACACCCAATCGACCTTTGGATCGAATGGCAGATTATTCTGATCTGAGTTTAGAAGAATTGATGCAACGAATGGAGGAAGTAATGAAACAACAAAAGACCAACCATAGTGGTGGGAGTCATTGGGTTGGTACAGGAGGAATTTCGCCATATGGTCATGGAGGTGCTGCTAAAGATGGAATTCGTGTTGGAGGATCTGGTGGAGGAAAAATGGCTCGAAAAGTATTGGGAGATTCAAACTACTTCCCTGTTGACCTTGATGCTGTTTTGAATGACAACAATATTGATGCAGCTTTAGCCTCTTTGAAAGGAATAGTTGAAGAAACAGCTCAAGAAACTTTAGATGTCAAAGCAACCATTGATAATGGACTGGAACGAGGCGGACTTTTTATTCCAGAAATAAAAAATGAAATTTTTGATAAGTTGCAAGTCCTATTAGTTATAGACAATGGCGGGTATTCCATGCATCCTTACATCAAATCTGTTCAAACGCTGTTTAGGAAAATGAAAACCCGTTTTGCTCATGATTTAGAAACTTATTATTTTCATAATACAGTTTACAAACAGGTTTTTACTGATTCACAACGCCGAAAACCACTTTCTGTAGATCGTCTATTATCCAAAGATCCAAATTATCATGTGTTTTTTATTGGAGATGCTGCAATGGCTCCATACGAATTGGATCGAAACAGTTTAAATACCTACTCTGATATCAAAGAGCATTTTAAAAAAGTTGCTTGGCTCAATCCAGAACCAATTCGATACTGGAACGGAACCTTGTCAACACAAATAATAAAAGAGCTTTTACCGATGTATCCTCTTACCCCTAAAGGAATAGAAAAAGCAGTTTTGGAAATGAATAGAAAGAAATAATTTCTTTAAAAATAAAAAGTGATATTAAATGATTTGAAATCTTGTTTTTTCAACCTCTTTTAACTCCTTAAAGGCCAATATTCAAATCAGAAAAAGGGAGTGTCATGTTCAGCATAAAAAAAAATATTTAAAAAGTTGTAGAAAAGTAATTTTTAAATAAAAAAATTTCTAAATTTGCACCTCTTAAAACATTAAAGAAAAACCTGTATTATGGCTAAAGAAACATTTGATCGGTCAAAACCACATTTAAATATTGGAACAATCGGTCACGTAGATCATGGTAAAACTACACTCACTGCTGCAATTACTAAAGTATTGTCAGACGCTGGATTCTCTGAAGCGAGAAGTTTTGACCAAATTGATAACGCTCCTGAAGAAAAAGAGCGAGGTATTACTATCAACACATCACACGTTGAATATCAAACACAAAATCGTCATTACGCTCACGTTGACTGTCCAGGTCACGCCGATTACGTAAAGAATATGGTTACTGGTGCTGCACAGATGGATGGAGCAATTCTTGTAGTTGCTGCAACAGATGGGCCAATGCCACAAACAAGAGAACATATCCTTTTGGGTCGTCAGGTTGGTGTACCACGTATCGTTGTGTTTCTTAATAAAGCCGACATGGTTGATGATGAAGAACTTTTAGAATTAGTTGAGATGGAAGTAAGAGAATTACTTTCTTTCTATGATTATGATGGAGACAACACTCCTATAGTTCTTGGTTCTGCTCTTGGTGCTCTAAACGGAGAACAAAAATGGGTAGACACTGTACTCAATCTAATGAATGAAGTTGATGTATGGATTGAACTTCCAAAGCGTGATGTTGAAAAAGATGCACTAATGCCAGTTGAGGATGTATTCTCAATTACTGGTCGTGGTACTGTAGCAACAGGACGTATCGAAACTGGAGTATTTAACTCTGGAGACGAAGTTGACATTATTGGTATGGGTGCTGAGAAACTTAAATCTACAGTAACTGGAGTTGAGATGTTTAGAAAAATCTTAGACCGAGGTGAAGCTGGAGATAACGTTGGTATCTTATTGAGAGGTATTGAAAAAACGGATATCAAAAGAGGTATGGTAATCTGTAAGCCAGGTTCTGTAACTCCACATGCTAAGTTCAAAGCAGAGGTATACGTTCTCAAAAAAGAAGAAGGTGGACGTCATACTCCATTCCACAATAACTATCGTCCACAGTTTTACGTTCGTACAACTGATGTTACTGGTAACATTTCTTTACCTGATGGTGTAGAAATGGTAATGCCTGGAGACAACCTAACAATCCATGTTGATCTAATTAACCCAATTGCTCTTAGTATTGGACTGCGTTTTGCAATCCGTGAGGGAGGTAGAACAGTTGGTGCTGGTCAGGTTACAGAGATTTTAGACTAAGAAAAAAAGTTTTTAATATGATACACAAGGTGTCCGTCTTTGACGGATGCCTTTTGTGTCAAATAAAAACGGGTTTAGCTCAGTTGGTAGAGCACTGGTCTCCAAAACCAGGTGTCGGGAGTTCGAGCCTCTCAACCCGTGCATAAAAAAATAATAGTATCAGATGTTAGCATTCATATCCTATATAAAAGATTCTTTTGAAGAATTAAAAAATAATGTTTCTTGGACTCCACGTGAAGAACTTCAGCGTTTAACTGTAGTCGTTCTTGTTTTTTCACTCCTTTTCTCATTAGCCATATGGGGGGCAGACACAGTACTATCTCGAGTTATTAGTGTATACTTTAACTTAATCAACGGTTAATAATGTCTGAGGGGATCGAAAAAAAATGGTACGTAGTTCGGGCAGTGAGTGGTCAAGAAGCCAAAATTAAAGATTACATAGCTTCCGAGATTAGTCGCCTAGGATATGATGATCATCTAGAAGATATTTTAGTTCCAACAGAAAAGGTTGTCCAAATTCGAAATGGAAAAAAAGTTAACAAAGAAAAAGTTTATTTTCCAGGATACATTATGGTAAAAGCTGACTTAGTTGGTGAGATTCCTCATATCATCAAATCAGTTACCAACGTAATTGGTTTTTTGGGAGAGACCAAAGGAGGAGAACCTATTCCTTTAAGAGCATCTGAAGTAAGTCGTATGTTAGGGAAAGTTGATGAGTTGGCTCTTACAGAAGAGCACGCAGCTATTCCTTATGCAACTGGAGAAACAATTAAAGTTATTGATGGTCCCTTCAATGGCTTCACAGGTACAATTGAAAATGTAAATGAAGATAAACGCAAACTTCAAGTAATGGTCAAGATTTTCGGTAGAAAAACACCATTGGAATTAAGTTATATGCAAGTAGAGAAAATTTAAATGTTACACATATATTGAATAATTTGAAGCTTCCACTTCAAATATTCTTAATCGTAAATTGAAACAATGGCAAAAGAAATAGACAAGCTAGTCAAATTACAAGTAAGGGGAGGTGCAGCGAATCCGTCGCCACCGGTTGGACCCGCGCTAGGTGCTGCAGGGGTAAATATCATGGAGTTTTGTAAGCAATTTAATGCTAGAACTCAAGACAAACCTGGTAAAGTTTTACCGGTTGTAATCTCTGTATATAAAGATAAGTCATTTGACTTTATCATTAAAACACCTCCGGCGGCCGTTCAATTGATGGAAGCAGCTAAAACCAAGAAAGGTTCAGGCGAGCCCAACAGAGATAAGGTAGCAACAGTATCTTGGGATCAAGTAAAAGTTATTGCTGAAGATAAAATGCAAGATTTAAATGCATTTACGATCGAATCAGCAATGAAAATGGTTGCAGGTACTGCTCGATCTATGGGCTTCAATGTATCAGGAGGAAAGTCTCCTTTTTAATTTTATAAAGAAAGAAAATGGCAAGACTTACAAAAAAGCAAAAAGAATCAAGAGCAAAAGTTGAAACGAACAAAGTTTACTCTCTTGAAGAAGCTTCCTCATTAGTAAAAGAAATTACTAATGTAAAATTTGATGCTTCAGTTGACCTAGCGATTCGCTTAGGAGTAGATCCTCGAAAAGCTAATGAAATGGTTCGTGGAGTAGTAACCCTTCCGCATGGTACTGGAAAAAATGTTCGAGTACTTGCTTTAGTAACTCCTGACAAGGAAGATGAAGCTAAAGAAGGTGGTGCTGACTATGTTGGATTAGATGAATATCTACAAAAAATCAAAGACGGTTGGACTGATGTTGACGTTATTGTTACAATGCCGAGTGTTATGGGTAAATTAGGTCCCTTAGGACGTGTATTAGGTCCACGTGGTTTAATGCCAAATCCAAAGACAGGTACAGTAACAATGGATATCAAAAAAGCTGTTAGTGATGTAAAAGGTGGAAAGATTGATTTTAAAGTTGACAAAACTGGAATCGTTCACGCATCTGTAGGTAAATCATCTTTTACAGCCGACAAAATCAAAGACAATGCTAACGAATTGTTGATGACAATTATGAAGCTAAAGCCTTCTACAACCAAAGGGATTTATGTAAAGAGCATTTTTATGTCCAGCACAATGAGTCCTAGTATTTCAATTGACACTAAAATCGCTTAAGATTTTTTAAAACTAATCGAATGACAAAAGAAGAAAAATCGCAAGTAATTGAAAAGCTAACCGCAGAATTATCGGATGCTAAAACTTTGTATCTTACAGATACAGCTGGTTTGAATGCTCAAGATACTTCAGCGCTTAGACGAGCTTGTTTTAAGGCTAATATCAGATTATCTGTAGTGAAAAATACGCTTTTAAGTAAAGCTATGGACGCTTCTGATAAAGAATTTGGAGACTTAAAAGAAGTTTTAAAAGGGAACACCTCTTTAATGTTTTCTGAGATTGGAAACGCACCAGCAAAAGTAATTAAAGATTTTCGAAAAAAATCTGAAAAACCATTATTAAAAGGCGCCTACATTGAGGAGTCCATATATATTGGAGATGACCAAATTAATGCTTTGGTAGCAATAAAATCAAAAGAAGAATTAATCGGAGAGATTATTACTTTATTACAATCGCCTGCTAAAAATGTTGTCTCTGGACTTAAGTCTAGCGCTGGTAATTTAGCTGGTATATTGAAAACTCTATCAGAACGTTAAACTGATAAAAATTTGTGTACGCACTCAACTAAAATAATTATTTAAATTAAATTTCAAAATGGCAGATTTAAAAGAATTCGCAGAACAATTAGTTAATTTAACTGTAAAAGAAGTTAATGAATTAGCTACTATTTTAAAAGACGAGTATGGTATTGAGCCAGCTGCAGCAGCAGTTGCAGCAGCAGGACCAGCAGCAGGCGGTGGAGAATCAGCAGATGAACAAACAGAATTTACTGTTGTTCTTAAATCAGCAGGAGCTTCTAAATTAGCAGTTGTTAAACTTGTTAAAGAACTTACTGGACTTGGTCTCAAAGAAGCTAAAGGACTAGTAGATTCTGCTCCAGCTAATGTTAAAGAAGCAGTTTCAAAAGATGAAGCTGAAGGTTTAAAATCTTCTTTAGAAGAAGCAGGAGCTGAGGTTGAACTTAAGTAGTTCCCCCAACTCAAATAAGTAAGGTTATTACCTCTGGAGCAGCTCTAGAGGTGGTAACCCTTTTATAGTTTATAGGCCATCCAAGTCTTGTATCGTTGTTGCAAATAAAATAAAACCACTCCTGATGCCAAGTATATTAAAGAATAGAGTAAATTTCGCTTCTGCTAAAAAGACACCTGAATACCCAGATTTTCTAGATATTCAAATCAAATCTTTTCAAGATTTTTTCCAACTTGAAACTAAATCTGCTGAACGGGCAGAAGAAGGTCTCTTTAATACCTTTAAAGAGAATTTCCCCATAACTGATACCCGTAATCAGTTTGTTTTAGAATTTATTGATTACTTCGTTGATCCACCAAGATACTCTATCCAAGAATGTATAGAACGTGGATTAACCTATTCAGTACCTTTAAAAGCACGCTTAAAGTTATACTGTACAGATCCCGAACATGAAGATTTTGAAACTATTGTTCAAGATGTTTTTTTAGGAACAATTCCTTACATGACCCCTAGTGGTACATTTGTAATAAACGGAGCCGAGCGTATAGTTGTATCTCAGTTACATCGCTCACCCGGTGTATTCTTTGGACAATCTTTCCACGCCAACGGTACTAAATTATATTCTGCACGGGTTATTCCTTTCAAGGGATCATGGATCGAATTTGCAACAGACATTAATAATGTGATGTACGCCTACATCGACCGTAAGAAAAAATTACCTGTAACAACTCTTTTTCGTTCCATTGGATACGAAAGTGACAAAGATATTCTTGAAATCTTTGATCTTGCAGAAGAAATTAAAGTTTCAAAAACAGCGCTCAAAAAAATACTTGGACGAAAACTAGCAGCTCGTGTTTTGAATACATGGCACGAAGATTTTGTTGATGAAGATACCGGAGAAGTTATTTCTATTGAACGTAACGAAATTATAATCGACCGTGATACCATAATTGAAAAAGATCATATAGATGAAATTATTGAAGCAAGTGTAAAAACAATCTTATTGCATAAAGAAGACGCTCACATGTCTGATTATGCAATCATTCACAACACCCTTCAAAAAGATCCAACCAATTCTGAAAAAGAAGCAGTAGAACATATTTATCGCCAATTAAGAAATGCTGAACCACCAGATGAGGAGACTGCTCGTGGTATTATTGATAAATTATTTTTCTCGGATCAAAGATACAATCTTGGAGAGGTTGGTCGTTACCGAATGAATAAGAAATTAGGAAACGATGAAGGAATGGATAAGCTTGTTTTGACAAAACAAGACATCATCACTATTGTAAAGTACTTAATTGAACTAATTAATTCAAAAGCAGAGATTGATGATATTGATCACTTATCGAACCGTCGTGTTCGTACGGTTGGAGAACAACTTTCTTCACAATTTGGAGTAGGTTTAGCTCGTATGGCTCGAACAATTCGAGAACGAATGAATGTTCGTGATAATGAAGTGTTTACTCCGATTGACTTAATCAATGCCAAAACACTATCCTCTGTTATAAATACTTTCTTTGGAACCAACCAACTTTCTCAGTTTATGGATCAAACCAATCCGCTTGCTGAAATAACCCACAAGAGACGTTTATCTGCTCTTGGACCTGGAGGACTTTCAAGAGAGCGAGCTGGATTTGAGGTGCGTGATGTACATTACACACATTACGGGCGTTTGTGTCCTATAGAAACACCTGAGGGACCTAATATTGGTTTGATTTCTTCTTTAGGAGTTTTTGCTAAAGTGAATAACCTCGGATTCATTGAAACACCTTACAGAAAAGTAACTGATGGTAAAATCGATCTTAAGGAAACAGTATATTTAACTGCTGAAGAGGAAGAAAGTAAATTAATAGCTCAAGCCAATATACCATTTGATGAAGGTGGACAAATCACAGCTGATAAAATCATTGCACGTGAAGAAGCTGATTATCCTGTAGTTGGCCCTCAAATGATTGACTATACTGATGTAGCTCCGAACCAAATAGCATCAATATCTGCATCTTTGATTCCTTTCTTGGAACATGACGATGCAAACCGAGCATTGATGGGATCTAACATGATGCGTCAGGCAGTACCTTTACTACGACCAGAATCTCCTATTGTGGGAACTGGGCTTGAACGTCAAGTTGCCTCTGATTCAAGAGTTTTGATTAATGCAGAAGGAGATGGAGTTGTAGAATATGTAGATGCTAACAAAATTACAATTAAGTATGATCTCAGTGAAGAAGAATACTTGGTTCGTTTTGAAAGTGATACAAAAACATACGACTTAATTAAGTTTAGAAAAACCAATCAAGGGACTTGTATTAACCTTAAACCAATAGTCAAGAAGGGAGATCGTGTAAAATCTGGTCAAGTTCTTTCTCAAGGATATGCAACCCAAGACGGAGAGCTTGCCTTGGGAAGAAATATGAAAGTAGCTTTTATGCCTTGGAAAGGATATAATTTTGAGGATGCTATTGTGATTTCTGAACGTGTTGTCCGTGAAGACGTATTTACTTCTATTCATATTGATGAATATTCACTAGATGTTCGTGACACCAAGTTAGGCTCAGAAGAGCTTACAAATGACATCCCGAATGTAAGTGAAGAAGCAACCAAAGATCTTGATGAGTTCGGAATGATTCGTATTGGAGCCGAAGTTCATCCTGGTGATATTTTGATTGGGAAAATTACTCCAAAAGGAGAATCAGATCCAACACCTGAAGAAAAATTATTACGCGCTATTTTTGGAGACAAAGCAGGAGATGTTAAGGACGCTTCATTAAAAGCACCGCCATCTCTTCATGGAGTTGTTATTGATAAAAAACTCTTTACAAGATCAGTAAAAGACAAACGAAAACGAAACCAAGATAAGCAAGAACTTGAAATCCTTGAATCATCATTTGATGTCAAATTTGAAGAGCTTCGCTCTATTATGGTTGAAAAGTTATTTACCATTGTAAATGGAAAAACTTGTCAAGGAGTTCAAAATGACTTAGGGGAAGAAATTTTACCAAAAGGTAAAAAATACACATTAAAAATGCTAACAGCTGTAGAGGACTATACTCACTTGACAAAAGGAGTTTGGACAACAACTTCTGCTACCAATACCCTGATTGCAGATTTAATTCACAACTATAAGATTAAAGAAAATGATCTTCAAGGTGCATTGCGTCGTGAGAAATTTACGATTAGTGTTGGAGACGAATTACCTGCTGGAATTAAGCGTTTAGCAAAAGTATATATTGCTAAGAAACGCAAGTTGAAAGTAGGGGATAAGATGGCTGGACGTCATGGAAACAAAGGTATTGTTGCACGTATTGTACGTCACGAAGAAATGCCTTTCCTAGAAGATGGAACTCCAGTTGATATTGTTCTGAATCCACTTGGGGTGCCCTCTCGAATGAACATCGGTCAGATTTATGAAACTGTTCTTGGATGGGCAGGTCAAAAATTAGATCAGAAATATGCCACTCCAATTTTTGATGGAGCAAGTGCAAGTGAAATTGATACTCTCACAGATGAAGCTGGAATTCCAAAATATGGTCACACTTATCTATATGATGGTGGAACAGGAGAGCGTTTTGATCAACCAGCAACAGTAGGAGTGATCTATATGTTAAAATTAGGGCATATGGTTGATGACAAGATGCACTCGCGTTCTATTGGACCTTACTCTTTAATTACGCAACAACCTCTTGGAGGAAAAGCACAATTTGGTGGTCAACGTTTTGGAGAAATGGAAGTATGGGCATTAGAAGCATATGGAGCTTCAAGTACGTTACAAGAAATCTTAACCGTTAAATCGGATGATGTAGCAGGAAGGGCAAAAACATATGAATCTATTGTTAAAGGGGATAC
Organism: uncultured Flavobacteriaceae bacterium; assembly: GCA_943789305.1. GTDB lineage: Bacteria > Bacteroidota > Bacteroidia > Flavobacteriales > Flavobacteriaceae > Arcticimaribacter. The sequence goes on along the minus strand of CALSTP010000001.1, from coordinate 1,426,193 downwards.
CTTACCAGAGCCAGGGTTACCCGAATCATTTAACGTGCTAATGCATGAATTGAAAGGTTTAGGTCTTGATATTCGTTTGGAAGAATAAGTAGAGAATTGATTTTCTCTTATAATCATTAAAAAAAACAACAGGTAGTTATGGCAAGAAATAACGAAATTGTTACTCAAAAAAAATTCAACAAAATATCCATTGGATTATCTTCACCAGAGGTAATTTTAGGAAACTCCCGGGGAGAAGTTTTAAAACCTGAAACGATTAATTATCGAACGCATAAACCAGAGCGTGATGGTCTTTTTTGCGAGCGTATTTTTGGTCCCGTAAAAGATTTTGAATGTGCTTGTGGGAAATACAAACGAATTCGATACAAAGGAATTGTATGTGATCGATGTGGTGTAGAAGTTACTGAAAAGAGAGTAAGAAGAGACCGTGTGGGTCACATTAATTTGGTTGTTCCTGTTGCACATATATGGTACTTCCGTTCTTTACCCAATAAAATAGGATACCTTCTTGGATTACCTTCCAAGAAACTGGATATGATTATTTACTACGAAAGATATGTCGTTATCCAGCCAGGTGATGCAAAAAATGAAGAAGGAGAACCTCTTCAGAAAATGGATTTTCTTACTGAAGAAGAATACCTGAATGCACTCGAAAAATTACCCATTGAAAACCAATACCTCGACGAATCAGATCCAACCAAATTCATTGCGAAAATGGGGGCTGAATGTTTAATCGATTTACTTTCAAGAATTAATTTGGAAGAACTTTCATATGAATTGCGTCATAAAGCAAATAATGAAACATCAAAACAACGTAAAACAGAAGCACTTAAGAGACTTCAAGTTGTAGAGGCATTTCGTGATGCTAATGAGCGTAAAGAAAATCTTCCAGAGTGGATGATTGTAAAGGCGGTTCCTGTAATTCCTCCAGAATTACGACCATTAGTTCCTTTGGATGGAGGACGTTTTGCAACTTCAGATTTAAACGATCTTTATCGTCGTGTGATAATTCGTAATAATCGTTTGAAGCGTTTAGTTGAAATTAAAGCTCCTGAGGTAATTTTAAGAAACGAAAAGCGTATGCTTCAAGAATCAGTTGATTCTTTATTCGATAATACAAGAAAATCTTCAGCGGTAAAAACAGATTCAAACCGTCCTTTGAAATCCCTTTCAGATTCTTTAAAGGGAAAACAAGGTCGTTTCAGACAAAACTTACTAGGAAAACGAGTTGACTATTCTGCTCGTTCTGTAATTGTTGTTGGTCCAGAAATGAAATTGTTTGAATGTGGTCTTCCCAAGGATATGGCTGCAGAACTATACAAGCCATTCATTACACGAAAATTAATTGAGCGTGGTATAGTAAAAACTGTAAAGTCAGCTAAGAAAATTATAGACCGTAAAGAACCAGTAGTTTGGGATATTTTAGAAAAAGTACTAAAAGGACATCCTGTATTATTGAATCGTGCTCCCACCTTGCACAGACTTGGTATTCAGGCATTTCAGCCCAAATTAATTGAAGGGAAAGCAATTCAATTACATCCTCTGGTATGTACAGCATTTAATGCCGATTTTGATGGAGATCAAATGGCTGTTCATTTACCATTAGGTCCAGAAGCCATATTAGAAGCACAGCTTTTGATGTTAGCTTCTCATAATATTTTGAATCCCGCCAACGGTTCGCCAGTAACTGTTCCTTCTCAGGATATGGTCTTAGGACTCTACTATATGACCAAAGCTCGTGTTTCTACTCCCGACCATAAAGTTGTTGGAGAGGGATTAACTTTTTATTCTGTAGAAGAAGTTCATATTGCATATAATGAAAAACGCGTAAATCTTAATGCTACAATTAAAATTAGAGCAAAAGATTTCAATGAAGAAGGTGAACTAGAATACCAAATTATTGACACAACTGTTGGACGTGTATTATTTAATGAAGTAGTACCAGAAAAAGCAGGATACTTTAACGAGGTTCTTACCAAGAAAAACCTTCGTGAAATTATTGGGAAAATCCTCAAAGTAACCAGTGTCCCTGAAACTGCAGAGTTTTTAGATAAGATTAAAAGTATGGGGTATGGTTTTGCCTTTAAAGGAGGATTATCCTTCAGTTTGGGAGACATTATCATTCCACCACAAAAACAACCTTTAATCGAGGAAGCCAATAATCTGGTTGACGGTATTAAGGGTAATTATAATATGGGTCTGATTACAAATAACGAACGTTATAATCAAATCATTGATATTTGGACAAACACCAATTCGCGTCTTACCAATCTGGCAATGAAGAGAATTAGTGAAGATCAGCAAGGATTTAACTCTGTATACATGATGTTAGATTCCGGAGCTCGTGGATCTAAAGAACAAATTCGTCAGTTAACAGGAATGCGTGGTTTAATGGCTAAACCGAAGAAATCAACTTCTGGTGGTGGGGAAATTATTGAAAATCCAATTCTTTCCAACTTTAAGGAAGGGCTTTCGATTTTAGAATACTTTATTTCTACACACGGTGCCCGAAAGGGACTAGCCGATACCGCTCTTAAAACTGCAGATGCAGGATACTTAACACGTCGATTGGTTGATGTATCTCAAGACGTAATTATCAATACAGTTGATTGTGGTACACTCAGGGGTATTGAAGTTAAGCCTTTGCGAAAAAATGAGGAAATTGTTGAACCTTTATCGGATCGAATTCGAGGAAGAGTTGCTTTGTTTGATATCATAAACCCTCTTGACGCCTCTGTCATTGTTGGCGCAGGTGAACAAATTTCAGACTTGATTGCTGACAGTATTGATCACCTTCCGATTGAATCAGTCGAAGTAAGATCACCATTGACATGTGAAGCAAAGAAAGGAATATGTTCTTCATGTTATGGTCGAAACCTTGCAACCGGTAAAATGGTTCAAAAAGGAGAAGCTGTAGGAGTTGTTGCTGCTCAGTCTATTGGAGAGCCAGGAACACAGTTAACCCTAAGAACCTTCCACGTTGGTGGGGTAGCAGGAGGTAGTTCTCAAGAAAACGAACTTCGTGTGAAATTTAATGGTGTTGCTGAAATTGAAGACCTTAAAACAGTAAACGGAACAGATGCTGAAGGAAACGAAATCAAAATTGTAATTTCCAGAACTTCCGAAATCAAATTGATCGACAAGAAAACAAAAGTTGTTTTGAGCACCAATAATATCCCATATGGATCAACTTTGATGATCAAAAACGGAGCTACAGTCAAAAAAGACGAATTAATTTGTAACTGGGATCCATTCAATGGAGTTATCGTTTCTGAATTTTCAGGAAAAATTGTTTACGAAAACATCGAGCAGGGAGTAACTTATCAAGTAGAAATTGATGAACAAACTGGTTTCCAGGAAAAAGTGATTTCTGAATCTAGAAACAAGAAAATCATACCAACTTTATTGATTCATGACAAAAAAGGAACCGTATTGCGTTCATACAACTTGCCAGTTGGTGCTCATATTATGGTTGATGAAAACGAAAAAATAGAGGAAGGAAAAATCTTAGTAAAAATTCCAAGAAAATCTGCTCGTTCTGGAGATATTACAGGAGGTTTACCTCGTGTGACCGAACTTTTTGAAGCTCGTAATCCTTCGAGCCCTGCAGTTGTATCTGAAATCGATGGGGTAGTTTCTTTTGGTAAAATCAAAAGAGGTAATCGTGAGATTATAGTAGAGTCTAAATTTGGCGACATCAAGAAATACCTTGTAAAACTTTCAAGTCAAATCTTGGTTCAAGAAAATGACTATGTAAAAGCAGGAATGCCTTTATCCGATGGTTCAATTACTCCAGTAGATATATTAAAAATTAAAGGACCTTCAGCTGTACAACAATATCTCGTAAACGAAGTACAAGAAGTATACCGATTACAAGGAGTGAAAATTAACGACAAACATTTTGAGGTAGTTGTACGCCAAATGATGCGTAAAGTTAAAATCAACGATCCAGGTGATACTATTTTCTTAGAAAATCAATTGATTCATAAATATGATTTTATAGCAGAGAATGATGAATTGTTCGGTAAGAAAGTCGTAGAAGATTCTGGTGATTCTGAAAATTTAAAAGAAGGACAACTGATAACTTCAAGAGACCTCCGTGATGAAAATTCAATTCTTAAACGTGAAGGGAAAGCATTAGTTGTTGCACGTGACGCAGCATCTGCAACTGCAACCCCAGAACTTCAGGGGATTACTCGGGCTTCTCTTCAAACCAAATCATTTATCTCAGCAGCATCATTCCAAGAAACTACAAAAGTATTGAATGAAGCAGCAGTAAATGGTAAAGTAGATACTTTAGAAGGTCTTAAAGAGAATGTAATTGTCGGGCATAAAATCCCAGCAGGTACCGGTCTTAGAGAATACAATGACATCATTGTAGGATCAAAAGAAGAATATACAAGTTTGTTGATAAACAAAAACGAAGCTGAATTTGAAGCATAACTTATGAGTGATTCAAAACAAGAAGAACAAAAGATTAATATTGAGTTAGACGAAACTACCGCAGAAGGAACTTATTCTAATCTTGCGATAATCAACCACTCAATATCTGAGTTCATTGTCGATTTTATTTCAATGATGCCTGGAGCTCCTAAAGCAAAGGTTAAGTCAAGGATTATTTTGACCCCACAACATGCCAAAAGATTACAAAAGGCATTGAGTGAAAACATTCAACGTTTTGAACAAGCCAATGGAGAAATTCAATTTCAAGAACAGCCTCCAATTCCGCTAAACTTTGGCCCTACCGGTGAAGCTTAAAACAATCCCTGACTTTGAAGTCAGGGATTGTTTTTATCTTAGTTTAAAACAATAAAACATGTCAGATCAATCATTTAAGAATTTTAAAGAATTCTATCCCTTCTATCTATCAGAACATAAAAACAAAACAAGTAGGGCATTACATTTTATAGGCACCTTCTTAGTTTTTGGAATTTTAATATATCTTATTCTTGCAGAGAAAGAAGCTCGTTTTTGGATTGTATTGCCCCTAACCGGTTATGGTTTTGCTTGGGTAGGACATGCCTTTTTTGAAAAAAATAAACCTGCAACATTTAAGCATCCGCTTTGGAGCCTTCGTGGAGATTTTACTTTGTTTTTTGATATTCTATTTGGGAAGCGTGGCTTTGATGCTTCACGTGATTAGCTTCTTTTATGGGCTGCGAAGAATTTTCCCCATTTTTCTTCCTCTAGCGAGTTCATCAATAAACTTATCCAGATATCGAGTTTTTTGTTAATGCAGTATTAATTTTCTCAATTCTGTAGCCACAAATTACACCTGTAATTAAATGGGCATTGGAATTAAGCTTTGCATTTTTAAAGAACGTTTCAAAGGTTACTTTTTGTTTAATCAATTCTGATAAAGTGCTCTCATCATAACTGGTTAACCATTCAATTACGGTATGTAATTCTTTTTTTGTTCTTCCTTTTTTCTCAATTTTGTTGACATAATGCGGATAAACAGATGCAAAAGTCATTTGTGCAATACGTTGATCATGGGCGGGAGTGGTGGTCATAACATGTTGGTTTTTCGGTACAATTGGAGCAAAATTTCTTGATAAGGTTCTTTGTTTTTAACATCTTTAATGAGTTGAGTTATTTCATTATTGAAATGTATTTATTTGTTGTTTATTACCAAGTTAATAAAAAAACATAAAGTAAAAATTTTAAAACTCAGAAGTCATATGAAAAGTAATGGATGGGTATTTTTGTTGTGTCATTTGTAGAGAAAAACTAGAGTCTGCCAAAAAAACCATTTGTCCTTGCTTATCCTGAGCTAAGAATTTTTGTTTTACTCTTTTAAAATCTAAAAATTCTTCATTTTTTTCATCTGATGCGTCCACCCAACAAGCTTTGAACACATTTAGGTTTTCATAAGAGCATTTTGCACCATATTCATGCTCTAAACGGTATTGAATGACCTCAAACTGCAGCGCTCCCACTGTGCCAATTATTTTACGATTATTGATAGAAAGGGTAAAAAGCTGGGCAACTCCTTCATCCATGAGTTGGTCAATGCCTTTGTTGAGTTGTTTTGCTTTCATTGGATCAGCATTATTGATGTACCTGAAGTGTTCTGGAGAAAAACTCGGAATCCCTTTGAAGTGAATTTGTTCTCCCGAAGTTAAAGAATCTCCAATTTTGAAATTTCCAGTATCATGAAGTCCAACAATGTCACCTGGATAAGAAACATCAACAATCTCTTTTCGTTCTGCAAAAAAAGCATTTGGGCTCGAAAATTTTACCTTCTTATTATTTCGAACATGTAGATAGGGTATGTTCCGCTCAAAAGTACCCGATACAATTTTAATGAAAGCTAGGCGATCTCTGTGATTGGGATCCATATTGGCGTGTATTTTAAAAACAAAGCCACTAAAAGTTTTTTCATCTGGTTGAATCATCCTTTCCTCTGCTTTCTTTTCAAGAGGAGCAGGAGCAATATCAATAAAACAATCCAAAAGCTCTTGAACTCCAAAGTTGTTTAAAGCGGACCCAAAAAAAACAGGTTGTAGGTTACCTGCCAGATATTCTTCTTGGGAAAAGGGAGGGTATACTCCAGCTACCAATTCCAATTCATCTTTTAAAGTTTGTAGGGAATCACTACCAATTAAATGCTCCAATTCTTTGTCTTCAAGAGAGTTAAAAGAAACTGTATTCCCTTTAGTCTGTTTGTCTTCCTCTAAAAACAGCTTTGCGTTTTTATTCCAAATATTATAAATTCCTTTAAAATCATAACCCATTCCTATTGGGTGTGATAGCGGAGTCACACGAAGCCCTAGTTTAGATTCAACTTCATCCAATAAATCAAAAGAATCTTTTCCTTCTCGATCCAATTTATTTATGAAAACAATCATGGGAATATTTCTCATTCGGCAAACTTCAACGAGTTTTTCGGTTTGTTCTTCAACACCTTTTGCAACATCAATTACCACAATAACACTATCTACAGCTGTTAAGGTTCTAAAAGTATCTTCAGCAAAATCTTTGTGCCCTGGAGTGTCTAGGATGTTAATTTTTTTGTTTTTATAAATAAAAGCAAGAACTGAAGTTGTAACCGAAATTCCTCTTTGGCGTTCGATTTCCATGAAATCACTGGTAGCACCTTTTTTTATTTTATTAGATTTAACTGCACCTGCTTCTTGGATTGCTCCTCCAAAAAGGAGAAGTTTTTCTGTGAGGGTAGTTTTTCCAGCATCGGGATGCGATATAATACCAAAGGTTCTTCTCTTTGCGATTTCTTCTAAAAACATCAAATTAATTTTGTTCAAAAATAACACTATAAATTAGAAGGGAGTTTCTTTTTAAAATAGGTTTTTGATAAATTAATAGGTAATTTTGAATTGCATGGAAGAAGAAAAAGTTATTCTAGTCACTCCAAAAGATGAACCTATTGGATTGATGCCAAAAATGGAAGCCCACCAGAAAGCGGTTTTGCATCGAGCGTTTTCAGTCTTTGTAATTAACAGTAAAAATGAGTTGATGCTTCAACAACGTGCATTTGAAAAATATCATTCTCCTGGCTTATGGACCAACACTTGTTGTAGCCATCAACGTGACCAAGAAGGAAATATAGAGGCTGGAACAAGAAGATTGAAAGAAGAAATGGGCTTCGAAACCGATTTGGAATACTTATTTAATTTTATATATAAAGCACCATTTGATAATGGATTGACCGAACACGAATTAGATCATGTTATGTTGGGGAGATATGAAAATAAACCTGAAATCAATCCAAAAGAAGTTGCCTCTTGGAAATGGATGCATATTGATAAAATCCATGTTGATTTGATTAATAATCCTGAAAATTATACCGTTTGGTTTGCAATTATTTTTGAACGTTTTTACAATCATTTAAAAGAGCAAATATGAATGTTACTGTAAGTAGAAAAGCCCATTTTAATGCTGCACATCGTTTGTACAGAAAAGATTGGTCTGATCAACAAAATGAACTCATTTTCGGCAAATGTTCAAACCCAAATTTCCATGGACATAACTATGAACTGATAGTAAGTGTTACTGGACCTATTGATCCACAAACTGGCTACGTTATCGATATGAAAGTTCTAAAAGATCACATTAAAACTCAGGTTGAAGATGTATTTGATCATAAAAATCTAAATCTTGAAGTTCCAGAATTTATGGACACGATTCCGACAGCTGAAAATATAGTGGTTGTGATTTATGATAAGCTCAAAAAAATATTAAAACCCAATCAAAGTATGGAAGTTGTTCTGTATGAAACTCCAAGAAACTTTGTGACTTATTCAGAAAAATTATGAGTCTAAAGGTTGGAGACCTAGTTCCTTCTTTTGAATTACTCGATCAGCACGGGATAAGCTTTAAAAGCGAAACCGTATTGGGTAAAAAGCCAGTTGTTATTTATTTCTACCCCAAAAATGAAACCCCTAATTGTACTTCAGAAGCATGTAGTTTCAGAGATCATTACGAAGAGTTTGTTGAGCTGGGTGCTGAGGTTATTGGTGTGAGTTCAGATGGAGTTAAAAGCCATCAGAAGTTTGCAAAAAGACATCGATTACCTTTTATATTACTATCCGATCACAAACAAAAAGTACAACGTTTATTTAAATTACCTAAAATTTTATTTGGACTCTACACTAAGCGCATTACTTTTGTGATAGATAAAGAAGGTAGAATCTCTTATGTTCACAATAGTCTCAGACCCGACAGTCACATAAAAAAAGCACTTCAAAAAATACAGTAACAAAAAAAATATCTTAAAAAAAATGGATTATGGCAAGTAAAAAGCAATTAAAAAAAGACATCAACAATTGCGTTGGTGCTTTGATAGAAGAAATCTACGTATGGGAATTGTTAAACCCTAAAGGAGATTTTAATAAAACTGAAAAATTAATTGACGAGGCAATTGCTTTATTTGATGAATTAATCATGAAAATTCATGACCATACAGAGGAAATCCCTGCAAAGAAATATTTTAATGGAATTGTTGAAGAATTGAATACAAAAACAGCTTCAATCTCAGAAAAGATGAGTAAACTGAAATAATTCAGTTTACTCAGTCTTCTCAGCTTTTTCTTCTTCTTTCAAAGAAGAAAGATATTTTCCAAATGCTAACCCATAGGTTGAGTTTTTTACTTTCTCAGACATTTTATTGTAAAGATCGTCTAAGAACTTTTTGTTGGCATCATTAACCTCGAAAAGACCAATATAAGCAGCAATTTCTTTGTCTGCATTATTGTTGGCATAATTCAAAGCATATAGATAACGACGACGCAATAGACTCTTAGAAGCTTTTGTAAGTTTTTGTTCCTTTTCATTAGCAGTTAGTCCATCATCTTTAATGTAGTCTTTGATGAGATTAAGATTCTGTTCATTAAACTTTCTAAGAACAGATTGGTATTCTTCAAACAACACTTGATTTTCAGAACCACTAATTTGAGCACTGCTTTCAAAGGTTTTTAAGAGCGAATTAATGACAATCTCACCTTTTTCCGCAAAAAACAAAATTCGATCGTTGAGTGTATCTCCGTCTTCTTTTGCCAGATATAAATAATAAATTTCGGGAGATTCGATCTCAGTCTCTAATCTGAAATCACTGTTTTTTTGAATCTTGAAAGAATCAATATTGATGATTGTACTGTCTTGTAATTTTTGAAGGTAAAGGGTTCCTTTTCTTAAGCCATCAATTTTACCCGTTACTTGCATCGATTTTTTATTGGGCGAACCACATGAAATTAAAAGGCTTAGAACGAAAATAGTATAAAAGAATTTCATAAAGTATAATATTATTTATTGAACCAGTAGGTTAACTTAAAAGTTAAACTTCTGACCTTAGGTGCAAAAGTATCAGTTACAAAGTAATTATCATTATAAACAAGATAAAAATCTGATAAAGGACTGAATCTCCATTGCAACCTTGAATTAATTCCAAAAATCTCAGATTGCGAACTGAATTGGAAAAAAGTCCCCCAAAAAATCGTTCTAGTGAAGGTAATATCAACTTTAGGACCGATGAGAATAAGATTTGCAGAGGGGTAGGGATCGGGAAGTTTTATTTGATCGTAGTTCAAACGCATACTCGCTGTGAAATAAGGTTGTAATCGGTAGTTCATTTGTGAAGACACAGAAAACTTTGTTCCATTAAAAAAATTTCCATAGCTACTTTTTATGTTGTAATTAAGGATTTTACTTCTATCCGATTGAAACGATAATTCAACATCATCATAATCATATCCAGTTCCTCCTTCCAAGTAAACATTAGAGTCACTTCGCGTAGGATCAAAATCATTTGTTAAATATGTATAACGATTGCTGTAGCGGAATTCTAACTTGGCCTGATTTAAAAATGAAAATTCAACACTAGACCATAATCCGCGATCGGTGGTGAGATAATCGTCTTTGGGACGACCTACATAATAGAAGGTTTGTGATAAATTTATGGATCTCAATGTTTTTGATTTTAACCAGATGCGGTAGGTGTATCGAAGGTAATTTTTTAAAATACCAGTTCTTCTTATGAACCCTAAATCCGACTGATAATTTTCACCAATTCGAGTCCCTCCATAAGATACCGAGTGTACTTTTGCATTATAATTAAAGCGAATCCCAGAGGCATATGCATCTTGTTTTTGATCGGGGCTGAACGAATGGTGTAAGAATGTTCTTCCAGTCCAGCGATTACTTTTTGAAGCCAAGTTGAAGTCTAATCCAATGACTCTATTGAACTTATCTTGGGAATGATCAAATTCGGGATTTCCACTAGTTTGACGGTTCACAAAAATAAAACTCAAATTAGATCGATCTAAAACCTGCTGTTGTAATGTAAATACAGTACTGTTGTTTGCAGCTATTTGATTTGAAGGATCTTGATCAGTTTGCATGTTTAGAAAGCCCAATCGTAAATTATTGTTGATTTTTCCACTCAACCTAACACCAGCAATGATTTTGTTTTCAAAAGTTGTACCTGTGGTGTCCTTTGCTACTCCTATTCTTCTTGAGAAGAAAGGCTGTGCCTCTCTACGATCTCCAAAGTTTACAAACAAATCGCTGTTCTGAATAAAAAACTGACGCTTTTCGGGTAGAGTTACTTCAAATCGAGATAAGTTGATTATTTGATCGTCTACCTCAACTTGTGAAAAATCTGGATTAAATGTTAAATCCAAATTCATGCCACTCCCAATGGAAACCTTAGCATCACCCCCATAATTGAAGTTATTTGTTTGTTGGCTTGCATCGAAGTCTTTTTGAACAGCTCCACCAACATAAGGAATAAGAGCAATCATTTTTTTTGATTTCTTCAAAGGCTTTTCAAAATTAACTACCCCCATGAATGCTAATCCAGCAATAGTTTGATTTTGAGGAATATTAGCCCAGGTAGACCACTGTCTGGTATGCGTATCATGGCGATAAATATTAACCCTCCATTGTGTAGCTCCTTCTGGATATTGTATGGACTTCAAAGGTATTTTTATTTCAGAAACTGTAAACCCATTTTGTTGACTGGCTTTTGTTTCCCATTTAACATCCCAGCTATTATTGTAGTCTTTTTCATAATTATTTCCCCCGTTTGAAATCAAAGACTCTCTTTTAACACCCAACGGATTGGTACCAAACATAAATCCATTGGTTCCATCCATAAAAGTATCTAAAATTAAGGTTACATTATCGTTCCCAGCACCGGAGTAATCTCTTCTCAAAGAAGGAACTATGTATTCGGAAGATTCCGAATAAGAGGTAATAAGAACATATAAATTTTCATCATCAACTAAAAATTTTGCTGTTGTACGTTGGTCTGCTTTAAGGCTATCGGTTGGAAACCACTGCCAAAAATCTGAAATTTCGTTTGTAGTTTCCCAAGACTTCTCTTTTCCAAAACCATCTATTTCTATGGATTCATTCGTATATTTCACATCAGCAGCTCTAGTCTCTTGAGCGATAGAAAGAGTGGTAAAAGCAACTATAAAAAAAAGGGTAATAAGATTTTTAATGGCAGTAAATTTATGAAGTGAGTTTGGTTTTACTAAATTTTATAATACTTTTAGACTAAATATTTGAGTTTTGGTTTAATATGATAATGAAAAAAAACATTTTTGTCTTTATGGTATTCAAAATTACTGATAATTTGTCTTTCTTGTGATTCATTTTTTTTGAATTGATTGATGATTCGCTCGATAGCTTTTTTTTAAAACATTATTTTCCGAAAGGTCAAATTGATTCTTGGACCTATTTGTTTTTGAGTTTTTGCGATTTGATGTTGCCAGTGGTGCTGCATTTCCCCTCCCATGATCAACAGACTTCCATGAGCAAGTTTAATTTTATGTCTTTCATGTTTATTTTTTTTGTGTCTTAGATGAAAAAATCTTTCAGCACCTAAACTAACCGAGGCTATGATGGGATTTTTCCCTAATTCCTTTTCATCATCAGAATGCCATCCGTTACTGTCCTTACCATTTCTGTATTTATTGAGTAAAACGCTTGTGAATTCGTGTTGCTCTACAGTCTTAATTTTAGTAAGTATATCGAGTAATGTAGGAGACATCGGTTCGGGATTCATGGTAATCCCAGAATATTTGTAGGTTTGATTGTTTATACTGTGAAGAGAAGTTAATCTAGGCTGGAGATATTTTTTCCCAAAAACAGTAATGGGATCATGTTTCCAAGGGATTTTATTATTCAAATTATTGAACAAGAGATCTGCTTTTTTTTTTGACCAAAAATTTGAAAAATAATACAGTTCAGCATCGGGAAGTTTTGGTTTCCAAATTTGAACATTATCTGAGAAAAGACCGAGCATAATCAAAAGTACATTTATTTTTTCTTAAAATTTATAGATATTAAATTCTTCGCAAGAAACTTGTTTTGATGTATTAACACCAACTGTTGATTTTTTCATAAACCTTTGTTTGATTATCTTTAAGAAAAATACAACTATATTCTTAAAAATAATATGATATGAGCGTACGTACAGGCTTTGTTTTTTTTTCTATTCTGATCCTTATTTTAACCGCTTCAATACACCTCATATGGGAGCCCATCAAATGGACTTTAATCTTTACTATTCCATTAATTTTAACTGGCTTTTATGACCTAACACAAAAAAAACAAACCATACTTCGAAATTATCCTGTCTTTGGACATATTCGTTATCTACTGGAGGCAATTCGTCCAGAGATTATGCAATATTTTGTAGAAACTGATACTCAAGGTCGTCCCATTAATAGAATGTTTAGAAGTTTGATTTACCAAAGAGCAAAAGATGTCACCGATACGGTTCCTTTTGGAACTCAAATGGATGTTTATCGATCTGGTTATGAGTGGATGGATCATTCGATGTATGCAATTGATCAAGTTAAAGTAGATTCAAGCCCCAGAATTACGGTTGGAAATAAACACTGTACACAGCCTTATTCAGCAAGTTTATTGAATGTATCTGCAATGAGTTATGGTTCGTTGAGTAAAAATGCTGTTTTGGCATTGAATAAGGGAGCAAAGATTGGTGGTTTTGCACTGAATACAGGCGAGGGCTCAATCAGTCCCTTTCATCTTGAATTCAAAGGAGATTTAATATGGCAAATTGGAACAGGCTATTTTGGTTGTAGAACCAAAGAAGGAGATTTTTGCCCAGATTTATTTGAGGAGAAAGCAGCTATAGATTCAGTTAAAATGATTGAAATAAAAGTTTCTCAGGGAGCAAAACCTGGTCATGGAGGAATTTTACCTGCTTCGAAAAATACTCCAGAGATTGCAGCGATACGAGGAGTAGATCCATACACAGATGTTCACTCTCCCCCAAGCCATTCTGTCTTTTCGAATCCAACCCAATTGATTGAATTTATTTCTTTACTACGTGAACGATCTCAAGGAAAACCTGTCGGATTTAAATTATGTATTGGTAAAAAGCAAGAATTTATCGATATCTGTAAAGCAATGCTATCAATAGGAATTACTCCTGACTTTATTACAATTGATGGGGGAGAAGGGGGAACTGGTGCAGCTCCGGTCGAATTTTCAAATTCCCTTGGAGTTCCCTTACGCGACGGATTGGCTTTTGCCTATGACACATTGGTGGGTTATGGGCTAAAAGATGAAATTAAACTGATAGCCTCTGGAAAAATATTTACAGGATTTCATATTGCTCGTGCTTTGGCTCTTGGCGCTGATATGGTAAGTTGTGCACGTGCAATGATGATGGCTATTGGTTGTATTCAAGCACTGGAGTGTAACGCTAATACTTGCCCAGTTGGAGTAGCTACTCAAGATAAATCTTTAATTAGTGGATTGGACGTGAACGATAAATCTACTCGTGTGGCCAATTTCCACAGAAAAACACTCAAGAGTTTTACGGAGTTGATTGCAGCTTCAGGCTTGAGTTCACCCGATCAACTTCGGCGTCAACACATCAACAGACGCTTGGGGATGAATCTCATCAAAAGGTACGATGAAATTTTTCCTTATTCCAAAGAAAATTCATTGCTTTAAGTGGAGATAATTCTATATTTAGGGAGCTAAAATCAAATAACTTCAATTAAACAAAACCCCATTTTTCGCCGGGTTATAAAACCGAGTTGTTCATAGAGATTTATTGCATGGATGTTGTTTTTTTCTACATGTAAAACAGGGATTTTTTTTCAGTAAATATTTTATCTGTGGTTTGTTTTATCAATTGTTTTGCATATCCTTTTCTGATGTAGTTGGGATGTGTAACTACGGCGCTGACTTCAGTAAAAGCATTTAACTTGATCCGTTCACCCGATGCAGCAATTAGACGATTATCTTTATAAATTCCGAAATAGGTTCCCATCTGCACAGTTTTCTCTCTGATAAAACCTGGTTGTACAAAATTCACTAAATCATAAAGTTCTTTTTTTTGTTCCTTAGAATCAAGGATAATAATTGACTCAGTAAGTTCTAAATCAAATGGGGTGTAAAGAATCATTTGATTTGCGGTGAGTTGCTTTTTAATTTGAGTTTGCAATCCTGTTTTTGGTGATCCTCCTACCATATAAAAAAGAGAGGTGAGCTGACCGTATTGGTCTGAAGCTATTTCTGTTACTCCATTTGGTCCGATGGTTCCAAAAGTACTTAACTCAGGATAGTAAAACTTACATACGTTAAATTCAATCGCATATTGTTTGTGTATTTCTTTTAGGGCATACCAAACGGGATTGTCCAGTTTATAATCTTCGTCTTGATTCATGCGATATATTAATGCCTAAGCTAAAACCAGCTAAATATATTCAAAAAAAAAGGCTGTCCTTTGAGACAGCCTTTTTTTATTTAATCAGATCAACCGAGCGAACAATGAATTGGGTAAGCTCTTCTCCTTTAAGAAGGTTCTGTGACAAGCGAGCCAAATCAAGAGTTTGTTGAATTAGTCGTTCTCTTTTCTTTTTGGTCTTGGTACTCAAGATTTGACTAACTAATGGATGATTGGTGTTTACTACTAAAGTGTACATTTCAGGGAAATTTCCAAACATACCTCCACCACCACCGGTTTGTTGCATTTCTTTCATACGACGCATAAATTCAGGTTGTGTCAAGACAAATGGTAGTTGTGAACTACTCAATGCTTCTAGTTGAATGGTGTATTTCTCTTTAGGTATTACTTCTTCAATCAGGGGAGTAAGTGCTTCTTTATCTTCATCCGAAAGCTTAGAAACGGTTACTTCATCTTTTTTGATCAAGTTGTCAATTGCATCTCCGTCTACACGAGCAAAAGAAATTTTTTCGTGAGTACTCTCTAGTTTTTGAATAAGATGAGGTACAATAGGAGAATCTAAAAGTAAAACCTGATATCCTTTTTCTTTGGCAGCTTCGATGTAGGAATGCTGTTCATCTTTGTTTGAGGCATAAAGAACAATAAGTTTTTCGTCCTTATCGGTTTGCAAATCTTTAGTAGCCTCTTTTAATTCTTCAAAAGTGAAGTAAGTTCCATTAACTGTAGGGTAGAGTGCAAATTTGTCAGACTTTTCGAAGAACTTATCTTCTGAAAGCATACCATATTCAATAACTACCTTGATATCGTTCCACTTTTGTTCAAAAGCTGCACGGTCTTTTTTGAAAAGGCTAGTCAATTTATCGGCTACTTTTCGTGTAATGTAGTTACTTATTTTTTTGACTGCACCATCGGCTTGTAAGTAACTTCGGGATACGTTTAGTGGAATGTCTGGAGAATCAATAACCCCTCGAAGCATAGTTAAAAATTCAGGGACAATCCCTTCAACATTATCCGTTACAAAAACCTGGTTTTGGTAGAGTTGAATCTTATCTTTTTGAATATTAAGGTCATTGCTTAGTTTTGGAAAGTAAAGAATCCCAGTCAGGTTGAAAGGATAGTCTACATTCAAATGAATGTTGAACAATGGCTCTTCGAATTGTGTTGGGTAAAGCTCTCTATAAAAAGACTTATAATCTTCTTCTTTCAAATCAGCCGGTTGTTGTGTCCAGGCTGGATTTGGGTTATTTACAATATTATCAACGGTTACTTTATCTGCTTCAGTTCCTTCTGCAGCTCCTTCTGGAATAGGAAGAGTTTCTTCCTTGGTTCCAAACTTAATAGCTACCGGCATGAACTTATTGTACTTGTTTAGTAGCTCAGTGATTTTTGCATTCTCTAAAAATTCAACAGAATCATCCACGATGTGAAGAATGATTTCTGTACCTCGTTCTGTTTTGTTATGAGTTTCCAGAGTAAATTCTGGAGAACCGTCACAAGTCCAGTGAGCAGCAGGTTCATCTTTAAATGACTTGGTAATTAATTCTACCTTTTCTGCAACCATAAAGGCAGAGTAGAAGCCCAAACCAAAATGCCCAATGATTCCACTATCAGCAGCACTATCCTTATATTTTTCCAGGAATTCTTCAGCACCAGAAAAGGCAACTTGGTTGATGTATTTTTTTACTTCCTCAGACGTCATCCCTATTCCTTGGTCGATGATGTGAAGGGTTTTATTTTCTTTATCCAGTTTGATTTCAATAATTGGATCACCTAATTCTCCAATTGACTCACCTAGATTGCTAAGATGCTTCAGTTTTAATGTAGCATCAGTTGCATTTGAAATCAGCTCACGTAAAAATATCTCGTGATCACTGTATAAAAATTTCTTGATAAGAGGGAAAATGTTCTCTACGGAAACATTGATTTTACCTTTTGACATAGTTTTATTTTTTATAATCACAACTCAAAAAAAATACCATTCTTTATTCGCTGACAAATTGGCATTTTATTTTGTTTAATTTTTTTCATAAAAAGATAAACAATTTGTATTTTTGTAATAAATATAAGAATGATATGGCAACAGTAAAGAAGAAAAAAATATCTGATATTCTTTCCATTTATATGGAAAGCGTTTTGGAAAACGAACAATTTCCTCTGTCGGTTTATAGATTTTGTAAGATAAACGCAATTGAAGAATCCAAATTTTATAAAACATACGCATCATTAGATTCACTAAAACATGAGGTTTGGCAAGCTTTTTTTGAAAATACAATTGATTTGATTCACAAAAATCAAAGGTTTGATGAGCTAAGTAGAAAAGATCGTTTATTAACTTTTTATTTTACATTTTTTGAAGTCCTGTTACTCAACAGAAGCTATGTTTTTTTTGCACTAAATTCTCTAGGTTCATCTATGTCTGCAATAGGACAGCTCAAAAAATTAAAAAAGTGTTTCAAAGATTTTTCTACGGATTTAATCGAAGAGGGAAATGTGGACAAAACAACTAAGATAACTCAACACCCTGTTGTACTTTTTTCTGAAGCAGCTTGGGTTCAATTACTGTTTTTATTAAAATTCTGGTTGGATGATACTTCCGAAGGCTTTGAAAGAACCGATGAAGCAATTGAAAAATCAGTGAATGTTGCTTTCAATGTTTTTGACAATACCCAACTTGAGGCATTGTTTGATTTTGGGAAGTTTTTATGGAAAGAGAAAATTAAATAAAATTTATTGAAAACTTTAGATTACATCCCAACGGGAAAAATTGAACGAGCAGGAAAACTGGTGAGTACCGGGGTTAAGATAGGAGGGAATTACATCAAATACATTGGAGATAAAATTAGAAATCCTAAAAACGCCAAAGATAATTTTGATGAAAACAATGCCACTGATATTTACGATGGTCTTAAAAGCCTTAAGGGGAGTGCATTGAAAGTTGCCCAGATGCTAAGCATGGAAAAAAACCTATTGCCTCGCGCTTATGTAGATAAGTTTAGCCTAGCTCAATTCTCAGTCCCTCCATTATCTGGACCGCTGGTTAGAAAAACATTCAAAAGATATTTAGGAGATTATCCAGAATCGATCTTCGATACATTCCAAACCGAATCTGTAAATGCAGCAAGTATTGGACAAGTCCACAAAGCTACTCATAATGGCAAAACACTTGCTGTAAAAATTCAATACCCAGGAGTGGCTAATAGCATCAGTTCGGATTTAACACTTGTAAAGCCCGTTGCTACAAGACTTTTTAATCTGAAAGGTAAAGACTCAGAAAAATATTTTAAAGAAGTTGAAGGGAAGTTGTTAGAGGAAACGAACTACACTTTAGAGTTGGAGCAAAGCAAAGCAATTACAGAAGCTTGTAAGCACATTCCTAAATTAAAATTTCCGAAATATTATAATGAATTTTCTTGTCATAAAATTTTAACCATGGATTGGATGTCTGGAATTCATTTAGCACAATACACTGCAAAAAATAATAATCCCAAAGAAAGTAATTCAATAGGGCAAACACTTTGGGATTTCTATATGTATCAAATGCATGTTTTGAAACGTGTTCATGCAGATCCACATCCAGGTAATTTTTTGGTTGATGATTCAGCTAATTTGATAGCAATTGATTTTGGTTGCATCAAAGATGTTCCAGAAGATTTCTATGTACCCTATTTTGAGTTGGCTCAAAAAGAGGCGATGGAGGATCGTAATTTTTTCATAGATAAAATTTCAGCTCTAGAAATCCTTAGACCCGATGACTCTGTTGAAGATAGTGCATACATAACAGATTTGTTTCACGAGTTACTTGGAGTATTGACATTTCCATTTCACAATGAAACCTTTGATTTTTCTGATGATACCTTTTGGATAAAGGTCGCTCAAATGAGTGAAAGACTTTCTAAAGATGAGTACTTGCGTAAACTAAATGGAAATCGTGGTTCAAGACACTTCCTTTACATTAACAGAACATTCTTTGGATTGTATAATTTGTTACATGACTTAAAATCTAATGTTGTAGTAGACAATTACAAAAAGTTTATATAATTTTTTGTTATGCCTTCTATTATTCTTTACTTGTAATAAAACAACGATTAACAATTATGTATAATTCAAGAATTATTGGGTTAGGAAAATACCTTCCTGAAAATATTGTTACCAACTCGGATCTTTCCAATATTATGGATACTTCTGATGAATGGATAACCGAAAGAACAGGAATAAAAGAACGTCGCCACATAAAAAAGGGAGATGGAAACAGTACAGCTACAATGGCTCTCAAAGCAACCAAAATTGCTTTGGAACGTGCAAATATGAAAGCTGAAGATTTGGATTTAATCCTATTTGCAACTCTAAGTCCAGATTATTATTTCCCTGGATCTGGAGTGATTCTTCAAGATTTATTGGGCATCCCAGCTTGCCCTGCTATGGATATTCGAAATCAATGTAGTGGTTTCATATATGCTTTATCCACTGCTGACCAATTCATCAAAACAGGGATGTATAAGAACGTGTTGGTGGTAGGGTCTGAGAATCATTCTGGTGGTTTGGATATGACTTCCAGAGGTCGCGGAGTGTCTGTTATTTTTGGTGATGGTGCAGGTGTAGCAGTTCTTACCAGAGAAACAAATATGGATCGAGGTCTGATGTCTTCCCATATTTATTCACAGGGGGAGCATGCTGAAGAATTATCTTTGATTGGACCCAGTACTAAGCGATGGGTTCCCGAAATAATTGATGCGAACGATCCAGAAGATTTAAGCTATTATCCCTATATGAATGGGCAAGTTGTTTTTAAACATGCTGTGGTTCGTTTTTCTGAAGTAATTAATGAAGGATTACAAAAAAACAATTGGCAGGCAACTGATATTGATATGTTGGTTCCCCATCAAGCAAACCTTAGAATTTCACAATTCATCCAAAAGAAATTCGGATTAGAAAATCATCAAGTTTACAACAACATTATGCGATATGGTAATACAACTGCAGCCTCCATTCCAATTGCTTTGACAGAGGCTTGGGAAGAAGGCAAAATTAAAGAAGGTTCAAAGGTTGTTCTTGCAGCTTTTGGGAGTGGGTTTACATGGGGAAGCTCAATGATGGTTTGGTAAGATGCAAAAAATTAATAAGTCCACTTTAATTCTTGGAGCTTCTACGAATCCTGAGCGGTATTCCAACAAAGCTTTTTACAAATTGAGAGCCGCTTCACATACTGTATTTGCAATGGGATTCCGTACTGGAGTTTTGGAGGATACTCCCATACACAAAGCGCATCAATCAGTGTGGGAAAATGTAGATACAGTAACTTTGTATTTGGGTCCAGCTAGTCAAGAAATGTATTATGATTACCTAATAAAGTTAAAACCCAGAAGGGTGATTTTTAATCCTGGGACAGAAAACGAAAAATTCGAAAGACTCCTAAAAGAGGCAGGGATTGAAACCGAACAGGCGTGTACTTTAGTTTTACTTGCTACGAATCAGTATTAATCCCAAGAAGGTAAATATGCCATTGAGTGGTAATAACTCATAACCAATTTGATATCCACCGATAAGAGAAGGATCTATTCCACCAAGAAAACTACTTAAAATAACAGATGTAAAAACGACTATCCAAACATACTTGTCTTTTATGGTGTAGTCGGTGAAAATTCCAAAAGCAAATAACCCCAATAAAGGTCCGTAGGTATAGCCAGCAACAGTAAGCAAACTGTCAATTACATTTTGATTTAGAATGTATTTGAAAGCGATAACTACCACTACAAGCATAATACTCATGCCAATATGAGTTTTTTTCCGAATACTTTTTTGCGTTATCTGATCTTTTTTTTCAAGGGATAGAAAATCAACACAAAAAGAAGTAGTTAAAGAAGTAAGTGCACTATCTGCACTGCTGTATGCAGCAGCAATTAACCCTAAAATAAA
The DNA here is from genome assembly GCA_943789305.1 of uncultured Flavobacteriaceae bacterium. Taxonomy (GTDB): domain Bacteria; phylum Bacteroidota; class Bacteroidia; order Flavobacteriales; family Flavobacteriaceae; genus Arcticimaribacter. The sequence goes on along the minus strand of CALSTP010000001.1, from coordinate 1,405,087 downwards.
TGTGATTCCAACTCCCAAACCAAGGTTACCGTTGAGTGCAATTTCTGGGAAAAGTAAATCAGACTTAGCTTTTCCATCCATTATTGGCAGAACTATTCCTTCTTTTTCTGCATAAATGAATAACAATGCTCCTAAAAGCATAAAAAGTCCAGTTACAAAGACCAAGACTACACTAAAAACCATCATATTTTTTTGTGCATCTTTTAAATTCCTACAGCTTAAATTTTTCTGCATCATATCCTGATCTAAACCCGTCATACAGATTGTAATGAACATTCCACCGATAAAGGATTTTAAAAAATGATTACGAATAAAAAAAGAATCGGTTACCCATACATCGCTGTATTCTCTTAATTTTGCAGAATTTAAAAAATCAATCATACTCCATTCGAGTTCTTTATTGATGTACATTATTGACAAAAAGACGGCTAAAATCATCAAGCTGGTTTGAATGGTGTCTGTCCATACTATGGTTTTAATTCCTCCGCGCTGAGTGTATACCCATATCAAAAGAATAGAAAGAATAACGGTAACTTCAAAAGGTATATTCCATGAATCAAAAATAAATTGTTGTAAAACAATTGCAACTAAAAACAAGCGAAAAGCTGCTCCCAATACTCTCGAAATAAAGAAGAAAAAAGCACCAGCTAGATGACTGTTTTTTCCGAGTCGTTTATTTAAATATTCATAGATAGAAGTTACTTGATTTTTATAATAAACGGGAAGTAAAACATAAGCAACAACAAAATAACCAACCATGTAACCCAAGACCACTTGAAGGTAACTAAATTCAGAAACTTTGACCCACCCAGGTACGGATATAAAAGTAACTCCAGAAAGTGAAGCCCCAACCATACCGAAAGCAACTAAATACCAAGGTGAGCTTCTATTGGCTGTAAAAAATTCTTTATTAGAATCTTCTCTACTAGTATAATACGATATGGTTATTAAAACAACAAAATAACCAAGAATCATACTAAGAATAAAAACAGGTGTTATCATATTTGCTAAAGGTATAAAAGAAAAGAATAATCATTGCTTAACAACCCCTACTCTTTGATCTTTTTTGTTTTATTGTATTCCAAATAAATTAAAATTGTTTTTTATGTTGATTACTTCGGTGCTTAATGGGTTTATCAAATAAAATAAGACGGTTTATTTTGTATTTTTGTGTTAATGGAATTTTCATCTAAGTTACTAGAACAGGCCGTTGATCAAATGTCACAATTACCTGGGGTTGGCAAAAGAACTGCGTTGCGACTGGTCTTACATTTATTAAAACAACCCAAAGAACAAACCGAAAGAATAACATCGGCTTTAAATGTGTTTAGATCTGAGATTACTTTTTGTTCACAATGCCACAACATTGCAGACACTGAGGTTTGTGAAATATGTTCTAATCCAAGACGGTCTGATGAACAGATTTGTGTTGTTGAGGATATCAGAGATGTAATGGCAATTGAAAACACGAATCAATTTCAGGGGAAATACCATGTCTTGAATGGAATTATCTCACCAATTGATGGTGTAGGCCCACAAGATTTGACCATTACTTCTTTGGTAGAAAAAGTGAAATCTGGAAAAGTAAAAGAAGTCATATTTGCCTTAAGTGCTACAATGGAAGGAGATACAACTACTTTTTATATCCACAAGCAATTATCGGCTTTTGAAGTTTTAATATCAACTATTGCACGTGGAATACCTGTTGGAGATGAACTAGAATATGCTGATGAGATAACTCTAGGCCGCAGTATTTTAAAGCGAATTCCTTATGAAGATTCCCTTCAAGGTTAGCTACAATGTACTTTGTTTTTTAATTAAATCTCTAATAATTTTGATACCTTTGTCACACTTTAAAAAGCTTTAAACTATGGGTAAATACCTACTTAAGTTACCAAAAATGGGCGAAAGTGTTGTAGAGGCAACGCTCAGTGCTTGGCTCAAAGATGTAGGTGATCCAATAGCTATTGATGAATCAGTCGTGGAGGTTGCCACTGATAAAGTAGATTCAGATATCCCATCCGAAGTAGCAGGAGTACTCTTAGAAAAGAAATTTGAGGTAAATGAAATAGCACAGGTAGGAGACGTAATTGCTGTAATTGAGGTCGAGGGAAATGATGATTCATCTAGTGAAAAAGAAGAATTTATTATTCCTCAACCTGTTATAGAAGTTGAAAGTACTCCTGAGGAAAATCCAGTTGAAATTATAGAAGCTGAGGTTTCCTCAATCCAAGAAACGATTCAAGCTTCATCGATTTCATCTAATGATTCGAATCGATTTTATTCTCCTTTAGTAAGAAATATTGCAAAAGAAGAGGGTATCTCAATTGAAGAATTGGAAACAATTAAAGGTTCAGGAGATAAAGGAAGGGTTACCAAAAAAGATATGTTAATTTATATAGAAAGGCGAACTAAGGTTAAAGAAATTAATGAAAACCAACAGGTTTACTCGAAAAACCATATAGATATCCAACCCATTATTGTTTCTGGACAAGATCAAATAATTGAAATGACTCGAATGGGTAAGATGATTTCGGATCATATGGTTATGAGTCGAAAAATTTCAGCACATGTCCAATCTTTTGTTGAGGTAGATGTTACCGATCTTTGGGAATGGAGAGAACGGGTTAAGAAAAGATTTCAAGAACGAGAGCAACAAAAATTAACTTTTACTCCCATATTCATCTCTGCTGTTGCTAAAGCACTAAAAGAATACCCGCTACTCAACAGTTCGGTTGATGGGGATAGTAGAATTATTCAAAAGAAAGCGATAAATATTGGAATGGCAACTGCTTTGGGAGACGGTAATTTGATTGTTCCTGTGATAAAAAATACAGATCATCTCAATTTGGTAGGTTTGGCTCGAGCAGTGAATGAACTTTCGAAACGTGCTCGAGAAAACAAACTACAACCTGATGAAGTTCAGGATGGAACTTACACGGTTACTAATGTTGGAAATTTCGGATCAATAACAGGAATACCAATTATCAATCAACCTCAAGTTGGTATTTTGGCTATTGGTGTCATTCGAAAAATGCCAGCTGTTATCGAAACTGCAAATGGCGATTTTATAGGAATAAGAAGAAAGATGATGCTATGTCACAGTTATGACCATCGCATAATCAACGGAGCTATGGGCGGACAATTTGTAAAAGTGGTTTCTGATGCTTTGGAGCAATGGGATACTTCAATTGATTTTTAAAAATATTTTATGGGATTAGAACTTAAACGACCGCTTTGCTTTTTTGACCTTGAAACTACTGGAGTTAATGTAGTAAAAGATCGAATTATTGAAATCGCAGTTCTTAAGCTTTTACCCAATGGAAATAAAGAAGGAAAAACCTGGTTGGTAAATCCGGAGATACCTATCCCTAAAGCAGCTTCTGATGTTCATGGAATAACAGATGAAAAGGTTGCAGATGCTCCTAATTTTAAAACTTTAGCTGTTGAAATTTATGCTTTCATGAAAGGATGTGATTGGGCAGGATTCAATTCAGATCGTTTCGATATCCCTTTGATAGCTGAAGAATTTATGCGTGCTGAAATAGATTTTGACCTCAAGAATCATAAGACCATTGATGTGCAAACTATTTTTCACAAAATGGAACAACGAACCCTGAGTGCAGCTTTAAAGTTTTATTGCAATAAAGAATTGAAAAATGCTCACTCGGCAATGGCTGATACCGATGCGACTTATCAAGTATTATTGGCTCAGATTGAACGTTATGATCAATTGGAAAATAACTTGGATTTTTTAAGTCAATTTTCTACCCGAAAGCGATCTCTGGATGTAGCAGGATTTATTGTTTTGAATAAAGAAGATGAACCCTGTTTTTCATTTGGAAAACACAAAGGAAAAACGATAGATGAGGTTCTAGAAAAAGAACCCGGATACTTTGGATGGTTGCTTAACGCTGACTTCCCTTTGTACACAAAGAAAGTATTAACTGCTTTGCGTTTGAGTAAATTTAATGAGAGTCATTAAAAGTTGGTTTAATCAATCGTTTTTACAATCTAGATTATGAAAATAATATGCATTGGTCGGAATTACAGCGATCATATCAAAGAACTAGCAAACGAAAAACCTGATGATCCTGTAGTTTTTCTTAAACCAGATACTTCTTTGGTTTTAAAAAACCAACCATTTTTTATCCCTCCATTTTCAAATGACGTACACCATGAGGTTGAAGTTTTGATTCGTATTAATCGTATAGGGAAACACATTCAACAAAAATTTGCACATAAATACTACGATCAAATTGGATTAGGAATTGATTTTACCGCCCGAGATCTTCAGGCCAAACTTAAGGCCAATGGTTTGCCTTGGGAAAAAGCAAAAGCATTTGATGGAGCTGCTGTGGTTGGAGATTGGGTTAAAAAAAGAGAACTCCCCAATGTTGATCAACTTCTGTTTGAAATGACTAAAAATGGAGACGTAGTACAGAGCTCATCAACTGCCTTGATGTTATGGAAAATAGATGAATTGATATCCTATGTATCTCAATTTTTTACCTTAAAAATTGGAGACATAATTTTTACTGGAACCCCTGCTGGGGTTGGTGCAGTTAATGTGAATGACACACTAGAAGGATTTTTAGAAGGTCGTCGATTATTTTCAATAAAAGTTAAGTAATATGATTGCAGAAATTGTAAGTATCGGGGATGAAATTCTTATTGGACAAATTGTAAATACCAATGCTGTTTTTATTGCTAAAGAGTTGAATAAAATTGGAATTGAAGTTGGACAAATCACTTCCATTTCTGATCGTAAAGAACATATTGAGAATTGCTTGGATGAAGCTCAAAAACGAGCTCAAGTAATTATTCTTACAGGAGGTTTGGGTCCAACAAAAGATGATTTAACTAAACATACACTTTGTGCATACTTTGAAGATGTTTTGGTTAAAAATGAACTTGTATTAGAACGCATCGAAGAAATGTTTGCGAAATATGTCCCTACACCCATTAACAACGAAAATCGAAAGCAAGCTCTATTGCCATCAAAGGCAAAAGTTCTAAATAATTTTTATGGAACCGCTTCAGGGATGTGGTTTGAAAACGAAGACCGTGTAATTATTTCTTTGCCAGGTGTGCCCTTTGAGATGAAAGCATTGATTAGTAACGAAGTTATTCCCGCTTTACAAAAACATTACACCCGACCTTTCATCATTCATAAAACATTACTTACTTATGGACTAGGAGAGAGTGTAATTGCAGAACGTATTGAAAACTGGGAAAACAATTTACCTAAAGATATAAAACTTGCTTACCTCCCAAATCTTGGAAGGGTTCGGCTGCGTTTGTCTGCTAAAGGGGAAAATCAATCTCTGCTCAATCAAAGGATTGATGACCAAATTAAAAAATTATACCCTCTTATAGGAGAGATTATTGTAGGATTTGAAGAGGACGCATCTATTGAAGAGCAACTTCAGAATCAGTTTATAAAAACAAATAATAGTTTGGCGGTTGCAGAGAGTTGTACCGGTGGAAAAATAGCAAACAGATTCACTCAAACTCCAGGTGCATCTGGATTTTTTAAGGGAGGAGTAGTTGCTTATACAACCGATATTAAAGTTAATGTATTAGGGATATCTCAATCTTTGATAAATCAATATTCTGTAGTAAGTGCCCAAGTTGCTGAAGCAATGGCTGTAGCTGTTCGAGAGCAAATGGGAGCAACTATTGGTATTTCTACAACTGGAAACGCAGGACCTACCAAAGGAGATTCTGATGCAGATTTAGGAACTGTTTTTATTGCTTTAGCTTCCAATAAAGGAGTCGTAAGTCATGAATTTCGTTTAGGAAAACACAGAGAGCACGTCATTGAAAAAGCTGTAAATAAAGTCATGGAACTTTTGCACAAACAACTTTTTTAGCAGCATAATTTTTTTATTGTTTTTTCTGTTCTACAAAAGATTTTAATCGAACTTTTTCAGCGTTTACCAGCCTTTGAACATACTTTTGTAACTGAATTCTTTCATCGCAGGAAAAGGATCTAAAATTTTGGCAGTTAGAGTGATTGATACACCATTTTTCTCTTTTTTCAATTTAAACGAAACAGTTGATTCTCCATCGTATTCTTCATATTGCCAATGATAAGCTATTTTTTCATTTGGAATAACTTAATAAACATTCCATCTATGTGTAAAAAGTTTTTCCTTCATACTGAATTGAAAAGAGTGTTTCGCAACCTATTTTGGGTTCAAAAAAGTTAATTTCTTTAAAATACCATTGTCTCATTTGATCGATATTGGTCAGTGCATTCCAAAGATTTTCTTTTGTTGTTTTAAAAATTCCTTTCTGTTGAATAGTTATTTCTTTTTTTATATAAGATGAGGTTAAATTTCATAAGGTTCATTTGCGGCACTTCACATAATAAATAAAAAAATTGAATCCTTTGAATTGAATCAAATTTTCATTCTAACCCTAGGTTTATACTCTTAAATGTACTAAAAAAGGGTTTTGTTATTTAAAACCAAAAAACGTCTTTTAAAATTTGATTAAAAACTATTTTGATACTCCATAAAAAACATTAAATTTGCATCCTGTTTTAAAAGAACACTAAAGTCTAGAATTATGTCAAGAGTTTGTGAAATAAGTGGAAAAAGAGCAATGTTTGGTAACAACGTTTCTAAAGCCATCAACAAAACCAAGCGTCGTTTTGAGGTTAACCTCATCAAGAAGCGATTTTTTATCCCTGAAGAAGATAAATGGATTACCTTAAAAGTTACCGCTTCTGTATTAAAAACAATTAATAGAAAAGGAATTTCTGCAGTTTTGAAAGAGGCTAGAGCAAAAGGAAAAACCATCTAAATATATCAGATCATGGCAAAAAAAGGAAACCGTGTACAAGTTATACTTGAATGTACTGAACACAAAGACTCTGGAAGACCTGGTACTTCCCGTTACATCACAACAAAAAATAAAAAAAATACGCCAGATCGATTGGAGATTAAGAAATTCAATCCGATCCTAAAGAAAATGACTCTTCACAAAGAAATTAAATAACCATGGCAAAGAAATCAGTAGCTACCCTACAAACGGGATCAAAAAGACTTACCAAAGTGATTAAAATGGTAAAGAAAGGTGAATCTAAAAGTTATTCTTTCGTAGAAACTATTACTGCACCAGACCTTGTTAACGACTGGTTGAGTAAACACTAATTACAGTCCGAGTAACCAATCTAAAAAAAAGCTACTTTTACAGTAGCTTTTTTTATTTAACAGCTTCATGAGTTTATTAAAATCATTATTTTCTGGGGATCAAGAAAAAAACTTGAATAAGGGTTTAGAGCGTACACGAAAATCTTTTTTTTCAAAACTTGGAACCGCCATAGCTGGAAAGTCAACTGTTGATGTTGATTTGTTGGACGATTTAGAAGAAGTTCTGGTTTCATCAGATGTTGGAGTTACAACTACTCTAAAGATTATTGATGCAATTGAAGTTCGTGTAGCTAAAGATCGTTACATAGGAACAAAGGAGTTGAGTTTGATTTTGAAAGAAGAAATCTCGGGAATATTAAATCCCCAACAACCCGAAAAACCTTTTTCTTTTTCGAATACTTTTGCGGACCAGCCTCATGTTATTATGGTAGTTGGAGTTAATGGTGTTGGAAAAACAACAACCATTGGAAAATTAGCTCATCATTATAAAAGTGCTGGTAAAAAGGTAGTTTTGGGTGCTGCAGATACTTTTAGAGCAGGTGCAATTGATCAATTGCAAGTATGGGCAGATCGTTCGGATGTTCCCATAATAAAACAACAAATGGGAAGCGATCCAGCCTCAGTTGCATTTGACACGCTTGAGTCTGCCCAGAAGCAGAAAGCTGATGTTGTTCTGATTGATACCGCGGGCCGTCTTCACAACAAAATTAATTTGATGAATGAACTTTCAAAAGTTAAGAAAGTTATGGATCGGGTGGTACCCAACGCTCCTCATGAAGTACTTTTAGTCCTAGATGGTTCTACAGGTCAAAATGCTTTTGAACAAGCAAAACAATTTACTCAAGCTACTAAAGTTACTTCACTGGCAGTTACCAAACTCGATGGAACTGCAAAAGGTGGGGTTGTTCTTGGAATTTCTGATGCGTTCAAAATTCCCGTTAAATTTATTGGAGTGGGAGAAGGAATTGATGATCTACAAATTTTTAATGTAGAATCTTTTTTACACTCTTTTTTTAATTGATATAAAGAAATGAAAAGAAATCTTAAAATTATACTTGGCTTTTTCGGAATCTTGATCCTCGTTTTTTTTTCAGGACCCAAGGTAGTTGAACCAAATTTAAATCAAGAGGTTCCATCTGTTCCAGAGAATCTTTTTGAGTTGAATAATTGGATTACAGCTCGTGAATTAAAAATAGAAGGAATAAAGGACGGTAATGCATCCCGAATTAAGTTTTATGATTCAATACCTAAAAAAACAAAATACAGTGTTTTGTACATGCATGGTTTTTCTGCTAGTTCAGAAGAGGGAGCTCCTTTTCATCAAAAAATAGCTAAACATTTTAAAGCAAATTTGTATCTACCTCGTTTGTTTGGACATGGGATAGACAATGAAAGTCCTTTAGAAGAATTCAATGGAGATCAATATATTGCAAGCGCATTAGAAGCATTAGAAGTTGCTAAAACTCTGGGAGATCAAGTAATTCTGTTGGGTACTTCTAATGGTGGAACATTAAGTCTATTATTAGGTGATGATCCAAAGGTTGCAATTATTGGGTTATACTCTCCTAATATTAGAATTAAAAACCAACTTATAGGTATTGGAACTCTTCCTTGGGGATTAGAAATAACAACTTTTGCTTTAGGCACAAATTATCATCTCATGCAAGATGTGGTTTCACCAAAAGAACAATTTTGGACTACTCGATATCATATTCAAGCAATAACCCATGTCCAAAAATTAATTGAAGTAGCGATGACTCCTGAAACCTTTGAGAAGATTAAAAAACCGGTTTTTATGGGCTATTACTACAAGGATGAAATAAACCAAGACAATGTTGTTTCTGTTGAGGCAATGTTATCAATGTTTGAGCAGCTGGGAACAATGGCTTCACAAAAAGAAAAAATGGCTTTTCCTAAATCAGGAAACCATGTTATGACATCATATATTACGAGTAAAGATGTTGAAGGGGTAACCAAAGAAAGCATCCGATTTTTTGAAACCCATTTAACTGCTCAATAAAATATGCGAACAAAAAATTCCACTAAAAATAAGATTAATGTAATTACTCTTGGATGTTCCAAGAACGTATATGATTCTGAAGTTTTAATGGGGCAACTCAAAGCCAACAATAAAGAAGTAGTTCATCAAGAAGATGGAAATATAGTTGTCATTAATACTTGTGGTTTTATTGATAACGCCAAAGAGGAGTCTGTAAATACAATCTTGGAAAATATCCAGAGAAAAGAAGCAGGAGAAATAGATAAAGTTTTTGTTACAGGTTGTTTAAGTGAACGGTACAAGCCAGACCTTGTTAAAGAAATTCCTGATGTGGATCAATATTTTGGAACCAGTGAATTACCTCAATTATTGGCTGCATTAGAAGCTGATTACAAGCACGAACTTCTTGGAGAAAGAATTACAACAACCCCAAAAAACTTTGCATACTTCAAAATATCAGAGGGTTGTGATCGACCATGTTCATTTTGTGCAATTCCTTTGATGCGTGGAAAACATCGTTCAACACCAATTGAAGACTTAGTAAAACAAGCAGAGTCTTTAGCAAGTGATGGAGTTAAAGAATTGATCTTAATTGCTCAAGATCTGACTTATTACGGTTTGGATATTTATAAAAAAAGAAATTTGGCAGAGCTATTGCAAGCCTTGGTTAAAGTAGAGGGGATTGAATGGATTAGAATGCATTACGCATTCCCCACAGGTTTTCCTCTAGATGTTTTAGAGGTTATGAAATCTGAGCCCAAAGTATGTAATTATTTAGACATTCCTTTACAGCATATTTCAGATGATATTTTGAAATCCATGAGAAGGGGGACTACCAAAGATAAAACAACAAAACTTCTCAAAGAATTTAGAAAACTCGTTCCTGAGATTACTTTAAGAACCAGCTTGATTGTAGGGTATCCAGGGGAAACTGAAGAACATTTTGAGGAATTAAAAGCTTGGGTAAAAGAAATGCGTTTCGAGCGTTTGGGATGTTTTACTTACAGTCATGAAGAAAACACCCACGCACATCTATTGGAAGATGATGTTCCTGAAAAAGAAAAACAAAGAAGGTCTTCTGCAATCATGGATATTCAGTCTCAGATTTCTTGGGAATTAAATCAAGAAAAGGTTGGGAAAACATACCGATGTGTAATAGATCGTAAAGAAGGGAATTTTTTTGTGGGCCGCTCTGAGATGGATTCACCAGATGTTGATAACGAAGTATTGGTTGATGCTACAAAATTTTATCTTAAACAAGGAGAATACTTTAATCTCACCATTATTGAGGCAGCCGATTTTGATCTTTATGCAGAACCAGTCGAATAATTATTTAGTGAAATACTGCATTTATTATCCAGAGTTTACCGTTTTCCCAGAATCCTCTATACAATGGGTTGTCTACGATGTAAATAACACTTCCACTCCCCAAGTTTTCCATACCGAAAATCAAGGATTCACTTTGACGCTTAATCGCTTCACTTCCACTGAAACCAGCTAAGGGTTTTGATTCTTTTGGAAGGTTTCCAACAGTTCCCTCACTTAAGAGTTGGTAGCTCGTAGCGCTATTTTTTAAACTGAAATAGTTTTTATCGTATCCAAATGCTAGGGGATGGGTAGTGTCAATATTTACAGAATAAATACTACCATAAATTGCAGAGCTAATATCATTTCTTTCCAATTCTGCATATGGAACAAATTTATCTGGTTTATCGTCCATGCTTTTAGTTTTTAAGTTAAAAGCATTTTGATTTGCAAATGCTCTAATTGCAGAACCCAAAGCGACAAGGCGCCCCCCTTTTTGTATCCATTTCAATAGCCCAGAATCATCATCAGAAAAAAGATTATAACCCCCTGGTGGAAGTATAAGAACATCAAATTTATCAAGGTTACGATCATTTAATCGATTCAAATTAATTTGGGTAATGGGATATTTTAATTGTTGCTCGAAAAAATGCCAAATTTCTCCATATCCTTGTGGGTTGGAATTATCACTCTTGATGAGTCCAACTCTTTTTTGAGGAATAAATTCCATCAAGTTTGATCCTAAATCAATTCCTGCATCCGAAAAACCTGAAGCAAGAGGGATTAGGGTTTGGTTATTTTCTACAGCAAGGTTTCGGATTTTTTCATCAAACTCTTCAATGATTTTATTTTCACCTTTTAATATAAAAAGACTTCCCTCAGCCCAACGTTTTCCTCCATTCACAAGGGGTTTTAGGTTATATCGAACTCTGATTTTTTCTTTCAGTAATGCTGCTAAAAACTTTCCATCTTTATAACTTCTCCACCCTGTTGCATATGCATATGCGTTTGTTTCTGGAGGTGTAACAATTGATTCTTCTTTAAATGGAATGGTGTTTGAAACTTTTTGTTGACTTGCAACTGCTTTTAGTCCATATGCATAAGGCAAAGACCAAGAGGTAATGTCATAAGTTACAGAATCTGAAAGTTGAGTTTTGGGTTCAAATAATGCTTGAATCAGTTTTCCTTTTTCACCAACACCATTTAGTATCAGGGCATCGGAACCAAAAGAAATAGTAGTGTTTTTTTGTTTTTCGTAATCCCATCCTTTGATATTCAATTTAGTTTTAGGATGCTCGTAAGGGATGTGATGTATGTCCAATAATCTTTTGAGACTGGCTATTTTATCAAATTCTCCCTTTAAAGCGTAAGTCGCGTATTTTACATTATCGTTTTGAAAATATTTTTTGAATTCATCATTAATAAGTTTTGAATTATTACTTGCGGTTTCAATGGTTGAAAGACCCGTGGTGTAGTGATGTGCTATACGATCTTTTAAGGTTAAATTATCTCCAATCTTGTTTTTTACACTCAATCCTGCTTGACCACTTCCCCCTTGTTCATATGTCATTCCAATTGCTCCAAGAAACATGGGGTAAGTATCTCCGTATCCTGGATACAGAAGATCAAAAACTTCTTTACTAAAGTACGACCATCCTTCTTTATCAAAATAATGGGCATGATTTTTTCCAATTGTATGTTGAAATTCTCTTTGAAAATCTGTAATGATTTCATGTAAAGGTTCTACTGCCGGAGCAAAATAATAGGGACTATCTATTCCTTGTTCATGGAAGTCAACATGAATATGTGGATACCATTGATGGTATTTTTTTAAACGTTGTTGGGTTTCTTTTTGAGTCACCCATGCCCAATCTCTATTGAGATCAAAATAATAGTGGTTGTATCTTCCGCCTGGCCAATCTTCATAATGTTCATCAGCTAAGGGGGAGCTGTCAAAAGGAGTGCTTTTTACTTGGTTGTACCAATTTACATAACGGTCACGCCCATCGGGATTAATACAGGGATCGATGATTACCACTGTGTTTTGTAGCCAATTTGATTTTTTAGATACAAGGGTATAAATTGTTTTCATTGCAGCTTCTGTACCAACAGCTTCATTCCCATGAACATTATAACTCAACCAAACAATACTTTTTGGTTCCAAAGAAGATGCGATTCCTTTTTTTAAACCGGCCTGAATTAGGTGATTTTCTTTAATTTCTTCAAGATTAGATAAATTTTCTGAACTTGAAATTATTGCCAATTGTAACTCTCTTCCTTCATAAGTTGAACCATAAGACGAAGTATTAACTTGTTCAGAAGCAGAAGCAACTGCATTGAAATATGAAACAACTTGATGATGTCTTGTAAATTGTGTCCCCAATTCGTATCCCAGAAACTCACTAGGAGAAGGAATGTTTTGGGAAATCAAAGTAGTTGATAATAGGCCTATAAGTAAGTTTAGAACTAAATTTTTCATGTATAAATTGTTTCGCGAACGTAAAGATAAAATTAATCCTATATTTTTATATTTACTTTATAAGGAATATCTTTACAATACCAAAATTCTTTATGCGGTCTCAACAAATTTCTTATCGAAAGTCAGGATATGTTTCCAAAATCATATGCGATCTTTTTGAGGGAAATAAACCATTAAGTCAATTTTATGGAGAAACTCCTGAGATTAAAAATTTTCAAAAACAATTTTTAGAAAAACAAAAGACTTTTACAGAAAATAAAAGAATAACATTGGTCGATGCACTCGAAAGACAATATGATACTCTTTTATTGAAAGATAGCCCAGTTTATCAGAATATCAAAAGTATTTCTCTGAACAATACTTTTACAATTACGACAGGACATCAGCTCAATTTAATGACAGGTCCTTTGTACTTTTTATATAAAATTATAAGCACTCTTAATTTGTGTAAAAATTTAAAAATAGCTTATCCAAAATATAATTTTGTTCCAATTTATTGGATGGCAACTGAGGATCATGATTTTGAAGAAATTTCTTTTTTTAATTTTAAGTCTAAGAATTTCAAATGGAATAGAAAGAAAGCAGGAGCAGTAGGAAAATTTTCCCTAGATGGTATTGAATCTTTGTTTTCTGTGTTTGAAAAAAATTTAGGCACTACTTCGACTGCCATAGAACTTAAAGAATTGATCCAGGGAAGTTACTTGTCTTCACAAACTCTTGCAGAAGCAACCCGAAAGCTTGTTCATAAGTTATTTGAATCAGAAGGTTTAGTTATTCTTGATGGAGATGATCGTGCTTTGAAAATGGAATTTGCACCCAAAATAAAGGAAGAATTACAGTCAAGAAGTTGTGAGTTTCATGTCAATAAAACGATAAGTAAAATTCAATCAGATTACGATTCTTCATATGTTCCACAAGTAAATCCCCGAAAAATCAACTTATTTTATCTTACTGAAAACGATCGATTACGAATTATTCAAACAGAAAAGGGTTTTTCTGATGCAGATGCAAGCCTTTCATGGACTCGAGAAGAATTATTACAAGAGGTCGAGAAAACCCCAGAACGATTTTCTCCTAACGTATTGATGCGCCCATTGTATCAAGAAACTGTTTTACCTAATCTATGTTATGTTGGAGGGGGTGGAGAGTTGGCTTATTGGTTAGAACTCAAGTCCTATTTTGAATCTCAAAAAGTTTTGTTTCCAATTTTGTTGCACAGAAACACAGCAGTTTTAGTAACCAAGAAAATTGCTAAAAAAATGCAAAACATTCAGTTGAATCCGTTGGATGTTTTTTTAAAGCGTTCTTCATTGATTAATAAAAAAGTTCGACAAATCAGTAATATTGATTTGGATCTTCGATTTTTAAAGAAAACTTTAGAAAAGCAATTCGATTCATTAGAAAAATTGGTAATCCAGACAGATGCTTCTTTTGAAGGAGCAGTAAAAGCTCAGAAAAAGAAACAATTTAAGGGTATTGATAATTTAGAGCAAAGATTGTTAAAAGCTCAGAAGCGAAAGTTAAAAGATCAAGTACAGAGGCTAATATTGCTTCATGATTTACTTTTTCCAAATGAAAAATTACAAGAGCGGACAGTAAATTTTTCAGAGTTTTATCTTAAATATGGAAGTGAATTATTGTCTATTTTATCCCAAAACCTCGATCCTTTATCTTTAAAATTTGATTGGATTATTCTAGAATAATTCTTTTACTAAAAAAACGTTATAGCTTTTATTGAACGGAGATTAAATTGTATTTTTGTATATGGAAGAAAAAGTGCTCATATTAGACTTCGGTTCGCAATACACTCAATTAATTGCAAGGCGCATCCGAGAGTTATTTATTTACTGTGAAATTCACCCTTACAACAATCCTCCCAAAGATTTAAAACCTTTCAAAGCGATAATCTTGTCGGGATCTCCTTATTCTGTTCGTTCAGAAGATGCCCCTCATCCTGATTTATCAGAAATTAGAGGTAATATTCCTTTATTGGCAGTCTGTTATGGAGCACAGTATTTAGCACATTTTTCAGGCGGGAAAGTTAGCCCATCTAACATAAGGGAGTATGGGCGTGCCAATTTATCTTACGTTGCTCCAGATGAGGTTTTTTTTAAGTCAATTGAGTCAGGAAGTCAAGTTTGGATGAGTCACAGTGATACAATTAAAGAGCTTCCAAAAGGAGGCATGCGTTTAGCAAGTACCGCAGATGTTGAAAACGCAGCTTATCGAATAGAAGGAGAAGATACCTACGCAATACAGTTTCATCCAGAGGTTTATCACACCACCGATGGAAAACAGTTACTCTGTAATTTTTTAGTAGATATTGCCCAAGTAAAGCAAGACTGGACACCAGATTCTTTTGTTTCGATGACTTTAGAATCTCTCAGAAAACAAATCGGAAAAGAAAAAGTAATCCTCGGTTTATCTGGAGGTGTTGATTCTACTGTTGCTGCTGTTTTATTGCACCAAGCTATTGGAAGTCAATTGAATTGTATTTTTGTAAATAACGGCCTTCTTCGAAAAGACGAATTTCCGAGTGTGCTAGAACAATATAAGGGGATGGGACTCAATGTTAAGGGGGTAGATGCATCAAAACGTTTTCTTGATAAACTAGAGGGTATATCTGATCCTGAAGCTAAACGAAAAGCTATTGGAAATACTTTCATTGATGTTTTTGACGACGAATCTAAATTAACAAAAGGATCGACATGGCTAGCCCAAGGAACAATATATCCTGATGTGATAGAGTCCATTTCAGTAAATGGCCCTTCAGCTACGATTAAATCCCATCACAATGTGGGAGGTTTACCGGATTATATGAAATTGAAAATTGTTGAGCCTTTGCGTATGCTTTTCAAAGATGAGGTAAGACGCGTAGGTACCAGTTTAGGTATTGACTCAGAATTGATAGGAAGACATCCTTTCCCAGGACCTGGACTAGCAATTCGTATCTTAGGTGATATTACCCAAGAAAAGGTAAGTATGTTGCAAGAAGTTGATGCGATTTTTATTAATGGACTTAAAAGTAATGGCCTGTATAATCAAGTTTGGCAGGCAGGTGCAATTTTACTTCCTGTAAACAGTGTGGGAGTAATGGGAGATGAGCGCACCTATGAAAAATGTGTTGCACTGCGAGCTGTTACTTCTACAGATGGAATGACTGCTGATTGGGTAAATTTACCTTATGATTTTTTACAAAAAACATCAAATGAAATAATTAATCGAGTTAAGGGAGTGAATAGAGTTGTTTATGATATCAGTTCAAAACCTCCTGCAACTATTGAATGGGAATAACAGAAACAGTATCCATATGAGTATTAAACAATTTTTATTTTCTCTACTTTTTTTTATCACTTTGAGTGTAGTTGCCCAGGTTGAACCCAATTCTTTTAAAAACCATAAAGTAAAAAAGAAGGAAACTTTATATGGATTAGCTCGAAAGTATGATATTCAAATTGAGCAAATTTATCAATACAATCCTCTCATCAAAAAAATCGGATTAAAGAAAAGAATGATTCTTCAAATCCCTGTTTATTCAAAACCAAAACCCATTACCAAAGCCAGTTTGCCCGATACATTAACGATGTACTTGGTTCAGCCTAAGGAAACAAAGTGGCGATTGGCTTATCGTTATGGAATTACAGTTCAAAAGTTAGAACAATATAATCCCGAGATTGTATCTGGACTCAAAATAGGGCAAGAAATTATTGTTCCCAAACGTACTGAAGCTCAAACCCTAGCCCTAGAAAAAGAATTTAATTATTACAAGGTAAAGCCCAAAGAAGGTTTTTATCGTCTGGAGAAAAAATTAGGAGTAGTTGCTTCTGATTTAATTGAATTAAACCCGCTTCTTAAGACAAATGGACTTCAGGCTGGAATGATTTTAAAGATTCCTTTAGATCTTACGGGAGATCTCAAAATAGAAAACGATCTTTTGGTCGAAAAAAACAATTTACGCGATTCTATTCCTCCAGAATCCAAAATTACCTTAGGTCTCTTATTGCCTTTTAAATCAAATCAAATAGAGTTTGATTCGATTGAGGATACCAAAATAAAACTGAAGACTCGTAACCTACATACCATTGCATTAAATTTTTATTCTGGAGTAATAATGGCAGTTGAAGAAGCAGGGCGATTGGGCATCGAGGTTTTGCTAAATGTTATTGATACCCAAAACGACAAACAATATTTAAAACAAAAGTTGAATAGCCTGAATTGGTCAGAAAATGATGTGATGATTGGTCCATTAATCCCATCCAACTTCGATATTTTATCACTTCAGGACAGTTTAAAACTGATTCCTATGATTGCCCCTCTTTCTTCTAACCCTGTAATTAATCGTCCTAACGTATATCAATCCATAACTGCTCCCGAGCTATTAAGAGATAAAATGTTTGACTATTTAGATACTGTAATTGACTCAACACAAAATGTTTTGGTTGTTGCCGATTCTTTAAACTACGACATAGAAGAAAAGTTGTTGAACCGTTATCCTTTTGCTCAAATGTTACGTCCTGAACCAGGTGGATACGTTGTTCCTGATTTAATAGATTCTTTATTGGTAGATTCTTTAACAAATAAAGTAATCTTTGAATCGCAAAACCTGGGACTCATAGCCAGTGTGACTTCACTTCTCAACTCACAGGTTTCTATGGAACGAGATGTTCAACTGTTTACAACTTATAGGTCCAACGCTTATGATAATTCTAATATTTCAAAAAAACAATTAGGGAATTTAAGATTTACTTTTACGGCCGGTGCTTTTTCTGATGAGAGTAAGAGAACCAAAGTGTTTGATTCTCTTTATCTAAGTTCTTTTGGAGATCTACCTAATCGAGAAGCCTTGCGTGGCTATGATTTAACTTTAGATGTTATTTTACGATGGGCACATCGGAATCAATTGAGTTCAGCTGCTCTTGGGGAAACAGAGTATATCGAAAGTCGCTTTGATTATGTTCCTCATAAGGATCAAGGGTATCAAAACCGAGCATATTTTTTATTGGAACACAAGGGTTATGAACTTTTAGAAATTAAGAAATAAGATTAAGATCTCTATTTATTTCAATAGTTTTTGTAATTTTAAGCCCGGTAAATAATTAATAATTACTCTTTAAAACCGGATGTCAAACACCAAATATATTTTTGTTACTGGAGGAGTTACTTCTTCCCTCGGAAAAGGAATTATTGCTGCTTCTTTAGCCAAGCTTTTACAAGCTCAAAAGTATCGTGTAACAATTCAAAAGTTTGACCCTTATATTAATGTTGACCCTGGTACCCTAAACCCGTATGAACATGGTGAATGTTTTGTGACAGATGACGGTGCTGAAACGGATTTAGATCTAGGGCATTATGAACGTTTTTTGAATGTATCTACTTCTCAAGCCAATAATGTAACCACAGGAAGGGTGTATCAGAGTGTGATTGAAAAAGAACGGAAAGGAGTTTTTTTAGGAAAAACAGTACAAGTCGTACCTCATATAACGAACGAAATAAAGGAACGAATGTGTCTTCTTGGCGAATCGGGAGAGTATGATATTATAATTACTGAAATCGGCGGAACTGTTGGAGATATCGAATCTCTTCCGTATGTTGAAGCAGTACGTCAATTGATTTGGGAGTTTGGAGACGAAAATGCAATGGTAATTCACTTAACCTTAGTCCCGTTTTTATCTGCTGCAGGGGAATTGAAAACCAAACCAACTCAACATTCAGTAAAAACGCTAATGGAGAGTGGGGTAAAAGCTAATGTTTTGGTTTGTAGAACAGAACATCATATTTCAGACGAAATTAGAAGAAAACTTGCCTTATTTTGTAACGTAAAACAAGAAGCTGTTATTCAATCAATAGACGCGGAAACAATCTATGATGTTCCTCTATTGATGCTGAACGAAGGATTGGATAAAGTTGTTTTAAATACTTTAAATCTGGAAAGTAAACCCATTGATCTGGTTTATTGGAAAGAATTTTTACAAAAGCATAAAAACCCAAAACAACAAATAAAAATTGGGTTGATAGGGAAATATGTAGAACTACAAGACTCTTATAAATCAATTCTAGAATCTTTAATACACTCTGGTGCTTCGAATGAAGTTAAGGTTGTCGTTGAATCCATACATTCTGAATTTTTATCTGCTTCGGATGTTTCAGAAAAACTTAAAAATATTGATGGAGTCATTGTCGCTCCTGGTTTTGGGGATCGTGGAATTCAAGGAAAAATTGATGCTGTTCGATATGTAAGAGAAAACAAGATACCTTTTTTTGGAATTTGTTTGGGAATGCAAATGGCAGTTATTGAACACGCAAGAAATGTAATGGGCTTAAAAAACGCAAATTCTATCGAAATGGATCCCGAATGTTTGGAGCCAGTTATTTCAATAATGGAAAATCAAAAAGTTATTACCGAAATGGGAGGTACTATGCGATTAGGCTCTTGGGACTGTGATTTGGTTTCAGGCTCTTTGACTCATGAAGCATATGGTCAAAATTCCATTTCTGAACGTCATCGCCACCGTTATGAATACAATGATCATTACAGGGAAGAAATAGAAGCTTCAGGATTAAGAGCTACCGGTGTTAATCCAAAGACAGGATTAGTCGAAGTGGTTGAAAATCCTAACCACCCCTGGTTTGTAGGTGTTCAATATCACCCTGAATATAAAAGCACGGTACTTAATCCACATCCACTGTTTGTGGATTTTGTAAAAGCAAGTTTGAAATACAATCACTCAAAATAAAGTCAATAATTGACTTAATAAATTATGGAAAATAAAAAATTTGATCCCTGGCAATTTGTAGGATTTTTCTTGATAGCACTTATTCTTACATGGATGTTGAATAATCAACAACCCATAGAAGAAGTCGCTACAGATAACACAAAACAAAGGGAAGCTTCAACTAATCCAGCTTCTGAGGGTTCTTTAGGAATTGTTTTAAATGATTCCCTTCAAGATCAACAAATGAAAGCAGCTTATGGTTCATTTTCAAGCTTATTTCAAGCAAATAAATCCGTAGATCTCGCTTTAGAAAATGAAAAATTATCTGTTGTTTTTTCTTCAAAAGGAGCTCAAATATCAAGTTTATTTTTAAAAGAATTCAATAATTATAAGCAGGATACTTTATATCTCGTAAAAGAAAACCAAAATTTTAATTATAGTTTTTCGACTTCTGATGGTAGGATTTTAAATACAGTTGATTTTTATTTTACGCCAAAAATCACTAATCGAAACGGAAACCAAATTTTAACTTTCACAGCATCAGTCAGCTCATCTCAGTTTATTGTTTTTGAATATAAAATCAATGCTGATAGTTATGTTATTGATTTTTCTATTCGCTCAGAGGGGATGTTTCGTTTGATGAATACTCGTGAGCAACAAAACATTAGCTGGGATTTAAAAGCGTTTAGAAACTCCAAAAGTATTGAGTATGAAAATCGTTATCATGAATTGACTTATTCTTTTGATGACAATAAAATTGATTACCTATCCGTGTCCTCTTCAGATGAAGAAGAAGACAGTGATGTGCATTGGATTGCTTTTAAACAGCATTTTTTTAATTCCATTTTGATTCCTGAAAAATCTTTTGAAAGTGTTCGTTTCACTTCGGAAAATTTGGTAGATTCCGATATTGTAGATCAACAGTTTACTAAGAAATATCATGCTGAAATTCCCGTAATTGCTACCGGAGAAATATTCCAAAACTTTCAATGGTATTTTGGACCAACAGAATACAAGACTTTGGCACAATACAATTTAGGAATTGAAGAATCTATTGATTTCGGCTGGGGAATTTTTGGTTGGATAAACAAATATGTTTTTGTCCCTACCTTTAATTTCTTGAGTTCTTTTTTACCTTACGGGATTGCTATCATCATAATGACTGTGCTCGTTCGATTGGTCATGTCACCGGTAACTTACAAGTCCTACGTTTCTCAAATCAAAATGAAGGTTTTGAAACCTGAAGTAGATGTGATTTCAGAAAAGCACAAGGATGATTCTGTAAAACGACAGCAAGAAACTATGGCTTTATACAGTAAAGCTGGTGCAAATCCAATGTCAGGATGCCTTCCTGCCTTGATTCAGCTTCCAGTTTTCTATGCTTTGTTCAGTTTCTTTCCTGTTGCTTTTGCCTTGCGTCAAAAAAGCTTTTTATGGGCAGATGATTTATCATCTTATGATTCTATTCTTGAATTAGGTTTTAATATTCCTTTTTATGGAGACCACATCAGTTTATTTCCAATTTTAGCTTCTGTAGCGATATTCTTTTATACAATGATGACCGCAGGACAACAATCCGCTCCTCAACAACCTGGAATGCCCAATATGAAGGTTATTATGTATATCATGCCTTTTATGATGCTTGTATTTTTTAATAATTATGCAAGTGGATTGAGTTTGTATTATTTTGTTTCTAACGTACTTACAATTATTTTAATGCTTGTTATTAAAAACTATATTGTTGATGATGAAAAGATTTTGGCAAAAATTGAGGAGAACAAAAAGAAGCCAAAGAAAAAAAGTGGTTTCTCTGCTCGTTTGCAACAAGCAATGGAACAGGCAGAGCAACAAAAAAAGGCCAGAGGAAAACGTTAGATTAATGCAATGCATATTTAGGTTAATTGTATCGATTCAATTATCTAACTTTGTTTTATGAAAAAGAAAGTTGTTGTTGGTCTTTCTGGAGGTGTTGATTCAAGTGTTGCCGCATACTTATTGAAAAAACAAGGGTATGAGGTAATTGCACTTTTCATGAAAAATTGGCACGATGAAAGTGTGACATTATCCGATGAGTGTCCCTGGCTAGAAGATAGTAATGATGCGATGATCGTTGCTGATAAACTGTGTATTCCTTTTCAAACTGTAGATTTAAGTGTTGCGTATAAAGATCGTATTGTTGACTATATGTTTGATGAGTACAAAAAAGGAAGGACTCCAAATCCAGATATTTTGTGTAACCGTGAAATCAAGTTTACACTTTTTATGGATATTGCTTTTTCTTTAGGTGCTGATTTTGTAGCCACGGGTCATTATTGTCGAAGAGATGTTAAGGTCGATTCTGAGGGCAAGTCTTTTTATCGTTTACTGAGCGGTTGCGATTCGAATAAAGATCAATCCTATTTTTTATGTCAATTAACTCAAGAACAACTTTCAAAGACTTTATTCCCTTTAGGTGAGTTACAAAAATCAGAAGTTAGACTAATTGCTTCTGATCAAGATCTTGTTACAGCCAACAAAAAAGACTCTCAAGGTCTCTGTTTTATAGGTAAAGTTAGTTTACCTGATTTTTTACAGCAAAAACTTCAAGCTAAATCTGGAGAGATTATCGAGATAGATGAAAGTTACCAGGAATATCAAAACCAAGAAATCAATTTTTCTTCTCAAAAAGAACGACTAATCTTTCACACTACAAAAAAGAATTATAGCCCAACCGACGGTAATGTAGTAGGTCAGCATCAAGGCGCTCATTTTTTTACCAAAGGGCAGAGAAAAGGATTAGGAGTAGGAGGAACCCCAGAACCCTTATTTGTTATCGATACAGATGTAGAAGAGAATATTATTTATACTGGGCAAGGAAAACATCATCCTGGTCTACTTCGCCGAGGTTTGATTGTTGCACAAGATGAGATTCATTGGGTCAGAGAAGACCTTCAATTAGCCATTGGAGATACGCTAAAGGTTGATGCACGGATTCGTTATCGTCAACCCCTAGAACCAGCAACTCTATACAATGAAGCAACCGGACTTTATGTTCTTTTTGATAAGCCTCAAACTGCTATTAGTGAAGGGCAATTTGTGGCTTGGTATGTTGATGATGAGCTCTTGGGATCCGGAGTTATTTCTTAAGTACTTACCGTTTTTCTCTCGTTTACTTTATCAAAATTTAAAAGAACTTGATTGTGAAGAATATCCTGAAATGTTTCCTCTTTTCGGATCAAATGGGCTTCATTGTTGATCCATAAAACTTCCGCTGGGCGGTACCTTGAATTATAGTTACTAGCCATGGTTTGACAATAAGCTCCCGCATTTTTGAATACTAAGAAATCTCCTTCGTTAATTTCAGAAATCTTACGGTTACTTCCAAAGGTGTCCGTTTCACAAATATAGCCCACAACAGAATAAAAACGTTCTCTCCCTTTAGGGTTTGAAATGTTCTCTATTTCATGATGGGATCCATAAAACATTGGACGTATTAGATGATTAAAACCACTGTCGATTTGGGCAAAAACTGTTGAAGTAGTTTGCTTTATCACATTTACTTTTGAAATAAAATACCCAGCTTCGCTTACAAGAAATTTTCCAGGCTCAAATGCTAAAGTTAGTTCTTTCCCATAATCTGCACAAAATTGATTAAATTTCCCAGTTAATCTTTCCCCTAGTTCTTCAATATTGGTTTCTATGTCTTCTTTTTTGTAAGGAACTTTAAATCCAGATCCAAAATCAATAAAACTTAGATTTTTGAAATTTTTTGCGGTTTCAAATAAAATTTCAGAAGCGTGAAGAAATACATCAATATCTAAAATGTCACTTCCAGTATGCATGTGAATCCCGTTTATGTTCATTTTAGTGTTTTCGGTTATCCTAAGTAAATGCGGAATTTGATGAATAGAAATTCCAAATTTAGAATCTATGTGTCCCACTGATATGTTGCTGTTTCCTCCTGCCATTACATGGGGATTGATTCTTATACAAACAGGTGTATTTGGGTATTTACTTCCAAACTGCTCAAGTATTGATAAGTTGTCAATATTTATTTGAACTCCATAATCAGCTACTTCTTCAATTTCAGCTAAAGAAACACCATTTGGAGTGTAGATAATTGAACTCGGCTTAAAACCCGCCTGAAGCCCTAGACGTACTTCTTGAATGGAGACTGTGTCCAATCCAGCTCCCAACTTTTGAATATAACTCAAAATCGAGATATTAGAAAGTGCTTTTGTGGCATAGTTCAGCCTTAGGTTTTTTACTCCACTGAAAGCATTGCTAAGACGCCTGTATTGAAACTCTATTTTCTCAGCATCGTAAACATATAGTGGTCCTCCAAATTCATTTGCTATCGATTGTAAATCTGCTTGGTTCATGCGGTACATTTTCGTCAAAAGTAAGAACTATTTCCATTATTTTGTATGCTTTAGAAAAATTGATTAAAAATATAAAATAATGTTATATATACAACAAAATACTTTTTAACTGGATTCAATTTATTTGATTTAACTTCTCTATTTTTGTGCTCATAAATTATCAGAATAATGAATTTACACGAATACCAAGGAAAAGAGATTTTAGCGAGCTATGGTGTAGCGATACAAAGAGGTGTTGTTGCTCAAACCCCAGAAGAAGCTGTTGCCGCCGCCAAAAAAATTACTAATGAAACTGGTTCAGGATGGCATGTTATTAAAGCTCAAATTCACGCTGGTGGTCGTGGTAAAGGAGGTGGTGTAAAAATTGCAAAAAATCTAGAAGAAGTTTCTTCAATAGCCAATCAAATTATAGGAATGCAATTAATTACTCCTCAAACACCTCCAGAAGGGAAACCTGTTCATCAAGTTTTAATAGCTGAGGATGTTTATTATCCCGGTGCAAGCGAAACCAGTGAATTTTATGTTTCAGTATTATTAAATCGTGCAACTGGGAAAAACATGATTATGTATTCAACAGAGGGGGGAATGGATATTGAAACTGTAGCTGAAGAAACTCCACATTTGATTTTTACAGAAGAAATTGATCCGGCCACTGGAATGATCCCATTTCAAGCTCGTAAAATTGCATTTAATCTAGGGTTAAGTGGTCAATCTTTTAAAGAAATGACCAAATTTATTTCAGCTTTATATACAGCATATGTTAAATCAGATTCTTCTTTATTTGAAATAAATCCAGTTTTAAAAACTTCAGATGATAAAATTTTAGCCGTTGATGCTAAAGTTTCTATAGACGATAATGCATTATTTCGTCACAAAGATTACACAGCACTACGAGATATCAGAGAAGAAAACCCGATTGAGGTTGAAGCTGGAGAAGTAGGATTAAATTATGTTGACTTAGATGGAAACGTCGGTTGTATGGTTAATGGAGCAGGTTTAGCTATGGCAACTATGGATTTGATTAAACAAGCTGGTGGAGATCCCGCAAACTTTCTTGATGTTGGAGGGACTGCAGATGCTTCTCGAGTTGAAACTGCGTTTCGTCTAATTTTAAAAGATCCGAACGTAAAGGCTATTTTGGTTAATATTTTTGGAGGTATTGTTCGATGCGATCGAGTAGCTCAAGGTATTGTCGATGCCTACAAGAATCTGGGTGATGCTATTAATGTCCCGATTATTGTTCGTCTTCAAGGTACTAATGCAGATATCGCAAAAGAACTAATCGATAGCTCTGGGCTTGATGTTCTTTCAGCAACTGCCTTCCAAGAAGCAGCTGATAAGGTACAAGAAGCTATTAAGTAAGACAATATGTCATCTTTTTATTGAATTTTAACGACATTATGTCATTTATTTTGTATTGGTATTTTATTTGAACAGTACAGTTCGAATATTAACCTTAAAAATAATATGATATGAATTTAGTTAAAAGAAACTACCAAATTACCCCATCTTTTTTTGATCAGTTAATTTATAATGAATTGGGACGTCAAAAAGATTCAATGGAGAAACAGCTCGCTACTAATATTTCAGAAAGCGATACCCAATTTTTATTAGAAATAGCAGTACCAGGGAAATCTAAAAGTGATTTTAAAATTGAGATAAATAAAGAAATACTTACAATTGGTCTTGAAACCAAGAATGAGATTTCTGAAAATGACCCTCAGTATTACAAAAAGGAATTTGATTATTCTTCATTTCAAAGGTCATTTACTTTGCCTGATAGCGTTGCTGCTGATCAAATAGATGCACGTTATACCGATGGTGTTTTGAAATTAGTTCTTCCCAAAAAGAAAGAAAGTTTACCGCAACCAAAAAAATGGATTAAAGTAAAATAATTCAAACATTTTTTTCAATAAAAAACGGCTTCAAAAGGAGCCGTTTTTTGTGTCGTAAATTATTGGAAGTCTACTCTTTTAAGGAGCAGATGCTTGTTTATATTGACTGAGTGTAACAATCTTCTGGTTGATGATGTAGTAACTCTCATGAATATAATATTTTTCAACAGATCCATCTTTTTTTGGTGAACTGATACTAAAACCTGCTTGCACATGTTCTCCTCCCCTTGATGGATCGATGTCCACAGAGTATGCATAGTCAAAAGTCCAGCTTACATCTGAATCATCAGCTTCCATAGAAGCTTTAAACTCATCGAAACTTGAGGATACTTTCCCATTCCAGTCAGTTACTTTTACTGTATCAACGAAATGACTTCTCATTGATTCGTAGTCTTTTGCAGCCCACAGTTTATCTACAGCGATAACGTGATCAATAGCCTCTTGAGTTCCTAAATGCCACTTTAAGTCTTGTATTTCTGGGTTTGGATGAAACCCAATCATACGTTCTTTAACTTCAGTTGATGACGTTGTTGTGCAAGAACTCAATACGAGAGCAACTGTAAATAGTTTAATTAAATTTTTCATTAGATATATTATAGTTTACTCGCAAGATATAATTTAAGTTGCTATTTACAATCAACATATGCAATATCTTTTAGTTTTTAAATTCAAAAGGTTTAGGCATAAATTTTCTTCCAGAAATTTTTCTTTTCAATAGTAGTAGCTGTAATAAATCCTGAAAAAAGTGCACCTCCAATCCCAGCAGTTACAATATCTTGTCCTGTCAAATATAAACCTTTGATGGGTGTCCTTGGGCTTAAAAAACTTTGTTGATATCGTTCTGGACTGTGATCCAAACCATAAAGTTCTCCTTTTTCATAGTTTACAAAATGTTTTGTTGTAAGAGGAGTGGATAATTCGTAACAGTCTATTTGATTCCTGAGGTTAGGAAATAATTCAAACAAATGTTCGAGTAATCGTTGAGCAAATTTTTCTTTAAACGCTTCATAGCTCTCTCCTCTTTTCATCCATTTGCTACCTTCCCATTGATGAAAACTTTCGAATGGAAGTAATGTGATGATGTCTATGGTACTTTTGTTGGGGTATCTTTCTGACCAACTTGGATCTTTAGAAGACGGAAAAGAAATATAAACAACGGGAAAAGGTTCATTGTGGTCTTTTAAAAATCGATCTACACAATCATCGTGATCGAGATCATCAGGATAAATCCATAAATTCTTTTTGGGTAACTTTAATTCCTCTGGAGTTCCATTTAAACCAATATATAAACAACCATGGGCTAACGATGGTTTTACTTTTGTAAGTTGTTCAGAAAAGATTTTGCTAAACTTATTTTCTTTTGAAATTA
Source organism: uncultured Flavobacteriaceae bacterium (assembly GCA_943789305.1). GTDB lineage: Bacteria > Bacteroidota > Bacteroidia > Flavobacteriales > Flavobacteriaceae > Arcticimaribacter. Next base: position 1,377,803 of record CALSTP010000001.1, on the reverse strand, counting down.
ATTTTTTAAAGGTATTAATTACTCCAACACCACTAATGATTATAGGAGCATAAAAACATTTATAATCACTCATTTTCACCCCTATTGCTCTTCCTTTTTTAGTAATAATCTCTTTCACTTCAGCATTAATCAGGATGGTTCCTTTTGCCGATTCGATGACAGGGGCGATTGTTTTTACTATTTGTGATGACCCTCCAACAGGGAAACTTCCTCCACCAAAATAATGTTTTACTACCGATGCGTGCATTGCAAAACTGCTTTGTTTTGGTGGAAGTCCATAATCTCCATATTGACCGCATAAAACTTTTATGAGTTCCTTATTTTCAGTTAAAGACCGCAATACTTCATAAGTGGTTCTGTTGGAAAATTCTTGGTAGGGTTTTTTTAGCATGCCTCCGATAATATTTCCGATGAATTTAGGTAGTGCCTTGTTGATGTAAAACTTCCCCATGGCCTTGTTGGCCTCAAATACCAAATTAATATAATCTTCAATTGCTTTTTCTTCCTTGGGAAAGTATTGGGTTAATTGATCTTTGAAGGCATCAACTCCTTTTACAAAATTAAATTTTTTATCCCCTATAATAATTTGATCATATACCTCGCCCATATCTGCCCACAACAAATTCCCGTTAGAGATGTAATCAAACATTTTTCTTAGGGCACTGTTCTCTTTTTGAACTTCACCGATATAATGAATTCCAACATCCCATTCATAGCCTTTTCTCTTGAAAACATGAGTGAAACCCCCAGCAGTATAATGTCGTTCAAGAAGTAAGACCTTTTTCCCTTCTTTAGCCAAAAATGCGGCACTAGTTAAACTTCCCATTCCAGTTCCAATGATAACAGCGTCGTATTGTTCTTCGAGTTGGTGAGGTTTTTTATAGGATTGGATCATTAGTAGTTATTTATGTTCTTTAAAGCTACAGTTTTTAATGTATACTTTTTCTTTTAACCAATAAAAAACAACTGAAAATCTTCCGTAAATAGGAAAGCTACTAAATATTAGATAGTTTCATTAACTCTTTGTTTCCAGGTTTTTAAACCATAAAAAGACAGAGTGAAGTAAAGCAAGGTAAGCACAAAATATATGTAAAGCTCCTTGTTAAGATACAAACCTAAAGTAACCCCATTGATTATGATCCAATAATACCATCCACTCAATATTTTCTTTGCCTCCAAATAACTTGCAATAAAACTGAATATGGTTGTGAATGCGTCCAAATAGGGATTACTGGCATCCGTGTAAGTATTTAAAAAGTGTCCTAAACAAAGAGCACAAATAGTTCCGATCAAAAGATAAGTGAGGTGATTTTTTTTGGGAACATCAATTACAGGAAGTTCAATGGTTTTTTTTTTAGTAGCCCACAATTGATAACCATATAATCCTATTAAGACATAATATAAATACAAAATAGACTCTGCATAGAGTCCGATTCTGTAGAATAAAAAAATACTTACTAATGATCCTAAAATCCCAAAAAACCAACAATTAATATTTTCCTTAATCAATAAAATTAAAAAAATAAGACTCAATCCTACCGAAAATATTTCAAGCAATAAATTCATTCTATAAAAATAAAAGTTCTGTAATTATTCCAGAAGGATTGCCGCTGTTTTATTTCCGGCTACAGAACCTATGGCAATTCCCATTCCACCCAAACGCACACCTACAGCAATTCTGGAGGAATGGCGTTTTATTAATGGAAGTTTATTTGGTCCAAAAGCCATTATTCCAGACCATTCTTTTTCTATTTCAAAAGGAGAGTTGGGTAAAATGTAGTTTTTCAAATCTTCGATTAGTATTTTTTTTATTTCAGCATTGATACCAAAAATTGAAGTATTTTCTTCTTTTAAATCCAATTGTCTTCCTCCGCCAATAAGAATACGGTTGTCGATATTTCTGAAATAATGATACCCTTGGTGGTAATGAAAAGATCCTTTAATTTTTAAATTTGAAATGGGTTTTGTTATCAAAACCATTCCTCTTCCTGGATTAATATCTTCTTTTGGAAACCAATTTTTACTGAAGGCATTGTTACAAATCGCAAGCTTTTGAGTTTTAATTTCTGTTTGATTCCCCTCATTTTGAACTTGAAGTACTATGCCATCGCTTTGTTCTTTGAAGTTTTTAATATTTGAAGAGGTGAATAAAGCAATCCCTTCTTTACGAACTTTCTCGTGCAAAGACCACATCATTTTACCGGTGTCAATTGTACCTTCTAATTTGTTTTTTAATAGTGTATTTACTTTATCATTGGCAAAGCCATTGCTTTCAATATGTTTATTTTCTTGTGAAAATATGTTCTGTTTGAAAATAGGATAAAGTAATGTATTAATTTCGTTAATTCGAGTTTCAATTTTATCTGGAGCTTTCATGAACAACTCAAACCCTCCATCTTCTTGATAAGAGATTTTTTCGTCCCCCAAAGTATTTCTTAAAAGATGTAAGCCATCAGATCTTAATTTCACTAAGGCTTTTACTTCATCATCACTCAGGTGTATTCGATCATTTTCCAATTCAGTCAAGGAGCCAAAACAAGCAAAGCCTGCATTCTTTGTGCTGGCACCCGATGGAAATAGACCACGTTCAAAAATTGCAATACGTGCATTTGGTTTTTCTTGAATCAATTTCAAAGCGGTAAAACAGCCAACTATTCCTCCACCAATGACCGTAAAGTCATAATTTTTAAACCATTTATCTTCCCAATAGCTAGTTGATGACATGCTGTTTATTTTTAAGCCAATTGTTCTTTAAGGTTTTTGATTTCATCACGAAACCGGGCGGCCTCGATAAAATCTAAATCTTTGGCAGCTTTTTCCATGAGCTTTCGGGTATCTCTAATTTTTTGTTCGATCTGTGGCTTGGTTAAATAGCGTGATGCTTCCTCAGCAGCTTTTTTCGATTCTTTTTCCGAAGCATAGGTTGAGACAGAGTTTTTGGATAAGGCACTGTCCAATGATTTGTTTAAAGCAGTAGGAATTTTATTATGAAGTTTGTTGTATGCCATTTGTTTTTCACGCCTGTATAAGGTTTGATCCATGGTAAACTGCATGCTTTTAGTTACTTTATCTGCATAAAAAATAGCGAGTCCATTTACGTTTCTTGCAGCCCGACCTACCGTTTGAGTTAGGGATCTGTTCGAGCGCAAGAACCCTTCTTTGTCGGCATCCAAAATTGCAACCAAAGATACCTCAGGTAAATCCAAACCTTCACGTAAGAGGTTTACTCCAATTAAAACATCGAATATCCCTTTTCGGAGATCTTGCATTATTTCTACTCGCTCTAGCGTGTCTACATCGCTGTGGATGTATCGGCATCGAATTTGAATTCGACTCATGTATTTTGTCAATTCTTCAGCCATACGTTTGGTAAGCGTAGTGACTAGTGTACGTTCGTCTTTTTCATTGCGTTTTTGAATTTCTTCGATCAAGTCATCAATTTGATTTTCACTGGGACGTACCTCTATTATTGGGTCGAGTAAGCCAGTAGGTCTAATGATTTGTTCTACAAAAACCCCTTCGGTTTTCTCTAACTCATAATCGGCTGGAGTTGCACTAACAAACAGAACTTGATTTTGAAGCTCCTCAAACTCTTCAAATTTAAGAGGGCGATTGTCCATTGCAGCTGGCAGTCTAAAACCGTATTCCACTAAATTTTCTTTTCGGCTTCGATCTCCTCCATACATTGCATGAACTTGAGAAACAGTAACGTGACTTTCGTCAATAATCATCAAAAAATCCTCAGGAAAATAATCCAACAAACAGAAAGGACGAGATCCTGGATTTCTTCCATCTAAATAACGAGAGTAATTCTCAATTCCAGAACAATAGCCAAGTTCTCGAATCATTTCAAGATCAAAATTGGTTCGTTCTTCCAAGCGTTTTGCTTCTAAGTGCTTTCCTACTTCTCTAAAAAAGTCCAGTTGTTTGACCAAGTCATCTTGAATACTGTGAATTGCGTTATGTAAAACATCTGGTGAGGTCACAAACATATTGGCTGGATAAATATTCAATTGTTCGTATTTCTCGATTCGTTCATTTGTTATCGGATCGAAAGCTTCAATTTCTTCAATTTCATCCCCAAAAAAATGAACTCGAAAGGCGGTATCTGCATAGCTGGGATAGATATCAATCACATCTCCTTTTACTCTGAAGTTACCGTGTTGAAATTCTGCCATGGTTCTAGAATACAAGCTTTGAACCAGTTGGTGTAAAAATTTTGTTCTAGAGAGGACTTGGTCTCTTTTAATAGAGATTACATTTTTTTGGAATTCAGCAGGGTTTCCAATTCCATATAGACAAGAAACCGATGCAACTACAATTACATCTCTTCTTCCAGAAAGTAGAGAGGAAGTGGTACTCAAACGAAGTTTTTCTATTTCTTCATTAATCGACAAGTCTTTTTCTATATATGTACCCGTAACGGGAATGTAAGCTTCAGGCTGATAATAGTCGTAATAAGAAACAAAGTATTCTACCGCATTATCTGGGAAAAATTGTTTGAATTCAGAATACAATTGCGCAGCTAAAGTTTTGTTATGTGCTAATACAAGAGTAGGACGATTTAATTCTCGAACAACATTTGCAACCGTAAATGTTTTTCCAGAACCGGTTACCCCTTGCAGGGTCATGTATTTTTCCGACTGTGAAAATCCATTCACAATTTCTTTGATTGCTGTGGGTTGATCTCCTGTAGGTGAAAACTCGGATACTATTTTAAAAGCCATAGTTTGTTTTTCAAACTTTAAATTTAAGCATTTACAGCATAAGAAAACCAACCTTTATCACTTCATTTACAGAATAAAATCAATGAAATAAAGTTAGTACCTTTGAATAAATCCTGAATTATGGAAGAAAAATTGATTTCTCAGAAAAAACCATTTTATCCAATAATAAAAGAATTAAACGATTATCTGAAACATTATAATCGTTGGGTATACACTCCTGTGTGTTATGAAGATTTATTGCGGTTTTCGGGTTCTGTAGTCGTTTATGATGAAAATGAGAACGACACTTTGTGGATTAGGGTTTATTATTCGGATAGTGAACGGGTTGAAATTGATTACAATCTCAAAAAAGTATATGCCCTTTTACATTCTGACGGTAACGAAACCTCCATGCCATTTTTGAGCATTGATGCCATTGATTATTGCACTTTCGGAAATTCAAAACCTTTCAGAGTTAAGGTTAGAAATATTTTAAATGATAACTTCACTTATTTCTATATCAAGAAAACAGACGCATCAAGGGTATATGGTTTGGAATTCGAACACATGCTTTCTCCCCATAATCTGAATTTTTTAATCAATGACTCTACTTTGATAGAAGAGCATATTGCTGGTATTCCTGGGGATGTGTTTATTGAAAAATACTTGAATCAATGTTCCCCATCTGAACAAGCTCAAATAGCTAAAGAGTATGTAAAGTTCAATGAAAGATCCATGATTCGTTTGTTAGGTGATATGCGGGCATACAATTACGTGGTTATTCCTACACACGATTTTGATCAAGTAATTTATAAAATTCGAGCAATTGATTTTGATCAACAAAGTTTTGAGGGAAAGTTTATGGTTTATCGCCCCCAGTTTTTCAAAGAAAATTTTCCCATAATTTCCATAGTAAAAGAAAAGCTTTCGCCTGATTCAATTGTCCAATATAAAATCGAGGAACGCTCCATTCTTGCCAAACGAATTCTGAGTTCCGGAAACCGATTGAATTGTTTATTGGATATTATGACCCTAGACACTCTAACAAAACCGGAAAACTTAAAGAATTTATCTTCTGAGATTTTTAAATTCACCAAAGACATCGCTTTCAAAAAAAGTAAAAATATGGGGGAGGTAATGAAGGCCTCTTTTGCTTATGTAAGGCGAAATTATGAAAACCTAAACATGGCCAATTTAATCAACTCCTGATCTTCTAGTAGAAATCAGCGTCATTGTAGTCGCCCTCATTCAAATCACCTTTATTCATATCATCTGAGAAATTCGAATTGTTTTTTTCCGATAGAAAATCTTTTTGAGGAGCCTCTTCTGGGACATCCCCTTGAGTAAAAATCAAATTGGGGTAAAGCGTAGAGGGATCTTGTTCTCCAATTTCCATCAACTCAACAAAGAAAGTCCATAAAGCAAGAAAATCATAGACATAAATTAGATGATGATTATCTGCATTAAAAATGCTCTCAATAGCAGCTTGACCCATAGGTTCAATTCCTTCATCCATATCCAATAACGGTATTTCTTCACCCTGTTCCCAAGTTTCATTTGTTTTGTAGAAGGAGGCCATTTCTCTTCCTCCAAATCCAAAAGATTGTGCTATTGCATAGTGAAAATCCTCTAAGGTAGCTGATCCTTCAATTTCTATATCTCTTAAGATATCATCTGTGGCGTCGAGAATAATTCTGAATCTATATATCATGACTAAGGCTATTTTGTTTTTGATTGAAAAGTTGAAATAAAAAATATAGTTGTGCTCCAAACAAGAGGGAGGCTAAAAGTAAATGTAAGGGTTGTGTAGCTGCTGGGAAATCAAAATAATACATTAAAATACCAGTTAAAATTTCTACACCTAAAATTATTAAAACCCAGTTGTAAATTGGGATTGAAAGGTTCATTTTTCGTATGCTGAAAAAAAGGTAGACATTAATCAGAACCACGATTAAAGAAAAACTTCGATGAACATAAAACTTTATTGGAGCAGGATTTAACCATTTTACAGCCTGTTCCATCCCGTGAAAATCAATCTGAAAATCAATAAACTGCCTTACTTGTGTTCCTATACCGATTTGAATTAAAGTCAAAATAAATGCTGCAATCCCTATTTTTTTAATTGTTGATGTGTTCGTTTTTTGGGATGAATCAGCAGCTGTCAGCGCATACAGGTATATCAAAAAAGCAACAATTAATAAAGCCATAATCATGTGGAGACTTATTTTTGTAGGAAGCAAGTTCGAATCAACAACAGTCTTACCCAGCCAAGCCTGGAACCCCATCCCCATGTTTACAAGAATAGAAAAAATTACAATTCTTTTTTTCTGTTTCCAATAACTGAAAGATAATATACCTACAATCAAGGTTGCAATTCCAGCAAGTGCCCCTGCCAATCTATTGATGAACTCAACCCAGGTATGAAAAGCATTGAAATGTGCATAATCGTGTTTGGTGTAAGGCTCCCAATTGGATTCCGAATATTCATTTGTGCTGGTAAAGTCTTTTTTGGCTACTTGCAAACTTTCATTAACAATGATTACTTCTCCAGATTTGTAGTTGTGTTCAGAAATCCAATCCAGTTGTTCTCTTTCAGTAGGCGGAATCAAGTATCCAAAACACTTTGGCCAGTCTGGGCATCCCATTCCACTTCCAGTTACTCTTACAATAGCTCCAGCAGTAATAACTAGGTAAACCAACACCAATGAAATCCCAACCCAAAAACGAAACTTTTTTTTCATAAGCATTAATTTTCAACGAATTTCAATCCCAGTTTTTTCCCCTCTTCTTTCATTAACTCAAATGCAGCATCGAATTCATTGGTGATTTCTCCTTCCAAGATAGCTTCCTTTATCGCCTCTTTGATTTGTCCAATGGCTTTAGATGGTTCTAAATCAAATGACTTCATGATGAGTTCTCCAGAAACAGGAGGCTGAAAATTTCTAATTTGATCCCGTTCTTCTACTTCTTCAATTTTTTTACGTACAATTTTAAAGTTATTATGGTACTGTTTGAATCGTTTTGGGTTTTTGGTTGTAATGTCTGCTTCACAAAGTGTAATCAAATCGTCAATGTGATCTCCAGCATCAAAGATAAGTCTTCTTACTGCAGAATCTGTAACTAAATCTTCCGCAATAATAATAGGTCTTGAGCTCATAAGTACCATTTTTTGAACGAATTTCATTTTGTCGTTCAGGGGCATTTTTAAGCGTTTAAATAGTTTGTAAATCATTTTAGCCCCAACAAATTCGTGACCGTGAAATGTCCAACCGTTTTTCTTATGAAACCGTTTGGTTGGTGCTTTCCCTATGTCGTGGAGCAATGCAGCCCAACGAAGCCATAAATTGTCGGTGTTTGAACAAATATTATCTACTACTTCAAAAGTGTGAAAAAAGTTGTCTTTATGGGTCTGTCCTTCAACTTCTTCAATTCCTTTTAAATCAATTAATTCTGGAAGTAAAAGGGGGAGAAGTTTTACCTTGTCTAGTAAAAGAAGTCCAAGGGATGGAGTATCGCACATCATTATTTTATGAAGCTCGTCGACACATCTTTCTTTGGTGATTATGGAGAGTCGTTCAGCGTGTTCTTGAATAGCGTCCAGTGATTTTTTTTCAATAACAAAATTCAGTTGAGAAGCAAAACGAACAGCACGAAGCATTCTTAAAGGATCATCCGAATAGGTGATTCCAGGTTCTAAGGGCGTTCTAAGAACTCCGTTTTCTAAGTCAGCAATTCCATTGAAGGGATCCAGTAAGTTTCCATAGGTTTTCTTATTCAAACTAATTGCCAAAGCATTGATGGTAAAATCCCTTCTTTTTTGATCGTCTTCTAAGCTTCCTTCAGTTATTTTGGGGTTGCGACTTTCTGGAGCATAAGATTCCTTCCTTGCTCCAACAAATTCTAAGGCAATGCCTTCCCATTTGAGCATTGCAGTTCCATAGGTTTTAAAAACTTGAACTTTTGAGGGCTTTTTTAGCTTTTTTTGAAGTGCTTGAGCAAGTTCAATTCCCGATCCAATAACTACAAAGTCAATATCGGTATAATTTCTTTTTCGATTGAGTAGATGATCCCGAACAAAACCACCAATCACATAGGTCTCCAACTGGAGTTCATCCGCAGTTTCTTGAACAGTTTTGAAAAGTACTGTGTTTAAGATATCGTTAAAGTTTTTCTTCAACATACTCAGGCTCTTAGAGTTTTGAGATTCCCGTCAGCATCAATCAATACTAAAGTTGATGGACGGGTTCTGGTTTCTTTTGTTTTCAAAGTTACAATATGGTCAACTCCCTCCAAAATGACTTGATCAATTTCTTTAAATTTCTTTGGACTTGGCGAGCCGCTCATGTTTGCAGAAGTTGAAACAATGGGTTTCCCAAATCTTTCAAGGAGTTTTCTACAAAATTCATCTTGAACAATTCGAATGCCAACACTTCCATTTATAGCTTTTAAATTGGCTGCCACTCCATTCACATTGGGATAAATTACAGTGGTTGGCTTACTGGCTAATGCAATTTTTTTGATGTTATCCTCAAGTTTTCCAGTAAGCAGTTCAAGCATTTCAAGATCCGAAACAAGGCAGATCAAAGCCTTACTATCTTCTCTTTTTTTTAAGCCATACACTTTCTTGATTGCTTCAGAATTTGTGGCATCACAGCCGATACCCCATATGGTATCCGTAGGGTAGAGGAGTGTATTTCCTTTAGTGAGTACTTCGCAACCTTTGTTTACAAAAGTTTCCATTCGTTTCTAATAAACTATATGGCTACATTGTGCTCTCTTAAAGCATCGTTTAAAGAAGTTTTCTTATTGGTACTTTCTTTGCGTTTTCCAATAATCAAAGCACAAGGAACTTGATATTCACCGGCATTAAACTGCTTAGGATAAGTACCGGGAATCACAACAGAACGCGCAGGGACTCTTCCTTTATACTCTATAGGTTCATCACCACTTATATCAATGATTTTTGTGGAGGCAGTAAGAACAACATTAGCTCCCAAAACAGCTTCACGTTCAACACGAACCCCCTCAACAACAATACAACGAGACCCAACAAAGGCATCGTCTTCAATAATAACGGGAGCAGCTTGAAGCGGTTCTAAAACTCCACCAATTCCTACTCCACCACTGAGGTGAACATTTTTCCCGATTTGTGCGCAACTCCCTACGGTTGCCCAGGTATCTACCATAGATCCCGAATCAACATAAGCCCCAATATTTACATAACTGGGCATCATAATTACACCTGATGCTATATAGGCCCCTTGTCTTGCAACAGCATGAGGCACAACACGAATTCCTTTAGCTGCATAATCTTTTTTGAGGGGCATTTTATCGTGAAACTCCATCGGTCCGGCATGCAAGGTTTCCATTTTTTGGATTGGGAAGTAAAGCACAACAGCTTTTTTTACCCATTCGTTTACCTGCCAACCTTCTGAAGTTGGTTCGGCAACACGAAGATCGCCCTCATCCAATTGGGTAATGATCGAACGGATTGCGTTTTGTGTTTCTTCTTGTTCTAGTAGGCTTCGGTCTTCCCAAGCCGCTTCTATGATTGCTCTCATGAAAATGATCTTAAATTTTGCACAAATTTACGCCTTTTGCTCGACTTTATTTTGGTTTTTTTATATGAAGCCAACAAGGAGATGTATATTTGCACATGGCAGAAATTTTAGCAATTGATTTTGGAACCAAACGCACCGGAATAGCCGCTACTGATCCTTTACAAATCGTTGCATCAGGATTGGTAACCCTTCCAACTAAAGAGGTAATTTCCTATTTAATCAACTATCTTGAAAGTCATGAGGTGGAAACTTGTGTTGTGGGTCAACCCAAAAGATACGACGGTACTTTTTCGGAAGTAGAAACTGAAATCAAAAAGTTCGTACAAAATTTAAAAACCCAAATACCTTCACTAGAGGTGAGACGTTTTGACGAGCGTTTTACATCAAAAATGGCTTTTCAAACCCTAATTGATTCAGGAGTAAAAAAGAAAACCAGACAAGAGAAAGGATTGATTGATAAAATCAGCGCAACCCTTATCTTGCAGTCTTATTTAGAAGCACAAAACAAGAATTGTTCATGATATTACCCATAGTAGCTTACGGTACTCCCGTATTGAAAAAAGAAGCAAAAAACATAACACAAGATTATCCAGAGCTTGATCAGTTCATCTCCAATATGTGGGAAACCATGTATGAGGCTAATGGAGTAGGATTAGCAGCTCCTCAAGTAGGAGTAGGGATTCGCCTTTTTGTTGTGGATGCAACACCCTTTGCTGAGGACGAAGAATTGAGCGAACAAGAAAAAGAACAACTGAGAGGATTTAAAAAAGTATTCATCAACCCCGAACTTGAAGAATCTGGAGAGGAGTGGGCGTTCAATGAAGGCTGTTTAAGTATTCCAGAAGTCCGCGAAGATATTTATCGTCAAGAGAAAATCCACATCACTTATTTTGATGAAAACTTGAAAGAACACCAAGAAACCTTTACAGGATTGCCAGCCCGAGTAATTCAACATGAATACGATCATATTGAGGGCATATTGTTTACCGATAAACTATCCCCGCTCAAAAAAAGATTAATTAAAGGAAAATTAAATAATATTGCAAAAGGAAACATTCAAGTAGATTATAAAATGCGTTTCCCATTAGCTTCCAAAAAAAGATAAATACCCATATGGAATTAGATAAAATAATAGCAATATCAGGTCGCCCAGGCCTTTATGAAGTTCAAGTTCAAACCCGAACGGGGTTTATTGCACATTCATTGACCGATGGAAAGAGAATCACAGCTACACTTCGTGATCAAGTAAGTTTATTATCCGAAATCAATATTTATGGTTTGCAAGCAGAGGTTCCTTTAGCCGAGGTTTTTCAAAAAATGCTCGCCCATGAAAATGGGGCAAAATGCAAGGTAAAACCCAAAGCACCACCATCGGATTTAGAAGCCTATTTTTTTGAGGTTTTTAAAGATTATGACGAGGAACGCGTGTATCCAAGTGACATCAAAAAAATGATACAATGGTACAATATTTTGATCGATAAAGGGCTTCTTGAGGCTGAAGCCGCTGAGGTTCAAGAAGAGAAGAACTCCACAACAAAAGATCAATGAATTCAAGAGGCCAACAACTCAAGGCCATAGATCGTCTGCTAACCATTATGGACGAATTGCGAGAACAATGTCCCTGGGATAAGAAGCAAACTTTTGAATCCTTGAGACATTTGACAATCGAAGAGACTTATGAATTGAGTGATGCGATCTTGGATCGAAACTTAAAGGAAATAAAAAATGAATTGGGAGATCTATTGCTCCACATTGCCTTTTATTCCAAATTGGGTAGTGAAGAAAAAACCTTTGACATTGCCGATGTTGCTAATAGTATTTCCGAAAAATTGATTCACAGACATCCCCATATTTATGGAGATGTACAAGTACAAGATGAAGAAGAAGTAAAAAAAAACTGGGAAGCCCTAAAACTTAAGGAAGGAAAAAAATCCGTATTAGAAGGGGTCCCCAAAGGACTCCCAGCTCTTGTAAAAGCTCAACGCATTCAAGACAAAGCAGCAGGGGTAGGTTTTGATTGGGAACAACCCGATCAGGTGTGGGAGAAGGTACAAGAGGAACTCGCCGAGTTCAATACAGAGATTAAAAAGGGTTCTTTAAAAAATCGTGAGGCCGAATTTGGAGACCTACTATTTTCTATGATCAATTACGCTCGTTTCCTAAAGATAAATCCTGATACCGCCTTAGAGCAAACCAATCAAAAATTTACCAAACGTTTTCAATATCTCGAAGCCAAAGCTAAAGAAATGGGAAAAACATTAGAGCAAATGACCTTGACTGAAATGAATCTTTATTGGGAAGAAGCAAAGAAAGAAAATTAGGATTTTAATGAAATAATCTGTTTTTTTACTAAGCCCAAAATCTTAGTATGAAAAAACAGATCTTTCCAAAGGAGTTTCTAGAAAATGCTTACGAAGCCCATCAATTCAGACACAGCAAACAGAGCGAGAAAATTCACATACTTCTCCTACTATTGTTTTTGGGAACCGCAGAAAGTTTACCTTTTATTAAGGTCAACATTAACACTTCTGCACGGGCACTTTATCAGAATCCGGAAATCTTAATTTTTGATGAGGCAACTTCTTCCTTGGACAGTAAGTCTGAGCAATACATTCAAAAAACAATGCAGCAACTTTGTAATGAGAAAAAGACCATTATTTTAATCGCCCATCGGTTGAGTACTGTGGTGCAAGCCGCTGAAATAGTGGTTTTGGAAAAGGGTAAGGTAGTAGAAAAAGGAAATCATGAGGATTTACTCCAGTAAAAGGATGTTATCATGCTTTATGACAGCAGCAAATCTCCCAAAATTTCAGCGATTAATCTTGACTCTCTTCTTCCTGTTATTCTTCCTTGAAAGCATCAGATTCAGCGGCTTCATTTTGTTTTTTTAATGCTCTAGATAGACTTTTGATTTGGTTGAGTTTAGATTTCCAATGTTCAATTTTTTGATTTAGTTTCTCAATTTTAGAATTGACTTCTTGTACCATTGGATTTTCACTTGATGTAGAGCTGAAAAAGGCCAGATTGTTTTGGAGTTGAATCAATTCTGTATTGGATTCTTCAATTTTTTTATTGAGTGATATGTGCTCTTTATTCAATCCCTCTTGATTGTCTTTAAGTAAAATGAGGTCTGTTTTAAAACGAGCTGCTTGTTTCTCCTCTGATGTTAGTTTGGTTTGATCCCAAAGTCCACTCAAGAAATTCTTGTACTCATTGTCTAATTTGTCATTAACTCCTTCCGAGGGATTACCCAATTCTTTCCACTGTACAAATGCATGATTTATATAATCAATCAAAGCCTCTTCATCTTGTGGGATAGTTTGTGTTTTAAAAGCTTCTAAATAGCTGCGTTTTGCTTTTATTATTGCTTGGTCTTCGGGAGTAAAAGCTTCTTCTTTATTTTTTATCCGATCAAAATAGAGGTCGGTAGCTTTTTTAAATTCCTCCCAAAGTTGGTTAGAAAGTTTTCGGGATATTCTTCCAGTTTTTTTCCACTCTACTTGAATGGTTTTCATTCTATCGATATAAGAACGCCAATCTGAACTTTCAAGGATTGATGTCACTTCTTCAATTAAAGCTCTCTTTTGTTCTATATAAACTTTTTCCTCCTTCTTTTTATCTTTATAAAACTGGTTTTTTTGATGATTAAAGTTTTTTAGTACCAAACGAAATTCATTCCAAATTTCTTTGTTGTAAGTCCGAGGAATTCTTCCGATACTGTGGAATTCTTCTTTAAGCATGTTTACTTTTTTCAAGGCATTTTGCCAAGCATTATGGTTGTTGGGGTTTTTGTTATTAAGTTCTTGAATACGAGCTAAAATCGCTCTTTTTTTCTCCAGATTTTCCAGAAGAATGGCATCAATATTCTTGTTGTACTCGTTTTTACGATCATGGATTTTTGAAGTTGCTTCCTGAAAACGTTTCCAAAGTTCTTCTCGGTGCTCACGAGCAACAGGGCCTAAATCATTTTTCCAATTGCGATGCAATACATTCAATTCACGGATTGCTACAATAACGTCTGGATGATTAACCAAAGCTTCTGCGTGTTCAATTAATTTTAATTTTTCTTGGTAATTGTGTTTGAAATCTTTGTCCCGAAGGGCACGATCTAAATGTAGGAAATCATAAAAACGCTCTACATGATGCTTGTATGTTTCCCATACATTATTACTTTCTGCCCTTGGAACAGATCCTGTATTATGCCAGCTTTCCTGAAGATTTCTAAATTCTTTGTAATTATTGGAGTTGTTTTCGCTTATTCCAATTAATGCTTTGATGCGTTCAATGATTTCAAGACGTTTTTCAAGATTTTCTTTTTGTGTTTTTTCTTGATTTTTGAAATAAATGCTTTTGTTTTTTTTGTAATCTCGATAAAGAGAGTTGAATTCTTTTTTATAGTTTGGGCTAAATTCAAAATCTAAATCATTTCCTTCTAGATCAACGAATTCCTTTTTTTTCTCGCTTAAAATTTTGCCGAAACGAGAGTCAAATTGAGCAATAACTTCTTGAATTTCTTTTCCTTTTTTTATCCATTGATCCGAGCTGATCAGTTTCTTTAAAACCTCTGGATATGCTTCAAGTTCGAGGGCATCAAAATCGATTTTTGTTTTGACAGTTTTATTGCCAGTTTCAGGTTCATGAACTTGTTTTTCTTCACTTTTGTCCGTGTTGATTTCAGAAGTCTTATTGAGCCCCTCTTCTAAATTAGATTCATTAGGTTCAGTAGGTTTTTCCATCATCAGTTTTATTTATCTGTACAAGTAGAATATGCAAGTATTCTGATTTTAGGTAGAATTTACGAAAATATTATTAAACTTAAACTTTTGTCCATATTTCCCAAGATTTTTCAGCCTGTTGTTCAAGCATATGTAAGCCATTTACTGTTGTACAACCGATTTTCATTCCTTTTTTTAAAAAAAGTGTTTTTTCTGGATTGTAGATTAAATCAAATAAAAAATGATCCTTGGTTAGTAAATCATACGGAATGTTTGGTGCTTTGTTTAAATCAGGATGTGTTCCGATAGGGGTACAGTTGATTATCAAAAAATGCGAGGTCATTATACGTTGATCAATTTGATTATAGCTGATCTGATCCTTTGAGGGGTTTCTGGAAACAAACAGGGGTTGTATATTCATTTTTTCGAGTACGTACTCAATCGCCTTTGATGCACCTCCTGTACCCAAAACAAGAGCCTTTTTACTTTGATTATTCCATTTTTCAAGTAATGCAGTCTCAAATCCAAAGGCATCTGTATTGTGTCCTTGGGTAGTTCCGTCTTTTAAAAATCGAACGGTATTAACTGCACCAATTGTTTTTGCCTCTTCAGAGAGGCTATCCAAATAGTTGATAATTGATTCTTTGTAAGGAATTGTTACGTTCAATCCTTTTAAATTTTTTTCTTTTAAAACTGCTTTGATTTCTTCAATAGAATTCAAATCAAAATTTATGTATGAACAATTTTCAATTCCTTCTCTGTTGAATTTTTCCCCAAAATATGAGCGAGAAAAAGAATATTCTATGTTTTTTCCAACAAGCCCAAAACGGTTAATTTTTTTAATCTCTTTTCCCATAAATTTCTAGTAATGTAACAATTCCAAAGCCCAAAAATATAAAAAGGATAATATAGATGTTTTCTATTTGATCGAACTTTGGCCAAAATAGTTCATTGCGATTAAGATTCAAGTCACTGTTGATGCTTTTATCGGTGCTTTTCCAGGGCCATGATGCATTTAATGAGCCCAATATAAAACCCACTAGAGTTGCAATAATTTTCTCTTTATGGTTCAACAAAAACCATCTCAATATTTTTGATAAAACAAGAAGGCCCGTGACCGAACCCAAAGCAAACACAAGCATTACTCCCAAAAGCTCCATGCGTTTGGTATCGTGAGTGAAACTTAAATCAAAGGAAGCTAAATCTACTAATGTGAAGTAAAGTGCATTAACAGAATCAACCAAAAGTAAAGTGTAATTTCCTAATACCAAAATCAAAAATGAACCCGATAATCCAGGTAAAATCATCCCAGAAATACTGATTATTCCACAAAAGAAAACAAAAATCAGATTGTCATTTTCTTGACCAGGAGTCAAAAAAGAAACCAGTAATCCACCGATTGTTCCCAAAATGGTTAAGATGTATTCTTTGTAAGTGTAGGGTTTTGATTGAATCCAAATAAAGAAAACCGAAGCAAGAATAAAACCAAAAAACATTCCCCAAACATATCTGGGGTAGTGTTGAATCAATTGATCTAAGATGAGTGAAGCACTGAAGAAACTTATAATTACTCCACAAAAAAGGAGGCTCAAAAAAGACCCATTTACATGTTGATAAAAGGCTTTAAATTCACGTTTTGCTAAAAGGGAAAATGCAGTTTTATTAAATTTTGAAAAAGAAAAAATAAGCTCTTCATAAAACCCGGCAGCAAGAGCAACTATCCCTCCAGATACTCCTGGGATTTTATTAGCGACTCCCATCCCAATTCCTTTGCAAATCAATACTATTTTTTGAGAGAGATTTCTTTTTTTAGACAGCATTATCTTTAGTGTTCGAATTTCGTTCGAGGAAATATAAAAAAAGAAATCCGGAAATCATCAATACTAATGCAGCAAGAAGTTGTGGTTCTCCATCAAAATTCCAAGGGGCAATGGTTTCTGTTTTGAGAGTTACGATCTTATTCTCAGAAATAACTTCGAAAGCTATTGCCTTTTGCCAAGGCCAAATCTTAGGTAGGGCACCCATCATGAATCCTATTAAAACCATCATGGTATTTTGTTTTTGATTGTGAAATAACCATTTGAGCAGTTTTGAAAATAATTTTAAACCAACTACAATTCCGAGACCAATTACCAGGAGACGTGAATATACAAGAGAAAAACTTTCCCATTCAAAATTTAATAAAACAGCAACACTGTTTTTTGAGGTATGTATCACAACTTCATAAGCTCCCATGAGGATGTAGATGAACGAACCTGAAATACCGGGAAGTATCATTGCTATAATGGCGATCATCGAACAAAAAAAGAGGTAGCCTAAACTGATTTCTCCACCATTGGGTGTGATTTGAGTAATACTAAAGGCCATTATTAATCCTATAATTAGAAAAAGTGTTGATTTTAAATCTTTGGGTTTGTTATCCTTTAAAAGTATGAGAATACTGCAGCTAATTAATCCAAAGAAAAACGACCACAATGGGATTGGATATTCTTCAAGAAAGAAGTGAATGATCCCCGAAAATACTACTATACTTATTCCAATTCCGAGAATTAGTATAAAAAGGAAGTTCCCGTTAATGCTTTTCCAAAAAGAAGCAAACCCTTCTTTTTTGAGGGTTAAAAGTGATTGAAATCCTAATTGATCTAATGTTACAATCAATTCTTCATAAATACCAGTAATCAATGCTATTGTTCCTCCCGAAACCCCAGGTATAACATCTGCAATTCCCATAGCCAGCCCTTTGAAAAAGAGGCTTAATTTTGTGTTTGAGATTCTTTTCAAAAAATAAAGATTAGTATTTAGATCTTAATAATTGTTGAATATTCTTTTAAAATCTGGGAAAAACTCTAAAAAAGATTCTGAGGGTTTTTTCTTCTTTTTATTGAGGTCTTGAATAAAAAAATCAGCTTCATTCAAACGACTCAATTTTTGATAACTGGCAGCAATTCTAAAATCTAATTCTTCTGCATTAGGATAAAATTCTTTTGCTTGATGTCCAATTGTAATCAATTTTTCCCATTCATTCAAAAAGATTAATGTATTCATCCACTCAATCCAAATTTCAAGTTCATAGTTACCTAGTTCAATGGTGTTTTGATACGCAATTTCTGCTTCAATATATTTCCCTAAAGTTTGAAGTAAAAGAGCATTTCTTTTGTTGTATCCCACACTGTTTTCATTTATTAAAAGTGCTTTCTTAGTGTAATACAAAGCTTTTTTGACATCTTCTTTTTGAATATAAAAATCGATTAACGCAATCCAACTTTTTTCACTTGAGGGATCTTCTTGCACCGATTTTTTATAGTATTGAATTGCCAACTTATCATTTCCTAAGCTTTGATGACATTTTCCAATTCTCAAGTAGGCATAAGCACTAGGGTCATCTATTTGAATTGAGATTTGATAATTTTCGATGGCCTCATTTGTTCGTCCCATTTTCTCTAGTACTTTCCCTTTTTCGATATAGGCTCCTGTAAAACGATCTTCAGAGATTATTGCAAAATCAAAGGCACTTAATGCATCTGCATCACGATCTAAATTGAGATACAGTTTGCCAATTTCATGCCAAGCAATTTCATTGTAGGGGTTTTTTTCTAAAATTGAATTGAGAACATCAATAGCTTGATTGTATTCTCTGAGGAATTCAAAACAAAATAAAAGGTTGTAAAGAACTTGATAATCTTCAGGATCTTGCTCTATGCAGAGTTTAAAGTATTCTGTTGCTTTACTGTAATCTTCAAGAATCATATACTCCATTCCTAGAAGACACCAAACCTCTAGTAATTCTTCTGAATGTTCTAGAGATTCAAGCAACAAATCAATTGCAGCCTGATGATTTTTATTTTTTGAAAAAATTGTAGCTCTTTGCACAAATATTTCTTGATTATGAGGATCGATTTCCTCAATTGAATCAAGAAGAAACTGAGCATCTTCAAAGGCTCCGTCAAAAATCAATAGCTCAGATTTTAAGAGTAATAAATCACTGTGAATGGGATGTTGCTTGATTGCCAACTGTATTGCTTTTTTTGCTAAATTAATTTCTCCCGAATCGATGTAATATTGAGCAATACATTCAAAATCTTCAGCATCAAAGTAGTAAATTTCATTGGTTTTGAGCATTTGCTCAAACCTCGGTATAGGTGAATCTGAATTATTTGAAAAAGGGTTTTGCATAAAAAATAATTGCTTCTAATAAAGTTAATTAGAAGTCTGCTTTTTTTTAGGGTTGCTCTAGATTGTTTTTAACAAAGTAATTAACAGAAATCATCTTGAATTTCATCAAATATCTCATTTAATAATGTGCAACCTTTTTCAATTTCTTCTTTTGTAATGTTTAAGGGTGGTGAAATTCGAATGGCTTTTTTTTCCCATAATAACCAAAATAGGAGTAAGCCTTTGTTCATAGATTTTAAGACTACTTTATTGGCTATTTCTTCTGTTTCAAAAAGTGGAGCCAACATCAATCCTTTTCCATTTATTTGTTTTACCAAAGGATGTTTCAACAGTTTTCTAAACAGCCTCTCTTTTTCAGGAACAGCTTGAATTATTTTCTCTTGTTTCAGCACACGGAGAGTTTCGAGTGCAGCAGCTGCAATGACAGGATTGCCGCCAAAAGTCGTGATGTGGCCTAGTTTAGGGTTTTTGCTAAGTAAATTCATGAATTCTGTAGAACTGCTAAATGCCCCTATGGGTAAGCCCCCACCCATTCCTTTTCCCATTACTAAAATATCAGGAATTACATCATAGTGTTCAAACCCAAACAGCTTTCCTGTTCTTCCAAACCCGGGTTGAATTTCATCCAAAATTAGAAGGGCTCCAACAGAATCACATCGTTTTCTAATTTTTTTTAAATAGTTGTTTTTTGGGGTTATAAAACCTGCACCACCTTGTATGGTTTCTAATACAACAGCTGCTGTTTTCGAGCTTATTTTTTCAAGATCATTTTGATCATTGAATTTTATGAATTTTATGCCAGGCAACAAAGGACGATATGCTTTTTTTTGTTGTTCAGCTCCTATTAGGCTTAAAGCCCCATGAGTACTCCCGTGATAAGCATTATCTGCAGCAATTAATTCAGCCCTTCCCGTTACCCTTTTTGCTAGTTTTATTGCTCCCTCAATGGCTTCAGTTCCCGAGTTTACCAAATACGTAACTTCAAGTTTTTTTGGTAATACATTTGCAAGTTCCTTTGCTAAATTTACACTTGGTTTTAGAGCAAATTCTCCATAAACCATAACATGTAAATAGCGATCAACTTGATTTTTTATGGCAGCTACAATTTTCGGGTGACAATGCCCAAGGGTACAAGCTGAAACCCCTGCAACAAAATCTAAATAGGATTTACCATCGTTGTCATACACATAACTTCCTTTGGCAAAATCAATGGCAATTCCAAGAGGGTATGGGGTAGTTTTGGCTTGATATTTCAAAAAATCCTCCTCGAAACTTTTCATTCCTTTAAATTTGGATAATCAGGATTCATCAATTGTTCAACATCATCAATTTTGAACAAGTCTTCAATTGTTTCGGGCTTTTCATTTTCTCTCCATAAAAAACCTTTTAATTTTCTGAGATTTTTATCTATTTGTTCTTCAGGAAATACTTCCCCATCTGGGCTTATGTAAAAAGAGATTTCATTGATTTCATTATTTAGAAATACGATATCCAAAGCACTACAAATGGTTTTGTTTATTCCAATGAGCTCCCCAGCTTCGGAGTACAAATAATAGATTACCATTGTATTCTTAATCACGTCCAAATTTTTTAGGGCACCCTCTTCGAAATCTCCATAAAGCTCACTTCCAACAATTTGGTTGTAACCATCATTACTCAGGGTGTCTTTTTCAATGATGAAAGCGTTTCCAAAAATCTGAAGGGAGTCTAATTTTTTTTCTCCGGGTTCTGTCAACAAATGAATAACTTCACCACTCATTTGACTCTCTCCAAACCAAAGGACAGGATTTTTTATGTTTTTTTCATCATCGCTGAGAATTTGGCTTTGTTTTTTACTCAAAGGTCTTTTGTGTAATTCTATTTTACCAATCTGGTTGTTTAGATACAAAGAGTCTGATTTACCTCGAATATCGGATTTTAAAATTTTGACTCCATAATAACCTCTTAATACCCGATTTTCTGCAGGACCAGTTCCAATTAGCGTATCCGCTTTGATGTATAATGAATCGTTTTCTAGAATATTTATTGCGTATGCTCTTTTTGTGATTATTGCAGAATCTTTCGCTTTAAAAATTTCCGCATAATTTCCGCGAATAATGGACTTATTTATGGTATCGGTGATCGATACATCATAGTTAGCGGATGCGTATTCTCTGTCGTTTTCGAAATATAAGCTATCCCCTTCAATTATTTTTTGATTGTAATTGATCAGGGCATTTTGTTTGAAATTCCCGCGTTGTGCCTCTAAGTTATAAAATCCTCGTTCGCAATAAATATCATAATCAACTCCTACTATTTTTGTTGGTCCGTACAAAAATGCTTTATTCGTTTCAGTAAAATAGTCTAATTGAGTGGAGGTTACGTAGTACTCGGGATTATTAATTCGTACATTAGAAATGAATTGGTATTTTTTTTCATTCATAAAATATTTCCCACGATTACTTTTCAAGATGTTTGCACTGTCAATTATCGTTCCAGGGGTTTCATAATAAGCTATATTTTCATTTCGATTGAGGTAAAGTGTATCGGTTTCGAGGGTCATGTCAGGCTGTTTGAGGAAAACATTACCCCATGCTTTTGCCTTTCCATTTACCCCGTCATATTCTAGGTATTCGCTGGTCATTCGTAAGGTATCCCCTTGAGTAAAAACTACTTTTCCTTCAGCTTCAAAGAAGTTCTTTTTGGAATAAAAAAATGACTTGTCTGAAACAACCAAAGCTCCTTTATGAAAAAGATGTACCCGAGTTTCTCCTTTTTTTGATAAAATATTTGCTTCAGGATATAAGGATTCATCTTTTTCGAAAGAACCTGCTTGCCTAATTTCAATGATTTTAGGCTCTTGAGCAGTTGTAAATTGACTCCAACAACCCATTAAAAATATAAAAACAAGTTTTTTCATGAACTTCAAGCTGTTGAATTTAATTTTAGTCTAACGGAAAATCGTTTGTTTACGATCGGGTCCTAACGAAACTATTTTAATGGGTGTTTCTAGTTCTTTTTCAAGATAAGCGATATAGTTATTAAATTCTTTAGGAAACTGTTCTTCAGAAGTTAATTTGGTGAGATCCTCTTTCCATCCTGGTAATTCTATGTACATAGGGGTTACGTGTTCTGGTTCAATATTAAAAGGTAAGTGTTCTATTGAACCTTCCTTTGTTTTGTATGAGGTACATATTTTGATTGTTTTGAATCCAGAGAGTACATCTCCTTTCATCATCATTAATTGAGTGACACCATTGATGTGTATTGCATATTTAAGTGCAACCAAATCAATCCAGCCACATCTTCTGGCTCGTCCTGTAGTTGCTCCAAATTCCATTCCTATTTTCCCCATTCTTTCTCCATCTGCATCAAAGAGTTCAGTTGGAAAAGGACCACTTCCCACTCGGGTGGCATAAGCTTTAAAAATACCAAAAACCTCTCTAATAGAATTGGGTGCAATTCCCAATCCAGTACAAGCTCCTGCGGCTGTAGTTGTTGATGATGTAACAAATGGGTAGGTTCCAAAGTCAATATCAAGAAGAGATCCCTGTGCGCCTTCTGCTAAAACTTTTTTCCCATCTTTGATGGCATTGTGAAGTAAGTTCTCGCTGTCAACGAAGGGCAGTTTTTTTAATTCTTCAATGGCATTGAAAAATACTTCTTCCAATACGGGGAGGTCAAATTCTATTTTACCCTGATAATATTCAAGCATTTTCAAATGCTTGGTTTTAAGGTTTTCATATCGTTTTTTCCAATCAGGAAGTAAGATGTCTCCTACACGGATTCCGTTTCGTCCAGTTTTATCCATATAGGTTGGACCAATACCTTTGAGGGTTGAACCTATCTTCGCTTTTCCTTTCGAAGCTTCAGATGCTGCGTCTAATAAGCGGTGTGTTGGAAGAATCAAATGTGCCTTTTTGGATATAAAAAGCTTTTTTGGAAAATCAATTTTAAATGGAATTAGTTTTTCAATCTCTGACTGAAAAATCACGGGGTCAATAACAACTCCATTTCCAATTAAATTAAGCGCTGTAGGATGAAAAATCCCAGAAGGGATAGTGTGTAATACGTGAGAAAAGCCATCAAATTTCAAGGTATGCCCTGCATTAGGTCCTCCTTGGAAACGAGCAATTATATCATAATTTTTGGTAAGGACATCTACAATTTTTCCTTTCCCTTCATCTCCCCATTGGAGACCTAATAATAAGTCAATAGACATGTATGCGAATGTTATTTAAGATTCTTTTTTTGTGCCGTAAAAGTATAAAGAATGATGATGAATATCAATATTAAATACTTCTTCAATTGTTTTTTTAATACTTTGAATTCTGGGATCACAAAACTCTTTTACTTCTCCAGTGTCGGTAAGTATTATGTGGTCGTGTTGTTTGTCAAAAAAGGACTTTTCATATTGAGCCTGATTATTTCCAAATTGATGTTTTCTTACCAATCCAGATTCAAGTAATAATTCGATCGTATTGTATAGGGTTGCTCTACTTACACGATAATTTTTATTTTTCATCATGATGTAAAGTGACTCGATATCAAAATGATCTTTACTCTCATATATTTCGTGGAGTATTGCAAAACGTTCGGGAGTTTTACGATGTTTATTTTGATCTAAAAAATTAATAAAAACACCTTTTACAACTTCTTGAGGATTCTGTGTTTCTGTCATATTCATGATTTTATACAAATGTATTGTTTCTTTAACTATTCTCGGGTAACTTTTTCAATTCCATTTATTTTTAACAGATTATTAACCAGTTTATCTAAGGTAGTTCTGTTTTTTACATGAACATTTATACTTCCTTTGAAAAGTCCTTCTTCGGTATCAAAGTTGATTTTGAAAATATCTACATTCATATTGTTTGATATTACCCGAGTTACTTGATTTACCAATCCAATTTGATCTATACCACTTAATTTTAGTTTCGCGCTAAAACGTTGTTCTGAAGAGTCAATCCACCAAGCTGGTAAAACCCTGTATGCAAAGTTTGATTGTAAGGATAGCGCATTCGGACAATCACGACGATGAACCTTGACTCCATCGTTTATTGTTAAAAAACCAAAAACTTTATCTCCTGCAATTGGAGTACAACATTTTGATAAGGAATAAGGCAATTCTTCTTTGTTTTTACCGAAAACTAATTTGTCATAATTAGAAGTAAATTCATCTCGATCTTTGATTTTTTTTGGACTATTTGAACCAATTCTTTTTTTAATGAAATTGATAAATGTATTGTTGTAACTCGCTGCAAACTCTTTTATTTTCTTATTATCTACAGTGCCAATTCCTACTCTGTAAAACAAGTCTAAACTGGTATTGACTTTAAAATAGTCAACCAGTCTTCGGGTTGTTTTATCGTTTAGGGTAATGCGCAGTTGTTTGAGTTTTCGTCTCAACAGTTCTTTTCCATCTTCAGCAATGCGCTTTTTCTCTTCGTTTATTGCTGATTTGATTCTCGAGCGTGCTCTAGAGGTAATAACGTGATCTAACCAGTTGGCTGTAGGTTTAGAATTAACTGATGTAATAATTTCTACATTCTCACCACTTTTAAGAGCTCGACTCAGAGGAACTAGTTTTCCGTTGATTCTTGCTCCCCTTGCCTTTGATCCTATTTCTGTATGAATACTGAATGCGAAATCAAGTACTGAAGAACCGTTCGGAAGTGATTTTAATTCTCCTTGAGGTGTAAACACAAAAATTTCTTCAGAGTATAAATTAAGTTTAAAATCTTCAACAAAATCGACCGCATTACCTTCTTTATTTTCTAAGACTTCTTGCACACGATTTAGCCAAGACTCGATACCATTTTCTTTTTGCTCTCCTTGTTTATAACGAAAATGTGCAGCATATCCCTTTTCTGCAATTTCATGCATTCGTTCCGATCGAATTTGTACTTCAATCCATTTATTATTTGGTCCCATTACTGTGATATGAAGTGACTCATATCCGTTTGATTTGGGGGACGAAATCCAATCACGAAGTCGAGTAGGGTTAGGAGTAAAGTGATCGGTTACGATGGAATAAATTTTCCAAGCCAAAAACTTTTCATTTTTGGGATTAGATTTATAAACTACACGTATTGCAAATTTATCAAACACTCCTTCGTAAGGAATATTTTGTTTTTGCATTTTTTTATGAATCGAGTATATTGATTTACTTCGTCCTTTTATAAAGTATTTAAGGCGTTCTCCTTGGAGTGATTTTTCAATAAAGGTTGAAAAATCTTTAATGTATTTTTTTTGTTCCTCTTGACTTTCTTCAATTTTATCTTTAATTGCCTCAAATCGAAGAGGTTCAGTGTATTTCAAGCTAAGGTCTTCAAGCTCTGTTTTGATGTTGTACATACCAATTCTGTGGGCAATTGGAGCATAAATATAAAGGGTCTCAGAGGCAATTTTGACTTGTTTATACTCCGGCATGGAATCCAAGGTTTGCATGTTGTGTAAACGATCTGCAATTTTGATAATAATTACCCGAATGTCATCATTGAGTGTCAAAAGCATTTTACGGAAATTTTCCGCTTGAAGAGAAACATCAGTATCTTTTTTAAGTCGTGAAATTTTAGTTAATCCATGAACAATTTTTGCTACATTGTTTCCAAAAAGACGTTCAATATCGTCTAAAGAATACTCTGTGTCCTCTACGGTGTCATGAAGTAAAGCAGCAGCAATTGATGTTGCGTCTAATCCAATTTCAGAAGCTACTATTTTAGCTACTGAAATGGGATGGAAAATATAAGCCTCACCAGATTTACGTCTTTGCTCTTTATGGGCATCAACGGCGGTGTCAAAAGCTAAACGGATTAGTTTTTTGTCCTCCTTAGTGAGTTGTAGATAACTGATACGTAGAAGCTCTTTGTATTGCTTGGCAATTTCTTTATTTTCTAATTTTTCATCGATTATCATCTAAGAGTAAATTACGGAAACAAATTAAGCTTCCACAAATATCTTATAAATTTCTTTGACGAATTGCTTCAAAAAGTATAATTCCGGCTGCTACAGACACATTTAGCGAATCATTTACCCCTTTCATAGGGATTATGATATGATGATCACTTTGATTACACCAACTTTCTGAAAGGCCCGTATTTTCTGTCCCTACAGCTATTGCGGCGGCTGAGGTATAATCTTCTTGTGTATAGGGTTTAGCTTTTTGGGATAACGCGGCACTGTAAAGCTTTATTTTTTTTGATTTTAAAAATGAAAAAACTTCCTCATTTGTTGTTAAAGCTATTGTTATTGAAAAGATACAACCTACACTGGATCGAATTACGTTCGGATTATATAAGTCAGTTTTTGGATCTGTAATGATCAGTGCGTCAAATTTTCCAGCATCTACAGTTCTTGCCAAAGCTCCAATATTTCCAGGTTTTTCGGGGGATTCAGCAATTAAAATCAGCGGATTTTCATTTAATTGAAGTGTGTTGAGGCTATGCTCTTTTTTTTTTGCAATCCCCAGTGCTTCTGTGGTATTGTCTCGATAACATAAGGATTTGAATAAAGGTTTAGCAACTTGATAAAGCTCAACATTTAAATTCATCAGTTTTTGTTCTAAAAGTTTTGTTTTTTGGGCACTATATTCTTCAGAAAAATAAAGTTCTTCTATTTGATAACCGGCATGAATTGCATATTGAATCTCTTTAACACCTTCAATGACAAATTGATTGTTTTCTTTTCTTTTTTTTGGTTTTTCTTGTAAGGCTTTTAGGTTTTTTATCTTGGGGTTTTGAGCACTCGAAATATGTTTCATTTGTTTATTTCCTTGAATACTTTTGCATGTAACGTTTCCAAAGTTCAGTTTGATGTGTTTCTAAGGAAATGTTTTTACCACCGATGAATGCATGGGTTAATTGGTTTGTCCTCATGTCAAGAGCATCCCCTAATGATAGGAATAAGGTTGCATCTTTCCCCACAGTCAGACTACCTAAACGATCTTCTACTCCAAGAATTTTAGCTGCATTCAATGTGATTAATTCAACCGCTTTTTCTTTTGGTACACCATAGGCAGCAAAAGTTCCTGCATAAAATGGTAAATTACGTGTGTTCATCCGTTCCATTCTTCCACTTACATCTATGGTAATTGTTAGTCCTGCATCCATAAGGATTTTAGCCATTTTGAAAGGAAGCTTTATGTCTTGATCTTCTTGTGTGGGTAGACGATGTGGTCTTGAAACAATAACAGGAATGTCATGTTCTTTAAGGAAATTAGTTATTAAATGTGCTTCTTTTCCTCCAACCAATACTATTTTTTTAACCTTATGCTCTTTTAAGAATTGAATTGCATCTACAATTTCTCTCTGATTATCTGCATGAAGATAAACGGTTTGGTTTCCTGAGAAAGCATCTTTCATTGCATTAAACGGAAGGTGTTTTGTTTTTGATTGGGTTTGGTTGTAGGCCAATGATTCTTTAAAAAAATCACCTAAAGATTTAATTTTTTCTTCATAAGACTTTTGATTGTACTTCAAGTCAGTTGTTCTACTTCGTCTGCTTGATAGATATGCCCTAGGCCAATTAACGTGTAATCCTTCATCGATGATTAATGCAGCATCTTCCCAATTCCAAGCATCAAGCTGAACAATCGAAGAGCTACCAGAAATCACTCCTCGTGTTGGAACTACCTGTGCTGATAAAATTCCATTGGGACGAAGACTTTCCACTACTTTAGATTCGGCATTATAGGCTATGATTGTTCTTATATGAGGTAAATATTCACCAATTTCATTAAGATCATTTGTTGGACGAATGGCATCGATTTCAACCATTCCAACGGTAGTATTTGCAGCTATAAAACCAGGATAGAGATGTTGACCTTTTGCATTTATGGTTTTATCGTATTGGTTTTTCACAAGATCTGAAGTTGTTATTTCTACGATTTTTCCCGCCCGGATGCCTAAAGCACAATTTTCGATAAGGTTGCCGTCACCTATATGTGCCGTTGCTCCCAAGATAAGTATAGATTTGTTTTGATCAGCTGCGGGGGTTTGTTGAGTAAATCCTTTATTGCAGCTCAGTAGGACAAGTAATATGTGAATATAATTTTTCATAAGTAATATTTTAATCGAGGGTTTCACAATGGAATTCTATAATCTTTTTTTGTTTTGGTTTTTGAGTAGGCGCTCCACCGTTTTTTGCTAAAAGCATGTCTTGAATCAATTTATTTTTTTCTTTGGCAATTTGCTCAACTTGAGCAGTTGCTCGATCATGATCATAATAGATGGCTCCATCAATCATGGTTTTTTCGGCTACACTATAAATCGACATGGGATGATTAGACCATAAAACAAGGTCAGCAGATTTCCCTACTTTAATACTTCCTACCTCGTCATCGATGTGTAATAATTTGGCTGGATTTAATGTCACAAATTTCCAAGCATCTTCCTCTGATACTCCTCCGTATTTCACTGCTTTGGCAGCTTCTTGATTTAATCTTCTGGACATTTCAGAATCATCAGAGTTGAAAGCAACCGTTACTCCTTGATTATGCATAATAGCACCATTGTACGGAATTGCATCATTTACTTCAAATTTGTACGCCCACCAATCCGAAAATGTTGACCCTCCTACACCGTGATCTTTCATTTTATCGGCTACTTTATATCCCTCTAATATGTGGGTAAAGGTGTTGATGCGAACCCCAAAACGATCGGCTACTTTCATAAGCATATTAATTTCACTTTGAACATAGGAATGACATGATATAAATCGTTTTCCGTCTAAAATTTCAACCAACGTTTCCATTTCAATGTCATAACGAGGTGCCTTTAATTTTGATTTATTTTTTTTTGGTGAATTGTTGTACTTTCTCCACGCGGCCTTATATTCTTTTGCTCTTTGAAAATAATCTGTAAAAACCTGTTCAACTCCCATTCTAGTTTGAGGAAAACGTCCATAACTTTGCCAGTTAGATTGTTTTACATTTTCACCTAGTGCAAATTTTATATAGGGGTCTGCATTAGGATATAACAGTCCATCTGCACTTGCTCCCCATTTAGGTTTAATAATTGCGGAACGACCACCTATTGGATTGGCAGAGCCATGTAAGATTTGCAATGTGGTAACCCCTCCAGAAAGGTTTCGGTAGAGGTTTATGTCGTCTGGATTTATTACATCCTTGATAGTTACTTCTGCAGAAGAATTATGTCCACCTTCATTAATACTGGAAGCACCAATATGAGAATGTTCATCAATAATTCCAGAGGTTAAATGTTTTCCAGTTCCGTCTATAATTCTTGCTCCTTGAGCATTATTGATATTTCCAACAGCTTTAATTTTTCCATCAACAACCCAAACACTAGCATTTTCAAGAATACCCTCTTCTTCATTGGTCCAAACAGTTACATTGGTAAAAAGAATGTTTTCAGAAATTGGAAGAGATTTAAATCCAAAACCATTATTGGGATAGGTAATCGGAAGTATTTTTTGTAAAACCTCATTTTTCTTTTTAACTTCTTTTTTTTGGGTTGGTTCAACTTTATCAGCATTCCAGTTAATAAAAGCTCCATCGAAGAAATTACCGTCACCTTTTAAATTATTTACATTATTTACTTTAGATTTCAGTTGAGCAAATTTTGTGTTAGTACTATCAGAAAACCTTAAAGTTAACCAGCCATTAATGTATTTTGCAGTTGTTTTTAATTTGGTAGAATCTTGAGTGATTTTTGCACTTATCTTGGATTCACTTTTTGAAATGACGAGTTTGTATAAAGCGTCTTTTATGTTCAAAGCATATTCTCCGTCAATTGTATTTTCTGGGATGGGTTTTATTATGTGTTGTTGTCCTTGAACCCAATTTTGTTCAATTTCAGTTTCCTTGTTGAATAGAGGACCATTGGTAATTATTAAATTAGCCAAAGTCCCTTTTCTTAACTCACCTATTTCCCCTTTTTGATTGATTAATTGAGCAGGAATTGTTGTTAATGCTGCTAGAGCTCTTTCAGGAGACAAACCGTATTGAACAGCTTTTCGAATGTTTGGTAAAAAATCTTTTATGTTTTTTAAATCACTAGATGTAAAAGCAAATTTAATTCCTGCATTTGCAATTTCTTTGGGATTTGCAGGAGCTTGATTCCAATACCGCATTTGATTTAAGGATAATTTTTGTGCTAAAAAAGGATCATCAACATCATAGGCATTAGGAAAATTGACTGGAACCAATAGGTGTGGGTTTAATTTTTTTAGTGAATTGATTTGTTCATACTCATTTCCATATGCTTTGACAATGTATTTTTTCCCAAATTCATAGCCGATTTTTGCAGCCCTAGCGACATCCAGTTTGTTGGAAGTTTCAAATATTGAAGGGAGAGATGAGTTATTGATCACGGCTTCTAAAGCCATATCCTTGTTTTTTGCATTTCCGTTTGCATACCATTTGGCATCGTGATAAACTTGACGGATAAGTGCCATAGCACCCATAATTGAGCCCGGATAGTATTGTCCCGAAGTATTACTTTTTTTAAAAGACAGGTGTTGTGCAGCTCTATCTTCCAGCATTCGATACCCATTGTTTTGAACATCGTTCAGTGAGACCAGTATACTTGTTCCTCGATGAATTCCCTCTTTTCTGTGACTGTTTACAACTCCAAAGCCAGATGCTCGTAATTCTTTTGCTTTCTTTGGGTCATATTTAAAATCGTCATGACTGTTGTAATCGGCAAGAATATGATCATTCCAATAATATCCTTTTCTTTTTGCTTGATATTGAATACTTCTTCGACCACTTGAGCTACCTTTGAGGGCAGGAATCCCAAAACTTGAATGTAACTCTATAAAAGAAGGGTAAATATGTTTTCTTTCAAAATGGTAAACTAGAGCATTCCGAGGAATCTCGATTGAAGTTCCAACATCAGTAATTCTACCATTTTCAATTAGAATCATTCCCTTTTCTAATTTCATGAGTGGATTAATGTGAACTATTGCTCCAGTAATTAAAATTTGTTTTGAATTTGTAGTTTTTACTCCTTTGTTGGTAGGAAAATAATCTTGAGCCACCAGGGTAGAAAAAGAGATAACAAAAGTAAAGATGAATTGAATTGGTTTCATTGAGATAGATTTAACATCTCAAGATACACTTTTTTATTTCAAAAGTGTAAATCTTTTTCATTGTAAAACGCAACTAATAATGCGATAATTTGATTGTAGCTTTTAATTCCAGATTCCTGTCCATTAAATTTTAAATAACTGTCATAAGAATTCTTGAATAAGGGTTCGAATGGATTTTTGTATTGTTCCCAAAAAATTTGATTTTCCTTTAAATTTTTAAAAATACCAATATTTAATTCTTGAACCAAGAGTTTAGCTTGATCTGGGTTTCTTTTCATGAGATCGCTATAGCAATGTCTTAGTGCAAAAAGAGCAGCAGAATATTTAAAGAATGGATCCTTGTTTTGAAAAACATTGACTAGAGCAATAAAATTGGCTTCATTTTCTGCAGCGTATCCTAGTTGATGCGCCATTTCATGTGCAATAGTTATCGGTAGGTTGATTTTTGGTATTAACATATTGACCTGAGCTTCTAATGTAAAAGGATTCAGATATCCTGCATATCCCATATAACTCAGGGGTAAACTGTAAATTGAGGCTTTTACTTTTGGAATTTGTATTGAACTATTCCACAAGTCTGAGTAATTGTTGTTTACTTTTTTAATAATTGTTTTTTTAGAGTAGGGAATAACAATTGCCAATGTATCAGATTCACTTAATTGATTATGAAGTTTGTTACTCAAAAAAATAAATTGACATGTCAAATCTACCAACAAAGAATCCGAATATTGTTTTTGAGTAGATAGTTTCTTTGCCAAAGGTGTTCTGTGATAATTGAGTCCCCAATTGAGTTGAAAAATTAAAAAAATTAAACTGGCAATGCTTCCAAGCTTGATTAAGCTTTTTTGGTTTAGTTTTCTGAATCTTAAAATGCAGTATATTAATGAGTACAACAAAAAAATGATGAGGAGTAAATACAAAAAATCACCTAAAGAAAAGGGGATGTGTTTAAAAAAAAATTGAATTGAATTAAAAAATATGGGATATATTTTTTGAGAAAAATAAAGTTCTACTTTTTCTGGGTATTGACTCAATACCCTGACCAATAGTATTTGAGGAAGTAAACTCAGTGCCAAAAATATTTTCAATATTTTCATTTCACCTATATAAAGTTAAGTAGGTTTAACTATTCTCATTTTATTCTTATTTTGCACGCATGGATGAGGAAATGATAAGAAGTAAAGATGTTTTGTCAGGATGTTTCTTTACAGGTTGTGCTTGTTTCTTTGTGGGAACAATTTTGCTTATTCTTTTTATTTTTTTTACTTAATTACCTCAACAATTTCAAGTTCAAAAATTAAATTAGACTTTGGAGGAATACCTTGCACTCCTTGTTCACCATACCCGAGGTTGTAGGGAACAAAAATAGTTGCTTTATCTCCGGTTCTCAAAAGTCTTAGGCCTTCTTTGAAACCTTCGATCATTTGAGCCTCTGGGCTACTATTTGCCTCGATAGGACGGTATGCGTTAGCAATTTTTCGTTGCTCGTTAACTGCATCTAAAGCTTTTGCAATTTCGAGTTTACTGGTTTCTAGTAATGTCCCATCCTCGAAGTAAACAGCATAATGCGCCCTAACTTTGTTTGTAGTAGTTACTTTTGGACCTGTTCCATTTTCTGTAATAATGTATTGAAGTCCAGAAGCAGTTGTTGTTGCTTTTGCTTTTTGTGTCTCAAACTTATCTAGTGAATTTAATCTAATGATTTGTTGATTTTCTTCTTTTTCAGCTTTTTCAGCCTCTATTTTTTGAAAATGTTCATTAAAAATTCTGGGTGCATCAAAGTTTTTTGCTTCAGAACCTTTGCGGATAATTGTTACTTTTTTGATGGTATCGTTTTGAGCAATACTGTCTACTACATTTTGTCCAATTACAACTTTCCCAAAAACGGTGTGTTTTCCATCCAACCATGGAGTTGCTTTGTGGGTAATAAAAAATTGACTTCCATTGGTTCCAGGTCCTGCATTTGCCATCGATAAAATCCCTGGGCCATCATGACTTAGCTCTTCATTAATTTCATCATTAAATTTATATCCAGGTCCACCTGATCCCGAGGCAGTTGGGTCGCCTCCTTGAATCATAAAGTCTGCAATAACTCTATGGAATAAGATGCCTTCATAGTATTTTTTGTTTAAAAAGTTATTACTAACCATTTCGTTTTCTCCTTCACTAAGAGAAACAAAATTTGCAACTGTTATGGGTGTTTTTTCGAACTCTAAAGAAACAACTATGGATCCTTTGTTGGTTTCAATATCAGCATAAAGCCCAGAATCTAGTTCTGGATATTGAGAGGCGCAACCTATTAAAATTAGCGATGTAAGAATTAAAAAAGTGATTTTTTTCATTGGATTAATTTAAGTTGTTGTTGCAAAGATGCATTATTTTAACTTTTAACTGAATGTGAAACTAATTTTATTGTAAAACGTAGGGGCTGATTAATGTCAACTTTTTCATCATCTCCTTGGTATCCATAGCAAAGATATGATGGGAAAAGAAATGTAGCAACTTCATTAACACTTAAAATTTTCACAGCTTCTCGTAACGCAGGTAACAATTCCTCTTTATCAACTAAATAACTGACTGTACCGAGTTCCATTTCATCGTAGAGCACTGTTCCGTCAAGAGCTTCTATTTTATAATTAAACCGAACCTTATCTCCTCTTTTTGGTTTTACTTTTGATTCAGTGCTAAGTAAATAGGCATACCAAAAACCTGTCGAAGAAGCAATGTAGTTTAGCGTTGAATCCTGAGCAATTATTTTTTTAAATTGAAGTTGTTGTTGATTGATGATGTTTTTATTTCGTTCAACTGATCCTTTTAAAAAGGAAACCTTTTTTGTGTTGACGGGTTTACGGGGTTGAGGACCTGTACAAGCGATACTCAAGAAAAACAGGGTAAAGCAAAACCGTAAATTAAACAATCTCATTTCAATTGATCTTTGTATTCTAAAATGGTTTGATGAACTTTTTGAGTAGTTTTCTCTAAGTTATCATATGAAACACCGCCAGCAGCATTATTGTGACCTCCTCCATTAAAATGTTTTCTGGCAAATTCATTTACATTGAAATCTCCTTTGGAACGAAAAGACATTTTGATGATTTTTTCTTGACTGTTTTCTATCAAAATAATAGCAAGTTTTATGCCATTTAGACTGAGCCCATAGTTTACAAAACCTTCGGTGTCTCCTTTTTTAAAATCACATTGATTTAACTCCTCTTGGCTAAGGGTAATATAAACTGCATTGAGCGCTTCAACTTTCACTATGTTTGTCAAGGCTTTTCCTAAAAGTTGTAGCCTACCAAAACTATATGCATCATATATGTTATTATGGATTTGGGCGTGATCGATACCGGTATCTAGAAGGTTTGAAACAATACTGTGAGTAATAGCGGTTGTTGATTGAAAACGGAAAGAACCCGAATCCGTCATTATGCCAGTGTAGATACAAGTTGCGATTTTTTTGTTGATTACAGAAATATCTATTGCTTCCATAACATTATAAATCATTTCACATGTAGAGCCAAGACTGGGATCAGAATAGATTAGATCGGCATAATCTTCTGGTTGTTCGTGATGATCAACCATGATTTTTATTGCTTTGCAATCATCAATGATTTTGTTCATGGGTTCGATTCTACTCAAACTGTTAAAATCTAGTGTGAAAATAAGGTCAGCTTCCAAGAGGAGTTTTTCACTCTTTTTTTTTGATTTACTGTACTTTATAATTTCATTTTGACCAGGTAACCATTCTAAAAACTTAGGAAATTCATTGGGTGATACCACGGCACATGTATGGTCCATTGTTTCTAAAAAATGTTTCCACCCCAAACAACTCCCAAGTGCATCTCCGTCTGGATTTTTGTGTGGAATAATTACAATCTTCTTAGAATTTATAAGCTGTTCTTTTAAAGCTGGAATAAAGTTGTTTTTCATACATTGCTAAGATACCAATCCTTTCTCTAAAATTCCATTCTTTTTGTAATTATAGTAGGCTTTATCAATAAACAAATCAAGGTTGCAAGCTTATTTTTATAGATGCTGTTAAAATACCATCTTTCTAGCTGAAGTTTCGACTCCTTTTGATAAATTTGCAACACAAAAATACTATGACAATGAATCGTACATTCACTATGATTAAACCCGACGCCGTTGAAAACGGTCACATTGGATCTATTTTAGAAAAAATAACTTCTGCTGGTTTTAAAATCTTAGCGTTAAAAAAAACCCAATTGACACTTAATGATGCCCAAGAATTTTACAGCGTTCATAGTGAACGACCTTTTTTTGGAGAACTGGTAGAGTTCATGACCAGAGGTCCAATAGTTGCTGCTATTCTTGAAAAAGATAATGCAGTAAATGATTTTCGTGTGCTAATAGGTGCAACAAATCCAACTGAAGCAGCTGAAGGAACCATCCGAAATTTATATGCTACCTCTATGGGAGAAAATGCAGTTCATGGTTCTGACAGTGATGAAAATGCAGCTATTGAAAGTGCTTTTCATTTTTCGCAAAGAGAAATCTTTTAACGAAGAACCAGTTTAGATATTAGATTTGAGCCTAGTGTTTCGTTGAGGTGGAGCAGTATTTTTTCTTTTCCATACGAAAGCTCCTCTCTTAGTGCAGCTGAAGTTAAATTAACAAATAGGGTAGTGCCTCTGTAAGTCACTTGCTGGGTATACTGAGCAACACTCTTACCCATAGTTTTTTTCCATGCTTGTTCTACACGAATTTTTGTGATTCCACTTTTAATGTTTTTTTGGTCGATTAATTCTCCGAGCACTTCCGAAATAGATTGCGGTTCAAAAGATCTTTTTTTCTTTACCATGATTATAAACTTATCTTTTCATGACGTTTGTATCGGTAGGTTTTCCCACTGTGTTCTAATTCTAAATAATTTTCAGAAATTTCAATAATTTTTTCTTTCCAAGGTTTCAGAGCTTTATCGTAAGAAAGAAAAAAATCACCATCAATTTGCTTGATAGTAAAATCAAATCGATCTTCTGAACTTGAATAATTTGTCCCAAAATTTGGAGTTAATTTTTTTCGATATCCAAGGGTAGCATCTATTTTGTAAAAGTCTACCAATATAGTTCCACCTTTTGGGTTAAATATTTTTCCATGCGATTGAACTTCATGAATTTCCCATGTTCCATTCAAAAGAATTAAGTCTTTCTGGGTGACTTTTGAACAACTTGTTAATGTTATGGTAAATGTTAAAAGCAGCAGAGAAA
Source organism: uncultured Flavobacteriaceae bacterium (assembly GCA_943789305.1). Taxonomy (GTDB): domain Bacteria; phylum Bacteroidota; class Bacteroidia; order Flavobacteriales; family Flavobacteriaceae; genus Arcticimaribacter. The sequence continues at coordinate 1,341,387 of CALSTP010000001.1, read as the reverse complement.
ATATTTTCTTTTTCATGTTTTATATGAATATAACTTAATGTGATTTAAAGATAAGAATCTTAGCTGAGATTAAAAATCTTGTAAGTGGATTGAGTTGTTTTTAAAGCTTGTAAAGTTCTTTCTTCATGGGTGTCAGAAAGAAAGAGTTGTCCAAAGTGATTATTTTCTACCAATTGCATAATAAGGCTAACACGATTTTGATCGAGTTTATCAAAAACATCGTCTAAGAGAACAATAGGAGCAACTCCCGCTTGTTTTTTGATGAAATCAAATTGGGCAAGTTTAAGTGCGATTAAAAAAGATTTCTGCTGACCTTGACTACCAAACTTTTTTATGGGCTCTCCACCAATAGTGAAAAATAAATCTTCTTTATGAATTCCAGCACTACTAAATTGCAACATACGATCTTTGGCTAATTGGCTTTTAAGAAGATTTTCAAAAGAATTATTTAGTAAGGCGCTTTCATAAGATAGGGTAACTTCTTCATTGGATTTACTAATACTTTGATAATGTTTCTCAAAAATTGAAATGAAAGTTTCCAGGAAAGCCTTACGTTTTTCATGAATTGGAGTTCCCAAAGAAATCATTTGTTGATCGTAAATTTCTAATGTTTCTGGTTCAAAAGTTTGATTCACAGCAAAATACTTTAAAAGTGCATTTCGTTGGCTCACAATTTTACTATAGTCCAGTAAATTATTCAGATAAATCCGATCAGTTTGACCAATAACTCCATCCATGAATTTTCGCCTTATACTACTTCCTTCAATAATTAAATCTCTATCTGAGGGAGAAATAATTACAAGTGGTAATAAACCGATATGGTCTGATATTTTTTCATAAACTTTTCCATTTCGCTTGAGAGTTTTTTTATGACCACGTTTGAGGCTGCATAAAATTTTTTCGATTTGCTTATTTTTTTCAAAAACAGCATCTAAAACAAAATAATCACTATCAAACTGAATGTTTTGAACAGCAGTTGGATTAAAGTATCCTTTAGCAAAACACAAATGATAGATTGCGTCTAGAATGTTAGACTTTCCAACGCCATTATTTCCAATAAAACAATTGATTCGCGCATCGAATTCAAAATTTTTGGAGCTAATATTTTTGTATTGGGTTAGCGACAGGCTCTTGAGTATCATACATGCAAAGATAAAAAACTTAGAATGAGCATATCAGAGTTTTTCAACAAATATCTTTTGTAGCATTTGAAAATCATTATAGTTTTTAGTTTATCAAGAATTATCAGTTTATGAAAAGCATTTATTGTTTTTAAATTGATATTTCTTCTTAATTTTGAAAAAAAAGCATTTGAAAAATTTCTTTTATCTCTTCCTTTTTTGTTTGGGAAGTCATTCTCATCTTTTTGCACAAATAGATTCTTTACAAACCCTTAAACTAGACCCAGTAGAGGTTTCTGTAACCCGATATGAACACTCTATTAATTCATCAATATGGTCTGTTTCTAGACTTGATTTTAAAGAGTCACAAGATCAAATGCAACAGTTGTATTTCAGTGATTATCTCAACGGTATCCCGGGTTTATTGACTCAAAATAGTAATAATTTTTCTCAAGATCTACGAATCTCAATTAGAGGATTTGGTTCACGATCAGCTTTTGGAATAAGGGGAATTAAACTTCTGGTTGACGGGATTCCCGAGACCACTCCAGATGGTCAGGGACAAATCGATAATTTGTCTTTGGGAAGTATTGAATCTGTAGAGGTTATTCGAGGACCATCATCCATTTTATTTGGGAATGCTTCTGGGGGGGTAATCAGCATTCAAACTCCGAGCGAATTGGATTATAATTATTTTAAAACAGGAATAACTATGGGAGCATACGGAATGCAAAATATTCAAATCGGAACTGGTGTTAAAAACGACAAAACTTCACTCATACTTTTAGCAAATAAAATTAAGACAAATGGATATCGGGTACATAGCGGATTTCAATCTACAGGACTTAACGCGCGAATAAAACACCGATTTAATTCAAAATCTGAATTGAATGTGTTGTTGAATTTTACAGACAGTCCAATAGCCCAAGATGCCGGTGGTCTCAATTTTGAAGTAACACAGACAAAACGTATTCAAGCTCGAGATCGTAATGTTCAATTTATGACTCAAGAGTCCGTTAGGCAGTTTAAATCTGGTCTCTCTTTTCGTCAGCAATGGAATTCAAAGTTGTTTTTTTCTACTTATGGGTTTTATGCTACCCGAGCTTTCAATACTTCTCTTCCTTTTGAATTTGGAGGGCAAGTTGAATTGGATCGCTTGTATTTTGGCCAAGGAGCTCAACTCAGTTTTCAAGGAGGAACATCAGTTCAACATCAAGTCCAATTCGGCTATAGCTGGGCTAGCCAATCTGATTATCGAAAGCGTTTTATGAACAATCAAGGATTACGAGGAGACCTTACTTTAGATCAAGATGAAAATTTTGATGCATTGGGTTTTTATATAATGGATGAACTTTCTTATAGAAATTTCAAAATTGTTGCAGGAATTCGATATGACATTAACACACTAGAAGCATTAGACCGCTTTTTTGCGAATGGGAACGATAGTGGATCACTTTCTTTAAACGCTTGGAGTTCTTCTCTAGGAATTAATTACCAGTTGAATCAGAAGCAGTATTTTTTTGCTTCTTACAGGACAAGTTTTGAAACTCCTGTTTTAAGTGAATTGTCTGCAAACCCCAAAGGAGTTGGAGGTTTTAACACCGATTTATCCGCCCAAAAAGCAAAAAACATAGAGTTTGGATTTCGTTCGCTTGGTAAAAAGAGCCAATTAGAAGTAATTTTATTTAATATTCAAACAAAAAATGACCTCGTTCCCTACGAATTAGAATCATTCCCCGATCGAAATTTTTATAGGAATGCTGGAGAGACTAAACGCAGGGGGTTAGAAGTTGCTTATTCATTAAAAAGATCTGCTTTTTTGGAAACAAAAATTTCTTATACTTATTCAGATTTCACCTATGAATCTTTTGAAAAGCCAAATGGTGATTTTAGTGGGAACCAACTTCCTGGAATACCAAAACACTTGGTTTTTGTTCAATCAAATTTCACAAAGGGGAATTGGAAAATTATTTTTAATACCCGCTTCCAAAGCAGTTTATATGCTGATGATGCAAATAAGGTTAAAGAAGATTATTTTTTACTTTCTAGTGTAAATATGAGCTATGGTATTAAAACAGGAAGTGTACTTTGGATTCCTTTTATAGGTATTAATAATTTGTGGAATTCTATTTACAACGATAATATCAGGATAAATGCCTTCGGTGGACGTTATTATGAGCCTGCACCAACACGCCATATATATGGAGGAGTACGTTTAAACTTATAGATCTTTGATTGTCATTCGTCTGTAAAGTGAGATGTTCGTTTGGGTTTTGAAAATCGATCTTTATTGTAGGCTTTCGATTTTCCAAAAGGAATTGATAGGGATTTCCAATTTTCATTTCTAATCATTTTTCCAATAAAAACTATTTGACCCACATGATAGGAATAATGACATAATTGTCGATCGATCGCTGCTCGAATTGTTTGTCCTATATTTCTTATAAATACCTCTTTTTCTAAATCTTCTTGGTTTAATTCTTCTAAGGCCTCAAATAAACAAGACCACCCTGATTCCCAAAGTTTAAGTAGCTCTTTCTTGGATTTTTTCGGTTCAATGAATTCTTCATCTCGATTTCTCCATTTTTTTTCTCCATCAGAACTTTGAAAATCGGTCCAACGAGATAACATATTTCCATGAAGATGTTTTATGACTAAGCCAATACTGCTTGATTTTGAACCAGCTTTCCAGAGGATTTGTTTTTCAGTTAATTGTTTAAAAGTATCGTCTCCCAACGATTTGTAGTAAAAAAATTCCTTTTGTATGTTTTTAATTTCTTTGGGCATTTTTATGAGCTTTGTATAAAATAAAAAAACTAATTAAAATTTATTAAAAATTCTTTTTGAGTCTAGGATTTTCCCTGAAAATGGTATGTTTAAAGATAAGAAAAAATTAAAACCTCCGTTTTCTTCTAAAATATGAAAAATGAGTTTTTGGATTAGAATAAAAAGGTTATTTTTGGGAACTTAAAAAACTACAATGGCTACATATAAAAAACGCGGGGCAAAAAAATCAGTAACTAAGACTGAAGTTGGCGAAAATCAAACGGATAGTACAACAGCTGAGGTATTTGAAACACTTGACACATCAGCATCTAAAGCTGAAGAGTTTGTTGCAAAATATCAAAATATTATTTTGATTGTAATTGGTGTTATAACTGTAGGAGTTTTGGGCTCTTTAGGGTATCAATCTTTTGTAGTTGAACCAACTTCTAGAGAAGCAGTTGGGGAATTGAATCAAGCACAATACTATTTTAACTTAGCGGTTAACGGACAAGACAGCGATTCGCTTTACGCTCGCTCTATTCGAGGTGGAGAAGGTAGATACGGTTTTGATGATATCATTGAAAACTACAGCGGTACTCCAGCTTCTGACCTCGCATCTTTTAGTGCTGGAATGGCTTATTTGAACATGAAAGATTACAACAGTGCTATAGAATATTTGAAGGATTTTAGTTCTGATGATATTTTATTAAGCGCCATTGCTAATGGTTCTATAGGTGATTCTTATTCACAACTTGACCAAGACGATGAAGCACTTGATTATTACATTAAAGCAATTAATGCCAGTGAAAACGATTACACTACACCAAAATATTTGTTTAAGGCTGGATTACTCAGTAGTGCTTTAGAAAAAAACAGTCAAGCGTTATCTTATTTTAAGCGTATCAAAGACGAGTATCCAAATTCTACTGAGGCTGCTCAAGTTGATATTCAGATTGGACGTCTAGAAAATCTTAAATAGTTTTTATGGCAACGGTTAATTCTAATTTATCCGTTTATGATTCTGAGCAAGTCCCTTCCGGAGAAAACTTGTCAGTAGCTCTTGTTGTTTCGGAATGGAATCATCAAATAACAGACTCACTATATAAAGGAGCTTTTGATACCTTACTAAAGCATAAAGTTGCTGAGAACAATATCTCTAAGATTAATGTCCCAGGAAGTTTCGAATTGATTTATGGAGCAAAACATGCTCAGTCGAAGGGGGTTGATGTTGTCATTGCAATAGGAAGTGTAATTCAAGGAGAAACCAAACATTTTGATTTTGTTTGTCAAGGAGTATCCCAAGGAATTAAAGATTTAAATATTCAATCAAAGATTCCAGTTATTTTTTGTGTTCTAACAGACAACACTCTCCAGCAAGCCATTGATCGATCAGGGGGGAAATTTGGTAACAAAGGCATTGAAGCTGCTGTTGCGGCCTTAAAAATGGCTCATCTTTCTAAACAATAAGTTTTCAACATTTCATCTAGTTCTAGGGAATCAGAATTGGGATTCTAGTAAAATCAATGTATTTTTATACTCTAAGGTGAAATACTCATGTTCAAAACAAATCTTTTTAAACTTAATCGTAATAAACGATATAATTATACACCTCGGTACTATCAAGGTAAAACAATTGAAAACCTTTATGATTTTGATTCAAAGTTTGTTAAATACCGTGAAACCTATAACTCCAATGATTTGGGGAAGAAATGGGAAGAGGCACGTCTGGAAAGCCGAAACCGATCTAATCGATCAGTCACTCCTACTTTATTGATTATTATAGCGGTTTTATGCCTTATTTTTATGTTTATTATTGATTTTGATCTATCTATCTTTTCTACCTAATCCATGGGAGATATCATAACATTATTACCCGATCATGTTGCTAATCAGATTGCGGCTGGGGAGGTTGTCCAACGACCAGCTTCTGTTGTAAAAGAGTTGCTGGAAAATGCAATTGATGCAGATTCTAGCTATGTTCAATTAATTATCAAGGAGGGAGGTAAAACACTCATTCAAGTCATTGATGACGGGAAAGGGATGAGTATTACAGATGCTCGAATGGCATTTGAACGTCATGCAACTTCCAAAATAAAATCAGCTTCTGATCTTTTTGAATTACATACCAAGGGTTTTAGAGGTGAGGCATTGGCATCTATCGCTGCAGTTGCTCATGTTGAAATGTTTACCCATAGTTTAGAAGACGAAATAGCTACACAAATAAAAATTATTGGAAGTGATATTCAAGAACAAGAACCCGTTGTAGCTCCTAAAGGGACTTCTATTGCTGTTAAGAATTTGTTTTTTAACATCCCAGCTCGAAGAAATTTTTTAAAATCTAACGCTGTTGAATTACGACATATTATTGATGAATTTCATAGAGTTGCTTTAGCTCACCCGCAAATTGCATTTACTTTTTTTCAAGGAGGCAACGAGTTATTTGATCTACCAGCAACCAATTTAAGAAAAAGGATCAGTCATATTTTTGGATCTAAGATGGATGTAAAGCTAGTTCCTGTTAAAGAATCAACATCGGTATCATCTGTTTCGGGATTTGTTTTAAAACCAGCTGCAGCAAAGAGAACCAGAGGGCATCAATTTTTCTTTGTAAATGACCGATTCATCAGAAGTCCTTTTATGCATCACGCCATTATGAATGCTTATGAAGGTTTATTACCAGAAGGAACTGTTCCCGGATATTTTATTTTTTTTAGTCTAGATCCGAAGACAATAGATATTAATATTCATCCAACTAAAACAGAGGTTAAGTTTGAGGATGAACAAAGTTTGTATGCCATTTTGCGTTCATGTGTAAAACACAGTCTTGGGATGTTTAGCGTTGCACCAACACTAGATTTTGATCGCGACCCTAATTTAGATACTCCTTATAATCAAATCAACAAGCAAGCTGAAACTCCAAACCTTGAAGTTGACTCTAACTTCAATCCATTTAAAAATCCAGATGTACAACGTTTTTCAAAACCTAAAGAAGCTAGTTGGGAGAGTTTGTATGTTGAGGTTGAATCTCAACCTATTCCTACACTTTTGGGACATGAAAGTATGGAGCATAAAACTTATGATGCTGTAAAGCTCTTTCAATTAATGAATCGATACATCGTTAGTTCTATTGGTTCAGGGCTTTTGATAATTGATCAGCAACGAGCGCATGAGCGAATATTATATGAACAATTTCTAAAAACCATTACTCAAAAACAAATTGCTAGTCAACAATTATTATTTCCATATCCTTTGGATTTGACCCCAACCCAACAATTACTATTATCTGATCTAGAAGATGTTCTATCAGAAGCGGGTTTTGTTTTTGAACGAAATACAAAAACAAATATCACCATAAAAGGGATTCCTGTTTCTAGTTCTGAGAAAGAAATTCCTCATATTTTCGAGAATTTATTTGCTTCCTTAGAAAGTGATTTACCTAGTGATAGTTTTAGTCAATCCGATGTGTTGTCCAAATCTTTAGCTAAAACTTTATCAATTAAAAGGGGAGTGCCAATGAAACCCATTGAACAACAAGGACTTTTAGATGATTTATTTGCTTGTAAAGAAACTCAAATATCTCCATTTAATCGACAGATTTTTGTTATTTTAACTAAAGAAGAATTAGAGAAAAAATTCAATTGATGGGAAGAATTACCGACACCATAAAACACTTGCTTATTATAAATGGAATTTTTTTCCTTGCGGTCAATCTTTTAGGTGATGAGGTTTATAATTGGTTCGCACTACACTATTTTAAAAACCCTCGTTTTGAATTATGGCAGCCCCTTACTCATATGTTTATGCATGGAAGTTTTAATCATATTTTATTCAATATGTTTGGATTGTATATGTTTGGATCTCCTCTAGAACAATTGTGGGGAAGGAATAAATTTATCTTTTTTTATCTTTCTGCTGGTTTTGGAGCAGCAATAATTCAGTTACTTGTTTATCACTTTCAATTCAGTTCGGTTTTCTCAGAGTTGATGAATTTAGGGTATGGGCAAGATGCCATAGAAAAAATACTGGATAGTGGTCAGTACAGCAGGTCAATATTAGACAGAATTAGTGAAGATCAATTGTCTGGATTTTATCAATCTTACTATGCTTCAATGGTAGGTGCCTCTGGAGCTTTGTACGGTATTTTAGTAGCTTTTGCAATGTTGTTTCCTAATTCTGAATTATATTTAATGTTTATTCCTGTCCCCGTTAAGGCAAAGTATTTGATTCCATTTATGATTTTGGGAGACCTCTTCTTTGGATTTAGTTCCTTTTCTATTGGACCTATTGCTCACTTTGCCCATTTGGGTGGTGCAATAACTGGTTTTATAATGATGCGTTATTGGAAAAAGAGTCAGTTTGATAATAATCGATGGGACTTATGAGAACTTTAGAGAATTTAAAATATAAATTTCAAAGATTTTCAATTGCTGAAAAATTGATTGTAGTTAATGTCATTCTTTTTATAATCCCTTTTTTTCTACAAACCCTTTTTTACCTTTTTAAAATTCCAATTACATCTTTTCTTTCCTGGTTTGAATTGTCACCAAATTTTGAAATTCTTTTTTATCGTCCATGGACTATAATAACTTATGGTTTTTTTCATGGTGGGTTTAGTCATATCCTTTGGAATATGATACTTCTATTTTTTGCATCTCGTTTGTACTTGAATTTATTTTCGGAGAAGCAATTTCTTAAAAATTATTTTCTTGGAATTATTACTGGCGGTATTGTTTTTTTAATAAGCTATAATGTATTTCCTGTTTTTAACGGAATATCTCCCTCACTGGTAGGATCTTCAGCAGGTGTCATGTCTATTTTAATTTTTGTAGCAACCTACACTCCAAATCAAGAGGTTAGAGTTATTTTCTTTAATGTAAAGTTGCAGTACATTGGAATTGCAATTGTTGTCCTGGATATTCTTCAAATACCTAATGGAAATGCTGGTGGTAGATTAGCACATCTGGGAGGAGCTTTGATTGGTTTTATCTACGCAAATCAATTGCAAAAAGGGAATGATATTGGAAATTTTTTGGATCGTATATGGATTTATATAAATTCATTTTTTACTGTTAATAAAAAAAACAATATGCGAACCGTTCATCGATCAAAAAAATCTCCTAAAGAAAACTCGAAGAATTTACATCAAGAAAAAATTGATTCAATTCTTGACAAAATCAGCAAATCTGGTTACGAGAGTCTAACACAAAAAGAAAAGGACTTTTTGTTTAAAGCAGGAAAAAATAATTAAAGCTCTAAAATCCATATGAAACTAACCTTCTTTGAAAAAATTGCCTTATTCATTAATATTCCGTTATTAATTTTTCAATTGATGTTGATGGGAAGTGTACCTTCTTTTTTTGAGTTTTCAATATTAAATTTATTTGTCCCAGCACTAGTATTGGTTAATGTAGGTTTTTTTTTATACTGGCTTTTAAAAATGAAGTGGGTCTTTTTGTTGTTTATGATCACCTTTCTAATTGGATATGGAGAATGGGGTCTTTTATATCAATTTCCAAGAACTGCAGAGCGAAAGGATGCTAATACTTTTAAAGTAATGAACTATAATGTTCGTCTTTTTAATCGTTACGGATGGATAAAAGAGGTTGATGTTCCGATGAGAATCCAAAATTTCGTTGATCAAGAACAACCTGATATCATTTGTTTACAAGAATACTCCAAAAAGGAAGCACCCGAATTTTCCTCTTATCCATATCGTTATATTCAACCGATTCAATCCAATGGAAAATCTGGAGTTGCAATACTTTCAAAATTTCCAATAATTAATAGTGGTTATATCAATTTCACTAATTCCTCTAATAGCGGAATTTTTTCAGATATTGAATATCGAGGTAAAAAAGCTCGTATTTATAATTTACATCTAGAATCATTGAGAATCGATTTACAGGATACTCTTATTACCAAAGTAAACTCTGAGAGGCTACAACTCAAATTTAAGCAGGTTTTTAAAAAACAATTGGAACAAATAAAGCAGTTTCAAGAGATAGATAAAGAAAACAATTACCCCTCCATTATATGCACAGATTTGAATAATTCTCAGTTTTCTAAGATTTATAGATCATTAAGAAAAAATCATTTAGATACTTTTGTGGAGGCAGGGACAGGTCTTGGAACCACATTTAACTTTTCATTTTTCCCCCTTCGTATTGATTTTATATTTTCAGATCCAAGTTTTCAGGTCAATACCTTTAATTCATACGATATAAAATTATCTGATCATTTACCCATAATTACAACTTTAGCATGGGATTAACATCAATAAGATCTAGATAAGAAGAACTTTCAGGGCCTAAATTACTAATTAGATCCAAAACACTTAAATTTGGCAAAAAGCCCAATTTATTATAGAATACTTGAGTGTATTTTGGAAAGGATAAGGGGGAAATATATTTTGAAGATATAAGTAGACTTGAGGTCGGATTTGGAATAACTTCATCATTATTAATTGATATTTTAACTTCAATCTCACACCACTCCATAAATAAATTAATTAAGCTTATGTTGAAATCAATTAAGTTCGATTTCTTGTTAAAGAAAACACCTTTAAGATCATCTTCATAAAATTCAAAAAAAGGAGATGAACTGTATGCACTTTTAAATGACTTCCAATGATTATTTTGCCATTGTTCATCATAATTAATGGTAACAAGTTTGTCTTTTAAACGAAGTTCTTTTGGGTTTCGGTTTATAGGGATGCTTAAATTTAATATTCCATTTGCACCAGCGATAGTAGTTCGATTTCTATAGGTTTGCTTTTGATAAAAAGCTCCAGTTAGAATTACTACTTTTTTATGCTTGGAAAGCAATGCCATGGTGGCAATATTAGGGATATAGGAACTGATGATTTCGATAGACACCCTATGCTTTTCTTCGTTTACGGATGTAGATAAAAACCTGCCAGCCAATAATTAAAGCCATTACATAGGGGAAAAAAGAAATGGGTTTCCCGTTTCCGCTGACTGTTGTCATGAGTCGATCCCAACGAATCCTCCAGTTTTTAATTCCATCATTAATTCCCTCAATACTAAACCATATCAATACCGGTTTTCCAACAACATGGTCTTCTGGAACATACCCCCAGTACCGACTATCCTCAGATCGATGGCGATTATCTCCCATCATCCAATAGTAGTTCTTTTTAAAAGTGTAAGAGGTTACCTCCTTACCATTAACAAATAAAGATGAGTTTCTTTTGGTTAAAGTATTTTTTTCATATTCACGAATAATTTTTTTATATAGCGGAAGGTTACTTTCGTTAAGTTCAACGGTCATACCGTTTTTTGGAATTATAATTGGTCCAAAATTGTCCTCATTCCAGTCGTATGGGATTTCATTAGGGAAAAAGTTAGAATTTGCTGTTTTGTTTTGGGCTATTTTTCGAACGATACTATCAACAATTCCTTTTCTTTCAAGTTCTTCAGCTTCTTTTAAAGTTAAGATGAGTTCTTTTTCACTATCCAGAAGTTCTTTTGCTCTCAGTCTTAATTTACCAAGTAACTTAGGTGATAATCCTGCAGAGGGAGTAATCACTATAAAATTATTGATGTCATTTGAAATTCTCCCCAATATATATGGAGCTATCGCATTATAACTTTCTTGAGTAATGTTTTCAATTCTATATTTGCGATTAAAATTTTTAAAGCCATTATCCAAAAGTTTTTTTGAAGAAATCCCTTTTTTATTATACCCAAAATGCGAATATTGTGTTCTGGCTCGTTCGGGAAGCTTATTTTTTAGACCGTTTATATACACAAAACCATTGATAATTTCTAGAGTATCTCCTGGAACACCAACACATCTTTTTACATAGTTAGATTTTTTATCAATTGGTTTTTTAACTCCTTTTTCTTTTACAAAAAATTTACGAACCGTATCAGCCGGCCAACTAAAAACTACAATGTCATTTCTTTTAACCTCCTGAAATCCCGGAAGCCTAAAGTAAGGGAGCTGTGGTTTTTTTAGGTAAGATCTTGTTTTGATGATGGGTAAGGTGTCATGTACCATAGGAAAAGAAACCGCAGAGGTTGGGGTTCGGGCTCCGTAATGGAATTTGCTAACGAATAAAAAATCACCAATCAATAATGTTTTTTCAAGAGATCCTGTAGGTATGATGTAAGGTTGAATGAAGTAATTATGAACTAAAGTTGCGGCTATAATAGCAAACAACAGTGCATTTATCCATTCTCCAAACCAGGTTTTAGGGCTAAGGTCTCGATCTTGATTGTACCTTAATTTTGGATCAAAATTCACCGAAAATAGGTAAAACCCTAGGGTTAATATACCTAGTAAAGTGTCTTTTGATGTATTTTTCCCAAAACTTCTAAGTGTTTCAACCCAGATAACTGGAAACATCATTAAATTGATAATCGGTATAAAAAGTAAAATAACCCACCATTTAGGCCTTCGGATAATTTGCATTAAAACAATGGCATTATATACAGGAATAATTGCTTCCCAACTTTTTCTTCCTGCTTTTTCATACAATTTATAAGTTCCCAAGAAATGAAGCACTTGAATTATTAGGAAGAATAAAAACCATTGAAATAGTGTCATAATATGTGTCTTATATTTAGTCTTTTAGACGATAATTTAACTTTTTTGTTACACCTATTCTAAACTGAGTACATCGTTCATAGAAAAAACACCTTTTTTATCCTGTATCCACTCTGCTGCAATAACTGCCCCTAGAGCAAAACCTTGTCTAGAATGAGCTTGATGTTCTATTGTAATCGAATCGACGGTAGATTTATATTGAATAGCATGTGTTCCTGGAACTTCTCCAGTCCGTTCAACTTTGATGGGCAGAAGGTTTCCATTGACTTCCTTATCAATAGTCCAATGGGAGTAGTCAGATTGATCAATAATTCCATCGGCTAAAGTTATTGCAGTTCCACTGGGTGCATCAAGTTTGTGTATGTGGTGAACCTCTTTCATTGTTGGTTGATAACTTTTATGAGAGGACATTAGTTTAGCCAAAACTTTATTCAGTTTAAAGAATAGGTTTACTCCTACACTAAAATTTGGAGCATAAATAAATGCACTATTTTTAGCCTTACAAAAATCCTCTACTTCTTTTAGTTGATCTAACCATCCTGTTGTTCCACAAACTACAGGCATGTTGATTTTTAAGGCAGTTTTAATATTTTCGACTGCTGCTTCTGGAATACTGAAATTAATTGCCACATCTGCATCAGAGAGATTTCCATCGGTTTGGTCTTGATCGATTTTAGCAACGATATCATGCCCTCTTTCAATTGCTAAAAGTTCTATAGCTTTCCCCATTCTTCCGTACCCTAAAAGTGCTATTTTCATGATTTAAAGTTTTATATTCAACGTGAGACCGTAGTTTAGATTAGCATCTATTAAATCAGGTTCAAGATGAGGCCGAAAAGTTAACTTATTATCTACATTGAATTGCATCAAATGCGCTCCAACATTTGCATCCAGTATGTTTAAAAGATAGAATCCCATAAAAAATAGAACCGATAAATCTCTGTAACGTTTATGGAAATTCATTCCTTGAATTAGCTGGTCGTTTTGAAAAATACGTCTTGCATAAATATCATCTGTGTAACCTGCAATTCTTCTTTTGTAAATATCTCGAAAGACTTTCATCTTTCTACTTTGGTAAAAATAGTAATATCCCGAGGTTCCTAGAGCTCCGTAAATAATGGGAAGTTTCCAGTATTTTCCAGTGTAAATTTGACCTAATCCTGGAACTACAGCAGAGTAAAATGCTGCTTTAGAGGGTGTCAAGGGATCTTTAATTAAAAGTTGTTTTCGGGTTAAAGTATCTTTTTGAATCTTTTGTGCAAAAACAAAATTGAATGAAAAAAGTATAACTAAGATTAAAGTAATTTTATTTTTCACGATTCAACAACTTTTTCATACGACTGAAATCTTGTTGAGAATCAAAAGGAATTTGAATAATCCCTTTACCATCTTGTTTGTAGCTGATGGATACTTTAGAATTAAAATAATTTCCAAAATCTTCAATTCCCTTCTGAATGAATAACGGTTTGTGAGTAGTAACTTTTTTAGAAGTTCCTTCTTTTATACCTTTAACAATTGCTTCTGTTTTGCGAACACTTAATTCTCCTTTGATTATTTGTTCGTAAATTGCTATTTGATCGTCTTTTTCTTCTAACGGAAGTAAAGCCCTCCCGTGCCCCATCGAAAGAAATCCATCACGCATTCCTGTTTGAATAATTGGGTCCAGTTTTAATAACCGAAGATAGTTTGTTATGGTAGATCTTTTTTTCCCTACTCGTTCACTAAGTGCTTCTTGGGTAAGTTTAATTTCTTCGATTAAACGTTGATAAGACAAAGCAATTTCAATGGGATCTAGGTCTTGCCTTTGGATATTTTCTACTAAAGCCATTTCTAATGATTCTTGATCATTAGCTAGACGGACAAATGCAGGAACTGAAGGAAGCCCAATTAATTTTGCAGCTCTGAATCTCCGTTCTCCAGAAACCAATTGATATTGATTAGAATTTATTTTTCGAACTGTTATGGGTTGAATGATTCCAAGCTCTTTAATTGAAGAAGCTAATTGTTTTAATGCTTCATCACTGAATTGTGTTCTTGGCTGAAATGGATTTACTTCAATTTGATTCAATTCCAAATCAATTACGTTGCCAATTACTTGATCTGTATTTTTATCACTTGCAGATTTGATGTCGTTTTTTGAATCTTGAAGTAAAGCGGACAATCCACGACCTAGAGCTTGTTTTTTATTTGTTTTGGACATTTTTATTTTCCTTTATTTTTTTTGAGTACTTCTTGAGCTAAACTAAGGTAATTCTGAGCTCCTTTACTGGTTGCGTCATATTGAATAATATTTTTTCCAAAACTAGGTGCTTCACTGAGCCTTATGTTTCGTTGAATTATTGTTTTGAAAACCATTTTCCCAAAATGTTTTTTAACTTCCTCTACCACTTGATTAGAAAGACGAAGACGAGAATCATACATTGTTAACAATAAACCCTCAATATCTAGATTTTTATTGTGAATTTTTTGAACACTTTTTATTGTGTTTAAAAGTTTGCCTAAACCTTCTAATGCAAAATATTCACATTGAATGGGAATCAATACGGAGTCAGCAGCAGAAAGTGCATTCAAGGTAATCAAGCCTAATGATGGAGCACAATCTATAAAAATATAATCGTATTGATCTTTTACGCTCTCAATTGCTTTACGTAACATATATTCTCGCTCATGTTTATCTACTAATTCAATTTCAATAGCAACTAAATCGATATGAGAGGGTATTAAATCCAGATTTGGGGATTCAGTTTTAACAATCGTTTCTTCAACTTTAACAGTGTGTTCTAGTAGTTCATAGGTGCCTTTTTTTTGCTTTTCAACATCTACACCTATACCTGAGGTTGCATTAGCTTGCGGATCGGCATCAATTAAAAGTACTCTTTTTTCTAGCACACCCAGTGCTGCAGCAATATTGACAGATGTGGTCGTTTTACCAACTCCACCTTTCTGATTTGCTATTGCTATGACTTTACTCATTATTGACTAATTAAGAGTTTAAAAATACAATTATTTATCACCATCTGAAAGTAAATTTTTAAGTCAAAATTTTACTTTTATTTTTTTTTATTAATTGAAGAGGTGTCGATTAGAAAAATTTCTTCATTTTCTTTTTTATGCCCATAATATTCTCTTGCAAATCGCTCAAGGCTATCAATGTTTTCAAGTTGATTAATCATTTTTTGATCTCGATCAATTGCTGTTTTTAGTTTTTCCTTTTGATGTTCTAATTTTTCAATTTCCAAATTCAATTCCCTATGGGTTATCCAAGAGTTTGCATCTAGAAAAAGAATCCAAACAATGAATAAAAATGCAATAGCAATATAAGACAATGTATAGGTTTTATTTTTCTTTTTCAGGAAATTAAAATAGTCTTTCAAAGGCATATTTATTTTTTTTGCACCTCGGTTACCTGAGTAATACTTATTTGTTCTTTAGCTTTATTACCCCAACTGTTTAAAATGTAATTCATAACATCAGCGACCTCCTCATCATCAAGACCTTGCATTGACATTATTCCATCGTATTCTATTCCGTTTACCGTTATCTTACCTCGTTGACCATATTTGATTCCACGTATACTGGCTTCGATATTGTTTTGGAGATAATCTGACTTTGCCAGAGGAGGAAAAGTTCCCGATACTCCTTTTCCATTATCTAAATGACATTGAGTACAAAAATCTTGATATACTTCTTTACCATCAGAAATACTTTTTTCTAAAGTTTTTTGTGGGGTCATATAAGTTATAAACCCAAATATACTTAAGCAATAGATGTAAAACAGATGCTTCATATTAAAAATTAATTCAACGGTGTTTTTGGAATTATTTTTAAAATACCTTTCCCTTCAACACCAATGTAAATTAAACCATCGGGACCTTGTTTTACATTGCGTATTCGACCAATTCCTTCCAAAACCTTATGTCGTTCTTTAACCTTATTGTTTTCAATAACCAGAAGCTCAAGATATTCAAATTTTAATGAACCTACTAAGAGATTATCTTTCCATTTGGGATAATTATCAGAACTTACAAATGCCATGCCTGATGGAGCAATCGAAGGAATCCAATAATAGAATGGCTGTTCAAGACCCGGTAGATCTTGATCATTGGTTATTGGGGTTCCACTATAATTAATTCCATAGGTTATTTTGGGCCATCCGTAGTTTTTACCTGCACCAATAATATTAATTTCATCTCCACCTCGGGGACCATGTTCATGTATCCAAATTGCCCCGGTTTCAGGATGTTTTGACATTCCTTGAGGATTTCGATGACCGTAAGAATAGATTGCTTTTTTACTTTCTTTTTCATTAAAAAAAGGGTTACTCGTTGGAATGCTTCCATCTTGGTTGAGCCTGTAAATTTTACCACCATCTCGTGTGATATCTTGCGGATTAACTTCTCTATTTCCACGATCTCCAATAGAAAAATATATAAACCCATTATTATCGAAAGCTATTCGAGATCCCCAATGCTGCCCTTTTTTGGAGTTTTCCTCTCCCTTATACAATTGTTTTAAATTTACGAGTGTATCACCTTTCAATTGAGCAGAGTATAAGGCAGTATGCCCACCAGGACCCTCTCCATCTGTTGAACTTGTGGTAAAAAAGACCAGTTTTGATGTTTCGAAAGAAGGAGCAATTGCAACATCCAAAAGACCGCCTTGGCCCCGTACATAAACTTCTGGAAGGCCAGAAACCTCAGTTTTATTTCCATCAGAAACCCTGTAAAGAATACCTGATTTTTCGGTTACTAACATTTCATCTTGGGAAATGAAATCCATACCCCAGGGGATGTCGATGCCCTCTATGATAGGTTTAGCAATATACTTGGGGCTTTGCTCGTTTTGAATTTCTGGACCATGATACTGAGCACAACTTGTTAAAAAAAATAAAAAACAAATGAGGCTTAAGGGACGTAATTTTTTCATTGTGATGATTTAATATTAAAAATACAAATAAAAGCAAGATTTACAAGATGAGTAGGTTGAAAAATTGAAATCAATATAATTTTAAAAAAAGGATAATTTGATGAAAACAAAATCCAATGAGTTTTATATTTTCTTTCTCATTCAATTTTTCAATTTGAGTATGAATTTTAACAGCAAGGATTATATTTTTCCGGACATGTCTCGATGAAAAAGAGGAACATAAGTTCCTCTCAACAAAAACATTAGAATGTAATTTAGTCGGGATGACAGGATTTGAACCTGCGACCCCACGCCCCCCAGGCGTGTGCGCTACCAGGCTGCGCCACATCCCGTATTTAGTGCATTAAAGGCTCATAAACACACTTTATTGTCGGGGTGGCAGGATTCGAACCTGCGACCTCCTGCTCCCAAAGCAGGCGCGATGACCGGGCTACGCTACACCCCGAAAAATTAGGTATGCAAATATAGTATTTATCCGCTTTCTGACAAGCTTTTACTCAATCATATAAACCCATTTTTTAGTGGGTTCTTAACCCTTTGGTTTTGAATAATTTAATTTTCCACATTATTGATTTCAATTCCTTCCTCGCTGATGTTTAACTCAAAGTTAGATTCCTTATTTGATACTTTAATTTTAAATTGTTCATCGTCATTCACCGTTTTTTTATTTCCAACAATACAGTCTTGACAAATTAACACTCCATTATCCATTTTCCATAAATGTCCAGCAATTTTTTTTCTGGAATAATTTTGATCATTTTTTATTCTCCTTTGCATGTAGGGTCCAAATTCATATTCTATACAGATATATTGTCCATTAGAAACTGTCAAATTCAATTTTACTTTTTGTTCATTTTTACTTTCTGATACCGAAGTAACCCATTTATCATTCAATAATAGATTTTTATTAAAGTATTCATAATGGTAATCGATTTTATCGACATTACTCCTTGCTTTCTTTTGACTGAAGCCTTTAGCTTCTCTTTCTATTTTTAACTCTGTTGTTTGATTAGGACTTTCAGAAATGTTTAGCCGAAGGTCATCATTAAGTAGTTTTAACTCATCTTGATCATTGTAGATTAAATGAGTTGAATTGAAAACTAAAATCTCATTATCATATTCAACTCTATTCATTCTTATCTTTAGCGTATCTTCAAGTTTGATGTCAATTCGCTCAGTGTTAGAATTCTTTGCGGTGAATGCTTTTGACCTGAATTCATTAGCTACTGTAAATGATATGATTAGAAGTGTAGTCATCCAAATAATACTTAAAGTGTATTTGGTTGTGTTACTCATTAATTTACGTTTTGAGGTAAGCATTCTAAGTCCAAGAGTAAAAATAAAGACGAAGGGAATACCTACTCCTATTAATGTCAATATGGAGAATGCCCACATCGGTATGCTAGAATTCGTCGACAAAAATAAAAGTTCATGCGGGAGCTCAATTGAGCTTATAAAACCGAATATTGCTAAGCTAAATATTAAGCAAATCATAACGATACTTGAAATGAATATCATAAAAAAACCAATAGTTTTAGTAAAAATCTTTATTAATACCTGAGCTATCTTTTCAAGTACTTCTGAAAGCTTTGCGGAGTTTTTTTTTAAGGAATCAACTGTTTTAGAATAGTCTGCATTTTTTACTTTGTTGGTTACACCTTCAAGTCCTTCTTTGATTTTTTTTTCGATGTTGGAGATGTTGACAGGCTCGCCTTTCATTCTTAATTTTTCTGCTGTAGTAGTTGCTTCAGGTATTAATGCCCAAAGCAAGATGTATATGAATATGATTCCCCCAACAGATGAGAGGATGAGAAGTATTATGATTAAACGAATCCAAACTCGTTCAATTCCAAAAAAATGTCCAAGCCCGCTTGCAACTCCACCAATGATTCTATTCTCTGAATCTCGATAAAGTTTCTTTTGCGATTCTGACTTCGTGTTTTCTTCAACAAAATCTTCATCAGCGATGTCTTCTGGAGATCCCAGAGTTTCAATAACATCTTTTACATTTTGTTCCGAAATAACATATCCTTCTTGATTTGAGTATTGTGAGAATAATTCGGCGATTCTTACTTCAATGTCCTCTAGAATTTCTTGTTTTCCTTCTGTTTTAGAAAAGCTTTTCTCTAGTTTATCTAAATATTTTTTTAAAAGGTCATAAGCGTCACTATCTATATGAAATAGAATGTGTGCGAGATGAATTGTTACGGTGGTATTCATGATTTAAGATTTTTTGATTAGTGATGTAACTGCTTTGTTCAGATCACTCCAAGACGAGTGAAGTTCTTTTAGGAATTGTTTTCCATCTTCTGTTATTGAATAATATTTTCTCGGGGGACCATAAGAGGATTCTTCCCATCGGTATTCCAATAGACCTCCATTCTTTAGTCTTGTAAGAAGTGGGTATAGTGTTCCTTCGACAACGAGCAACTTTGACTTTTTTAATGTCTCTATTATTTCGAAAGAATATTTGTCTTTGGTGCTGAGTATTTTGAGGATGCAAAATTCTAAAATACCTTTTCGCATTTGAGCTTTGGTGTTTTCAATTTTCATATTTTTTTATGTTTATCATTCATGGGTTTGAGTTTGGTTTAGTAGTTTATTATGCAAATATATATCTTTTAAATAGTATCATGCAATACCTACTAGTGATTTTAACATTTTTTAAACACATTTTCAAACAATTCTAAATTAAATTCGAATCAAAGTATTAAAAATGAGTAAATATCAATATTGTATTCTTGTTTTAAAAAAAGTGAGTTTCGACTCGAGTTTATTTTTTAAAGAGTATTGTAAGGCAACAAGGGTTCTTGATGTTGAAGATCTTGAAAAATTACAGAACTGGTGCCGAATTTTTGTGGCTCAGTACCCTCATCTTCAGTCTACAATGTCGTTTTAAGGAACGATTATCTTGACATCTTCAAAGGTTATTGCACCACGAACAACTCCGCTTATACTTTCTTTTAATGCCTCTATGATTTGAAGCTTTAGCTGACTTTTTGGATAAATTACACTAATTTCTCTTGCAGGAGAGGGTGCAGGGAAGTTTCTTACATTTTCAGAATTCTTTTCAGATAGATTTGCTGAATTTAAATAAGGTATTAGGGACATCCCTAGACCTTCATTTGCTAAATTTACAAGGGTTTCAAAACTTCCGCTTTTTAGATTGAATTGCTTATTGAGCCCACTTTTTGAAAAAGAACACAAAGACAATACTTGGTTTTTGAAGCAATGACCGTCTTCTAGTAAAAGAACATTTTCATTTTCAATATCATCAACATTAATATTTTTACTTTTGGACAATCTATGTCCTTCTGGTATATAGGCTACAAAAGGTTCATAATATAAAGGACGCTCAATTATGTTTTCATGTTTTAGAGGAGTTGATGCTATTCCGGCATCCAGTTTTCCTTCTGATAATCTTTCAATAATACTCTCGGTCGTAAGTTCCTCTATTTTTAAATTTACTTTTGGATAAGTTTTTAGGAATGTATTTAAAAACATAGGGAGCAATGTTGGCATAACGGTTGGTATAATTCCAAGTGTAAAATCACCTCCAATAAAGCCTTTTTCTTGAGCTACAACATCTTCCATTCGTTTTGACTCCGATATGATCTTACGGGCCTGCATAAGAATTTCTGATCCAACTTTAGTTAAGCGTATAGGTTTTTTTGTTCTATTGAATATTTTAACTCCTAATTCTTCTTCTAGTTTTTGGATTTGCATACTCAATGTAGGTTGTGTAACAAATGATTTTTCGGCAGCTACTGTAAAATTACCTGCCTCTGCTACTGCGATCATGTATTTGAGTTGGGTAAGTGTCATTATGTGTTAAATTTATTATTTTTCAAATATAATAATAATATCTTATATTAATTAAGAATTGTTACATTCATTTTGATGTTTCTTATTGGATTTTCTCTACCGTCAATAGGTTGCGAGCAAATTTTATCAACCACATCCATCCCTTTGATTACTTTTCCGAAAGGAGTAAAGTTCTGATCCAAATGGTATGCTCCTCCCTTTTGTTGTACTATAAAAAATTCATAAGGAGAGGCTAGTTTATGAGGATTCTTTTCTTCACTACTGGGAATTGATAGTATACCTCGATGGTGTTTGTAACCTTTGTCGTTGTCTTGTGGTAATAAATATCTTCCGATTCTTCTCCTTTTCAGCCAAGTGTTAGGATGATCAGAATTACCCCCTTGGATTACAAAACCAGGAACAACTCTGTGGAAAAAGGTATCATTGAAGTATCCTAACTTTGTTAAGTAAATGAAGTTAGCCCGATGATAGGGGGTGTTTTCAAAAAGAATAAGATCAATATCTCCATAAGTAGTAGAAATTCTCACCTTATTTTCTTTGTTTTTTTGTTGGTATTCAAATAAAAATGGGATGGCTGTTTTCTCATCCAAAAAAAGGGTAGGTTCTTCCAAAAGAATTTTCTTTTTAGAAAGTTTCTTTTTAGGTTCAACTTTTTTTTCAATACTTTTTATTTTCTTTGGAGCATCATTACACCCCACTGAAAAAATTATTAAAACAATAAAAAGGATTTTTTTCATTTTTTATGCTTTTTACCAAATTTGAATCACTTCTGTCAAAAGTAATCGATTTACCCTTACCAGGAATTGAAGCACAAAAAAAAATGTCTCCAATGTTTCGTGCTCAAGAATTGATTAATCTTAAACTAGATAAAAATAAAGCGAAGAAATCAGCAGTTTTGATTTTATTTTACCCAGGTACGGATAACCAAACTCATTTTGTATTGATTCAGCGTTCAGTTTATCCCGGGGTTCATTCAGGTCAAATTAGTTTCCCAGGAGGCAAAAAGGATTCGGTAGATAGGTCCTTTTGGGATACAGCACTGCGAGAGGCCAATGAGGAAATCAACGTCCCTCCATCTCATATCAGCAAACTACTAACTTTGACTGATGTTTATATCCCTCCCAGTAATTTTATGGTTTATCCTTTTGTTGGTGTAATGAAAAATAAATTTTCATTTGAAAGAGAGGTTAAAGAAGTTGAAAAGATTCTTGAAGTACCTCTTTCGGAATTATTAAATTCTGATAATGAGACCCGAGGAACGGTTTTAACCTCTTATGTTGGTGAGGTGAATGTTCCTATGTATTTGTTTAATGATGTACAGGTTTGGGGAGCTACAGCATCAATTCTTTCCGAAATGAAGGAACTCATTCTCTCAGCTCTCAAAGAATAATATTATCTTTAGGGGATTTTTGAATTATGGGAATACTAAAAAAAAATCCTTTCGGTCATATACTTTTTTTAAAAAAAATGTTGATTCGATATTTGGGTTTTGTGTCACATCGACGATACAGGGGTTTTAATGAGTTGAAGATTGAAGGCTCTAATATTATTAAGAATTTACCAGATGAAAATGTACTTTTTGTCTCCAACCACCAGACTTATTTTGCAGATGTGGTTGCTATGTTTCATGTTTTTAATGCGAGTTTAAGCGGTCGAATAGATAATATCAAGAATGTTGGTTATCTATGGAATCCTAAGTTGAATATCTATTATGTAGCTGCAAAAGAAACAATGAAATCTGGAATACTTCCAAGAATACTAGCCTATGCAGGTTCTGTTTCAATAGAACGAACTTGGCGAGAATCAGGAAAGGATGTAAAACGACAAGTTAAGTTTAGTGATATATCGAGTATTGGTAAAGCGTTAGAAGACGGTTGGGTCATTACTTTTCCACAAGGAACTACCAAGCCATTTCGTCCTATGAGAAAAGGAACTGCTTTTATAATTAAAAAATATAAACCCGTTGTTGTTCCAATCGTGATAGACGGTTTTAGAAGGTCCTTTGATAAAAAAGGACTAATGATAAAGAAAAAGGGAATTTTGCAATCTATGGTTATCAAAGATCCTTTAAAAATTGATTATGAAAATGAATCGGTAGATTCTATCTTAAAGAAAATTGAGTTCGCTATTGAACAACATTCTTCTTTTTTAAAAGTATTATCACCCGAAGAAATAAAAGAACAAGAAGAACTAAATAAAAAGCGAGAGTGGTAAAAAATTCTATGCTTCTAATTCTTTAATCAGTTTTTTTAGTCGATAAAAATACCTTCCGTAGATGATATAATAAAACACAAGTAAGAGTGTCAATATTATTATCATAATCATGATTATTGCAATTACCATTTTCACAATAGAACCCTCGCTTGACGAGTTTCCAATATTAATGAGTTCAATGTAGTTTTCATCGTATCTAAATGCATTAATCAAAACAACAATAATGAATACAAGAAACAAGCTAATGTTATAAATAACATATTTGTTTACTGATTTTCTGGAGGCAATAATAGATTCAATTAAAAAAGCTATTGAGTTTGAGGTTTTAATTTTTCGATAATTCAGATAAAATTGAATCATAAAATAAGAGAGTATTACGTATCCAAGAGCATTAACCAAAATTGAAAAATGATACAGATGGATACTTCTGTAGTACTCAAAAGCGTCAAAATAATCCGGTATAAAAAACGGGAATAGGAGGTAAGCAAAAAATTCAAAACAACTGAATATAAAAATCCATTTGATCGAAGAAACCGACTTTTTTTGTGTTAACTGATGTAATTCATCTTTCGACAGTTGTAAGTCAAATTTTTGATTTTTCCACTCTTTTTTTAAAGCATCTAGTTTATTCATGATCTTATTGCTCCAGCATGGTTTTTAATTTTTTTTTCAATCTATTGATTTTGACTCGGGCATTGACTTCTGATATCCCTAAAGTTTCGGCTATTTCCGAATATTTTTTATCTTCTAAATACAATAAAATCAAAGCTTTCTCTATTTCCGAAAAGGTGTCGATCTTCCCATACAACCACTTAATTTGATTGTCTTTGGTTTCATCATATTCTTCATTAGCTTTTAATTCCGAAATTTTTGAATAGTCTTCTCCACGAATGGTTTTTTTATTTTTTCTATAAAGGGTAATTGCGGTATTTAAACCAACACGATACATCCAAGTTGTAAATTTCGATTTGCCTTTGAAGCTTGGATATGATTTCCATAGTTGAATACTTATTTCTTGAAAGAGATCTTTCTGATCTGAGTAATCATATGAATAGATGCGACATATTTTGTGAATAATATTTTGATGCTTTTCCAGCAATTGCAAAAAATCAGTTTCATTTAAGTGCATCTAGATTTCTATACTTATGGGTGTTGAAAGAGAGGTTTTTGTTACAGAGTTAAATTGTTTTTTATTTTATAATACCTGAACAACTAATTCGTGCACCAGCAGCACTCGAGGGTTGAGATGTCAAATCATCCTCACCTTGGTGCACAATTATTGCTTTTCCTATTAAATTTTTTTCTTTGTTGTCACAACCAAGACACCAGAGATCTGTATTGAATGTGATCATACCGAACCCATTGCTGTCAGCAATGAAGTTTCCAATATCTCCTCTATGGAATCCATCGGTATTACCCCAGGCTCCATGAGCTTCAAATGTAGGATTCCAATGCCCTCCAGCTGATTTTCCGTTGTCAGAGCTACAATCTGCTTTTTCATGAATGTGAATCGCATAAATACCCTCTTCTAAACCATTGATGGATGCTTCTAGGGTAACCTGACCATCTTTTTCAGATAGAATCACTGTTTCACTTGTGTTACTTCCACTTTTTGCTTCCAAAAAAAGTTGTAATTTATTTTCTGTTTTTTGATGAATTTGATGAGGTTTATTATGTAATACTTTACTTTTATGTGCTTCAACTTTTGCTTTTACTACTCCTGGAGTGCCCTCGATTACTTGAATCTCTTCGGTTGCATTTCCATTTTTTTCTAAAATGGTTGTTATGGTTGCTCGCACTAGGGTGTCATTTATTTTTTTCATTTCAATTGAAACTTCTGCATTTTTTTCTTTTCTGGGTTTTGAGTTACATGAAATAAGAAACACAGATAAGAACAAATTTAAGATAAGGATGGATAAAGTTTTCATTTTTATTTTTTTAACTGTTTAAAGTTATAAAAAAAACCATATTGGAGCTTGTAATAGGGATTCATATCTTCTTTGTTTGGAATTATTGCATCAAAAAATTTAAAAACTAAAGTTCAAAAAAACACTATATTTATAAAAAAAAATTGCGTACAAAATTATCATTTATCCTTGTAATGTTGCTTTTACTTAGTTGTAAAACTGCATACAAAACACTTTCATTTTCAGAAACTCCAATTCCTAAAGCACCCGATTATAAAAACACCAATTCTTGGGCTGTACTTCCAGGGCAATACCCAAAGGTGTTGAAAGAAATAACTGGAGAGCCAAAACCTAAAAACATTGATGTTTTTTTCATTTACCCGACCTTGCTGACTGACAAGAAAGATTCTCTTTGGAATGCAGATTTAGGGCGAAAAGATTTGAGGGAAGACGTCCTTGTAAAATCGGTTAAATTTCAAGCTTCGAGTTGGGCAAAAGCAGGGAACATATACGTGCCCTATTATAGACAATCCCATTATAAAACTTATGTAGCTCCCCACGACCAAGACGGTCCAGCTTCTTGGAAAGTGGCTTATGATGATGTATCAAGAGCCTTTGAATTTTATTTAGAAAATTACAATAATGGAAAAGCAATTATCATTGCTGGTCACAGTCAGGGAAGTATCATGGCAAAGGAGTTAGTCAAGGATTATTTTGATGATAAAGATCTTCAAAACTTTTTAGTAGCTGCATACCTTCCGGGTGTTCGTGTAAAGGCTGATGATTTTAAAACAATTAAACCGATGACTAAACCTGATCAAGTAGGGGGGTTTGTGAGTTGGAATACATACAAACGAAAGAAATATCCTAAAACATATGAGGAATGGTATAAAGGTGGGGTAACAACAAATCCCATTAAATGGAATGAAGAAATAAAAACTTCAAGGAAAGATCATCTAGGAACTCTCAATTCTGATGGGGTTATTTATGAAAATGCAATTGATATTGAAGTAGTTGATGGTTTATTATGGTCCTCTGTGCCAAAAATACCAAAGCGCTTCTGGCTTTCTTTTATCAAAAGCTATCACTTTGCCGATGTCAATTTGTTTTGGAAAGATATTGAATTAAATGCCCAGCATAGAGCCAAGAAATGGGAAGAACTTAACAATCCAAATTAATGCTCGATCAAATATTTACCAAGTGCAATGAGGAATGGAAAAGTTCATTGAATCAAAAAAAGCATAGTTTTCGCTTTTTTAATTTAGCCACTTCAAATAACAATATTCCTGAGCTGAGAGTTGTTGTTCTTAGAGATTATGACCCCGAAAAAAAGCAATTCACTATTTACACTGATTCGCGTTCTCAAAAGGTTTTGAGTTTAGAAAACAATAAAAATGTTGAACTGCTTTTTTATAATCCTGAAAAACTTACACAAATTCGTGTTCAAGCATCTTGTATTTTAATGATTGAAGATAATTCTGTATTCATTCAACAACCTTCTGCATCTCAAAAAGATTATACAACCCAACATGCTCCAGGAACTCCAATAGAATCTGAAAGCTCTGTTGATTTCTTGAAAGAGACACATTATTTTTTGAAACTTGTTTTTGAAGCTACACAAATAGAATATCTTCAACTGAAACGTCCAGCACATATTCGTGCCTTGTTTAAAAAGAATAAATCTAAATGGGTCGGTGAATTTAGAACACCTTAAACTCTTCTCTCTTACATTTTTTTTGTAATTTTTGATTTTAAAAGCATTTTATGAAATCAAAAAATCTTAAAAAAAATTCTAGAAGAACATTTCTTAAAAAAGGAATTCTCGCCTCATCAATCATGATTGTGCCGCGTCATGTCCTAGGTGGTCAGGATTTTACAGCCCCGAGTGATCAACTCAATATTGCTGCAATAGGAGCAGGTGGAAAAGGACGTAGCGATATTATTAATGCTTCTGTAAAAGGGCGAGAGCGAGTAATAGCCTTGTGTGATATTGATCCTCAAGGAAAACACGGAGTTTTGGATACAGTTAAAGATTTCCCTAATGCAAGCTTTTATACTGATTTCAGAAAATTGCTCGATGTAGAAAAAAATCTTGATGCAATAACAGTTTCAACACCCGATCATACCCACGGTATTATTGCAATGGAAGCTATGAATCGTGGAATTCATGTATACGTTCAAAAGCCCTTGACTCATAACATCAAGGAAGCTCGTCTTTTAACCGAAAAAGCTCGGGAAAATAAAATTGTTACTCAAATGGGAAATCAAGGAGCTTCAAATCCCGCACAAGTTCGAGTTCAAGAATGGATTGATGCCGGCTTGATAGGAAAAGTATCCGAAGTAAAAGTATGGACAAATCGTCCAGTTTGGCCTCAAGGTGTTCCCAAACCTCAATCAGATCCACAAAATAAACCCGATCAGCTGGCTTGGGATTTATGGCTTGGTCCTGCAAAATACAGCCCGTTTAGTTCTTCATTGCATCCTTTCAATTGGAGGGGATGGTGGGAGTATGGTACCGGAGCTTTGGGGGATATGGGGTGTCATATAATTGATATTCCCTTTCGCGCATTAGGTTTGCATTATCCAACCGCTCTAGAATGCAGTGTTGGTAGTGTATACACTAAAATGTGGGTCCCAGAATATATTCCCGAGGGGTGTCCTCCATCTTCTACAGTAACGATTAACTTCGACCCTACTGAAAAAAACGATACTCCAATGGTTATGACTTGGTCTGATGGTGGAATTCGTCCGCCACGTCCCGATTTAATTCCCATTTCAGAGGATATTGGTGAACCTGGAGGTGGAAACGGTGTAATGATGATTGGTGAACAGGGTGTCATTACTACAGGGGTTTATGGAATGACTCCTAAATTATTTAGAAAAGGTGAGCCTACTTTAACTTTTGAACAACCCAAACAAACAACGCCCGAGTTTGGTCATCAACAACAATGGATAGATGCCATCAAGGCAGGCTTTAATAGTGATCAACACAAGGCACTCACTTCTTCTTTTGATTATTCTGGCCCTTTGACTGAGACTGTCTTGATGGGGAATATTGCAATCCGTAGTTACTTGTTACGAAAAGGAACAAACAGAAATATGGAATACTATGGACGTAAGAAATTACTTTGGGACGGAGAAAATATGCAAATCACTAATTTGAGAGAAGCCAATCAATTTATTGGACGAAACTACCGTAAAGGTTGGGAATTGTAAAATAAAGCTCATTATGAATCAAGTCATATGGATTACAGGGGCATCATCGGGGATTGGTGCAGAATTAGCCAAACAATATTCTAAACAACGAAAATTATTGATTTTGTCAGCACGTCGAGAGGCCGAACTTAAAGTGGTTAAGAATTCCTGCGAATACCCAGAGAATATAAAAGTGCTTCCATTGGATTTAAAAGACTTTGATTCTATGGAAAAACATGTTGAAAAAGCAATAGCTTTTTATGGATCAGTAGATCTTTTAATAAATAACGGAGGGGTAAGTCAGCGATCTTTAATAGCTGAAACACAATTTGATGTTTACCAAGAATTAATCAATATAAACTATCTAGGAACAGTAGCGTTAACCAAAGCGTTATTACCCCATTTTATTAAGCGAAAAAAAGGTCATTTTGCTGTAGTTACAAGTGTTATGGGTAAATTTGGTTCACCATTCCGTTCTGGTTATTGTGGAGCAAAGCATGCACTTCATGGTTTTTTTGATGTACTCCGTATGGAACATCAAAAAGATAATGTAGATGTTACACTTATTTGTCCGGGTTTTGTTCAGACCCAAGTTACAGTTAATGCTTTGACTGGAACAGGTGAACCGTTAAACCACGATGACCCAGGTACTCAAAATGGCATAGAGGTAGCTTATTTTTGCCGAAAAATGATTCATGCGATAAAAAACAAAAAATGGGAAGTTTCTTATGGAAAAAAAGAAAAACTTGGCGTATTTGTCAAAAGGTTTTCTCAAAAACTATTACATGCTATTGTAATACGATCTAATGTTCGCTAAATAACTCCTAATAATTAAAATTATCAAAAGAATTTAATATGCAAAGACGAGACCTTATTAAAACACTTGCTGCAAGTGCTTCAACCGTATTCATTGGATCAACAGGGTTTACTAAACAAGAAGCCAATGAAGTTTCGAGTCAATTGAAAGGAAACATAAACCATTCTGTATGTCAATGGTGTTATCCTGATTTAAGTTTAGAGGAATTGTGTATTGTTGCAAAGGAATTTGGTCTTATGGGAATTGATTTGATAGGACCAGATGGATGGGATACTTTGAAAAATTATGGTCTAGAATCTACCATGTGTAATGGAGCTGAAATTAGTTTAACCGAGGGTTTTAATGACCCTCAATACCATACATTACTTATAGACAATTATACCAAGCAGATAAAACAAGTTGCTCAAGCTGGGTATACCAACCTGATTTGTTTCAGTGGAAACAAAAGAGGGATGGATGATGAAACAGGCCTTGAAAATTGTGTAACTGCTTTACAAAAAATATTGCCCTTAGCTGAAAAGTTGGGTGTGGTGATTCAAATGGAATTATTTAATTCTAAAATCAATCACCCCGATTATATGTGCGACAATAGTCGTTGGGGTATTGAATTGTGTAAGCGACTTGACTCACCAAATTTTAAGTTGCTTTATGATATTTATCATATGCAGATTTCTGAAGGGGATATCATCCGAACAATAACGGATAATCATCAATATTTTGGACATTATCATACAGCAGGTGTTCCTGGTCGAAATGAAATTGATGAAACTCAAGAGCTTTTTTATCCTGCAATAATGCAAGCAATTGTAGATACAGGGTACAAAGGGGTAGTTGCTCAAGAATTTATTCCAAAGAATAATAAACCTCTTGATTCCCTCAAAAAGTCGATACTAATATGTGATGTGTAGTATGGATCGTGTAATTATGTAGAGTCGTTTTTCGATTTTTCACTAAAGTGTTTTTGAAAATTTTAAAAAATAATAACTTTTATTTTCAACCCAGTAGTTTATCTCATATGAACATCGATTCTTCATATTGAATGAATTCAAACAATAAATATTTTATATCTTCAAAAAAAAAATAATGAAAAAAACAATTTCAATTCTTTTAACTTTTTTTATTGTAATTGGTATCATTTCTAGCTGTTCATTGGATAAAGGGATTAATTTAGATGAATTGATAATTGAAACAGTAGATAATAAATCTTTTCATTATTTAGACGGTGAACCTTATACTGGTAGGGTTTATAAACTTGCTCAAGATAATAAGAGTTTACTGTTGGATTTTAATCTTCTTGAAGGATTGATTCATGAACAATATTCTGAATACAATATCAATGGATCTTTGATTCGTAATTTATTTTACAAAAATGGTGTCCTCAATGGGTTAGAAGAAAAGTATTATGAAAACGGGCAACTTTACGAGTCTGTAAATTATGTAAACGGTAATTTTCATGGAAAAAGAATGGTTTATTGGAGCAACGGTATTCTAAAAGAACAAAATCATTTTACAAATGGTATTTTGGGTGGAGAGAATTTATTTTATTATTCTAATGGTAAATTACGTAAAAGACTCAAGTTCGATTCAAAAGGAAGGAAAGATGGAGTATGGGAAGATTTTTTAGCCAATGGTAAACTTGATCAACGCGTTACCTACAAAAACGGAAAGTTGATAGAAACCACCAATTCAACTGAAAACTAGGACAGTTCGTAAATTATTTACATACTTTGGTTGTAATGACCGTATAACTTCCTTGACTAATCGATATCGAATTATTCAGGTGACAAAAGATAAATGTTTTGCCTTTTGGAACATAGACATCATAATCCCTGCAATCGCATCCTTTATAGGTAAAGACAACTCCATTACTACCTCCTTCAATGGTAGATTCAGTACAAGGCGAACAAGTAAGTGCTATTGTAACTGAAACAACATTACTGTCTGACACACCATCATTGGCTTTATAAGTAAAACTATCGCCTCCATTCATTACTCCATCTTGAACATAAGTAAATGTTCCACCTGGGTTGAGTACTATGGTTCCGAAACTGGGTGTTGAAACCAAAGTTGCAGTTAAAACATCACCATCAGGATCAATATCGTTAAGTAAAACATTGTTTGTTCCATTTGCTAATAATGACGAGGTTGAACCTAAACCAAGAATTATTGAATCTGTGAATGCAACAGGTGGACCATTTGTATTTGTTACAGATATTGATACTGTTGTTGGTAGTCCATAACCTTTTTGATCGTAAGGAAGATAGGTAAAACTGTCTGATAAGTTTTCTGAATCATCGTGAGTATAAATAAATGAACCATCTGAGTTTAATACAAGAGTTCCAAAAGCGGGGCTTGTTTCTATAGAAGCGGTTAAATTAGAAGTATCACCAGCATCAGCATCCGTATCGTTTGACAAAACGCTGGTTGACGCATTTGTTGTAACTGTTGTCGTCCCACCTTCAATTACTTGGATTGTATCAGCAACTCCAACAGGTAAATTATTGATGTAAATCGTAACCGTAGTAGTATTTCCAATACCTCCAAAATCTCGGGGTGTGTAAGTAAAACTATCCGTTGTAGTAGCAGACCCATCATGGGTATACGTAAAATTTCCATTATTTAAAAATGTCAAGGTTCCGTTATTTGGTGGTGAAGCCAATACAGCTGTTATAGGATCACTTTCTGGATCACTGTCATTGGATAATACCGAATTAGTAGCCCCATCATTTAGAACACTTATTGTTCCTCCATTGACAACGCTGATTAAATCTTCAACTCCTGTGGGTTGGTCATTTTCTTGAACTACGGTTACGTTAAATAGATCATCAACAGTACAATTATCATCACCATCACTTACCATTAAGCTAACAAAAGTACTTCCGTTTTGATTAAGTAAAAAGTCAATAATTAATGCTGTTGAAGTAATACTTGTTGCAATTAAGCTTGAATCCCCTGGTGTAGCGGTGTAGGTTAATACATCTGCCACATCAACATCTGAAAATATGTCAGCTAATGGAACGTATCTATCAGGTTCATCTTCAGTTACTGAAACATCATCTACTGGATTATCGAGTGTTGGACAGTCGTTTATTGGTGAAATTGTTATACTGATTGGTTGGTAAAGTTTACATGTTCCATCATCAATGGTGATTGTACCTGTAGAGCTTCCATGTTGATTTGGAATGCTTGAGAAGAATAACCGTCCTAATCCACCTATTGAGATTGAAACAATATCACTGTTGGTGTAGGAAACCGTAATTGTATGAGATGGATTGTCTGGATCTGTTACATAATTTTGCAGAGGTGTTAGCCAATTGAAGTTTGTGAAATCTTCAGCTCTTGTAACTGTATTTATTTGGGTTGCAAATGAAGAATCGTTCCATACTGGACAATCATTAACTGGATTTATTGTTATACTAACCGTTACAGTATTTCCATCATCAATTCCATCATTTGCTTTATATTGAAAGGAGTCTGTTGTAGTTTCCGACCCGTTATGAACATACTGAAATGTACCTGAAGAAAGTAATGTTAAGCTACCATTTACAGGAGATGTTACTTCTATTGCTGTTAAGGTTTCGCCTTCTGCATCTATGTCATTATCTAATAAGCTTGAGAATCCATTTGTGGTGGTTGTGACTGTACCTCCTTCATCAACTATAAGAGAGTTAACGGTTGAAACCGGCACATCATTCACATCTGCTACATTAACAATGAAGACATCTTGAGTGGTATTACAACCCTGTGAATCATCCACAAATATGGTTATTGTTGTCGTTCCATTTTGCTCAGGGATATAATCGATTGTTAAATTTTCTGCTAATAGCGTTACAGTTACTAGACTTGTATCGTCATTTGTAAATGAATATGATAAAGGATCATTTTCAGCATCTGTGAAATAATCGTTTAGATTGATTACCGTGTCTACTGAATCTTCTGGCACATTAACATCAGGGAGTGGTGGTACTGTAACTTCAGGACAGTCATTAACTGGAATTATGTTAATTGTAACAAGAACGTCTGTGGTAGTGAATGAGTCAGTGAGTCGATATGTAAAACTATCCGTAGTTGTTTCACTGCTATCGTGATTATAAATAAATGTTCCGCTCGCTTGTAAAGTAAAATTAGCACCACCCTCTTGATGCCACAAAGGATCTGTTAATTTAATTACTGTTAAATTATCTCCTTCAGTATCTGTATCGTTTACAAGTACCGAATTTCCGGCGGTTGTTGTTGTAACAGAACTTCCCTCAAATACTGTGATGGTATCGGGAACACCAACCGGGGTGTCATTTTCAGGTTCTACAGAAATTACAAAGGTAGAACTGACTAAAGTTGAGCATTCAGCTGTATTATCTGTGGCATACAATATTATTGTACTACTACCAGTCATATTATCAACATAATCAATTGTCAGAGTTGTAGCAGAAGATTTTGTAGCAGAGAGTAATGCTAAATTTGTACTGCTTACGGTTAATGTAATTGCATCATTTTCTTCATCAGAAAACACTGAGCTAATATCAATTTCTAAATCAGGATCATCTTCCATTGCGTTGAAGTCATTGATCGGTATATTAATAATTGGACAGTCGTTGGTATGAAGGATTTGAATAGTAACCGTTGTAGTATTTCCAAAACCAGCATCAGGTCCAGCACCTAAGTCAAAAGGACGATATAAGAACGAATCAGTGGTAAAGATATCGCCAGGATTTTGATTTCCATTGTGTGTATAAGTGAAAGACCCATCATTTAACAAGTTAATTGAACCTTTGGATACAGATGGAGCTATTGCCCCTTTTCCAATACCCACTGTAAGAGTGTGATTCTCCAAATCTGTGTCATTGAAGAGAACAGAAGTAGCTCCTGCTGTTGTTACAGTAACGGTTCCTCCTTCAGTAACTGTAACTGTGTCTGAAACTCCAATAGGAAGGTCATTATCAGAATTTACAGTTACCAGAAATTCGTGAGGAACAAGTGACCCACATCCAGAATCATTTGCAAAAATTGTAATTGTTGCGGTTCCTGTTGCATCAGATGCGTAATTTAGTGT
Organism: uncultured Flavobacteriaceae bacterium; assembly: GCA_943789305.1. GTDB lineage: Bacteria > Bacteroidota > Bacteroidia > Flavobacteriales > Flavobacteriaceae > Arcticimaribacter. Next base: position 1,306,995 of record CALSTP010000001.1, on the reverse strand, counting down.
TAAAGTAGTTGTATCTAAACTTACAGTTACTAATGCAGCATTTGTATTTGTTACTGTATAAGTTAAAATATTACTCTCAGGGTCATTAAATATATTGGTAATTGGAATGACGGTGTCCGAGGCGTCCTCTGGAACCGTTACATTGGAAAGAGGATTTTGAACAATAGGGCACTCATTAACAGGGGTAATGTTTATGGTTACTGAAACAGTATTTCCATAAACAGCACCATCATATGCTCGGTACCAGAAAGTGTCAGTTGTCGTTTCTGTATCGTTGTGGGTGTATGTAAATGATCCAGTACCGCTTGGTGACAGTGTTAGAAGTACCGTTTAATGTGGTAGAAACTAGATCAGTCGTTGATTGGGTCGTCCATCAGGATCACTATCATTTGATAATACAGACGTAGCTCCTCCAGTAGTTGTTGTTGCTGTTCCACCTTCAGCAACTGTGATATTATCAGCTACAGTTATTGGTGGATTGGAATTTGATGTGAAAGATCCCACAAAAACACCTCTACCATATGAGGCAGCTAAAACACGATTATCAAGAGCAGAAACGCCTCTGTAGTCTAAATCGCGCACAGCAACATCCTGCATTCCTTCGTATGCGGAAGTCCAATTGGGATTAGCTGCACTAAAATTTGCTGTTCTCCAGACTCCTAAATCCGTTCCTACAATAACCTCATCATCTTCAAATGGATTATTTAGAATGGTCAAAACAGGGATATCAGGTAAGTCACCTTCCTTGTTTGATGATACCCCACCTGCAAAGCCATTATTAGTATATCTTATGTTACTATTATTAGCTGCATTTAAACCGTAGTTATAATATGTTAAATAAATTTCATTTTCATTATCTCCAAACTGAATATCTGAGACACTTCCTAATTGACTATAAACTGAAGTAATTACATGTAAACCAAGATTTTGAGCATTAGTTATTTTTTTTACTTCACCACTTTTCAAGCCCACAAAAAGAGTAGTTCGATCAGTTGTGAAGGGTGATACCTCTAGAGCAGTTACAAAATCAGCACCAGTAGATACCGACGGAATAAGAAAAGTGGCTGGAGTACCACCTCTTTCAAGGCCAGTTATAACTCTGATGGAATTCGCACCACTCGAATTTCCAGCATTTGAAAAATAAACATCCTGATTAGAATCCAATGCAGCAGGATTTATAAAACTCCCTTCATCATTAGGAATACCAAGGTCGGAGCTTAGATTGTCGATTCCGTTGTTCATAGCTTCAAAAGCACCCCACCCCAAATTTATATCAATATTTCCAAGAGCATCAAAATTACCTCTAAGTATTGAATTATTTCGTACGTAACTTGAAATATAATAATGGCCACCTACCTGATCAAAGAAAGTATCCCCACCGTCACCAGTTTGAATTTCAGTACCATCAGTCTTATTTTGATTTGAATTTATTACGGAATAAGTTCCGTTATCTTGAGTTCCTCCTATAATCCAATCTGCACCTGCAAAATCAGTAGGAGATTGAGCAACAGCATAAAACTGAGTGGTTATCATATTTTTTTCCATCTCAGTAAAAGTATTAGTGGCAGGTGCAGTAGATAAACTAGATGAATAATACACACCTCCATCATTCACTACAATAGCTTCATTAGAATTACCTGGTCCTGGTTTAAAATATAATCCGTGTTGATCAGCATGTACAACTGAACAATCCAAAGTTGATAGTAAATTGTTGTTAGACCATTTGGTAATTTGAGACCAATCTGAACCAGCATTTTGACTTCTAAACCAATCAATACCTCCAACATATAGAATTTGATCATTAAAAGGATCAACTTCAATTTCAAGATCGTAACCAGATTGACCCCTTGTATAATCTTCATCGGGAATTCCGGTATCTTTGTCCAATGGAGGTTCAATGTAAGAGAAGGTTGTAAAATTATCTGTAGTTTTATAGATAACCGGAATTGTACCAGATGCTGTTCCAGATGTTTGAACAACTATATAATGAGTGTCTGTATTTTGATGACTAGAGGCAATTTCTGTTCTTCTCCTATCGTTTACACCTGATAATGGAAACGCAGGAAATCCTGGGTTTGCTTTGGTAAAAGTTATACCATCGTCACTATACCAAAACCTGCCACCGAGTCCAAATGAACTTCCTAGTGCACTTCTCTGAGTACTTAACCATATTCTATTGGAAACTTCTTGAACCTCAATATCATTTATATTTTCAAACCGACCTACACCGTTATTTACACTGGTTATTCTATCCCAGCTTGTCCCATCATATTTGTATAATCCAACAACATTTTCATCAGTCCAAGTAAGAAATCCACTACTTCTCCTGTAATAATAAACTGAACTTAATCCGGCAAATACTTGGGGTTCTGTACCTGGATTTTTATCATGGTCATAAAGTGCAATATCGTTAACAGAGAAAAACCCTTCTACCCTAAGATTTCCTATTGAACCAGTATTAGTTACTGTTGTAGATGCACCTCTTCCAAAAACAAGAGTCCAATTATCCCCTCCATCAGTTGATTTATAAATACCATTCCCAAAAGCATCACCGTTTGTATAATTTTCTCCTGTACCTACATAAAGAAGACTTGGATTATCTTCATCTTGAACAATAACTGATACAGCTAAATTTCCGGGAACACCATTTATTCTTGTCCACTCGGAAGTTGAATTTGTTATGTCGTTATTTTTCCATAGACCACCACTAACTCCTCCAGCTATAACTCTTCTTCCAGTTCCATCTGTTTGATCCCAAACAGCTGCTCGAGTTCTCCCAGAATGATTTTTAGGTCCGACTTCATACCACGGTGTTGCAACACTCTCACCAGGGACAGCATATTTAGCTGCCTCATCTTTATCTCTTTCAATTTGTTGCTGAGCTTCTAATTTACTGGAATAATCTGGAACTCCTGTGGTAGGATTTAAAGTTAAATCATACAACTGTTCATGATATTGATTTGGAGGTAAACCACTAGCTTTACGTTCACTTCTAGTTAACTTTTGAGTTTCTTTAAATGGGCTATTATTTACAAAAAATTCATGTAACTCTTTGGGATTCATTCCCTCGTCAAAAACCAGGAAAAAACTAAGCAAAGAAATTACTACCAGTAATTTAGATAGAATTGAATTTTTTAAATTTAACATAAGACTTTCTAATACATTCCTAACGCAATAAAATCAAATCTATTGCGGATATTCATTAGTAAATTGGTTCTTATTAACGATTAAGCTAACAATGATTGAACTTTCATTGCTAGGCCCATATCACCACCTATTTTAATTTTACCACCCATAACAGCCATCATCGGATTTAAATCACCATTTTTTATATCCATTAATACGTCTGCCGAAGCAGATATAGTACAATCCGCTTCCTTATCTTCTTGGGAAACAATGTTAGAATTACCGGTCCCGTCTACATAGACAATTATGTCCCCAACCTCAAATTTCAGAGTACCTCCTATTGCTTCTGCAGATTCTGCTTTCTCTTTCAATTGATCAAATACTTCGTTACTCATTATAATATTTTTTTTGTTGGCTTAAAAATAAGAATTAAAGAACAAATTAAGAAACAATACCAAGGGAATTCTATGAGATTTTTACTGTCTTAAAATAAAAAATCAAGATTTTGATTAGCTCTATTAGAAATATATATAATGAAGTTAAGCTTTTGGACTACCTTTGAATTATGAAAACATCTTCTAAACTCTCAAAATGGGATATTATTAAGCCTTGTGAAAGAGAGTATCATTCTATAGCTCGTTTGGCAAAAAAGTACAGTTGTAGCACTAGTGCTGTCAAGCGTATGATATACAAAAACAAAAAGACATACGATGCTTTTCTGACCCATGCTCCTGACCCTAAAGTTTTAAAGCCCTTTCAAAACCAAGACAATAAATAGAAATGAAAGGAATCGATCATATAGGAATAGCTGTTAGCGATTTAGAATCTTCAAATAGACTTTTTGAGGCTTTATTAAACACAAGTTGTTACAAAATTGAAGACATTTCCAATCAAAAAGTACGGACTTCATTTTTCAAAATGGCAGACCAGAAAATTGAATTAGTTGCAGCAACAGACCCATCGAGTCCAATTTCTAAATTTATTGATAAAAAAGGAGAAGGAATTCACCATATTGCTTTTGAAGTAAAGGATATTCGAGCAGAAATAAAACGTTTAAAAAAGGAAGGTTTTAAAGCTCTTGATGACGAACCTTCAATAGGAGCGGACAACAAACTTGTTATTTTTTTTCACCCCAAAACAACCAATGGGGTTCTGATCGAGTTGTGCCAAGAAATATGTTGATTTATGGAAAATAAACCTCAACGTATTGACTTACATAATTTTATAGAAGAGATTTCTAAGGGTAATTCCTCTTTTTTAAGTCGAGCAATAACCCTTGGCGAAAGTACTTTATCCTTGCATAGAAATCAGTTTCGAGATTTACTCGCCGAGTTAATCCCAAATTCTGGGTCTTCAATACGGATTGGGATTACAGGCACTCCAGGAGCTGGTAAAAGTACATTGATAGAAAGTTTGGGAACCTATTTAATCGAAAAACACCAGAAGAAAGTAGCTGTTTTGGCTGTCGATCCGAGTAGTGAGTTAAACCATGGGAGCATCTTGGGAGATAAAACCCGGATGGAACTTTTGAGTCGATCCAAACAAGCTTTTATCCGACCATCTCCTTCAAAATCTAATTTAGGGGGAGTAACCCAAAACACACGTGAAGCTGTTTATTTGTGTGAAGCCGCAGGCTATGACATTATTTTAATTGAAACTGTAGGAGTTGGACAGTCAGAAACAGCAGTTCATTCTATGGTTGATTTTTTTATGATGCTTCAAATTGTTGGTGGAGGCGATGACCTTCAGGCAATCAAAAGAGGGATTTATGAACATATTGATTTGTTAGTAGTTCACAAAGCTGACCAAGATAAGATAAACCAAGCAAGTCATGAAGCTGCAAATTTTAAAAAAATGTTTGCTTTATTTCCTCCAAAGGAATCTCAATGGAATCCTGTAGCGATGACTTGTTCCTCAAAGGAAAATAAAGGGATATCAGAGTTGTGGAAAATGGTTGTTAATTATGTAGAACAAACCCAAAACTCCGGGTATTTTGAAAAAAAGAGAGCTGCTCAAAATATAAAGTGGCATCTAGAACTTCAGCAAGATCAACTCAAGCGTTTTCTGGAAGAAAATCCCAAACTCAATCAAGGTATATCCCTGATAAATCAGGAAGTTGAACAAGAGGAACTTACCCCTCTGGAGGCTTCAAAAAGATTGGAAAAGCTATTGCTTAAACTCTTTCCGAATACCTAATTCACTTCAACTGCAATGCATCGAGTATTTTAGGAAGAGATCGTTTTAATCGTTTGTTTTTAATCGATAAATAAAGAATGTTGCCTTTTATGATTTCATGCGTTTCATTTTCAGTTGACACAATGAATAAAATATCGATTTTTTTCCTTTGATTCAGCTTCTTTTTTAACTCTGAAATTATTTTTTTATTCTTATATGAATTTAGATGAAGATGAATAAAGTGCACATCATTTTCAATAGATTGTTTGAGTATATGACTTAGTTCTGAATTAAAGGGAGCGAGGTCTACATCAAAACCATTATTTGCATACTGTATAGCTAAATCGGAATACTCTACCGATTTTTCAGTTGGTTCAAAATTACAAATCAATACCCTAGGCCTTCGCCCGTGACTCTTAATGAAATTGTTTATAATTTTTTTTAACATGGCATTAATCCATAGCGTTATGTTTTATATGAGCCCTAGTATTTTCTTTAAAAGGGTAAAGGATTTCGGGTAGGGTGCGTATCTTAGGGGTAAGTCAAGCCAAAGGGCCTTTTTAACAAATGGTTTGTAATGGGTAAAGGTATCAAAACCATATTTCCCGTGATAAGCTCCTGTTCCACTGTGACCAACTCCTCCAAAAGGAAGTTTATCGTTCGAAAATTGAATTACAGTGTCATTAGAAACTCCACCTCCAAATGAATATTCTTGCTGTATTTTTTTAATGAAAGAGTTTCTTTTGCTAAAAACATAAAAACCAAGTGGTTTTTCATAACGATTGATGATGGGTTTTAACTCCTTCTCATTTTCATAACTCAAAATAGGTAGGAGAGGACCAAAAATTTCATCTTTCATTATCTCACTATCCAAATCGGGTTGGTCGATTAGAGTTGGTTCTAAATATAATTCTTCTTCATTCATCTTTCCTCCATAAATTATGGATTCCCCCTCAAGCATTTTCTTGAGGTGTAACAAATGTTTTTGACTAATTATTTTACCGTAACTAGATGATTTTAGTGGATCTTCACCAAAAGCTTTTTTAATTTCAAGAATCAACGCTTGACTCAATTCCGAAACTTTAGATTGATGAACCAATAGGTAATCGGGAGCGATGCAAGTTTGACCACAATTCACATACTTTCCCCAAACAATTCTTCGAGCAGTCAAGTTAACGGAAGCAGTTTGATCTATAATACAAGGATTTTTTCCTCCCAATTCAAGAGTGTAGGGAGTGAGGTGTTTAGCTGCAGCTTGGGCAACAATTTTACCTACATGAGTACTCCCTGTAAAGAAAACATAATCCCAGCGAAGTTTCAATAATTCTGATGACACCTGAGCGTCTCCCTGAACAACACAAACATGTTCTGGCACAAAAGATTCCCCGATAATTTCTTCGACGATTGCAGAAGTTTTAGGTGCGTATTCCGAGGGCTTTAGAACTACAGTATTTCCTGCGCCAACTGCATTAATTACTGAAACTAGTGCCAGCTGAAAAGGGTAATTCCAGGGACTTATTTGTAACGTACAACCATAAGGTTCTGGAATTAAATAATCTTGAGTTGGATAATTTATCAATGAAGAAGCAATACGTTTTGTTTTGGTCCAAGAATTCAGGTTATTTAGTGTGGTCTTAATTTCTTTTTTAATAATAAAAACCTCAGTAATTAATGACTCGTATTCCGATTTTTTAAGATCTTCAAACAAAGCTTTATAAATGGCATCTTCTTTATTTTCTATGGTATGTAGTAATTTTTTTAATGCAGCTTTTCGATAGGGAACTGCTTGGGTAATATTTGAATCAAAAAAAGTTTTTTGATTCTGATAAATTTTTTTGATTTCCATAGGTGTTAATTATACTTTCGAAGATACCATATTTTATTCAACTGCGAATTTGTAATTGTATTTCAAAGAATTGAAACATAAAACCCTGGAAAAATAGTCTTATTAACCTAGATTATATGTTTATATTTACTTGTAAATAAATCATTAAAATGAATAAACTACAGGTTGCTTTAGCTCAAATTTCTCCTGTTTGGTTAAACAAAAACAAAACCCTCGATAAAGTAAAAACTGCCATGCTTGAGGCATACAAAGAAAAAGCACAGCTTATTGTTTTTGGAGAGGGTCTTTTGCCTGGGTATCCTTTTTGGTTAGCCTTAACAAATGGAGCACAATGGGATTTAAAAATTAATAAAGTTTTGCATGCTCATTACGCTCAAAATTCGATCAACATAGAAAATGGGGATTTGGATGAAGTTTGTGCTTTAGCAAGTCAATATAAAATGGCTGTTTATATTGGCATAATAGAACGGGCCTCAAACCGAGGAGGACACAGTTTATACTGCTCTTTAGTATTTATAAATGATCAAGGAGTTATCTGCAGTGTCCACAGAAAACTACAACCTACATATGATGAGCGGTTGACATGGGCACCAGGAGACGGAAATGGATTGCAAGTACATTCTTACAAAGGCTTTACTCTTGGAGGCTTGAACTGTTGGGAAAATTGGATGCCCTTGCCCAGAGCAGCATTGTATGGAATGGGTGAGAATGTACACTGTGCAGTTTGGCCAGGGAGTGAGCATAACACTAAAGATATTACTCGATTCATTGCAAGAGAAAGTAGATCTTATGTGATTTCTGTTAGTGCTTTGATGACAAAAAATGATTTCCCAAAAGACACGCCCTATTTTGAAGAGTTGTTGGATGCTGCACCTGACAATTTAGCCAATGGAGGTTCTTGTGTCGCAAATCCAGATGGTAGCTGGCTTATTGAACCCATAGTTAATTCCGAGGGAGTTTTTTGTACTGAAATTTATTTGAATCGCATCTATCAAGAGCGACAGAATTTTGATCCTTCGGGTCATTATTCTAGACCCGATGTAACTCAATTACACCTGAATCGCGAACGACAATCCACCTTAAAAGTTAAGGAATAAAAGCAACAGCTTAAAAATGGAACAAAAACTATTTTCAGAATTTAAGAGTAGTAGCGATCAAGAAGTGTGGTCACAAATTCAAAAGGATTTAAAAGGCTTAAACTATCAATCTACTTTATGTTGGGAATCTTTGGATGGTATCACAACTCAACCGTTTTATGAACGAGACAATAATCAATCAAAACGAATCATTAATTCATTTCCCGAGCAATGGAATACCGCTCATACCCTATACATTGAATTGGATATTGAATCTTTAGCTCACTCCCTTGAAGCTTTAATTAAATTGGATATTGAAACAGTTTTTTTGTGTCTGAGTAATAAAGAGATATCTTTTAAAAATCTTTTTGAAGCACTGAAACCCTTTCAAATCAATTTTTATTTCATCTTTCATTTTATCCCAAAGCGTAAACATTTGGATGAGATGGAATCAAAATTTTTAAATAGAAACAAATATTTTTTCCTTTTTGATCCAATAACTATGCTTGCTAAAAACGGGGATTGGCTTATAGACCAAAAAACTGATTTGAATCATTTGATAAAATTGATTAATTCCCAAAAAACAAGTGCCCCCATTTATGTAGATACTCGAATATACCAAAATGCTGGTGCTACTATTCCGCAGCAACTTTCATATGGTATGAGCCTTGCCATAGATTACATAACCTTATTAGAATCCTTGTCAATTGATGCGGTTGAATTTCTTTTTCATTTAGCACTAGGAAGTAATTACTTCTTCGAAATAGCCAAAATCCAAGCTTTAAAAACAGTTTTTACTCAAATAACATCCATTTATAACCTTCGGATATCATTCAAGATTATTGCTGAGCCGTCAAAACGCAGCATGACGTTACAAGATTACAATACAAATATGCTTCGAACAACGACAGCTATGATGTCTGCAATATTGGGAGGTGCTGATATCATCAATAATATTGCTTATGATTCTATTATTAACCCTCCAAATAGTTTTGGAGTTCGTATGGCACAAAACCAATTACTTATCCTAAAAAACGAAAGTTATTTTGATCAAGTCATCAATCCTATAGAAGGTTCGTATTATATAGAAAAAATAACGGAAGATCTTGCTGAGTTATCTTTGGAAAACTTTAAAAGTCTAGAGAGTCATGGCGGGTTTTTGAATGCCTTGCTCAATGAAGAGATTCAAAAAGAAATTCAAGCTTCCGCTGAAAAAGAAGAATCACTTTTTGATTCTGGTAATCTAATTTTGGTTGGAACAAATAAATATCAAGATCATCAAGTACCAAAAACAGCTATTATTCTTAAAACTACAAAAACATTTAAAACAGGAATTATTCAGCCGATCATTGAAAAGCGCCTAGCTGAAAAAACAGAAAATTCATGAAGAATAATCGTAAAAATTTCTCAGATGTTGAACTTCCAAAAATTTTAAAGAATACGGAAAAGTCACTTTCTGATGTTTTTTTATCTGCTGAGGGGATTGCAATACCAAAGATTGCCTCATTAGCTGAAGAATCTTTAGAGCATCTTGGTTTTTCTTCTGGGACACCTCCTTTTTTAAGAGGACCGTATAGTTCTATGTATGTAAGGCGACCTTGGACCATTCGTCAATATGCTGGATTTTCCTCAGCACAAGAAAGCAATGCTTTTTACTTAAAGAATTTAGCCATGGGGCAAAAAGGGCTTTCTGTGGCTTTTGATTTGCCCACTCATAGGGGATATGATAGTGATCATATGCGTGTTGAAGGTGATGTAGGGAAAGCTGGAGTAGCAATTGACTCAGTAGAAGACATGAAGATATTATTTAATAAAATTCCTTTGGATCAAATGTCAGTTTCTATGACGATGAATGGAGCGGTACTTCCGATAATGGCATTTTATATTGTAGCTGCTGAAGAACAAGGTGTCAAACCTGAGAAGCTTTCTGGAACCATACAGAATGATATTTTGAAAGAATTTATGGTTCGGAATACTTACATATACCCACCAGAGCATTCCATCAAAATTGTATCAGAGATTTTTAAATATACTTCAAAGTATATGCCTAAGTTTAATAGTATTAGTATTTCGGGCTATCATATGCAAGAGGCTGGTGCGACTGCCGATATTGAATTGGCTTATACCCTTTCAGATGGTTTAGAATACATAAGAACAGGTCTCAAAGCCGGTTTATCTATTGATGATTTTGCACCGAGGCTTTCCTTTTTTTGGGGAATAGGTATGAATCACTTTATGGAAATAGCCAAAATGAGAGCTGCGCGAATGTTATGGTCTAAAATAGTAAAACAGTTCAATCCGAAAAATGAAAAATCATTAGCGTTACGAGCACATTGCCAAACCAGCGGTTGGAGTTTAACTGCTCAAGATCCTTTTAATAATGTTGCTAGAACAACCATAGAGGCCATGGCAGCTATTTTTGGAGGTACTCAAAGTTTACATACTAATGCCTTGGATGAAGCAATAGCTTTACCGACTGAGTTTTCGGCTAGAATTGCCCGAAACACCCAGCTTTACTTACAAGAAGAAACTCAAATTACAAAAACTGTTGATCCTTGGGGGGGGAGTTATTATGTAGAACAATTGACTCATGATATTGCTCAAAAAGCATGGGAATTAATCGAAGAAATTGAATCTTATGGAGGAATGACAAGTGCCATCGAGGCTGGAATTCCCAAAATGAGAATTGAAGAAGCTGCTACCAAAAAACAAGCACGAATCGATAGTGGTCAAGATTTGATAGTTGGTGTAAATAAATACAAATTGGAAGAAGAAGAACTTATTTCCTTTTTGGAAGTAGATCAAATTAAAGTTCAGCAACAGCAATTAAAACAGTTGAAAGAATTAAAAAATTCTAGAAATAATACTAAACTAAAAGAAGCTTTAGAGACTCTGAAGCAAGCTGCTCAAGAATTGGTTTCAGGGAAAAAGTTAACTCAAAATTTATTGGAACTAGCGGTAATTGCCGCAAGAGAACGTGCTACATTAGGGGAGATTAGTAGTGCATTAGAACAGTCTTTTGGTCGTTATCAAGCTAAAATAAATAGTTTTACAGGCGTTTATTCCAAAGAAATCAAAAATGATGTAGATTTTAAAAAAGGAAAAGAACTAACCAATCGATTTTTTGAATTAAACGGCCGACGTCCCAGAATTATGATAGCCAAAATGGGTCAAGATGGACACGATAGAGGGGCTAAGATTGTCGCTACCAGCTATGCAGATTTAGGCTTTGATGTTGACATAGGTCCACTTTTTCAAACCCCACAAGAAGCAGCAAAACAGGCCGTAGAAAATGATATTCACATTATGGGTATTTCTTCTTTAGCTGCTGGGCATAAAACCTTAGTTCCGAAAGTTATCAATGAACTTAATCGATTGGGTCGAGGAGATATAGTTGTAATTGTAGGTGGAGTAATCCCACCTCAAGATCACAGTTTTTTAATTGGAGCAGGAGCAATGGGGGTCTATGGACCGGGAACCAAAATTAGTAAAGCCGCAGTTGAGGTTTTAAAGTTTTTAATGGATTTATAATAATTTAATCTTGTAAATCTTTATCAAATTATATTTGTACGAAGATAAATTGTAAATCCTCAGAATTTTTTATGGCTTAAAAGAGCCTCTTAAACAAGAGGACCTTTTTTTCTAAACAAATTATTTATTTATTAGAAAGTACGGTAATTTCCTTTCAAAAATATATTTGCATCTTGTTCTTCAAATTCTGAAGTTTCTTTATTGTAATGAAGGGTTTGGTTTGGAAAACGTCCTGCAATAACTCCTAAAAGAATTGTTTCTGTTAGTTTGGATGCATATTCAAATGGAGCAGAGCAATCCGATTTCCCTAAACAACTATCCACAAATTCATGGTAATGTTTTGGAGATTCTTTGGCATAATCTCTAATCGGTTCTCCAAGAGTTCCCTCAGGGTCATAATCTTCAATTTTATAATTTCCATAGGACTCCCCTTCGATAAGTTTTGGGAGTTCCATAAAATGAGGTAAAAGCAAACGTTTGCCATTTTCTCCAATAAACATTGCACCTTGTTCAGGAAGAGACTCTCCATCAGGCAATAACAATTCGTCTTTAATTTCTGGTCCATCTACGCCATCATACCACAACCATTCAAAACGATCTGTTGTGTAGGCGGTTCCATCAAAGGTGTAACGAACGATATTTCGCTCTGGATATGCATAACCATTAAATGGGCGACACTGATTAGTGATTGTATTGGGGACATCAAGTTCTAATGCGTTGTAAGGGGTATCAAAAATATGTACTCCCATATCTCCCAAGGTTGCACAGCCATAATCTACTAACTTTCTCCAATTTCCAGGATGGTAGTAACCATCTTTATATTCACGTTCTTGAGAAGTACCCAACCAAAGATTCCAGTCAAGATTCTCTGGAATGGGATCAGAACCTTCTGGTGCAGGGCCATCATATCCCCAATTTTTGTTTGACCATGCAATTACTTTGCTGACTTTTTCAATGATACCTCCTTGAATGAGATAAGTAGCTAATTTATAATCATAGAATGAGTGCACTTGAATACCCATTTGAGTAACAAGATTTTTTTCATTGGCAACTTTTCGCATTTCTCTGGATTCGGAAACGTAATGAGTCAGGGGTTTTTGACAATAAACAGCTTTATTTTTTTCCATTGCCAATAAGGAAGCTGGAGCATGAGTGTGGTCTGGAGTAGATACTACTACTGCATCAATTTGATCTGAAATTTGATCAAACATTATTCGATAGTCGCTAAAGATTTGAGCTTGAGGAAACATTTCACTGGCAGCTTTCAAAGCATTGTTATCGACATCACACAGAGCAGTTACAACAACGTTTGCATGGGATGAAATTGCCTTTAAATCTTCAAGTCCCATATTTGCAATACCGATATGTGCTGTACGTAATATCTCATCAGATTTTCCACAAGACCATGTCGATAGGGGAAGGACTGAAGCTCCAATAGCTAATGAAGCAGTTTTGATAAATTCTCTTTTTTTCATTTTACAACTCTTTTATTTTAATATTTCTAAACCACAAAGGGCTTCCGTGATCTTGAAAACCTATAAATCCTTTTTTGTAGATGCCATAATCTTCAGCAATTTTCCATTTTCCATTACTTTTTTTTGCATTCCACTCTTCTGACCAGGGAACAAAAGTTAGAAGTAATTCCCCATTGAGCCAGTGTTCTACTATTTCAGGGGTAAATATAATTTTGCTGCTGTTCCATTGACCTGCAGGATTAAGATTTTTCTTTGCGGGATCTGGAACGTACATAGCGTAGTCGGCTCCAGTTGATTGAAGGGGTTGTAAATCTTGAGGGTTTTTGGTTATGCCTATACTTTTGTTGTATTCTGTAATATCATGGAAATCGGTGTAGTTTTCATCATCGATTAATTGATATTCGGGAGCTACTTCTGGGAGACCGTTATAACCTTCTGTAATGTGATAAAAAATTCCACTATTCCCACCCGGAGGAATTTTCCATTCAACATACAGTTCAAAATTGTCAAATTCTTGACCACCATAAACGATATCCCTACTTCCTCTGTAGTCATAATCTTGCTCCAAAATCATTTCAGTGCTAAAAGTCATTACGCTATCTACAATAGTCCATCCAGGGGGTAAGCTGTCCTCGTTATAAGCTTTCCATCCATCAAGAGAGCTTCCGTCAAAAAGGTAAATCCATTCTGAGGACTTTTTTTTGGGTTTGGTTTTATTCTCTTGGCAACCCAAAAGCATAAAAACAGATATACTCATAAATATAAACGACTTCATTTTATATTTTTTTTAATTTTAAACTTCTCCATTTTACTTTGATACCCCCCCCAGAATGAATTTGAAGAGCAATGCCTCCTTTGCCTTGTCCAATTTTTTGATCTTCTATTTGAACCATTTCATGGCCATTTAAATAAGTAATTACTTTATCTCCATTGACCTTGATTTTCATTTTATTCCAATCACCCATTTTTAAGTATTGGTCTTTTGAGGGGTCGGGCTTTATGAGCCAACCTCTTCCGTAAGATTCATAAATACCACCGGTATGTAAACTAGGTGGAGCAACTTCAACTTGCCATCCACTAACTTTAGTTCCTTCTACAGTTGAACGAAAAAACACGCCACTATTTCCGTCAGCTTCCTGTTTAAATTCGAGTTCTAGCTCAAAATTATCAAAATGTTCTTTGGTAGATAAGTAGCCATACTCTTTATCGGGACCACTTTCACAAATCAATTCTCCATTTTCAACATACCATTTTTCTGTCCCGTGAATTTCCCAACCATCTAGGTTTTCACCATTAAATAAAGTTAACTGTGCCTGAATAGATTCAATTGATGTTAAAAGAATGAGGAGTGTAAAAATTTTTTTCATGCAGTTTTTTTAAAGTTTAATATATAATTTCTTTTTGTAGAGTAAATATGTAGGTATGTAAATTATGAATCCATAAATTAGAGCATAAAAAAAAGAAACTAACTTTGCTGATAAACCCAGTTGAATAAATTTTTCCATAAACAAGTCGTTGAGTGCTACCGCTATAAAAAAGTCACTGTAAAACAAAGAAACCAAAAGACTTGAAAGAGCATAAGCAACAATTGGATTTACTCCAAAGGCTAAGGGTATATTCAATCCTTTTTTTATTTTTTTTTGATCTATGTAGTATATACAAGTACCAAGTATCAAAGCACTTATACCCGCAGTAAGTAAGGTAAATGAACTCGACCAAAGCGCTTTATTAATGGGGAAAATATAGTGAGTGATATAACCGGTAAATGCAAGTATAAAACCATAAATCATCAATTGATCTAGAGATTTACTTTCCTTGTATTGTTTAATAATTCCTGCAGCACTCATTCCAAATAAACCGGTTACAACAGCTCCCATTGTACTTAAGATACCCTCTGGATCCCAAGTTTTTTGCCACAGTACACCAGGAAGTAAATGGGAGTCTATGTAGTTTGCCCAATTCATCATGGGTTCAGATAAATCAGGTTTTCCAATTCCTGGAACCGGAACAAATACCATAATAATGGTATACGTGATTAAGAGCATGGCTCCAAGTGAAATATGGTTGCTTTTTTTGGTGTAGATAAAAATCGTAGCACAAATCAAGTAAACAATTGAAATACGTTGTAAAACTCCAGCATACCTAATGTTGGAAAAATCAAATTCAGGCCAAATCCAGAGTAGTAATCCCACTAAATAGATTTTAATGGCTCTCCCAAAAACCTTTTTTAAAAGCTTTTGTTTTGAATCAACAAGTACACGTTTTTCTAATGATAATACTATCGATATTCCAACAATAAATAAGAAGCTTGGAAATACAAGATCTGTTGGTGTAAGTCCGTTCCATTCTGCATGCAATAGTGGAGGATAAACATGTGACCAGCTACCAGGACTGTTTACAATAATCATCAAAATAATGGTTAGACCTCTGAGGACATCGAGAGATTGTAGTCGTTGATTGGTGTCCATTTAATGTTTTCTTTTAAACTGAAAAAGTAATATAAAAAGAAGATATAAACAATTATAAAAGTTATATTTTCACAATTACTAGTTTTATAATCTTAATTTATTATTCGTTTAAAAATTAAAAATTACTCTTTTAAATCATTAATCTAGCCCTTTTTAGACTAACGTTAAGTTTGAATTAGCGGGTTTTAAAAATTCAAATTAGATTTTTGATAAAACTTCAAAATTTATTTCTGTAAGTTTTTTCTATCTTTAGTTAAATAAAAAAATAAAATGAAGAAACTATTATTATTAGTAATCTTAATCTTAATTTCCTGTGGAGGTGGGTATGGAGACGACACTTATGAAAGCTCTAGCGCTATTCAAAATTCCGGGAAAATATATTTTGAAGACAATCATTGTAAATGTCCACAGGCTCAGGCGGGTGATATAGATATTATTAATGGGAAAACTTATGTAGCCGTAAATAATTCAACGATTAAAGATGAAATTGAAGCTGGAAATTATAATTTATGCACAACATTGGTTACGGATATGTCTGGTTCAGGGGTTTCATTAACAAATTTTTTCAATGATAACTCTTTTAACTCTGACATTAGTTTTTGGGACGTATCAAATGTAACCAATATGGATGGTATTTTCTTTCAGGCAAATCTATTCAATCAAAACATCAGTGGTTGGGATGTTTCTAATGTAACTAATATGGGAAGTATGTTCAAGAGTGCATCTTCGTTTAACCAAAATATATCAAATTGGGACACATCGAAAGTAACCAAAATGCTTGGGTTATTTTCAGAAGCAACTGCTTTTAATCAAAACTTGTCGAGTTGGTGCGTTACAAACCTTTCCTCAGAGCCACAAGATTTTTCAACAAATTCAGCGTTACTTGAAGAAAACAAGCCTGTTTGGGGTACTTGTCCATAAAATTTAAGCTAGCTTTTTCCCATTGATTAAATCTTTATTTGGTATATTGTAATAATAACATTGTAATTATACTAATATGAAAAAGATTAAATTAACAACTATCGCAACTTTCGCTGCAATATGTTTTGTAGTAATTATTTCAGGTTTTACAACTACTTATCAAAGAGAACAAAGAACTACACCTGTTTATGAATTTCAAATTGTAACAGTTGTTGAATCACTTATTCAGAGTGGATTGGGGCGATCTAGGATGATTTCAGAAACTGAAAATGTAAATTACAGAGAGGCGACTACTATCAGAAAAGAAGATGGCGAAAAGGATAAAAGTAAAAAAAAGCGTTCTGAAATTAGAACAAAGGCTTTTGAAGAAACTAAATTATTAAACTTTTATAATGTTGCAGGAATACGTTTCAACAACATTGCCACCAATGATGCAATGGTGCGTTCAAAGCTTAATGAAATGTCAATTCAAGGGTGGGAATTATTTACTGTTGCATCCGGTGTTGAAAGTGCTGATAAAGAAAGAGATGCAATTTTTATAACACGTTATATCTTTAGAAAGGAGAAATAAATATTTATATTTCAAAAGAATTTATAAAAACAAAATAACTTCTTAATAAAAGGTATTCAAAAACTCACAATTACTATCAAAAGAAAATTAATTTTAAATAAAGTAGTACATTTAAAGAAATCTAAATTTATGATTCCAATATACAAACTGTTTTCACGCTAAAATGAAAAATTATACTAGTTTGACTTTTTTGTATACAAAGTCAAGGCTGTTTTAAATCAATTTTTGATAATTTTAAGATGTATAATAAAACCTATGTAAACAGTTAATATACAACTATTAAGATTAAAATCCACATTGCTTCTATTGTTTAATATTTTCAAATAGAACTTCCCCACAGTAATTTGTATGCTGCATAAACTAAAAGATCGCATAATGAACAGAAGAGCCTTTAATATGGTTAAATACTTCTACTATAAATAGCGATCATTTGCTTATCCTAAGACATTAATATTTAGAAGAAATAAAAGAAGTCAAGAAAAGAACAACCAATGTTATAAAATCAATGAGGCATAAAGGGAAATATCATAACAGTTTTAAGAACTGATTATGACTTAATCCATGTGGATGTCTAAAGTCGCTAAATCCGATAGATAATTACCTGCCTTTCCTTTTCTTCATGAGGATTTGTATTGAAAGAGTTAATTATGATGCTGCATTATTTCCCTCCCTTTTAATTGAATCTTCTGGTAGGGTTCTTCAACTAATTTATTTTCCCCTTCAACTAGCTTATATTTTTTATTTCCTTCTATTCTTTTAAAAATTTGTGCTTTTGAATTAGGCCAACTAATAGTTAAGGTATCGATTAATTTACTACTGCCTATACCTATTTCAGCTTGCAAACTGTTTGCCCCAAAACTTCCACCCGTATTAATCGAATAATAAATATTTCTACCGTTTTCTAAATCAAGCTTTAACTGAGTCCCTATTGCACTGCGGTTCGATTCTACTCCTTCTAACTTTAGTATGATCCAATTATTATTTGAAATAGGGTTTTCAAAACAAATATTAGGATAGTTATCCCCTTCATAAGCTCCACCAAGAACTGTATAAATGTCTTGATCACCATCATTATCCAAATCGGCAAAACCCACTCCGTGTCCTTTTTGAATGTGTCCAAATCCACCTGCTGAAGTAACTTCTTCAAAGGATTTACCTTCTGAGTTTCTAAACATCCTATTGGGAATAACAGAAGTAAATTCAGGAGATCCTGTTCCGATATAGAAATCTAACCATCCATCGTTATCAAGGTCGCCAAAATTACTACCCATTGCATACAAGCTTTTATCTATATTATATTTTTTACTTTGATCACTAAATGTTTCATCACCATTATTCATGAATAGCCTAGATTTATTTGTCAATACTTCATCCCCTTGGATTTCTTTGGCATAATCACCGGCTAGGTTTTTTAAATTACTAGTATCGTAACTGGCTACAAAAATATCAATGAATCCATCATTATTTACATCCCAAAACCAAGTTGGAAAGCTGAATTTAGGCCCTTGAACACCAGCTGTTTTTGAAATATCTTTAAATTTTCCAAAATCGTTTCTGAATAATAAATTAGCTTCCCCCATTACAGAGAGATAAAGGTCTGGCCAATTATCATTATTAATGTCACCAAAAGCAACACCTTTAACAAAGCCCTCAATAGAAGAAAGATTATAGTTTGCAGATTGTTCTAAAAACCTTCCGTTTTTTTGATTTATATAAAGTTCACATGGGTGTGACTGACTTTTCCCTGATTCATTTCCAATAAAAAGATCAAGGAATCCATCATTGTTAACATCAGCCCAAGCGGCTGTTTGAGTGGGATGAAAAGAGAGTAGTCCAGCAGCTTTTGTTACATCTGTAAAAGTGCCATCTCCATTGTTTTTAAGAAGCGAGTTGGGATGATTTCCCCCGCGACCAAGCCAAGCTCCCCTTAAAATAAAAATATCAATATTTCCGTCATTATCATAGTCTGCATGAATACAATTAAGTCCACTAATTATTCCCTTTAATCCAGATTCTTCAGTTTGATCAATAAAACCTTTACCTGTGTTTATGAAAAGTTTGCTTTGATCAGTCATTCCATACGAAGTCATGAAAATATCGATTAAACCATCATTGTTAAAGTCTTCAACACTTACTCCTCCAGATAAACCATCATGGGCAATACCCAAGTCCAGGGCTACTTCTTTAAATGCAGGGAATTCCTTTCTCTCAATATTCCAATTAGGATGATTTATAAAATACTTTTCTGGAACACCATCTGGGTGTTTGCCAATGGTCATATAGGCCAGATTTATTAGCCATTTATAGGTTTCATTAGGAAATTTATCAAAAATTTGAGTGTATAGTATGATGGCTTTTTTAGACCCATCAACATCAATATGATACGCTTGATCTTTTAATGGCAAAATACAGGAGAATGCATTATGGTTGTTCTGACAATTTGTTGACTCGCCTAATCTCAAATAAGCTAGAGCTAATAACTCAATGATGGGAAGTAAATCTTTGGTAATTAAATCCTGATAAGATAACTTTTGTCTGGATATTAGATTTTCAATTTCATCAATGCATACCTGATTTTCACCAGATTTTAAGAGTTGCTGACAGTATCTAAACCAAAAATTTAATTTTTCTTCAGGTGCAGCTTTTGAAATTTGCGATAGATAGATAGTAGCAAGTTGTTCATTCCAATGGTAATAATTTCTTGGGTCACCCTCAGAATTTAATTTTCTAAGTTCGTCTACCATTGAAAATGTATCTAAATCATTTTCTGTTTTAACTAACTTTGAAGTCTGTTGACCATAGGTTATGATTACATTGAAAAATATTAAATACAGAGAAATTTTCAAATTCATGTTTCTTAACTTATACTATAATATTTAGTTTGTTACTTGTGTTTTTGGGGATTTTGAATCAGTTGTGTTTCGATTAAACCTAAATTATTAAAGCAGTTTTTTAAGGGGTACAGTTTGTAAAGTTTGGTTTTTGCAGAGACCAACTAGGGGTGTTGCCAAAAAAAGACTGACAATCATATACTTTCAAAACATTCCAAGAACTTAAATCTTGATCAAAAGTAACTGCCCCATTAAACATATCTCGCATTATAGATACATTTGATGTGTCCCAAAATCTTATATTTTGATTAAAGGATAAAGCATTTCTAAACATGTAATTCATGTCTTGTACATTGGAAGTGTCCCAGCTACTAATGTTCTGATTAAATGCCTCAGCCATATTAAACATAAAATTCATACCGTTAACATTAGAAGTGTCCCAAGTGCTAATGTCTTGATTAAATGTTTTTTTAAAATCGAATAGTTGTGTCATTAAGGTTACTTTACTTGTACATACCCTGGAAACATCTTCATCGCTTGAAACCATATTTCGTAAAGTTTGTTCGTCAACAACGGTATATATTATTTCATTTAAAATCCCATTATCACCATTTATTGACCATTCAAATGCTTTAATAGTAACACCATTTTCATCCAAATAGATTGGGTTTTGCATGACACCATTATCGTCCACAGGAACTCCCGCTCGTGTATTATTATCTTGGTCTAAATCGTCGTTTATTCCGTCTTCATCAGAGTCATTTGACAAAACCGAAGGAATGTTATTATTGTTAGTTTCAATAGTTTCGTTTTTTTCTGATTGGCAAGAAAGAGATATTGATAATAATAAAATAAGAAAGTATTTATTCATATCTGAATTTACAAAATTTATGTTGTTTTAAAATGTAAAATAGATGAGATGTGGTTTTTTGTATACTAAATTTCAGTTGTTTCAAGGCGCTATTTTAAAAATTACGCAAATTAGATTGTCTTAAGTATATTTTCGTTCTTGGCATTTAATAGGTTTTTTGTTTATGATTACTCCTTAGTTGATGACTCTGATGAAATATATAACGGCGTGATTTTTCGCTTTGATTTTCTATATTGACCCACTAGTAAAGATTATTTAAAATTACAATATCCTATACATAAGCTAAAACAGTCAAAAGACGAGGCTAAATGCTTCATATTATAGCTTTATTAAATCGCACCTCAGTTCAATGGATTATTAGCAGTTTTGTATATGCCTGTTGTTTGTTTATCACAAAAGGCATTAGCCTAAAAACACTATCCTTTTTTAAAATATAATTAATCTAAACACCCCCATATAATCTCTATTCTTTGATGAATAATATTTTTCAGAATTGACACAAGTCTTTTTTCATTCAATGGAGTATTCCTTTCTACACAACTATAGTCCCTAAGGTATTGGTTTATGTATTTTGTAGATTTTGTTTTTAAATGGAGGAGGTAGATAGGAGACTGATGTTGAAAAGCCATTTTAGAAAATTGTGAATTTTTTAAGTTTGGAGACCCAATTAACATCAATCAATAAAGTATAATTATTTTATTTTTTTTAGTAGATAATTTTACATCATTGGTATAAAATGTAAACTGCTAATTAACTAAAAGATTAAATTTAACAAAAATTAAATCATGACATACCGAATACTTATTTTGCTTACGTTTTTATGTTTTATTCCTGTGCAAGCACAAGAAAATCTTGAGGAAATAGTTAAAACTAAAGTAAACGAAGTTATAAAGAACTTAGACTGGGCAGGTATAGACAAATACAATAAGCAAAATGAATTGCAAATATCTAAAAGTTCACCTGATGCAGTATTTATGGGAGACTCAATAACAGAAGGATGGAGTGTTTTTTTGCCAGAATTTTTTTCTAATAACAATTATATTAACAGGGGTATTAGTGGGCAAACAACATCACAAATGCTCATCCGATTCAGACAAGATGTTATTAATTTAAAACCCAAAAGTGTTGTCATACTTGCCGGTATAAATGACATTGCTAGAAACAACAAATTTTATAGCCTAGAAATAATTGCCGAGAATATTTTTTCTATGGTTGAATTGGCAAAAATAAATGGAATTGTACCAATTATATGTTCCGTTCTTCCTGCAGATGAATTTAGTTGGAATCCTGATATTTCACCTGCGGATTCTGTCATTAAGTTAAATACCTTACTAAAGGCCTATGCTAATAATAATCAAGTTATATATCTCAATTATTTTGATGAAATGGATAATAATAATGGAGGGTTACGAGTTGAATTAACTTCTGATGGAGTTCATGTAACTGAAAAAGGATATGAATTGATGAGTGTGCTAGCAAAGCAATCTGTTTCAACTGCTTTTAAATAATTTCATTTGAAAGCTAAATTTCCACTCTCTAATTTCTCAATATTTACATTACAATAAAAATCTATGAAAAAAATAATCTTTGCCCTTACAATAATTTTTTTAGTTTCAGGCTGTAGTCAAACCTCTTCAACATTTGATCTTCCAGAAAATCAAGGCGTGTCTTCGGAGCGTCTAGACAGAATTGATTCCTACCTCAATAAAGCTATAGAGAAGAATCAGATCCCAGGAGCAGTAGCTTTAATCCGAAGAAACAATAAAATCATTTATAATAAAGCTTTTGGATATTCTGATGTAGAGAACAAAATAATGTACTCGACAGATGATATTTTTAGAATTGCTTCTATGACCAAGGCTGTAACATCATTAGCTGTTTTGATGCTTTGGGAAGAAGGGGAATTTAATTTGGACGATCCCATTGAAAAGTATATTCCAGAATTTAAAGACCTTAAAGTTTTAACAGACTTTAATGAAACGGATAGTACTTATTTGTCAAAACCTGCTGAAAATAAAATTTCGATTAGACATTTGTTAACTCATACCTCAGGAATTGGCTACGGAGTTATTGATGAGGATGCTCGTTTTAAGGCTATTTATAAAAAGCAAGGTATTGTAGATTTATTTACAACAGACTCCATAAATATAGGATCAAATGTTAAGAAATTAGCGCAACTGCCTTTACACCATGAACCTGGAGAGGCGTTTACTTATGGGGAGAGCTTAGATGTGTTGGGCTATTTTATTGAAGTTATTTCACAAAAATCTTTAGATGTTTTTTTTAAAGAACGAATCTTTGACCCTTTAGAAATGAATGATACCTATTTCTATTTACCAACAACACATCAGGACAGATTAGTTCCTGTTCAGACAAAGAGAGACGGTTTTTGGACTAAATACCAAGGAGATTTTTATGATACAAATTACCCTGTAAAAGGGGCAAAGACTTTTTTATCAGGAGGTGCAGGTTTATCAAGTACAACTGCAGATTATTCAAATTTCCTTCAAATGTTTCTCAACAAGGGATCGTTTAATGACAAACAGATATTGGGTAAGAAAACAGTTGAACTAGTTTATGTAAATCAGAATAATCATATTCCTGACTCATCTATTGGTCTAGCCTTTGGTTTAGTATCGGAAAAAGATCAGGCTCTTGGAGGAAAAGGGAGTATGGGAACAATTACTTGGGGTGGTTATTTCAATACATTTTATTTTGCAGATCCAGTTGAAAATATAATTGGTATTCTTTACAAACAAACTCGAGAAATAGAGGAAGAAAAAACAAACATAGAATTCAGTACATTATTATTTCAGTCACTTATCAAATAATTTACCTAACTTAGGATTTACAATATATACTTAATTTTGATTTATAAAAATTTGTTTCGCAATTCTGTATTAGTTTTTTCCTTATTGGCTAATTATGTTTTAGTTGCTCAAGGTGGTCTTACATTTATATCCAATGACAAACCAAAAGATGAAAGAACTAGCTATCATGTTTTTGAAGAAGAGATTAATTTCAAGGATAATCTGAAGGTTTCTTTTGAAATGACTTTCTATAGTCCCCTTTTTATAGGTGAAATATTGTCTATTAAAAACACAAGAAACCAAAAAGAAATTTCTTTGTACTATAAATATACCTACAATGAAAAAAATGAATCTTTCATCCAAATTAATAAGGTAGGTGAGCAGAAAATTTATCAAAGTAAAATACCCGATGACATAATCATTAATGGAGCTTGGATTGATGTTCAATTTACATTAGACTTTATTAATGATAAAATTGTATTTTCTTTTGACGGAAATACGGTTGAAATCCCCCAAAATTTCGAACGAAATGAAGACAAGTATGACATAGTATTTGGTAAACATGATATTTATTTTGATGTTCCGTCATTTAAAATTATAAATCTAGACGTAAGTAGTGATAATTTTGAATTAAACTTTCCTCTTAATCAAATGGAGGGGGAAGAAGTTTACAGCAAAAATAAAAGGCACAAAGGCTATGTCGACAATCCTTATTGGTTGATTGGAGATTTTTATCATTGGAAAAAAACTAGAACCTTTCTACAATCAAATTCAACTGAAGTTGTATTTGATAAAGTAAATTCTTCCTTTTATTTATTAGCGAATACACATTTATTGAGATACAATTTTTTATTAAATACAGTTGATAGTATTCCCTACAATAATAAAAAAAGTTTTGTACCATCTCTTTCAGGAAAAGGTATCATTGATTATAAAAACAATTCAATTATTGTTTATAAAACAAGTATGAATCGAATGGTTAAAAACGACTTATTGGTTCAAAAGCT
Organism: uncultured Flavobacteriaceae bacterium; assembly: GCA_943789305.1. Taxonomy (GTDB): domain Bacteria; phylum Bacteroidota; class Bacteroidia; order Flavobacteriales; family Flavobacteriaceae; genus Arcticimaribacter. Next base: position 1,282,287 of record CALSTP010000001.1, on the reverse strand, counting down.
TGGTTTAACTATCGAGAGTGAGAAAAAAGAAGAGATTGAAAAAAAGTATAAAGATTTATACACGGTTGCTTCTTTAAGTTTAGATACATTTAAATGGGAATCAATCGATGAAGAGAATTTATTTGAAGAAATTCGGTTTCACAACAACACTTTTTTGGATAATACATCTGGTAAAATGATCATGTTTGGAGGGTATTCCAATTTCCAATACTTCAATGATTTCACTCAATATGATTTGAGCACTAAAGAAAAATCAAAAGTTATTTTTACTGGAGATGTTATTCCACCCAGATTTTTTGCAAGCCACTCATATACAGATAACAAAAAACTTTTTATTTATGGTGGAGTTGGAAATATGTCTGGAGAAGAACATATTGGCAGAAAATATTTTGATGATTTATATGAAATCGATTTCACAAAAAAATCTATTTTAAGAAAATGGTCTGGTGAGAACGAGCTTTTTCAGAGTGCATCGTCAGAAAACTTAATTTTAAATCCAGATGGACTATCTTTTTATAATTTATCTTTTGCAGAAAATACTTCAAGCGCAAATATTCAATTAAAAAAAGTTCAAATCAAGGATGGCCGAACAGTTTTATTAGGAGATGAAATCCCATTCAAAACAAATAAATTTCCAAATAAAATAAACCTATTTCAGCTCGAGAAGAATAATCGCTTAGTTCTATATAAAAAAGAATATTTAGATAATCAGATTCAAAACAATCAAATATCTTTTTACACAATCGAATTTGAACCTGTAACTTTCGATGGATTCAAACAAGGTCAAGTAGTTATTGACTCATTTCTTAAATACAAATTATTTGTAGTCTTTTTTTTAATTTTTTTATTGATCATCTTTATTTATTTAATAAGAAAGTACAGTATCTCTAAAATAAAAAAAATCTATCCTGACTATTTATTTGTTAGATCAAATCGTCAAAATATAAAAATATCGTTTTTGGATATCCTAGCTGTTGAAGCTCTAAAAGATTACATCAAAATTGTTTGTGCTGATAAGACACACATCGTTCATAGTAATTTATCTAAGTTCGAAGCAAGTCTTCCGGCTGAACTTTTTGTTCGTGTTCACAGGTCTTTTATTGTTAATATCAATAAAATCACTTCAATTGATGTTGATCTTGTGTATTTAGATAAGAGATATTACAAAATTGGTGGTAAATATATCGAAGGACTCAAATCTCGATTGAATATAACTAAGGTTTAGTATACGAAAACTATTATCTCGTCTATTTTATCGCTTTTCAGTGAAAACTATTTTTAGGTTTACTTTAATTAATAACTAAACCAATAATATGATGAAACTAAAAAAATTATTCACATTATTATTTTTTGTTTTTTCGACTTTGATTTATGCTCAATCAGTTTCGGGAATAATTAATGATAATGAAGGCATGCCTTTGCCAGGCGCTACAGTCGTCAACTTGAACACCTCAGAAGGAACTACAACTGATTTTGATGGTAATTTCAGTATCAAATCGTCATTAGATGATATTCTACAGATTTCCTTTATTGGTTTTCAAACTTATGAATTCCAAGTTTCAGGTCTTTCTGATATTATAAATATCCAGCTTGAACCAGGAAATGAACTAGAAGAAGTTGTTGTTTCTTCTTTTGGATTTGAAAAGAAAACTAAATCACTAGGATATTCAGTTAGCCAAGTAGATGGAGATGAGATGAGTAGAGTGAAATCTTCAAATCCTTTACAAGCTCTAAGGGGAAAAATTGCAGGTGTAAATATCAGTAACAATGCTTCTGGAGTAAAAGGCTCTACAAGAGTAGTAATTCGAGGAAGTAGTTCTTTCAATGGCTCTAATCAACCGCTCTATATAATCGATGGTATCTCTATTCAAAACGAACAGCTAGGAACTGCAGGTGAATGGGGTGGAATTGATGGTGGAGATGGTTTATCTACAATCAACCCGGATGACATTAAGTCAGTTAGTGTGCTAAAAGGTGGAGCAGCAGCTGCACTTTACGGATCAAGAGCTTCTAATGGTGTTATATTAATTACCACTAAAAATGGAAGTAATGCTGAAAAAGGTTTAGGAGTTGAAATTTCTAACCAAACGACTTACACTAGAATTAATGATTTTTTTAATCCACAATTGTCTTACGGAAACGGTCTGTTGGGTGTTGCGTCCACCAATGTTAAAGATCCTTTTAATTCATGGGGACCTAAACTAAGCTCAGGCACAAAATTATATGACAACATGGATACGTTGTATGATACAGGTTTTAATATGTCAAACTCTGTTGCTTTTACATCCAATACAGATATGGGAAGTACACGAGTTGCTTTTACTAATTTAGAAGCATCAGATGTAATTGACACCTCACAACTAAAAAGAAATTCATTAAACCTAACTACAGTTCAGAATCTTTCAGACAAACTAACTGTTAATGCGAGTGTTAAATATAGTGAAACAAGAGAAAAAGGTAATATTGTAATGGGTACATCTCCAGCTAGTCCAAATGAAACCATAAGAAATTTTACCCCAGAAATTGATGTTAACGATTACTTAGGAACATTTGGTAATGGAACTACTGACGGAATAAATGAACTTTTACCTTCAACTAGTATTTATTCAACAAATCCATGGTTTGCAAAATACAATAATCCTAATTCTGTTTTTAAAGATCGTTTATTAGCATCTACTAGTATTCAGTATGACATAAAGGACTATCTATATTTAAAACTTCAAGCTGGATTTGATAGAAGTACAAATCACTTCAATAACACCACAAATTTTGGGGGTAACTTGAACTTTCCCGGAATATCATTTTTCCCTAAAGGTGATCTTTATGAACAAACTCAGACGATTAAACAACATGACGCTGATTTTTTTATTGGTACTAATGGAATTAATATTACTGATGACTTCTCATTTAACGGATTTATTGGAACAGGAACGTTTGCATTTGAATCTGAATCAATTGGAGTATTAGGAAGAAATACTGTAATTCCAGGTTTGCTCACAATACAAAACACAGAAAATCAACAAGCGTTATATAATTATGGGCAGAAGCAGATAAATTCTGTTTATGCTAATACAGAGTTTGATTATCAAGATAAAATTTTCTTAACATTTACAGCTCGTAATGACTGGTTTTCTACTCTATCAGCAGCTGGAAAAGAAGCTCCAAATAATGATTTATATGGATCAGCAAGTTTATCTGTAATCCTTTCAGACCTGGTGGAGCTTCCAAGCTTCATAAACTTTGCTAAGTTAAGAGGTGGATATTCACAAGTAGCAGGTGGAGCTGGAAACCCTTATTCACTTTCGCTTACATACGGTTTAATAGGTCAAGGCCATTTAGGATCTCCATTAGGAGCTATAAAAGGAGATAATATTCCTAATTTAAGTATAACTCCTTTTCAGAAAGACGAAACAGAAATTGGTTTTGATTTGAGAATGTTTGATAATAAAGTATCACTTGATTTTGCTTATTATGAAAACAAAACTATGGGAGACATTGTAAACGCTGCAACTTCTCGAGCATCTGGATATACTGCAACTACTATCAATCTTGGAGAGATGACCAATAAGGGTGTTGAGATTTTGTTAAGAGGAACTGTAATTGATAAAGAAGATTTATCTTTAGATTTATCTCTAAATTATGCCAATAATCAAAGCAATGTAGTTAAAACCGATGAAAATGGAAGTTTATTACAATTAGCAGTTGGTTCATTATTTAATTCATTTATTGGAGCTAAGGAAGGTGAACCTTTTGGAGTTATTTATGGAACATCTTTTTTAAGAGATAATCAGGGAAGAGTTATTCATAAATTAGTTGACGGAGTTCCAATCGCTCAACAAGAAAATGCGAGTAAAGTTCTTGGATTAGGAGTTGCTCCAACTCAAATAGGTTTTGGAGGTGATTTAAGATATAAGAACTTCTCTCTGTACGTATTTTTTGAGGGTAAATTTGGGGGTAGTATTATATCAGATACAAATTCACGTATGAAACAATTGGGAAGACATCAAATCACAGTTCCTGCTGGAGGTAGAGAAGCTGGGTTTACTCCAGATGGAGTAATGGATGATGGAAGTGCTGTGCCAAAAGTTGTGGGAAGTGGTGATATTCAAAAATATTGGAATACTGCAGCTAGATTCGATATTGGGGAAGAAAATGTATACACAAATGATTTCATAAGAATTAGCCAACTTTCACTTAATTACAGACTTCCTAAAGAATTCTTGCAAAAAACTTTTATAAAAAGTGCAAACGTAGCTCTTGTTGGAAATAATTTAGGGTTTATTTTCAAAGATGTTCCTAATATTGATCCCGAATCATTCAACAGAGCGAGCACGAATGCTCAAGGAATAGAGGGTATTGGTATGCCAATAGGTCAATCTCTTGGTCTTTCAATTAATTTAAAACTATAATCTAAGATGAAAAAATTAAATATTTTATTATTAACTATATCATTTGCACTTTTGTCGTGTGAATATGATGAAGGTTTCGAAGAAATGAATGTTGATCCAACAGCGAGTACATCTCTAGATGTAAATCAAAAATTCGCATATTTATTTCTAAAGTCTGCTAACGATGAATATGAATACTCATATACTGAAATCCTTTGTGCAGGGCAGCTAGTTCAGCATGTAATGCATCAAACATTCCCTCAATCAAGTATATTTTCCCTGCGTGAAGATTTGCTGACCGCTTCATGGGATGTAGCATACGTAACAACAATTAAGACTGTAGTTGATATTATTGATCAATTAGAAAAAGAGGGTAATACAGGGACTGAGATGGGTATAGCAAGAATTATGAAAGCTTATGTTTTCCATAAAATTGTTGATGCTTACGGTGACACACCATACTTCAATGCGGGAAAAGGTTATCTAGATTCAAACTTTAGACCTGTTTATGACGATGCTCAATTGATTTATATGGATATGCTCAAAGAACTTGAGGAAGGGGTTGCACAAATTGGTGGAAGTACTACTCTTGGAAACTCAGATCTCATATTTGGAGGAGATACTACCAAATGGAAAAAGTTTGGTAATTCACTGATGTTAAGACTTGCTATGCGAATAAAAAATGTTGATTCCGAAAATTCAAGCACATGGGTAGCAAAAGCTATCGCAGGTGGAGTTATGAGTTCAAGTGCTGATACTGCTTTAATGGTTCATACCGATGGTCCAACTGACCTCAATAAAAATGCTTGGGGAGTTTATTATCCACGTTATGTTAGGGCTAGATTAGGAAAAACTATTTACGACTGGCTTGCTGTTAGAAGTGACCCACGATTAACAATTATTGCTAATCCCGAGGAACCAATGTTCTCTGCTGGAGGAAACCCATATGGTTTAAATGATGAAGATTTGAGTGCACAAGGTATTGATGTTGGAACTCTTCCATATGCTAGGGTAAATCCTGCGATTTCAAGAGTTGATCAGCCTAGAATGCTTCTAACGTATGCTCAAACTGCATTTGTATTAGCAGAGCACTATGGAGCAAATGGTGACCATGCTTCAGCAGAAACTAATTATAATGAGGGTGTTACATCCGCAATGAATCAATGGGCTTTATGGGATCCAAGCTTTGCTTTAAGCGCTGCTGATATCAGTGAATATCTAACAGCGAATCCGTATGATTCAGCAAATTATGACGAGCTTATTGGTGATCAATTTTGGGTAGCATCTTTTTTTGACTGGTTTGAGGCTTTCGCTAACTTTAGAAGAACAGGCTTCCCTGCTCTTCAGCCTTTTGGAGGTAACCCAGCTCATCCAGAAAATTTAACTAACGGGACTATCCCTAGAAGGATGATTTATAATCCAAATGAAGCTAATATTAATCCTGAGAACTTCGATGCAATGATCACATCTCAGGGTCCAAATAATCGAACAACAAGAGTTTGGTGGGATGTTAACTAGTGTTTGTTTAAAATAGTTATAACCAAGATTTGAAAAAAGGGGGATTAATTCTCCCTTTTTTATATAATAAATTCAGATACAGATTTTGTGTGTAAAATTGAATGAATTGATATTTTAGATAAGATAAACATATCCTATATTTACAATAGGATAGGATTCCATTAAAAAACTATTAAATTTATACATATGCATAAAAAGTTATTTATCTATTTCTTTTTTGTAATATCCATTTTAAAAGCTCAAAACAAAAAGTTTGAATCTTTACCTTCAAGTCTGACTGGAATAGATTTTGTCAATACTGTCCAGGATAGTAAGTCACAAAATATTTTGTTATACGCTAATTTTTATGGTGGTGGTGGAGTAGGTTTGGCTGATTTTGATAACGACGGTCTAACAGATATTTATTTTACAGGCAATCTTGTTGGGGATGAAATATACAAGAATAAAGGAGATTTAAAATTTGAAAAAAAAACAATTTCTGCTGGAATTACAAATGACGGGAATTGGTCTTCAGGAGTTTCCATTGCAGATGTCAATGGAGATGGACTTTTAGATATTTATGTTAGTAAAGAACTATACGATTTTGAACCAGAGCGAAGGGCTAATAAACTCTATATAAACAAAGGAAATTTTACTTTTGAAGAAGAAGCTGAAAAATGGGGTGTTGATGATAAACAACGCTCAAGACAGGCTGTTTTTTTTGATTATAACAGAGATGGATTTTTAGATTTATTTGTTTTAAATCATCCTCCTAATAGAGGAAGTTATTCTCCTTTTGTAGGTCAGGACATTATGAAACCAGAATATACTTCGCAACTCTACAAAAACATCAACAATAAATACTTTGAACTTATTACTAAAGAAGCTGGATTAGTCAAAACAGGTTTTCCCAGTAGCGCCAGTGTAGCAGATTTCAATAAAGACGGTTGGTTAGATCTTTATGTTTCAAATGACTTTGATGCACCAGATTTTTTATATATGAATAATGGTGATGGTACTTTTAGGTACCAGACAGAGCAATCTATGAAACATACATCTTTTTATAGTATGGGAGTTGACTCAGCCGATATAGATAATGATGGAAATATAGACATAATGACTCTTGATATGGTTGCCGAAGATAACTTCCGCTTAAAATCAAACATGAGTGGTATGGACATTCAAGAGTTTTGGAATGTTGTAAATGATGGTGGGCACTACCAATATATGTTTAATGCCCTTCATTTGAATAATGGCAATGAAAGCTTTAGCGAGATTTCTAACTTCGCTAATTTAGCTGCAACAGACTGGAGTTGGTCTAATTTGATTGCTGATTTTGATAACGATGGTTTTCGTGACATTCACATTACCAATGGTCTTTTAAGAGACATAAGAAATACAGATGGGGATAAATCTGTAGATAAATTCACAAAAAACTTTATTACGAATTATATTAATGATAACCCTAATTTAGGAGAAATCAATATTTGGGATATTCTTCCTCTTCAAGAAGTGCTTGATTTTTTACCAAGCATAAAGCTTTCAAATTATATGTACCAAAATTCAGGAAATTTTTCTTTTAAAAACACAACAGCTAATTGGGGATTAAATCAACCTTCATTTTCCAATGGCTCTGCATATGCTGATCTGGATAATGATGGTGATTTGGAAATAGTTGTAAATAATGTTAATGATTTTCCTTTTCTATACAAAAACAATACTGTTGAACTTGGAGATGCAAATTATATTAGATTGAAAGTTACTTATGAAAACTTTAAAAGTGAAATAGGCACAAAATGTATAATATATACACCTAAAAATACTCAACATGCAGAGGTTACAAGTATCAGAGGTATGTATTCAGTAAGCGAAAATCAACTTCATTTTGGACTTGGAGCTAATAAAATAGTTGATAGCATTGAAATAATTTGGCCAAATGAAAAAAGACAAATGCTTTATAAACCAAAGGCTAACAAACTTCATCAGGTTTATTATCAACCTAATAAGACTTCTGTTAAAAAACCAAAACCAAAAACAATTTTCACAGATATAACTCTGTCTAAACTTGCTCCTAAACACATTCACGAAGAACAATTTTTTGACGACTATAAGCAGCAAATCCTGCTACCTCATAAATTTTCTCAACAAGGACCTGCTTTAGCAAAAGCTGATGTCAATGGCGATGGACTTGAAGATTTTTTTGTTGGCGGTGCTCTTGGTAAAGCTGGAAATCTTTATCTACAAAGTATTTTAGGAGGATTTGTCAAAACTAAAAATGCACCCTGGGAAAGACATAAGTTTACTGAAGACATTGATGCTCTTTTTTTAGATGTAGACAATGATAATGATATGGATTTATATGTGGTAAGTGGGGGGAATGAATTTGAACCCAATAATCCTGCATATTTAGACCGTTTGTATCTAAATGATGGTAGAGGTAATTTTGTTTTTTCTAAAAAAAGCTTACCTGATTTGTTTCTAAGTGGATCAGTTGTAACAGCTACAGATTACGACAAAGATGGTGATTTAGATCTTTTTATTGGATCTAAATTAAAACCTTGGAATTATCCTGAACCAACATCAAGTTATATTTTAAAAAACAATAAAGGTGTTTTTGAAATAGATATTGTTAACAGTAAAAACTTCAAAGATTGGGGAATGGTAAGTGACGCCGTTTGGACAGATATTGACAGCGATAACGATAAAGACCTAGTTGTTGTGGGTGAATGGTCTTCAATTCGTGTTTATGAAAATGTGGCTGGAATTCTTTACCCAAAACCTAGCCCTAATCTTGATCAATTGAAAGGATGGTGGTTTACAATTAAAGAGGCAGATATTGATAATGATGGAGATATGGATCTATTAGTTGGTAATTTAGGTGATAACTATAAGTACAAAGCAAAGCCCGAAAGTCCTTTTGAAGTTTATTACAATGATTTTGATCAAAACGGAAAAAATGACATCGTTCTTACTTATTACAACTACGGTATTCAATATCCATTGAGGGGTTTTTCTTGCTCTGCTCAACAGGTGCCTGAAATTAAAGAGAAATTCATGAAATATGATGTTTTTGCAAGTCTGGATGTAAATAACGTTTACGGAGACCTTTTGAATAATTCATTACACTATCAAGCTACTTATTTTTCGAGTACCATACTTACCAATCTTGGTTCTGGGGACTTTATGATAAATAAACTCCCTGTAAGAGCACAATTTTCATCAGTCAATGACTTTTTGGTTGGTGATTATAATAGAGATGATATTAATGACATTTTATTGATAGGAAATATGCATCATTCTGAAATTGAAACCCCTCGAAACGATGCTGGAATAGGAGCCCTATTTTTAGGTTCAGAATCAGGAGAATACACTTTTTCTCCGGTTAATCAAAGTGGGTTTTTTACTCCTGGAGATGCAAAAAAAATGATTGAAGTACAAACTAATGATGGAACAATTATTTTAGTTGCCAATAATAACGATGTCTTACAGAGTTTTATAAAATCTAAATAGAAAAAATGGCTAATCTTAGATGTAATTTTTCATTTTTTTTCTTTTTTTCATCAATCTTATTATTTGCTCAAAACAAACTAGCTGATCAAGGCAGTCTATACCTTCAACAACACGCAAACAATCCTATTCATTGGAATCCATGGGGTGAAGAAGCTCTAGAACGCGCTAAAATTGAACAGAAATTGATTATAGTTAGTGTAGGCTATTCTTCTTGTCATTGGTGTCATGTTATGGAGGAAGAGACTTTCCAAGATAATGATGTTGCAATTCAGATGAATTCAAATTTCATAAGTATAAAAGTAGACCGTGAAGAGCGCCCTGATATAGATGCACATTTCATGAAAGCACTTAAAACTATTTCAGGAAATGTAGGATGGCCTATGAATATAATAACGCTGCCAGATGGAAGTCCCATATGGGCTGGAACTTATGTTGATAAAACTCAATGGATATCAATCCTAAAGCAACTTCAATCTTTTTACAAAACACGCCCTTCAGATTTAAAAGATCACGCAAAAAAAATTGAACAAGGAATATCTAAAACACTTATAATTCCTGATTTTGTTAAGGAAAGTTCTTTTTCAAATGAGAGTATAGCTAATATAGTATCTGAAATTAGTCAGAAAATGGATATGAAACATGGGGGTTTTGGAGTTGGTGAGAAATTTATGTCACCTATTGTCTTGCAGTCTTTGCTGAGATACGCTGTTGAATTTGACATAAAAGAGATTAAAGAATTCCTGAAAAAATCTTTACAAAATATTTCTTACGGTGGGGTTAATGATCAAATAGGAGGAGGATTTCATCGTTATTCAACGGACAGAAAATGGAAAATTCCACACTACGAGAAAATGCTTTACGATAATGTTCAAATGTTGAGTTTGTATGCAAATTTTTATCAGGTTTTCAAGGATGAATTCTATAAAGAAGAAGCCTATAGGATATTGAGCTTTCTTAATCGAGAAATGAAAGATCCCTCACTTTTGTTTTACTCTTCGATTGCAGCAGATAGTCAAGATATAAATGGTATTATAAATGAGGGAGATTTTTACACTTGGTCCTTACAGGAGTTGAACAAGGCTTTAGGCAACAATTTCAGTTGGTTTTCAGATTATTACAATATATCTAATGATGAAATTTTGGACAGTAATAGGTTTATACCCTTCAAACAAACTAACGATTCTATTTTTGCTGAAAAATATGATTGGTCTGCGGATTATTTTAAAGAAAAGAAGAGAATTGTAAATGATGAATTATATCGTTTAAGACAAAATAGACCTGCTCCTGTTGTAGATAAAAAGATCATATTTTCATGGAATGCTATTGCTGTAATGGGCTTGTTAGATTCTTACAAATCCTTTGAAGATTCGGTTTTTTTAGAACAGGCTAGTCAAATGTTACATGTTTTAATTTCAGAAAATTTATACAATAACAAAATAATTAAGCACACTGTAAATACTTCAGAGTCGCTTTTACTCTTAGAAGACTATGTTTTTTTAATTGATGTTTTAATTGCTTATTATGAATTAACAGCAGACGAAAGTAAACTTTTTCTAGCTAAAGAATTAACTGATTTTACGCTCGATACATTTTCTTCTGAAGATGGAGTTTATTTTAAATTTTCAAAAGATAATGCTCAATTAATTACCAGCTCAATGGTTCAGCTTGAAGATAATTTATTTCCATCAGCTAACAGTAAAATGGCTGAAATTCTATTCAAGTTAAATCACTTTTTTGGCATTCCAGAATTTAAATTACGGGCTGAAAAAATGACTTCTTTAATTCAGCCGATGTCGTTCGAGAAACCATTAAAACATGCTAATTGGTTACAATCCATATATAACTTTACGCTTCCTTTTTATGAAATAGCTATTACAGGACCGTTAGCAATTGATAAAATGAATCTATTACTTCCCTTTTATATCCCCAATTCGGTTATTTCAACTTCTGCATCTAAATCAGATTTATATTTATTAAAAGACCGGCATGATCCTGTTGAGACCTATTACTATGTATGTGAAAATAATTTCTGTAAAATTCCGGTTCAAAGTATCGACGAATTATTTTCTTTATTAGATGCCAAAGTGGAAGATTCGATTTACAAGAATAATTTTTTTATAAAAAATAATTGACCTTTAAGCTTTTATTTTATTCCACTGCTATATTTTTTTTGTTAAAAGTCTATAAAAAGCACATTTCTCATCATCTTTTTTTTTTTAGTACATAAAATAATTGGATTCGTCTAATTTGATTTGTGTGAAAATTTATTTCAGTTAATTTTGTTTTATATAATCGCTATTAACAAAATAAAATTGCACCCAGTGTTTGTGGTACATGGACATATTAGAAAAGTGTTCTGATTTAGAGTCGCAGACAAAGATCACTCAAACGCAAAGGAATTTATTGTTTTTGGGGTTTATTATTATAAGACAATTGAACTTTTAAGCGATATCATTTTTTTAAAAAACTATTAATTGAATATGGAAATAATTGAAAACACTAAATATTATGATGTCATAATTGTCGGTTCTGGTGCAGGTGGAGGTATGGCTACAAAAGTTTTAGCCGACTCAGGATTAAAGGTTGCTGTCATTGAAGCTGGCCCTCATTTTGATCCAGCAAACCCAGATCAGCAAACTCAATTTAAGTGGGCTCATGAATCGCCTAGAAGAGGAGCAGGTACTCAAAGAGATTTTGGGGAATATGATATGGCTTATGGAGGATGGGATATCGAAGGAGAACCTTACAATAGAATTGGAGATACTCAGTTTGACTGGTACCGATCAAGGATGTTAGGAGGTAGAACGAATCATTGGGGCCGAATTTCTCTTCGCTTTGGCCCCAACGACTTTAAAAGCAAAGATAAAGATGGTTTAGGAGAGAACTGGCCAATTGGTTATGAAGATATAAAGCCTTATTACGATAAAGTAGATAAGTTAATTGGTGTTTTTGGTACCAAAGAAAACATGTATAACGATCCAGATGGATTTTTTCTTCCTCCACCGAAGCCAAGGCTGCACGAATTATTTTATATAAAGGGTGCAAGAAAATCTAATGTAAAGGTAATCCCTTCTAGACTCTCGGTCTTAACCAAAAGAATTAATCCAGAACGAGGTGTTTGTTTCTACTGTGGTCAATGCAATAGAAGCTGCTCTGTTTATGCTGATTTTTCTTCTGGATCCTGTTTAATTTTCCCAGCTCAAAAAAGTGGTGGACAGATAGATTTGTATGTAGATAGCATGGTGCATCGAGTAGATGTTGATGAAAATGGAAAAGCTACGGGCGTTTCTTACATAAGCAAGAAAGATCGGTTGGAGTATAGACTCAAATCTAAGGTGGTCGTTTTAGCAGCTTCTGCCTGCAGCAGTGCACGAATTTTATTAAATTCTAAATCAACTCAACACCCCAATGGATTGGGTAACAGTAGTGATTTGATAGGAAAGTATCTTCATGATTCTACGGGTACTGACAGGGTAGTTTTTGTTCCAAAACTTATGGATAGAAAAACCTACAACGAAGATGGTGTAGGAGGGATGCATGTTTATTCTCCTTGGTGGTTAGATAACAAAAATTTAGATTTTCCTAGAGGATACCATATCGAAGTTTGGGGAGGTTTGGGTATGCCTTCTTATGGTACTGGTTTTGACCCAAATCTTTTAAATGAACACCTCGGATTACCCGTTGGAGGATATGGAAATTCTCTAAGACAAGATGTTAAAAAGTTTTATGGATCAGTTATGGGTATGTCAGGAAGAGGAGAGTCGATTGCTCAAAAAGAAAACTATTGTGAAATTGATCCAACTCAGGTAGATCAGTATGGTATTCCTGTTTTAAGGTTTAATTACCATTGGTCCGATTTTGAGAAGAAACAAGCCAATCATATGCACGATACCTTTGAAGAAATTGCTCATAATATGGGTGGGATTGTTTTGGGGGATAAGCCAGGAAAAGACAAAAATTTTGGACTTCACGCTCCGGGTAGAATTATACATGAAGTTGGTACTACACGCATGGGAAGTGATCCAAAAACGTCAGTAGTAAATGAATTTGAACGACTACATGACGTAGAGAATGTTTTTATCGTTGATGCTGGTCCTTTTGTTTCACAGGCTGATAAAAATCCAACCTGGACCATACTAGCACTATCTTGGAGAACGGCAGATCATATAATAGATCAATTCAAAAAACAAAATTTTTAAGAAATGGATAGAAGAGAAAGTATCAAGTCTTTATTAGTAGGATCTATAGCCGGAGGTGGTTTGCTGCTTGAAGGCTGTGCGCCAAATTCAGAGGCTATAATTAAAAAAAATATTTGGGATTATAAATACGGAAGGACTCCAAAAGAAGCAGCTTTTGATGAAAAATTACTTCAAGAAAAATTCTTTGATGATTCCGAATTGAATTTGATCGTTGTCTTGGCTAATTTGATTTTACCTCCTACAAAAGAAGGAACCATTGAGCAAGCTGGTGTTCCTGAATTCATAGAGTTTATGATGAAAGATGTTCCTGAATTTCAAACCAAAATACGTGGAGGTTTAATGTGGTTGAATAGTTATAGCAACCAAAATTTTAAAAAACGTTTCGTAAATATTTCAGAGAACGAACAAAAAGATATCCTCGATAAAATTGCCTTTCCTAACCCTGATTTAGAGATTCAATCGCATGAAGTTCAATTTTTCTCTTTACTAAGAAACCTTGTAATGACTGGGTATTTCACCTCTGAAGTTGGAGTTTCAGAAATAGATTATCAGGGAAATATGCCTAATGTTTGGGATGGAGTACCCGAAGATGTATTGAAAAGTGTAGGCGTTGCATATGATCAAGATTGGATTGATAGGTGTATTGATCAGGACAAAAGAAATGAACAGGCAGAATGGGATGACCAAGGGAATCTTCTAACATAAATACACGGTTACATTTTTCATAAAAATCTTAAGTTGTAATTCTGTATTTAATCAATTCCAATTATTAGATAATATTTCAATTGCATCAATCCCTAATTAGGTTACTAGTGTTTAAGAACACCTGTATACCAAGGATATATGATTTATTAAAGCTCAATCCAAGGATCTGCCTGATACAACTAATGTATTTTTTTTTAGAATAAAACGATTAGTCAACTGTTCATACAAGCTCCAATAGTCATGGGCATAAAAATATAATAAGCTTCATATTAGACTCATTTATTAATTATGTACTTTAGATTTAATAATTCATCTCCTTATTATGAAAAGACTCTTTTTTGTCTTAATAATAATTTTTTTAGTTTCAGGCTGTAGTCAAACCTCTTCAACATTTGATCTTCCTGAAAATCAAGGCGTGTCTTCGGAGCGTCTAGATAGAATTGATTCCTACCTCAATAAAGCTATAGAGAAGAATCAGATCCCAGGAGCAGTAGCTTTAATCCGAAGAAACAATAAAATCATTTATAATAAAGCTTTTGGATATTCTGATGTAGAGAATAAAATAATGTATTCGACAGATGATATTTTTAGAATTGCTTCTATGACCAAGGCTGTAACATCATTAGCTGTTTTGATGCTTTGGGAAGAAGGGGAATTTAATTTGGACGATCCCATTGAAAAGTATATTCCAGAATTTAAAGACCTTAAAGTTTTAACAGACTTTAATGAAACGGATAGTACTTATTTGTCAAAACCTGCTGAAAATAAAATTTCGATTAGACATTTGTTAACTCATACCTCAGGAATTGGCTACGGAGTTCATGATGAGGATGCTCGTTTTAAGGCTATTTATAAAAAGCAAGGTATTGTAGATTTATTTACAACAGACTCCATAAATATAGGATCAAATGTTAAGAAATTAGCGCAACTGCCTTTACACCATGAACCTGGAGAGGCGTTTACTTATGGGGAGAGCTTAGATGTGTTGGGCTATTTTATTGAAGTTATTTCACAAAAATCTTTAGATGTTTTTTTTAAAGAACGAATCTTTGACCCTTTAGAAATGAATGACACCTATTTCTATTTACCAACAACACATCAGGACAGATTAGTTCCTGTTCAGACAAATAAAGATGGTTTTTGGACTAAATACCAAGGAGATTTTTATGACACAAATTATCCTGTAAAAGGAGCAAAAACTTTTTTATCAGGAGGTGCAGGTTTATCAAGTACAACTGCAGATTATTCCAATTTCCTTCAAATGTTTCTTAACAAGGGATCGTTTAAGGACAAACAGATATTGGGTAAGAAAACAGTTGAACTAGTTTATGTAAATCAGAATAGTCATATTCCTGACTCAACTTTTGGACTAACTTTTGGTTTAGTATCTGAAAAAGATCAAGCTCTTGGGGGAAAAGGAAGTGTAGGAACATTATATTGGGCTGGTTATTTCAATACATCTATTTTTGCAGATCCAACGGAGGAACTAATCGGTATTATATATTTACAAACCCGTGACGATACTTCCTATTTAATTTCCAATGAATTTAAGTCGTTAGTTTTTCATTCATTAATTAATTAAATGCTAATAAATCCTATCCCGCAAAGTTAATTGATGATAAGATGTTTTACGAATCATTCATACGTGGCATTCTTGAACTGTATATTGTTGAACTGCATTGCTTGTTACAAGCTCTGGTGCGATAAGGTCAAATACTCCAATAACTGACTCCTTACTTTTTTATATACTGATTTTAAGCCCATTAAAGGGTAGTAATATAATCTAGCGTTAACTAAAGGGCTGTAATTTTTATGTTTCTGTGGATTTGGTAGACAATTTCACAGCTTTTGTATAATTAAAAAAAACAGAAAGAGTATTCAAATGTAAATTGGTGTGTAAAACTTTTTCAAGATAGTGTTTTGATTAATTTTTTATAGTTGTGTTTTAATTTAAAAGTGAGAAGTCGCTATCTTCTCACTTTTTTTGTAGAAAAAAAATTAATAAAATCATGAAAAACACCGAAAAAATTAACACTTGATGTATTTTTAATTTATTAAAAATTTATTTCATAAGATACAAATAATTGAAAACATAAAAGAATATGATGTCATAATTGTAGGCTCCGGTGCTGGTGGTGGAATGGCTACAAAAGTATTGGTAGATGCAGGACTAAAAGTAGCTGTAATAGAGGCAGGCCCCTACTTTGACCCAGCGAATCCAGATCAGCAAACTCAGTTTAAATGGCCATATGAGTCTCCTTGTAGGGTAGCTGGAACAAAGAGATTTTTTGGTGAATATGACATAGCTTATGCAGAATGGGATGAAGATGGGAATCTGCTAACTTATTCAAACCAGTGTTTTTTTAGTATCTTCAAAATATATAAAGACAGATTATGAAAAATATAATTTTAGTTTTATTAATTCTTTTCGTTTGGGCTTGTGATGAACCACAAAAGAAACAAAAGACAAAACAAGAAAACGATTGGGTACTTATAAACCCCAATCCAGACAAAATAGAAGGTTGGTTTTTCCATAGAAATAAGGGAGAAGATAATGGGTGGTCCATAAAAAATGGAGTCATGACCTACGATGCGTCAAAAAATAAATCGGGACTTGATAGTAGTATTTTAACCAATGATCAATACTATAATTTTGAAATTTCATTTGATTGGAAAACAGCAGCCTATGCTAATAGTGGTTTTCTTTGGGGGGTTCGAGATATTGAAGGATTAGATCAGACCTATCTCACTGGAAGGGAAATTCAAATAGTTGATCCACAAGTATATGAAAGCATGCCTGAGGAACAAAAGCATAATGCTGGTGCACTTTTTGATATGCTAGCACCGAATCAAAAGGTATCTCTTCCTATGAATGAATGGAATTCCTATTTGATTCGAATAAATTATGATGAAAATCTTGGTATTTTGGTGTTCAATAATTCGGAGGTACTACGTTTTCCCCTGAAGGGCGAGGAGTGGAATCAATTGGTTCAAGAGAGTAAATTTAAAACCTGGTCTGAATTTGGCAAATACGAAAAAGGACACATTAGTCTTCAAGCCCACGGGCCAATGGATGATCAATATGAAGGAATAACATCTTTTAGGAATATAAAAATCAGAAACCTCGATTAAATATTTTTTTGTTCCCTTTCTATTTAGTCCAACAATTTTTTAGAGTTTGTATGGTGGTAATTTATTAAATTACACCTAACGAAAAACAAGAATATGGGTGGAAATTTATTTTGGAATAAAATGATGGGACTTTCGGGTATTCTTGGAGGTTTTGTTTTATTTATTGGCGACATGTTATTGTATTATGGACCAATTAATACAAACTTTTACCTCAATATGGCTTCGGCCTCAGATTTTAGAATTATTGCAAGTGGGGTTTCTGCTTTATTTGCTACATGGTTTTATTTGATTGGAATGGGGCATGTTTTTCATGCCTTTAAACCTACAAGGAAAGCATTGAGAACCCTTGTTTTAATTTGTTTTGGATGTATTTTGGTTTCTTATGGTATTGTGCATGGAGCCTTTATTGCAATAGCTACCTCTGCAAAATTATCAACTCAATTCAACCTTGATATAGAAGCAGCAATTTTACTCGCTAGAGAAACAAACCAAACCATGAGAATGTTTGTCTATCCAATTTTTGTACTCTTATCATTTATATTCATCTCTCAAGTTTGGAATAAAAATACACTTTACCCCCGTTGGATAATTCTTTTTTATCCCTTGATACCATTTCTGTTTCAAGACTTAATTTGTAAACATATTCCAGAGAGTTTAACCATAATTGTTTGTGGTGGGTATTTAAATATTATTCTGATTATTTTCTTTACAGCATCTTCAATTGCTTTGTGGAATAAAAAATCTTGAACCGATTTTTAAACCTATACCAAAACAAAATTTATTTAGATTTATTTATTTTGAGCGGGATAACTTCACATTGCTGGTAATTCATCCATATTTTATCTAAAACGTTTAAAAAACTTTAAAGTCATCTTCTTCAATATCTCTGTATCCCACAGATCGTAAATGATTAATAAAGGGGAGTAATTTTTTAATGGATTCTTCTCTTTTAAAACTTAAATATAATTTATGCTGTTTTTTATTCCATTCTTAATAGGAGAATAGTAAAAAGGAATAATAAAAGTCAAATTTTTTAATTGTAATTTGAAATTAAAATTGTCGGTTTGTGCCTTTTTAATCAATTTATTTTATAATTTAGAAACACATCAAAAATCAATTCAAATGAAAAGACTTTTTCTTTTATTTATTTTACTAGCGTTTTTTTCTTGTACTGTAAAAAAAACCAATACGAGTGAAACAAACCTAAACACAGCCCAATCTTTTCTTGATAATATAATTACAAACCCAGAAACAGCAAAAAGTTTACTTCACAAAGATTTTACTTTTGCTTGGATGGGAATTATTGAGCAAGGTGGAAAAATTTGGAATAGAGAGAATTTATTTAACGAATACTTTAAAAAGATAATCCCCGAAATCCTTCCCAATGGAATTGTCTTAAAAACCGTTGATTCAATATCAGATGAAAATGGAGTTGCCATAATTCAGGTAGGGGATGCGGAAGGTAAAAATGGAGAGTATGACAATAATTACGTTTGGGTTTTTAAAATGAAAGACGGACTCATTCATTCTTTAAGAGAATACAATAGTGATCTTTTGGTAGCTACTCGACTATATGATTACCAATTGGTTCCAATTAACTGAAATAAAAAAACATTTTACTAGGTTCAATTTACTCATATCTAGGGAATTGTTTTACAAAAAGAAATATTAACCAACAACTATATTAAACATGAAAAATCTATTATTTATTCTACTATTTTTAGGTATGTATTCCGCTTCATTTTCACAAGATGCAGTACTAACAGCAGAGGAAAAGCAAGAACTTTTAGCATCAAGCCCTTTTAACTCCGTTTATCCTACATCAATCTTAAAAAGTGCTGACACATATTTTAAAGCCCAAATGGGTTTATATCTTAAAGGAGCAATTGCTGAAAAAGAAGCTCACTTAGTAGCCCTTGGAACTTCCGCAGCAATTAAATGTCAATACTGTATTCCTTATCATATTTCAGAATTAAAAAGATTAGGTGCATCTGAAGATGAAATAAAAACGGCAGTTCTTATCGCTGCAGATATCATGAAAATGAGTACCCTATTCTACGGAAATGAATTTGACTTAGAGGCATTTAAGAAAATGCTCAAAGGGGAGTAAACCAAAGGCTCATCAATTTTAATTAATTATCAAATAATATGAAAAAAACACTTACAACACTTTTATTAGTATTTATGACTTTTTTAAATGCACAGATTGCAACGATGGATGCGTATGTAATCAATGAAGGAAAAGATTCTGATTACAGACAAATTGAAGAATTTGTAGCTCCTTTAAAAGCTATGGCGATCAAAGAAGGTAATCTCGTGCAATGGGTAGTAATGAAAAGAAAATCTGGAGGAAATCTTACTTCTCTTGATGAATCCAAACAAGTAGCTGATTATATAGTTTTTAACATATACAAAAATAAAGCGCAAAAGGAATCAGACAACTGGAATAATTACAAAAAATATGCTGATAAGTTTTATAAGAATAAAATATCTAAGACTTCAATAACAAAAATGTTTGAAAAGGCCGAGGGGAATAAAGTCAAAAAATCCTGGCGGCAATATGAAATTGAAGGTTTGTATCAGACCCCAACATACAGGGCACAAGTAGGAGATATAATAAATTTAGCACCTATGGAGGCTTTGAACGAGGATTACGAAAAATTTGAATTGGAATATTTTCTACCCATGTGGCAAAAATTAATTAATTCAGGGGGATTAAGAATGTGGGGACTGGCCAAAGTAGTTTCATCGAATGCTAATGCATTCAAAAACCTCACTCATTTTGTCTTCCAAAACCGAACAGGAGTTGAATTAGTTTTTGAAGAAGAAACGTTCTTAGACTCAAAGCTACTTCAATTGGGACTAGATTCCAGAAAAATGTATGATGCAGCTGAATTAGAAATAATTCATATCGAGAATTAATTACCAATAAATTCCATAAAAACCTCCATTTGGAGGTTTTTTACCTTTTAACATAATTAGAAATTAACGACATTGAAATGAAAAAAATCTTTACACTATTTATACTCTTTATAACTACAATTTTAGGTGCTCAAGAATTATCTTGGAAAAACGCTATTGATGGCAATTTTACTATTGATTCAATCACACTTAATGACCCAAATGGAGAGGGTAATCATATAAATGTTTCGGGATTAGCAGGGGAGTGGCATGTCAACATGACCTTTAGGTTTACAAATAAACTAAACACATCTGATCAAGGTGAGTATACTGCTAACGCATGGGCAGAAAAAGGATCAGAACTTTTGAGAACAACTGTAAGAGGGGTGTGGAAAAAAGAAGGTGACCACTACTCAATGAAACATTTTGAAAATACCACCGGGGGAGATCAGCTCCTTACCACAGGAACGATGGATTTACAAAACAAAACCTATGCATGTAAGGTTAGGTTTTTGAATTAATTAAGCATTTATAAATTAAATATTAACTTCAATCTAATGATTGGAGTTTTTCAGGAAACTGGTAGGAGTTTTCTATCCTTTTGTCTCATACTTTCCTGACTTTAAGCTATATCTGGGGATTTTAAATATCTTTGTATCATGAATAAAAAAACAAAAATCAATTAATTATGAAACCAAATTTATTATTTCGAATTGACGGAATTATTTTACTAATAAATGGAGTCATGGCTGCATTTTTTTCAGAACTGTTTTTAGAAGGAGCCGGAATGACTCTTAATGCTGATGGAATAACAACCGCTCAAGCATTTGGAGCTGCTTTAATAACAATAGGAATTACTGTTTTTAGAATACCTTCATTCGTCGGAAATATGACAGAAGCAATTACAACCGTAATCCTTGGACATTTAACCTTTGTAATTTTAATAGGAGTTCACTTGATGAATGGACAAGCAGAAGGGCCAACTCCTGTTATTAATCTTGTGTTGAATTTTATATTCATTACGCTATACCTTATTGAAAGAAATAAAGCTTAAAGCAAGAGTAAATTCCATTTAAGTAAGTTCAGCTAATTACATTAAACTTTTTTACAGTAAAAAAGCAGCTAACTCCGTTGTTATTTTCACAGGCTTTAATGGCACACTAAACGAGTTTTAATCTCTATTATAGAAGTAAAAATTCTTAATAAAGATTTAATTATTTACAATGCAACAAAAGAATAAACGTCTCCATCTGAATTGGTCACTATTAATTCATATTCAGTTAAAACACTGATTGTTATTATTTCATAATCTTCTGGATCATCATCTGTACCAAATACATAAAACCTTTTAGGACCTGGTTCATCAATCCATATCCATGTACCAGGTTCAACTTGCGGTCCATATAAGGAACCAAAAAATACAAAATTATAGCTTCCATAAGCTGAAAATTGAATATTTACAGAAGTAGGTGGGGAACAATTCTCATAATTTTCATCACAAAAAACCTCGTCAGGCTCACCATCATCAAATAAGAAATCTTCAGCACTTAATGTTATACCATCTGAAGTAACCGTTTTTAATTCCCAAGAATTATTTATTAGTAAAACATGTGTATCTGAATCAATATAAGTATTTGAAGATGAATTAGTTGGGGAATTTAATGATGATGAAGAAGTTTCAGCAGCAGCATAACTTTGTGGCATAGGATCTTGTTTAGTAGAATCCCATGTTCCATCAAGACTATTGCATGAATCAAAAGCAGCAGCTTCAGGAATATCTAAATCTACAGTAAATGTAGCAAAAAGATCGAGTCCAGTCATTGTAACACTAATATCAGTTAACGAGGCAATAACTATTTCAGAACCACCAATATTGTAGTTTAAATCTACACTATTAACATTACCTTCCGAATCTTCATTTAAAACATAGCTTCCAAATGCAGAAACTGTTTCTCCATCTAAGATTAAAGCCATTAAATAATAATCATCGGTAAACTCAATGTAATCGAACTCACATCCAGTATTAAATGATTTTGAACTATTATTAATATTCCATTTTCCACTGATAGTTTTCTTTGCTTCAGCAGGAGTTTGTTCTGATAAAACTCCTGTAGCTGCTAGAGCTGTTATTGCAGCCGATTCATTAACTATAATTGTTCTGGATAAAGAAGTCGAATTTCCTGCTGCGTCCGAAACACTATATGTAATTGTGTATGTTCCTGGCGTGGAAGTGTCTACGAGCCCTGAGGATGTTATTGAAGAAGTAATATCTCCATCTATGTTATCTGAAGCTGTTGCACCAGCATCTGAATATGTTGTTCCTCTCTCGATACTAATTGAAGAAGAACCAATAAGAGAAATAACAGGAAATCTTATATCAACCGAAGCGTCTACTCCCCCGGGAGGAGGATTTACCATATCTTTTTCGCAGGAAATGATTAATAATACAATTGAAGCTAAAATTAAATATCTATTTTTCATAATAATTTGATTAAATTTTGAAACAAAAAAGTATCCAATAAATATATGCAATTTAAAAGCATTTACCTTAGGATTAGAGCAAATTAATACCTTTTATGTTTATACTTGCTTATTAATAATATTATTATATATGATTTATTTAAATTTACACTATGAAAAGCATTCTCAGTAGTACTGTCCATATAACGTTTTTATTTCTATTTATAAACTCTTGTTCAAAGGATGCTCCAGTTCCAGAAGAACCAGCTTCTACTCAATATACCTTAACTATAAATGCTGAAGAAGGAGGCACGATATCACCAGACGCTAATGGAATATATAACGAGGGAGCAACAATAACAGTTACAGCAACTCCAGATGATGGGTATGTATTTGATAGGTGGGAAGGAACAGATAATGATAATCAACCCTATGGATGTTGGGCAGGCCCTGGCAAGTGTCGATCTGCTATAACAATGAATTCAAATAGAGATGTCCAAGCTTTTTTTCAAAAGAATTCAGATTACTAAATCTATCTCACAAACTTAAGTACTGGCAAAGTTACATTTGAAGCTGTTTTTCAATCAAATATTTGATAACATTAAGTAAGATATGAATATTCTACTATAAAATTTTGTGAATTTAAATTAACAAAAAGCTTTTAAAATCTATTTTTAAATTTTATTGATTATGAATAATTTGGAAAAAGCTTTTTTTAAAAATTTAGTAGTTCCTAAATCAGGCGTTCAGTTGTATTGGAATAATAAAAGATATACAAAAGAGGAATTATTAAAAATTAAAAACGAGATTGAAAGTAAAAGTTAGACGATAGTATTTTGCAGTTTGATTAATTACCAAACTCTTTTTTTTGAATTTAATGCTATGTAGTTGAAGAGCCTATGTATTAACGTAGTCTCTGAATAGATAAGATCGGAATGTGTTACAGGTTTAGATGGGTTTTTTTAATCTATAATTATTTAGCTTTTCCGTCAAAATACATTGTGATTATCCAAGCCAAAATGGTAAACCAAAAACCACCTTCATATATAGGGTTTTCCTTAATAATGTCTGTAAATAAACTTCCAATGTAAAGTGTTAAAAATACAAACAGACAAATTACAATTATCCTTGTTCTCATAGAATAAATAAATTTTGACTTTTTCATAAAATCTAATTTATCGCAATATACTAATATTAAAGGGAGGGTAACTCTGCTAGTCTCTGAATAGATGAGATTGGAATGTGTTACAGGATTAGTTGGCATTATTAATTAATTTGACATTGGTGTTTTCTTTTTGATTTTCCAACGTCCTACACCCTTATCTGATTCTGTTTTCTCTGCTTCTGCTCCAAAAGGGTCGTGATTGTGAGGAGGTATTGCATTAAATATATTTTTACAAAAAGCTCCAAGATTTGAGCCATAATAGAAGTTGAAAGTAGCTTGATTTCCATTAATTACAAAACTATTAATATTCACTAATTCGTCCCCAACAGAATAAGTGTCATTAGAAAATTCATAGTTTTCATCAACAATATAACTCTCTTCTTCGCCATTATACGAAATGTCAAATTTTATTTTTGCAGATGAATTATTTTTCAATTCAACATAATCTACCGTACAAATAAAATCCCCGAGATGTGGGTCAATATTTGAGCCATCTTTGGAACAGGATAGTGCTACATTGGTTAAAAGTAAAAGAAGAACTAGCTTTTTCATAAATCTAATTTTATTCAATATACTAATTTTAAAGCAAGGTAACTCTGCCAAGACTAATCCGCTATGCGTCAACTCCGATATGAAACACCGAACTCAGAGACTATATAAAATGTAAAGTACACCTTACATATCAATTACTTACATAAGTCCTGGTTAGCAACCGATTAGAAGAGATAACGGAAATAAGAACAGCTATCCGATAGAGAGGACCAATTAAGATACTTGTCACCCCATCTGTCACCCAAAGAAAAAGCCCAGCCTTTAATTAGCTGAGCCTTAGTGACCTCGGCAGGATTCAAACCTGCAACCTCTTGAGCCGTAATCAAGTGCACTATTCAGTTATGCTACGAGGCCATAGATGATGAATTAAGAATGCGAATTTGTATAAACTTCTATAAACCAAATCATCTTTAATTCGTGGGCAAATATAATACTTTGTTTTGATATCAAATCAAAATCTATAAAGATATCTGAGACATATTTTAGTTGAGATGTTTTTTCTTTTTTTGGAGAAGGATTTTGGCTTTGTAACGTATTCAATGCCTTTATTCTTCTACAATTCACATAGTTTTTTAAGTTTTTTGTAATTATGAGGAAGCTGTTTTAGGAGTTATTTTGTAACAAATAGAAATAAAAAAACGCAGTAGTAATGAAGTATTAAATAATTGTCAAAGGGATTTAACTGTTGTAATTTTGTTTAAATATTATATTATGTTGGACGATTTCATTTTCCAGAACGATATACCTAAAGGGGTTAAGTCATTATCCTTCAATGGTAAAACATATTCTAGAGAACAGTTTTTAGCTGAACGTAAAAAGTTTTTCAATAATAAAAATAAAAAGAGTAAAGAATAAAACCTTTTTACTTTTTACTGAATGATTTTAAGAATAATCTTACAATAAGAAAATAAAGTCATTGATGAACATTTTGTAGGTGTGTTATTAGGTAAAGAAAGTAGAGTAAAGTGATAGGATTAAATTATTTAATATATTTATAAATCATATGAAATTAAAACATTTCATTGAAATTGTTATAGTTTTTGTGCTTGCCACATTGTTATTTGTTTTTTTAAAAAAGTAAAATGTTTTTAAAAGCTCTTTTATCTGTATTTCTATTCGTTAATCCGAGTCTATATCAAGACGACTTAGAACAAAAAATTATCAGCCTTAAGGATTCTGTTATTTTTTACAAGAATTCTGATCCTGATAAAGCAGTAGCTTTTGGATTTGAAGTATTAAATATTGCAGATTACAACAAGCCCACCATAAATCATCTTTCTGTTAATACTTTAGTAGGTGAAATATTAGCTAGTAGGAATCTAGATGCTGAAGCTTTAGACTTTTACGACGAATCATTGAAGCTATTTCAAGCCATTCCATCAGAGGATAGATTAGAAAAAGAAGTCAATTTACCTCCTTGGGTTTTATTGAATATTGGCAACATTTATTTCAATAATAAAAACTTCAAAAAGGCAGAAAAATTTTATTATGACGCGCTGGATAATTTTAGTTTGTACAAAAACCAAGAAGCTAAAAACTATGGTTTTTCAACAGTTTACGACAATTTAGCAATGATAGATTTACATAGAGAAAATTATGAACAAGCCGAAATCCTATATTTGAAATCTTATGAAATCAGAAAAAACAACAACAAGGTTGAAGATTTGATGTATTCCAATCTGGGTTTGATGAGTTTAAACATGAAAAAGAGAGATTTGTTTAAAGTCAACAGCTATTTTTCTGAAATTCAAAGATTGTTCGATGAAGGTAAAACCTCAATAGAAAATGACAAGCTCGAAGAAAGCTACTTGATGAGGAATTATGGATATTCATTCTCGCTAATGGGAAAATATTATCAACTTCAAAATAACTACCAAGTAGCTATTGATTATTATTCAAAAGCATTAGAATTGTTGAATAAGTTTCCAGTTGATCTTCCTGTTATTGAATCGGATATAGGCGAGTGCTATTTGGGGTTAAATAAACTCAACAAAGCATTGTCTATTGCTCAAAATAATTTAAATAGAATTAAAGGAAATCTTTTTTCTAGTGAAAAAAAAAGAAATTTTAAAATTCTTGAGGGAGTATATATCAAGAAAAAAGATTACACAAATTTGATCAGAATAAAGGACTCGTTGCTCAGTCAAGCATCGTTTGGATCAGTTTTCAAAATTGGAGAAAAATTCAACGAATTGGAATCAAACCTTTTGTTAAATGAAAAAAGGTCAGAACTTACCCAAAATAAAATTCAATACAACACTTACTTATACATATTGATAATTGGAGCAACTATTTTATTTTTTTCATTGATATCTTTAAGATTAAATTTCAATCTTCAAAAAGAAAAAACAGAAAAATCTCAAAACGAAAAGAAAATACTAGAAAATGAATTGAATCACAAAAAAATTCAATTAATTAATAAATCGAACTACATTACTCAGCGGAACAAAAATTTAAATTATTTGCTCGATAGTATTGAAAAAAATAAGGCTTCTAAAACATTTCAAGATCCCACCAAATTGATTCAAGATAAAATTAAGATGATTTTAAATTCTGAAAAAATAAACACTCGTTTTGAGCAACAATTTGAAGAAGTTTATCCAGACTTTTTCAAAAACCTGATTTTCATTGAATCTAAACTTACCCAACAAGATCTTAAGCTATGTGCTTACTTAAAAATGAATCAAAATACACAGGAAATAGCACAATTGACTGGTTCATCAATTCGAACTGTTGAAAGTCAAAAATACCGTTTAAAAAAGAAACTTTCTCTGGAGAAAAATAATAATCTAATCACTTTTCTGCATAGTATTTAATTCAATAAACCATTGAAAACTCTTATAGGTGTTGGAATATTTAAGCATTAAAGTAATTCTACTCATGATTTTCATAATTAACCAATCAAATATATTTATAAATTGACATCGTGAATATTTATTTAAAAGGATTTTATGGAATACACCTCATGATTTTCTGGGATGATGTATATTCGTGAAAATTTTTAGTATGGCTTTTATAGCGATCGTTGTTGGATTGGTGTTGTTGATAAAGGGTGGAGACTGGTTATTAAAGTCCTCCGTCTCTCTTTCTTTAAATTTGTCTATTCCTAGAGTAGTAATTGGTATGACAGTGGTATCATTTGCTACCTCAGCACCTGAACTTATAGTCAGTATTCAATCAGCTTTATCGGGATATCCAGATATTGCTTTGGGGAACATCGTTGGGTCCAATATTGCAAACCTGGCTTTTGTTCTTGCTATTACTGTTTTGATAACTCCTATTGTAGTTCCTAAAAGTTTTTTTAAAACCGATTGGCCTATGATGATGTTTTCCACTCTTTTATTTATTGTAATGATCGCTTTTGATGGGATTCTTTCATCAATTGAAGGGGCATTCATGTTTTTGGTTTTAGTGGTATTCATTTTTTACTTATTGAAAGGGCAGAAGTTTTCTAAAAATGACATAGCTGAATCTCAAGATTTTGAGTTATTAAATCTTAGACAAACACTTCAATACATATTAGCAGGTGGTTTTGCTTTGTGGTTAGGGTCAGAAACTCTTGTCAAAGGAGCAGTTTCTCTAGCTTCTCTTATGGGGGTAAGTGAACGTATTATTGGGATTTCAATAATATCAATAGGTACAAGCATTCCCGAACTTTCAGCCTCCATAATTGCGATTATTAGAAAAGAAAAAGCAATATCATTAGGTAATTTAATTGGCTCTAATGTATTTAACATTCTAGCTGTCATGGGGATTACTTCCATGATTATGCCTATTGAAGTGCAAGACTTGAATATTATTTCAAATGATTTGGTCTGGATGTTTTTAATATCATTGCTTGTTCTTATAATGGTTCTCATTCCAAAGGATAATCACCTTAATCGATTCAACGGAATAATACTATTGGGACTATATTTATATTTTATTAGTGACCTTCTGGTATAAAAAAAGCATCCTATTGAGGATGCTTTTTTTACTCTATTAAAACTACTTTAACTATATTTTCGCAGATTTAACAGTTTTTACAATACGTGCAGCAATTTTGTATGGATCTCCATTAGAAGCTGGTCTTCTGTCCTCTAACCAACCTTTCCAATTATTTTCAACAGTTATAATTGGAATACGAATAGAAGCACCACGATCAGATATTCCGTAACTAAAGTCTGATATTGAAGCTGTTTCATGGAGTCCTGTTAAACGTTGTTCGTTGTGTTGACCATAAACTTCGATGTGTTCTTTTGTGACGGGTCTGAATGCTTCACAAATTTTTTCATAAGTAGCTTTATCACCACAAGTTCTAAGAGTTGTATTAGAAAAATTAGCATGCATCCCAGAACCATTCCAATCTCCTTTTACAGGTTTTGGATGATATTCTATGTAATATCCATATTGTTCAGTCAAACGATCTAGAAGGTAACGAGCAACCCAGATTTCATCACCTGCCTTTTTTGCACCTTTAGCAAATAATTGGAATTCCCATTGTCCACTTGCAACCTCTTGGTTGATTCCTTCAAAATTAAGTCCTGCATCAATACAAAGATCAGCATGTTCCTCAACAAAGTCTCTTCCATGAGTGTTTTTTCCTCCCACAGAACAGTAGTACATTCCTTGTGGCCCAGGATATCCTCCTACAGGGAAGCCTAAAGGTAATTGGGTTTCAGAATCCATAATGAAGTATTCTTGTTCAAAACCGAACCAAAAATCATTATCATCGTCATTAATAGTGGCTCTCGCATTTGATTCATGAGCGCTTCCATCAGCATTTAAAACTTCAGTCATTACCAAAAATCCGTTTCTTCGAACAGGATCTGGGTAAATTGCAACAGGCTTTAACAAGCAATCCGAAGATCCTCCTTCTGCTTGTTGAGTTGAGGAACCGTCAAATGACCACACAGGACACTCTTCTAATGTTCCGTTAAAATCGTCAACTACTTTTGTTTTACTACGTAAATTGGAAGTTGGTTTGTAACCATCCAACCAGATATACTCTAATTTAGATTTACTCATAATTGTATTTTTTTTACTTTATGTTTACAAATTTAATTTTTTTGGCTATGTGGTTCTTTTTTAAGGGGTATAAATCTTAACATATTTATTAACTTTTATTAATAACCCAAATTTTAGGGGGGTAAATTATATTTATTGTAAAAATTACATTGAAATGACTTCAGATTTTAAAAAATAAATACCTTTGAAATAATATTTTTAACAACCCAAAGAATGAATTCAATTCGATTTGATGCACTCAATAAATTAGCAAAAACAAAAGCTAAGATTTCAGATGCTGAATATTCAACCTCTCCTCAATATGCTCAAAACGTTTTCAACGACATAGTTCTGCAACGTTCTCTTAACCAACAAGCTTATAATGAAGTGTCAAAGGCAATTTTTAAGGGAACCAAAATATCAAGATCCTTGGCTGATCAAATTGCTGCTGCAATGAAATCTTGGGCATCTTCTAAAAACGTTACTCATTACACACATTGGTTTCAACCACTAACTGGAGCAACAGCAGAAAAACACGAATCCTTTTTTGACTTATCAAACACTTCAGAGGCTATTGAGCGTTTTGATGGTAGTCAATTGGTACAACAAGATCCGGATGCTTCTAGCTTTCCAAGTGGAGGGATTCGAAATACTTTTGAGGCCAGAGGATATACAGCTTGGGATCCAACTTCTCCAGCCTTTATTTATGGGAATACCCTTTGTATACCCACTATTTTTGTTTCATACACAGGAGAGGCATTGGATTATAAAACACCCTTGTTGCGTTCAACTTCTGCTTTAGATAAAGCAGCTACTGATATTGCAAAGTTTTTTGATAAAAACACTTTAAAAGTATTAGCAACTTTGGGGTGGGAACAAGAATATTTTTTGGTGGATCGAACCCTTGCAACATCTCGTCCTGATTTGATTTTGACAGGTCGGACTTTGATGGGACACGAGTCCTCCAAAGGTCAACAATTAAACGATCATTATTTTGGCTCTATTCCTCCACGAGTTTTAGCATTTATGCAGGAATTAGAACATCATAGTTTGATTTTGGGAATCCCTGTAAAAACCAGACACAACGAAGTAGCTCCAGCTCAATTTGAATTAGCACCCATTTATGAAGAAGTTAATCTATCAGTTGACCACAATGCACTGCTCACAGATTTAATGAATAAAATTGCTGAAAAACATAATTTTACAGTTCTTCTGCACGAAAAACCTTTTTCTGGAATCAACGGCTCTGGGAAACACAACAACTGGTCACTGAAAACAAATACTGGAATAAATTTACTTAGCCCAGGTAAAACTCCGATGAATAACTTACAATTCTTAACCTTTTTTATAAATACTATTGCTGCTGTAATGAAACATGAGTCTTTACTTCAAGCAAGTATCGTATCGGCAAGTAATGAATTGCGTTTGGGAACCGATGAAGCTCCACTGCCAATAATTTCTGTTTTCATTGGGGAACAACTAACCGAAGTACTTAACAATTTGGAGCAAGTATCGAAAGGTAAACTTTCCCCAAAAGAAAAAACAGACTTGAAGCTTAATGTAATCGGTAAAATTCCTGAAATACTTTTAGATAATACAGATCGAAATAGAACCTCACCGTTTGCATTTACTGGGAATAAATTTGAATTTAGAGCAGTTGGTTCCAAAACAAACTGTGCCAAACCCATGACGGTTTTAAATTCTATTGTTGCAGAACAATTAATTGATTTTAAGAAAAAAGTAGATTTACATCTTCAAAACCCCAAGATGAAAAAAGATGATGCGATTTTTAATGAATTGCGGGATTCTATTAAATACATACGAACAATTCTTTTTGAAGGAGATGGATACAGTGAATCATGGATAAAACAAGCTAAAAAAAGAGGTTTAAGTCCTTTAACCTCTACTCCAGATGCGCTCAAGGAGTATAGCTCCAAAAAAAGTGTTGAACTTTTCAAAAATTTAAATGTATTCAGTAAGAGAGAACTTGATGCAAGGGTTGAAATAGATTTACAACAATATATACTTACCCTGCAAATAGAAGGTAGAACTTTGGGAGATATTGCCAGAAATCATATCATTCCTACTGCAATTCAATATCAAAATACGTTGATTGAAAACGTTAAAGGACTTAAAGAAATTTATGATTCTAGTTTTGAGATGTATGCGAAAGAGCAAATGTTGCTGATTGAACGTATTTCAGGTCATATAGAGCAGATCAATACTGGGGTAAGTAAGATGATTGCAGAAAGAAAGAAAGCAAACCTTATAGAAGATAATTTTGATAAAGCAAATGCTTATCATACTCAGGTAAAACCCTACTTTGATACCATTCGATATCATTGTGATAAACTTGAACTCTTGGTTGATAATTCCAAATGGCCCCTAGCAAAATATAGAGAACTTCTTTTTTCGCGTTAATGAATTCTGAGCCGAAGATAAAAGGGTCTAAATTAGCTTTAGGTAAAGGAAATAAATTGATGTATTTTTGAACTAAACAAAAGCTTGTATGAGTAAAATCTCCAGTGATCGATATCGCCTTAGGGGCGTTTCAGCCCAAAAAGAAGATGTTCATAATGCCATTAAAAACATTAACAAAGGTCTTTTTCCTAAAGCTTTTTGTAAAATAGTTCCAGATCATTTGACTGGAAGCGAAGATCACTGTATCGTTATGCATGCCGATGGAGCAGGGACCAAATCATCACTTGCCTATGCTTATTGGAAAGAAACTGGAGATTTATCTGTTTGGAAAGGAGTAGCACAAGATGCTCTGATCATGAACATCGACGATTTGCTTTGTGTAGGAGCTTCGCAAAATATATTGTTATCATCTACTATAGGTAGAAATAAGAACAGGATTCCAGGAGAAGTTTTAGCAGCCATAATCAACGGAACAGAGGAATTAATTGAAGAATTAAAAGACTATGGGGTGTCCATTCACAGTACCGGAGGTGAAACTGCTGATGTAGGAGATTTGGTACAAACTATCATTGTAGATTCAACGGTAACTGCCCGTATGAATCGATCAGATGTTATTGACAACGCCAAAATTCAAGCGGGTGATGTTATTGTTGGTTTGGCATCTTTTGGTCAGGCTACCTATGAAAAAGAATACAATGGAGGGATGGGAAGTAATGGACTTACTTCAGCTCGGCATGATGTGTTCAATAAAAACTTGAAAAATAAATACCCCGAAACTTTTGATGCAAGTGTACCTGAAAACCTCATCTATTCTGGATCTAAAAATTTGACAGATATTGTTCAAGATAGTACTTTGAATGCTGGTAAGCTTGTGCTTTCACCAACTCGAACCTATGCACCCATTATTCAGGAAATATTGAATACTGTTGACCGGAATCAACTTCATGGAATGGTGCATTGCAGTGGTGGTGCACAAACTAAGATTTTACATTTTATTGATGCCTTACATATCATCAAAGATAATCTATTTGATACTCCCCCTTTGTTTAAAATGATACAAGAAGAATCAGGAACCTCCTGGAAGGAAATGTACGAGGTATTTAATATGGGACACCGAATGGAGCTCTATGTAGCTCCTGCACTTGCAGAAGAAATCATTAAGATATCAGAGTCTTTCGATGTACAGGCCAAAATCGTGGGAAGAGTAGAGAAATCATATCAAAAGGAATTAACTATCCGAGGGACTCACGGAAAATTTTATTATTCTTGAAACTTTTTACATAATTTTTCATAACTTTAGTTATGAAGAATAAATTGATAAAATCTTTGATTCCCAAATCAAGTTCAATAATCCTAAAACTATTTAACTTATTTTTTGTATTTTCTTGTGGGGGAGGTTATGACGATAACACTACATTTGATAACACTTCAAATGAAGTTATAATAGTAATTACCGCCTCAGATTTTTTGGTCACAATTCCTGAAAACCCAGAAGATGGTGCTTCTCTTGGCAGCATTGAAGCCTCAGTAAATCAAGGAACACTTGAATTCAGTATTATATCTCAAAGCGTTCCAGATGCATTAGAAGTCAATAGTTCAACAGGTGAAGTAACAGTCGCAGACCCTTCTCTTTTTGTTTTTCAAAATGTTCAAAGTTTGACAGCTAATGTTCGCATAACTTCTGGAAATATTATAAAAGATATCACAGTAACCATAAACTTGACAAGAGTTATACAATATAATATATGGGATGGAGAGATTATTACCTTTTCAAAAGAGAATGGAGCAGATCCAACATTGACTAGTAGTCAAGATTATATTACTGATAATGTAAAAATCACAAGAGGTAATGATGGAGGACAATTCTATAATATTGTTGTAGAATCGTCCTATGATAAAGATAATAGTCCAGTTGGTTCCGAGTGGGCTTTGGGAACAATTGATGAAATATCAACTTTAGTTTTTGAGCCTTTTAGGGCAGCAACAGGAAAACCCATTAATGCAGTAGGTAAAAACATGGTTTTACATCTGATCACAGATGATATCTACCTTTCAGTAAAAATAATTTCATGGGCAAAAGGAAAAAATGGAGGGTTTACCTATGAACGCTCAACTCAAAATTAATGAAAAAGAAGGTTTTATTTTTCTTTTATGGATTAGTTATAATGATGCCTTTTAACCTATTGGCACAAGATTGGCGAACCAATTGGGATGAAGCAAAAGTTGAGGCAAAAAAAGAAAACAAGAAGTTGATTTTAGTTTTTTCAGGTTCTGATTGGTGTATTCCTTGCATCAAATTGGAGAAAGAAATTTGGAAAGACCCTGCCTTTAATGATTATGCTAAAAAAAACTATATCCTTTTTCGTGCGGATTTTCCCAAAAGGAAAAAAAACAAACTAGACGATTCAATTCAAAAACGTAATGCTATGTTAGCAATTGAGTATAACCCAAATGGGTATTTTCCTTTGGTGGTTGTTATGGATTCTAATGAGAATGTGTTGGGTCGCTTGGGGTATGAAAAAACTCCACCCAAAGATTATATTTCACGTATTAATCAATTTTAAATTGAAAATTAAAACTTTTTATTTTCTGATTATTATTGGCTTGGGATTTTTCTCATCCCTGTTTTCTCAACAGATATATTCAGAATCTCATATGCTCATGGGTTCAGCTTTTGAGTTAACTGTAGTCATGGAAAATGAAAAGACAGCAGCTAACTATATTGATCAGGCAAAGAATGAAATTATTCGAATCGAAAAATTGATATCTTCTTGGGATAAAGATTCTGAAACTGCTAAGATAAACAGTAATGCAGGAATTCAACCCATTAAAGTTTCGAAAGAACTTTTTGATTTAATTGATAGAGCTCAAAAAATATCAAAAATTACTTCGGGTGCTTTTGATATTACTTTTGCTGCAATAGATCGAATTTGGAATTTTGATGGAGGAGTTTCTGAAATGCCAGGCCTTGGGGTTATTCAAAATTCAATTTCCAAAATGGGATTCCATAAATTACAGTTGAACAAAAAAGAAAGCACTGTTTTTTTACCAGAAAAGGGAATGAAAATAGGTTTTGGTGGTATTGGTAAAGGTTATGCTGCTGACCAAGCTAAAAAGTTATTGATCAGTAGGGGAGTAAAAGGAGGGATTATCAATGCCTCTGGTGATATGAACACTTGGGGAAAACAACCAGATGGTTCACCCTGGACAGTGGGAATAATAAATCCAATGAATAAAGAAAAAGTATTTTCTTGGCTTTCACTTGAACATGATGCAGTAGTTACTTCAGGTAATTATGAAAAATTTACCCAAATAGACGGAGAACGTTTTAGTCATATTGTTGACCCAAGAACAGGAATTCCATCAAAAGGAATTATAAGTTCCACTATTTTTGCCAATAAAGCAGAACTGGCAGATGCTTTAGCTACAGCAACCTTTGTGATGGGAGTAGAGTCTGGAATGTTTTTAATTGATCAACTTCCAAACATAGAAGCCATATTGATTGATGATAATGGAGTTATTTATAAATCTAAAAACATAGAAATTGAAAAAAATTAAATTGAAATTAATACTGTTTGTAGTACTTCTTTCAAGTAGCAGTTGTGTTGCTGTGAAGGAATATAATAAGGTTTATTTGAATGATCTGGATATGGAATTGAAATCTCCATTATTTGAACGTTTCGAAACTACTTATCATATCTATAGAGAAGCAGCAGCAGGAGCAAATGGAGGTAAAACCGGAGGAGGTTGTGGGTGTAATTAAATCAATTTTTTTTTATATTTTTTTGAGTATTGGTCTTTTGGGTTATGCTCAAAACGATAGTATTTTTACTTACAAAAAGAAAGTTCTTGAAGCAATAGAGGTGGATCTTTTGATAGGATATTATGAACAAGAAGGGGTTCATGCATCAGTAACTGGGGGAATAGGTAATGAAGATTTACAAAATACAGCCCCAACTGTGGTAATCCGTATTCCATTGAATGTTGATGATGTTCTTACCGTTGATGCAGGTTTATCTGCTTATACTTCTGCAAGTTCAAGTAATGGAAATCCCTTCAATCAAACAGGAGCTTCCGAAAGTGGTTATGATGAGGATAATTCCGGTAGAGTACCAGCTGGGGGCTCTCCTTGGATCGCATCCTCTGGAGCCTCTAGAAAAGATATTCTTACTTCAATTAACTTATCTTATGTTCATGCATCTGAAGATCGAAACCAGTATTGGTCCGCCAACATTGGGGGTTCTTTTGAGTATGATTATGAATCCTTTGGTTTTGGAGGTGGATTTACTCAACTATGGAATGAAAAAAACACCGAGTTTAGTCTAAAAACTCAGGTTTATTTAGATCAGTGGAAACCAATTATTCCAACAGAAATTCACGAATTTGAAATTTATGGTAATGGTTTTTTGGTAGATGATCGAAGCTATTTTTATAATGTAAGTGTAACGGATTCTGAAGGAAATGGCGTTGTATCGTATCTCCCATCAAATTTCACCTCAATTGATGATGTTAATCGTAACTCATATTCGGTTTCTCTTGAGTTTTCTCAGATACTAAGTAAGCGTTTGCAGTTTTCTTTTTTTGCTGACTATGTAATACAGAAAGGATGGTTAGCAAACCCATTACAAAGAGTTTACTTTGCTGACCGTCCAAATTTCTATATAGGTAATTTCAGATCAATATCAAATTATGAAAAACCCTCAAACAAAGATATTTTCCACTTAGCAGACGATATAGAACGTTTACCGAGAACACGAATTAAATTCCCTTTTGGGATGCGACTAAATTATTACTTAAATGAATTTATAGTTTTGCGCAGTTATTACAGGAAATATTCTGATGATTGGGGAATCAATTCCAATACTGTTCAATTTGAACTTCCAATCAAATTCAGTCTAAAGTTGAAATTAACTCCCTCATTTCGTTATTATGATCAAACAGCAACAGATTATTTTGCATCCTACAATCAGCATCTTTCGACTCAAGATTTCTACACTTCAGATTATGATTTATCAGCATTTTCAAGCCGTCAAATTGGAGGTTCATTGGTTTATACAGATGTTTTTTCTAAGTACAAACTAGGCAAAATATCCTTGAAGATGATTAGTTTGCGTTATCAGAATTATCAAAGAAGTGATGGATTATCAGCTTTTAGTGTCTCGACTGGCTTTAGTTTTGTTATTGACTAATGCATCTTTTTATTTAAAAAAGTAGTAATTTTATACCATAGATTACTATGTCATGATCGAAAAACTACAAATCATTCAACAACGTTTTGATGAAGTCTCAGACTTGATTATTCAACCCGATATCATATTGGATCAAAAGCGTTATGTTCAATTGAACAAAGAATATAAGGATTTGAGAATCTTAACTGAAAAAGCAAATCAATACAAAGCTTTGACTTCCAATATCAATGAAGCAGAAGAGATTATCAATGAAGGTGGAGATGTCGAGATGGTAGAAATGGCTAAAATTCAATTAGAAGAGGCTAAAGAAGAACTTCCAGCATTAGAGGAAGAGATTAAGTTTTTACTAATTCCCAAAGACCCTGAAGATTCTAAAAATATAGTCGTAGAAAT
Organism: uncultured Flavobacteriaceae bacterium; assembly: GCA_943789305.1. Classification (GTDB taxonomy): domain Bacteria; phylum Bacteroidota; class Bacteroidia; order Flavobacteriales; family Flavobacteriaceae; genus Arcticimaribacter. Next base: position 1,244,789 of record CALSTP010000001.1, on the reverse strand, counting down.
TCGAGCTGGTACCGGTGGTGATGAGGCAAGTATTTTTGCCGGGGACCTATATCGTATGTATACCAAATATTGTCAAGATAAAGGCTGGAATGTCAGTCTAGTTGACAGTAGTGAAGGAACTGCTGGTGGTTTCAAGGAGATTATCTTTGAAGTTTCTGGAGAAGATGTATATGGAGTTATGAAGTTTGAGTCAGGAGTACATCGTGTTCAGAGGGTTCCACAAACCGAAACACAAGGAAGAGTTCATACCTCAGCAGCTACCGTTATGGTATTACCAGAAGCAGAGGAATTTGATGTGGAGATAAACATGAATGATGTCCGAGTAGACTATTTTTGTTCATCTGGTCCTGGAGGCCAGTCCGTAAATACAACTTATTCCGCGGTTCGCCTAACCCATGAGCCAACAGGGATTGTAGCTCAGTGCCAAGATCAAAAATCTCAACATAAAAATAAGGATAAAGCACTTAAAGTACTTCGTTCTCGTTTGTACGAAATGGAGTTGGCAAAAAAATTGGAAGCTGATTCTCAAAAAAGAAACTCATTAGTTTCCTCTGGAGATCGTTCTGCAAAAATCAGAACTTATAATTATCCTCAGGGAAGAGTTACAGATCATCGAATTGGTTTGACCCTTTATGATCTTCAGAATATTATTAATGGCGATGTTCAAAAACTGATTGATGAATTACAGTTGTATCAGAACACAGAAAAGCTTAAGGAGGCTGGAGAGGTATTTTAAAGAATGAAAATATCTGCTTTAAAAAATCAAATTTTTCTAAAGAAATCGTTCTTATGCATTGGTTTGGATGTAGACTTAGATAAAGTACCCTCTTCGGTTAAAGCAATGGAAGATCCATTATTTGAATTTTCAAAAGCAATAATCGATTCTACTGCAGCGTATGCAGTAGCATACAAACCCAATATTGCATTTTTTGAAACCTATGGATCACAAGGAATGGCCTCTTTAAAACGTGTGATGGATTATCTCAACAAAAACCATCCGGAAATTTTCACCATTGCAGATGCTAAACGTGGTGATATCGGAAATACAGCAACCCGTTATGCAAAGGCTTATTATGAAACCTATAATTTCGATTCGATTACAGTAGCTCCATATATGGGAAAAGATTCGGTAGAGCCTTTTTTGAGTTTTAAAGAAAAATATGCCATCCTTTTGGCACTTACCTCAAACGTGGGTTCATCTGATTTTCAAACCCAGAAAATTGGAACTCAAATGTTGTATGAAAAAGTAATACAAAGCAGTGCCCAGTGGAAAGGGTCAGATCGCTTGATGTATGTAGTTGGAGCAACAAAGGCAGCGGCGATTAAAGGCATTCGAGGTTTAATTCCAAATGCTTTTTTACTGATCCCTGGAGTTGGTGCTCAGGGCGGCAGCTTAACTGAAGTAGCTAAAAATGGTTTAAATAAAGATGTAGGGCTATTGGTTAATTCTTCTAGGGGAATAATTTATGCTTCTACAGATAAAGATTTTGCTATAAAAGCGGGTACAGCCGCTCAGGTCTTACAAAAACAAATGCAGCAGATTTTAGAAAAAAAACAATTAATTTAATGTTGAATTATACTCTTTATCAAACCAATAAAAATGCCCCATGGGTTACTTTTATTCATGGTGCTGGTGGGAGTTCTTCAATTTGGTTTAAACAAATCCGTAGGTTTTCAAAAAATTTCAACTTATTGCTAATTGACCTTCGTGGTCATGGAGCCTCTAAAACAAAGTTGCATTTATCAAGAGAAGAGTTATACACTTTTAATGCCATTGCACAGGATGTTGTTGAGGTTTTAGATTTCGAAAAGATTGAGAAATCTCACTTTATTGGAATTTCTTTGGGGACAATACTCATTCGTCAAATTGCTGAAATCCAACCTCAAAAAGTTATCAGTATGACCATGGGAGGAGCCATTCTGAAATTTAATATTCGATCCAGAATTCTTATGTACTTTGGGAATTTGGCTAAATCAATTGTTCCTTATATGTGGATATATAAAGTATTTGCATTTATAATGATGCCCAATAAGAATCACAAAGAATCAAGGAACGTTTTTATTCGAGAAGCAAAAAAGTTGTATCAAAAAGAATTTATTCGTTGGTTTAAACTTACTGCAGAAGTTATTCCGTTACTCAAACTTTTTAGACAAGAGGAAGTCAACATTCCAACCCTGTATGTTATGGGCTCCGAAGATTATATGTTTTTACCTATTGTCAAAAAGGTAGTAGTACAACACCAGTCTTCAAAGTTAAAAGTTATTCCCAATTGTGGGCATGTAGTAAATGTTGAGCGAGCTAATCAGTTTAACAATTTAACAATCAATTTCCTTAAAACACTTTAGTTTTAAGAAAATACTACCGTTTTGTTTTGATATACCATCACCTTACGCGCGATATGGAGTTGTAGGGCTTTTGATAAAACAATGCGCTCCAGATCTCTGCCTTTTGCAATAAAATCATCAATTGAATTTAAATGAGACACATGTGTGGTGTTTTGTTCAATTATAGGGCCAGCATCCAGCTCTTCAGTTACATAGTGACTGGTGGCACCAATAATCTTTACCCCTCTCTCATAGGCTGAGTGGTAAGGTTTTGCTCCAGGGAATGCAGGTAAAAATGAGTGGTGAATGTTAATTATCTTGTTGGGATAATGTTGAATTAATTCAGGAGAAATTATTTGCATGTAGCGCGCTAGAACAATAAAGTCAATCTTGTGTTTTTGAAGTAAAGCAATTTGTTCTTGTTCTGCTGCTTTCTTTGTTTCTTTGGTAACGGAAACGTAGTAAAAAGGGATGTTAAAACGTTCTGCAATACCTTTTAAATCCCTGTGATTACTTAATATAAATGGGATTTCGATTTTTAATTCCCCCGATTGATGACGACCAAGGATGTCGTATAAACAATGATCGTATTTAGACACGAAAAGTGCCATGCGAGGTAATGCATTGTTGAGGTAAATATCTGTTTTGAGATTGTATTTATTTCCTACAGATTTTTTGAAATTTAATTTAAAGTCTTCGACGCTTTGATTGTCTTCCTTCAGTTCGCATTCAACCCGCATAAAGAAAATCGAATTTACGCGATCCACATATTGATCAATATAAACGATATTTCCGTTTGTGTCGTGAATAAAATTAGTTACGGCAGCAATGATTCCTTTTTGATCAGGACAGTTCATAACTAAAGTAATTCGCTTCATATTTTTTTTTGCTAAAATATTAGATAAAAATCATTTGACAAGTTCAAAATATATCTTTTGTTACTTTTTTAAAAAAAAACCCCCTAATAGACTACCACGAACTATCAAGGGGAAACCAAACAATTAAGTTATATTTTTTTAGAAAGAATAAATTGCTGCTAGTACAAATGATGAGATATTGTCATCTAATTCAGCAGTATCACCAAAAATTTCTGAAGAAGCAGTATCGATTCTAAATTCTGGTTTGATAATTAGGTTACCAGAAGAAAAGCTACCTGTGATGGTAAAAGCATTTGTGTCTAAATCATCTGCATCACTACCGTCTGAAACCCTAAAAAGCTCTCCACGTAAACCTACACTAAAGGAATCAGACAAAGCAAGTTGAGGGTATAATGCTACTCCAGAAAAACCTGCATCACCTTCTAAAGAAGTTGTAGTAGCGTTTATTCCTAAGAAGAATTTTTCTGATAAGTTAAACCCGCCTGTGTAATCAAATTGTGTGTAGTTTTCACCACTCAATAGGTTAATATACTGGCCGTAAAGACCGAGCTGTAAACCAAAGTATGTTTCATCAGTTTCGGCAGACTCAGTTTCATCAGTTTTATTCATGATAGCAGCCATAAGAGAAATATCATCAGATATAGCTATATCTGCTTTCAACCCTGTGTGAGAAAATGGTCCTGTAGAGAACATATACGAAGTAGAGTAGTTGAAGTTTGCTGCCGGAGCAATTACTTCATACCCTAAAAATGTATTGAAGTTACCTAAGGTTAATGTAAACTTATCGCTAAGGTTGTAGTATGCATACAATTGATTGATAATACTTGATGATCCATTTCCTTGAGATCCAAAAACTGCATCTTCTCCTCTTGGACCGTAAACAAAATCTGCAACGAAACCATGTTTTTCACCTTCATAAGACAAGATGATATTTGCCATTCCTAAAGCAAAACCGGGAAGATTTGCAAAAGATGTTCCAGGAGCTTCCCTGTTGCTTCTGTAGTAAGTGTCTATACTTCCACTTACACTAAAAGTTGGCTTTTCTGATTCCTCTGTTGTTTCTTCTGCTTCCTGTGCATAAGTAGATACGGTTGCAATTAAAGCTAGTGTTAAAATTGTTGTTTTAAAAAGTTTCATAAATATAGTTTAAAAAGTTATTGTTTTATTAATGTTGGTTTAGTCTAAAATCTGCGTAAGCATCCATTCCGTGTTCTGCTAAATCAAGACCTTTCAATTCTTCTTCTTTTTCAACTCTAATGCTACCACCAGAAAGAAGTTTGACAATATATAGTAGAAAAAAGCTACAGATTACGCAGAATGCACCTACTATACCGATTCCAGCTAATTGAATCAAAAATTGGTCTAGTCCAGCCATAGCTCCAAAGATTCCAACTGCTAAAGTTCCCCAAATCCCACAAATAAGGTGAACTGCAACAGCTCCTACGGGATCATCCAATTTAAGTTTGTCGATTAAAGCGATTCCAAGTACAATGATAATACCTGCTATAATCCCAATTAAGATTGCGTCGGTAGGCCCCATTTGATCAGCACCAGCCGTAATTCCAACTAATCCACCAAGCACACCATTCATGAACATGGTTAAATCAAAGTTTTTATAAAGTATGTTTGAAAATATAGCTGAAGCTACACCTCCTGCCGCTGCTGCTAAACATGTAGTAACAAGAGTTAAAGAAGTTAATTCTGGATCTGCAGAAAGTACTGATCCGCCGTTAAATCCAAACCATCCTAACCATAGAATAAGTACACCAGCCGCAGCTAAAGGCAAATTGTGCCCCGGAATTGCACGAGCGGTTCCGTCTGCATCGAATTTTCCAATACGAGCACCTAGTAGATAAATAGCAACTAATGCAGCCCATCCTCCAACAGAGTGAACTAATGTTGAACCTGCAAAATCATAGAATCCCATTGCGTCAAGGAATCCACCTCCCCATTTCCAAGATCCTACTATAGGGTATATAAGCCCTACGTAAAGAATTGCAAAAATCATAAAACTGTTGAGTTTTATTCGCTCTGCAACTGCTCCAGACACTATGGTTGCTGCTGTTGCTGCAAACATCCCTTGAAATAAGAAATCGGTCCACCAAGTGTAGCCACCATCTGCATAAGCTGTAGTCATTCCTCCTTCAGGAGCGGCAATCCCAAAGCCTGCGAATTTAAATATACCGAGAGCACCATCTTCAAACCCAGGGTACATAAGATTGAAACCTCCTAATGCATAAAGTAGAAGACCTACTGTAATTACAAAAAAGTTTTTAAATAAAATGTTGATTGTGTTTTTTTGTCTGGTTAACCCTATTTCTAAAAAAGAAAATCCAAGGTGCATGAAAAATACTAATGCCGTACAGATCATCATCCAGACATTATTGGCAGTAAAAAGTGCTGTTGTTTCCATAATAAATTTGTTTGTTATTGTTTGATTATTGTTTAATTAAGTGTACTTCCGCCACTTTCTCCTGTTCTAATTCTAATTGCATCGTCTACAGTTGACACGAAAATTTTCCCATCACCAACTGCGCCAGTTCCGGCTGCATCTGTTATTGCTTTGACAGTACGCTCTAAAAACTCATCGTTGACTACAATTGCTAAATGTCTCCTTTGGATGTCTGAAGTGCTATAAGAAATCCCACGGTAAACATGACCTTCTTTTTCATTTCCTACTCCAGTTACATCCCAGTAGCTGAAAAAGTTCACCTCTACTTTATGAAGAGCATCTCTTACATCTCCAAATTTTGATTTGCGAATAATCGCTTCTACTTTTTTCATTTTGATATTGTTTTAAATGATTTCGGACAAAAATAGTTTCATTTTTACAACAGGATTGTAATTTTCAGGGTAAAAAGTATAATTTTTATATTATTTTTAATTTTTAGTACCTAAAATTGAGGGTATTTATAAATAATTACACATATTTTATAATTACACCCTGTTTTAAGTAGGGGGTATAGGATATTTAATTAAAATTTAAATGTATTTTTTAAATATGAATGCATATTCAATCTTATACAGGTATTTTCAATCGCGATAAATAGAGTTTGATTACTTTTTAGAGTAACTTAGATAACCATAGACCTAAAACGACCATGAGTATGCCAAGAACTATACTCCCCAAGGAATATATTAGGGGTTGAAGAATTGAGCTTTCTCTAAATAAGAGAATATTATCTAGTGCAAAAGATGAAAAGGTTGTCAATCCACCAGTAAAACCAACAATAAAAAAGAAGTGAGCTTCTCCTTTAAGCAAATCAAGTTTGTGAAGAATTCCAAAAAATAAACCAATTAAAAAACAACCGATAAGATTTGCAGAGAATGTAGCTAGAGGATATTTAGTATTTAAATTTTTAAAAAGAATATAAAGTGCATAACGAAAACTACTTCCTAAACCTCCTCCTAAAAAAACCCAAATTAATATTTTCATTTCTCGAATTTTGTTAATTACATCTCAAACTACTCCAGTTTATAAGGCAAGAATAATTCGGTTTTCCATTCCAATGGATTTTCGGTTGTTTCTATACCAACTTTATTTACCCTCATAGGGAAAAATCGAATTTTTGGATTAAAAAGTTCAATTTCTTGGTACAAGAAATTCCACGAGAGGTCTAAATTTTCATAAACCCCATAGTGAATTCCTTTTAAAGCTTTTCGTTTATTTTTAGAATTACATTTTATTAATGAATCTTGTGAATTATGATATTCACTAATAGGTAACCCTAGCAGCCAAACTTTTACATCCGAATCCGATACAGGATTAACTGTGAAAATATTTCCAGCGATTTCAATATTTTGATTTTGGGCATATTCCAATAACTGTTGAGAGCCTAATTTAAGAAGTGAATCTTGTTCCTTTTCAGTGGATTCATAGCTCATCGATAAATAGAATTCTTTTGGAAGTAAGATCTCTCCTAGGTATTTAAACCTGTGTTCGTTAAGTTTTGATTGTAGGATATGGTCAATATTTTTTAGTGCCTTTAAACTGTAAGGTCCTATTAAGTTCTGTATCCCACCAGATAACAATGAAAGAATTTTTGTTAAAAAAGTCATCTCACCTTTTATTCTCAAATTTAGTTTATTGTTATTTTCATCAATATTCCATACTATTTGCATGGATTTTATCTCCTCAATCTTTATTTCTTGAACAATTTTATTTTGAAAATTACTTGATGTGGTTGTTATAACTCCTTTTCCATTTTTATTTTCCCATTCTAAAGTAGGGTATTCAAGAGAATTTTCTTTGTAGCTTATTTTGAGATCAGGATTTTCTTGAAACCATGGATTCCATTCAATCCAATTGTGATAATTGTTTACGTACTTGTAAATAGTAACCCTAGGGATATTGGTTTTTATTGATTTTTCGATATTGAATACGGGAGAGTAACTCTTAATGTACAATACAAATACAAGAAAAGAAATAAAAATCACACCAAATACATAGCGAAAATAATTCATGGTTCAAAATTGAATTTAAATAGGAACTCTGTTCAATTTAAGCCTGTGTAAAATACTTAATAAAAAAAAGAATAATAATAGCCGTAATAAAAGTAAGGAGTATTTTAAAACTTCCCTTGAAATGTATTTGATGCCTCTTAAAATCCTTGCGATATGTAAAAATAATTATTCCACTAAACGCAATTACAAAAAATACTGCAAAGAGGAGTTGACCGTTTGAAAACATAACCTTAATTTTCCACTAAATTAGACAAATTATATGAATCCTTTTGGATTTATAATTATGCTTTGATTGTTTTGAATTCAAGTTTAGATCAATTAATTTCAGAGCATATAATCTTTAAAAATACTAGATGATAAAAAACGAATTAGATGCAGTACAATTGTTCCATGAAGCATTCAACATTGGGATAAATCACAATCCTACAGTAGCGGTCTCCGACAAAATTAAAGAATTGCGTTTCAACTTGATGAAAGAAGAGAACGAGGAATATTTAGAAGCCGTTAAAAATAATGACATCGTTGAGGTTGCAGATGCACTAGGAGACATGCTTTATATTTTGTGTGGAACAATTTTAACACACGGAATGCAACATAAAATCACTGAAGTTTTTGAAGAGATTCAACGTTCAAACATGAGTAAATTAGGACAAGATGGTAATCCCATTTATCGAGAAGATGGAAAGGTTATGAAAGGGCCTAATTATTTCAAACCAAACATAAAAGCTATTCTAAAGTAGTTTTTACTTCATAGCGCCATTGGAAGGGATCTTCAGCTTGGTTGTATTGAATTTCAACGATTTTTTCTTTTAAAATAGAAGCAAAAGAATCATCAATATCCTCAAGTACGTATTTTTTATTTTGGTAGCCGAAACCTTTTATTGGACTTACAACTACAGCTGTACCTGCTCCAAAAATTTCTTTTAAACTACCTTCTTTTTCACTTGAAATGAGCTCATGAATAGATAACGGCCTCACCTCAGTTTTTATGCCTAAATACTCAGCTATTTTTAAAATGCTTTTTCGAGTAACTCCGTCTAAAATTCGATCACTCGTAGGGGTTGTTATCAAAGTGTCATTAATCCTAAAAAATATATTCATTGTTCCAGCTTCCTCTAGAAACTCATGCTTGTTAGCATCAGTCCATATAATTTGTTGGTAACCTTCTTTGAGAGCCAATGCTGTAGGATAAAATTGCGCAGCATAATTTCCAGCTGCTTTTGCAAAACCAACACCACCAGAGGCAGCACGACTATATTGTTCTGCAACTTGAACATATACATCTCCACCCGAATAATAGCTAGCAACCGGAGAACATATAATTATAAACTTATAAGCGTTAGATGCTGATGCTTGGACTCCAGCTTGACTAGCAAAAACAAATGGGCGAATGTAAAGTGAATTTCCTATTCCTTTTCGAATCCAGTCTTTATCTAGTTTTAATAATTCTTCTAAACCTTCAAAAAAGTATTTTTTTGGAAACTCGGGTATAGATAAACGTTTAGATGACTTATTGATACGATCAAAATTCTGATCTGGACGAAACAACCAAATACGATTTTCATCATCTTTGTAGGCTTTCATTCCTTCAAATACTGCCTGCCCATAGTGAAGAACACTTGAGGAAGGATCCATCTGAATTGATTGATAGGGAATGATTTTTGGAGCATTCCATTTTCCATCAATAAAATCACAAACAAACATATGATCAGTAAATATTTCACCGAATTTTAAATTTTCAAAATCAACACTTGATATTTTAGATTTCTGAGCTTGTACAATATTCATATTAAAGGGCTTGTATTACAAAATTAGACATTAATTTTTATTTTTTAATTTAATCAAAGAGTTATCTATTATTTTTTTTAGTTCTCAAAAAAACTCTCATTTAATTTGAATAATTAATATTTCTATAAATTTACAGCATTAATAGAGAAAAAGTCATAACCGCAGATGGAAGTCCTACTTTTTATATTGAAGAATGGGATGAGTGCTATCATTCGATGCATGGAGCATATAATGAAGCCGTTCATGTTTATATTCAATCCGGTTTATCTTTTTGGAATTCAAATTATAAGTTGGATAAAACCAAATGTAGAATTTTTGAAATGGGATTTGGCACTGGACTCAATACACTTTTGTCCCTGGAATTTGCTAATAAACAACATTTGAGTATTGAATATGAAACCATAGAGCCCTTTCCTTTGGACTATCAAGAAATTAAAGCTTTGAATTTCAAACCTTTTTTTATGGAAAATAACTCGGAGGATCTATTTAAAAAGTTGCATTTATCTTCCTGGGAAAAAATTTCTCTAATTAATAAACACTTTACTATTCTAAAAAAGAAAACAACACTTGCTAGTTTCAATCCAGATACAACCTATGATTTAATATACTACGATGCTTTTGGCTTTCGGGTTCAACCGGAGATGTGGTCTGAGAAAGCCTTCAGGCCTTTGATTCACTCCTTGGCCGATCGGGGTGTTTTTGTTACCTATTCAGCGAAAGGGAGTGTACGTAGAATTCTGGAATCTTTTGGATTAAAGGTGTCTCGTATTCAAGGACCACCCGGAAAACGTGAAATGTTGAGAGCTGTTCGACTTTAATTGTGGTATTTTTACAAAAAAAAGAATGAAAATATTAATCAGTGGTGCAACTGGTTTAGTTGGTAAAGTCATAGTGAAACAGGCATTGATCGAAGGACATCAAATACATTTTTTGACAACCCAAAAAGCCAAAATCTATTCGATCAAAGGAGCCAAGGGTTTTTATTGGAATCCCAATAAAAATCAAATTGATGTTTCTTGTTTTGATGGAATAGATACTTTGATTCATCTTGCTGGTGCAACCGTTTCTAAGTTTTGGACTAAAAAATACAAACTAGAAATTTTGAATAGCCGGCTTTTAACTACCCAATTACTGATAGATGGTTTGAAGAAAACTAAACATCAAGTTCAAAATGTTGTTTCAGCCTCTGCTATCGGTATCTACCCATCTTCTTTGGATAAAATCCATAAGGAAGATGATGCTGCTTTTCCTAATTCATTTATGCAAAAAGTTGTTTTGGATTGGGAGCAAATTGTTGATGGTTTTTTCGAATTGGATATTAGGGTTTGTAAACTTCGAATAGGTTTAGTTTTAGCAAAAGATGGAGGGGTTTTAGCAACTCTAAAAATCCCAGCTAAATTTGGAGTAGGGACTGCTTTTGGGAATGGAAAACAATGGCAATCATGGATACATATTACTGATTTGACTAATTTGTTTTTAAGAGCTGCATCCGATCAGTGGGAGGGGGTTTATAATGCTGTTGCTCCTGAGGTGGTTTCTCAAAATCAGTTTGTCAAACAAATCGCCAAAACAATTAAACGTCCCTTTTTTATGCCACCAATACCTGAGTTTTTTCTGCAAATGTTGGTTGGAGAAATGAGCTCTTTGGTCTTAAATAGTCACCATGTAAGCTCAAACAAAGCCCGTGAAAAGGAATTTAAATATCAATTTCCTACTTTACAAAAAGCATGTGAAAATTTATTGTAATTATTTAGGGTGACATTTTGACAATTTTAATTATTTGGCAGTACTTTTGCAGCTAGCTTGAAAAATAATTGAATGAGTAAGTCAGAGGAATCTAAAAAAAAGTCAAAAAAAGCAGCCCCTAAAAAAACTGCATCTAAAAAAGGACCTTCCAAAGAAGCCAAAGAATTTGCTGCAGTCAAAGAAGCTTTAGAAACAGAGAAAGATAAATATTTACGATTGTTTGCTGAGTTCGAAAATTTTAAAAAACGAACTTCTAAAGAAAGAATCGAATTATTCAAAACAGCAGGTCAGGATGTTATAACAGCCTTATTGCCAGTCCTTGATGATTTTGATCGAGCAATAAAAGAAGCAGATAAGTCCGAAAACTCCTCAGAATATGAAGGATTTAGGTTGATCAGTAATAAGTTAGGTGAGAGTTTAAAGTCCAAAGGATTAGAACCTGTTTCTCTTGAGATAGGAGAGACTTTTGATTCTGAAGTTCATGAAGCAATAACACAAATCCCTGGTGGAGATGACCATAAAGGAAAAATAATTGATGTAATTGAAAAAGGTTACAAATTAGGAGATAAGATTTTACGATACCCCAAAGTAGTTGTAGGTCAATAAATTAGATATCACTCGAAGTGATCTAAAATAAAATATATGAAACAAGATTATTATGATATTTTGGGAGTTTCCAAAGGTGCATCAGCTTCTGATATAAAAAAAGCATATCGTAAAAAAGCAATCGAATTCCATCCTGACAAAAACCCCGGTGATTCTAATGCTGAAGCTAAGTTTAAAGATGCAGCGGAAGCATATGAAGTTCTTGGAGATAACGATAAAAAAGCCAAATACGATCAATTTGGTCATGCTGCTTTTGATGGAAGTCAAGGTTTTAGTTCTGGTGGGATGAATATGGAAGATATTTTCAGTCAATTTGGAGATATCTTTGGTGGTGGTTTCGGTGGAGGATTCAGTAGTGGTTTTGGTGGAGGTGGTCAAAGACGCTCAAAGGGTTCTAACCTGAGAATTCGCGTCAAACTAACCTTAGAAGAAATTGCAACTGGGGTTGAAAAAAAAGTAAAAGTCAGACGTAAAGTCCAAGCAAAAAATGTTACTTACACGACCTGTACCAATTGTAAAGGAACTGGACAAACCGTAAGAATAGCGAACACCATTTTAGGACGTATGCAAACTGCAGTTACTTGTTCTACTTGTTCTGGAACAGGACAAATTATTTCAAATCGACCTAAGGGAAGCGATTCTCAAGGGATGATTCAGGAAGAAGAAACGGTTTCGATTAAAATACCGGCTGGAGTAGAAGATGGTATGCAATTGAAAGTTTCTCATAAAGGTAATTCGGCTCCAGGAAATGGAGTTTCAGGAGATCTAATAGTACTTATTGAAGAGCATCCCCATGATCGTTTTATGCGCGAAGGAAATCACATTCATTACGATCTTTATATTTCGATTTCAGAAGCTGCATTGGGAGTTTCAAAAGAGTTTGACCTACTTGACGGAAAAGTGCGGATCAAATTAGAATCAGGAATCCAATCTGGAAAAACACTCCGTTTAAGAGGCAAAGGATTACCTGATGTAAATCGTTATGGTATTGGGGACTTACTCGTGCATATCAATGTATGGACTCCTAAGACCCTTAATAGAGAACAGAAACAATTCTTTCAGAAAATGATGGAAGATGAAAACTTTATTCCTAAGCCCGAAAAATCAGATAAATCCTTCTTTGAAAAAGTAAAAGATATGTTTGCTTAGCTTATTTTTATTTAAAGGAATATTTTACATCATCAAGAGAAGCAAATTTATACTTTCTCATCTTTTTTAAACCAATTTTTAATAACCTTTATTTTTAAGGTTGGGTTTTGTTTTAGCCTCTTTTTTTGTTTTATATTTGGATATCTTATTCCAGCTAAATGCAGAAAATACATGATTTTTTAAATTATAACTTTACACTCGGTTCATCGATTTCATTTACTGTACAATCCCTTGTAGTTATTCTGATTGTATTTGTCTTTACAAGTTATTTTTTAAAATTTATTCGCCGTATAGTTTCCAGAACCTTAAGTGAACAAGCCAAGTATACCTTTCAAAGCATTTTTTCTTTCATAAATTATTTTGTTTATGTAATTGTTATCCTGGTTACTTTTGATAATATAGGCTTGGATGTAACTGCTGTTTTTGCAGCCTCGGCCGCTTTGTTAGTTGGTGTAGGTTTAGCATTGCAAACCTTCATTCAGGACATCATTTCAGGTGTTTTTATCATTGCAGATCAAACTGTACATATAGGTGACATCATTCAACTTGATGGACAAGTTGGAAAGGTTGAAAACATTAAATTAAGAACTACACGAGCTGTTACCATTGATAATAAGGTATTAATCATTCCCAATCATAAATTTTTAACTTCAATTCTTTACAATTGGACAGAAAACGGAACACTAACTACAGAGTATATTCAGGTAGGTGTTTCCTATGGTTCCGATTTAGATTTGGTCAAAAAGTTATTGATTGATCTCACATCTAGTTTTCCTGAAATTTTAAAAGATCCTAAACCTTTTGTTATCCTAAATGAATTTGGAGATAATGCTTTGGATCTTAAATTAGCGATTACTCTTAATAATAGCTTTAAAGCCGAACGATTAAAAAGTAGGATTCGATTTAAAATTTATGAAGTATTTAAAGCTCATAAAATTGATATTCCGTTCCCTCAAAGAACAGTTTGGATTAACCAAGTAGAATCTCAATCAAATGACTAAAATTTTAATTATTGAAGATGAAGAACCCATTCGTCGTGTTCTTAAGAAAATTTTAACCGAAGAGAACAATAATTTTCTGTTATCCGAAGCAGAGGATGGAAAGGATGGAATTAAACTTATCTTGGAAGAAGATTATGATCTTATCTTATGCGATATTAAAATGCCGAAAATGGATGGCTTGGAAGTTTTACAAACAGCTCGAAAAAAAGGTGTAACCACTCCATTTATTATGTTAACAGGACATGGTAACATTGAAACAGCTGTTCAAGCTATGAAAACAGGTGCTTATGATTTCATCCCCAAGCCTCCGGATTTGAATCGTCTTCTTATATCGGTTCGTAATGCTATCGAAAGCAAGCACTTAATTAAAGAAAATGTTTTTCTAAAAAAGAAAATTGCCAAGAAGCATGAAATCATTGGGACTTCATCTAAAATAAAAAAGGTGATTGAATTGATTGACAAAGTAGCACAAACACAAGCACGAATATTAATTACTGGTCCAAATGGTTCAGGTAAAGAATTAGTTGCCAATCAAATTCATCAGAAAAGCAATCGGAGTAAGTTCCCACTAGTTGAAGTGAATTGTGCTGCAATTCCGTCTGAATTAATAGAGAGTGAGCTTTTCGGTCACCTTAAAGGAGCTTTTACCTCTGCTATAAAAGACCGAAAAGGAAAGTTTGAAGCTGCTTCGGGGGGAACTTTATTTTTAGACGAAATAGGAGATTTGAGCCTTAGTGCTCAGGCAAAAGTTCTTCGAGCACTTCAAGAAAATAAAGTACAAAGGGTTGGAAGTGACAATGACATATCTGTTGATGTACGAATTTTAGCCGCTACTAATAAAAATCTTAAGCAAGAAATAAAGGCAGGCCGATTCCGAGAAGATTTATACCATAGATTAGCTGTTATTTTAATTGAAGTACCATCTCTTGTTGAGAGAACCAACGATATTCCGATGCTTACTATACATTTTATAAATCAAATTGCTTTAAAGGACGGAATACCTGTTAAGAAGATTGATTCTGCAGCTTTTGAATTATTAAAACAATATCCTTGGTCTGGAAACATTAGAGAGTTACGAAATGTGGTTGAACGACTCATGATTTTGGGTGACGATCCAATAACTAAAAAAAATATTATCCAATTTGCACCTAAGTAATTATTATGAAAAAACTATGCTATTTTTTATTACTCCTTTTTGGATTTGCTCAAGCTCAAAATTCTGAGGAAATAGAAACTCAACTAAAATCAATTTATTCAACAGCTCTTTTAAATGGACATAGCTATTCTTGGTTAGAACATTTATCCGTCCAAATTGGAGGGCGTTTATCCGGTTCCTTGAATGCTGAACGCGCTGTAGATTGGGGAAAAGAAGAGTTGGATTTACTAGGTCTTGATCGCGTATGGTTACAACCTGTAATGGTTCCAAAATGGATTCGTGGAACTTTTGAGTATGCACACATAGAAACAAGTCCTGGTAATACAATCAATGTACCCGTCTGTGCACTTGGGGGATCTGTTGCAACACCAATAGCTGGAATTCGTGCAGAAGTAATTGAAGTTGATGGAATTGATTCTTTAAAAAAAATGTCTAAAAAGGATGTAGCAGGAAAAATAGTATTCTTTAACCGACCAATGCAAGCCGATCTAATCAATACTTTTGAGGCATATTCTGGATGTGTAGCCCAACGATATTCTGGAGCTGAAGAAGCTGCAAAATTGGGAGCAGTAGCTGTAATTGTTCGTTCTATGAATTTAAGATTAGATGATTTTCCTCACACTGGATCAATGAGTTACGGTGGATTATCCATACGAAAAAGGATTCCTGCAGCTGCAATAAGTACCAACGGAGCAGAATTATTGAGCTCAATGTTAGCTTTAAATTCTAAACTTCGTTTTTATTTAAAACAAAACTGTAAAAATTTACCTGATGTTCAATCTTACAATGTAATAGGAGAAATTAAAGGATCCGAAAAATCTGATGAAATAATGGTTGTGGGAGGCCATCTTGACTCTTGGGACCTTGGAGGGGGTGCTCATGATGATGGAGCTGGAGTTGTACAGTCCATGGAAGTCTTGCGTATATTTAAAGAAATTGGTTATCAACCAAAAAGGACAATTAGAGTTGTACTTTTTATGAATGAAGAAAACGGAATGAGAGGAGCAATCAAGTATACTTCCATTTCAAAAGCAAAAAATGAAAACCATGTTTTTGCACTAGAATCTGATGCTGGAGGTTTTACACCAAGAGGATTTTCCATTGATAGCTCTCCAGAAAAATTAAAAATTATCCAAAGTTGGGAACCTTATTTTGAACCTTATCTAATTCATTTGTTTGTTCAAGGTGGAAGTGGAGCTGATGTTGGTCATTTAAAAACAGATGCTAATATTCTTGCAGGTCTTCGTCCAGATTCCCAACGTTATTTTGATTACCATCATGCTGCAAATGACACCTTTGACAAAATAAATAAAAGAGAATTAGAGCTTGGAGCTGCAACAATGGCTGCTTTTGTATACTTGATAGACTACTTCAGCCTTTAATCTTAGATTAATTGAATTCATACATCAAAGAGTTTAGAAAAAATCTCAATCTAGCTTTCCCCGTTATGTTGGGTCTATTGGGACATACATTTGTACAGCTGATAGACAACATAATGGTTGGGCAGTTAGGAACTACCGAATTAGCATCAGTTTCTTTAGGAAACAGTTTTGTTTTTGTCGCCATGTCTTTAGGGATTGGTTTTTCAACTTCAATTACACCACTTGTTGCTGAGGCAGATGGCTCTTCAGATTTAAAACGTGTTGGTGATGTTTTTACTCATGGTATTTTGATGTGTAGTTTTTTGGGCTTATTCTTGTTTCTAGGAGTTTATTTTTCCAGAAATATTATGTTTTCAATGGGACAACCTCGAGATGTTGTAACTCTAGCCTTTCCATATTTAAATTGGGTTGCTGCTTCTCTTTTCCCTTTAATTGTTTTTCAAGTTTACAAACAATTTTCAGATGGCTTATCATTAACCAGACCGGCCATGTATGCTACGCTATTTGGAAATGCAATTAATATTAGCCTGAATTATGTCTTAATCTTTGGTTATTTTGGATTTCCCAAGCTTGGCGTTGAGGGTGCAGCAATAGGAACTTTAATAGCGCGTATAGCAATGTTAATCTATATGATTATTTATGTAAAATATCACAAGAAGTATAGTATTTACAAACTTTCATTCAAATTTAATCAAATACGAAGATTGTTGATTCAAAAAATTTTAAAATTGGGATTTCCCTCAGCATTACAAATGCTTTTTGAAGTATCTTTTTTCACCGCGGCAGTTTGGATGTCTGGTGTATTAGGAACAAATGCACAAGCCGCAAATCAAATTGCATTAAACCTTACTTCAATGACCTTTATGGTTGCTATGGGTCTAAGTGCTGCTGCTATGATAAGGGTGGGTAATCAATATGGAAAAAAAGATTTTGTAGAATTACGTAGAGTTGCTTTTTCAATTTTCGTTCTTATCGCAATAATTGATTTGTTTTTTTGTTTAATCTATTTAACATTTAGCAAGGATTTGCCATGGATTTATCTAGAAAATAAAGGAGCTTTAACTCCAAAGGATACTTTAGATGTAATTGTTATTGCTTCATCATTATTAGTGGTCTCAGGCTTTTTTCAATTAACTGATGGATTACAAGCCGTGGTTCTTGGTGCTCTAAGGGGCTTACAAGATGTAAACCTTCCAACTGCTTTTACATTTATATCCTACTGGATAATTGGCTTTCCTGTTTCCTATTACCTAGCTTTTTTTACCTCTTGGGGAGCTACTGGGATATGGATTGGATTACTTACAGGATTGTCTTCTTCTGCAATTTTACTATTTTTACGCTTTCAATATCTCACCAATAAGCTAATTCAAGTTAAATAAACACATTATGGAAGTACCAAAATTTTTAATTGCTGACAATTCGACTTTAGAAGATGAAATTTTCGTGCTTCACATGGAATATCCACGTTTTCTTTTGAATATTTCTAATGATGATATTTTGTGGTTAGAAGAATTCACAAAAGAAGATGAAGAAGAATTGTCTAAAGTTACTGAAAGTTTAATTGAAGAAGCACTTGTTTTTTTCGATTCTGAGATTGAAAGTTTACAATAATGATCGATCAACTGTTAGAATTCGATACATCATTATTTTTATTTCTCAACGGATTGGGAACCCCTTTTTTTGATCCATTTTGGATGCTGATTACCAATAAGATTACCAATGCAAGTATTTATTTAGTGCTCTTGATTTGGTATTTTAAATTAAAAAATGGCAAAGCTGCTTTTTTGATTTTACTTTTTATAGGACTGTTGATTTTAGTTACGGACCAAACAACTAATTTATTTAAGTATGGCTTTGAACGTCTAAGACCTTGTCATAATCAAGAAATAGTTGATATTATGCGAATTGTCAAAAAAGGATGTGGTGGTTTGTACGGCTATTTTTCAGGTCACGCCTCCAACTCTTTTGCATTATCTACCTATTTTTCGCTTCTGTTTGCAAATCGATACACAAAGTTAAAGTATATTTTATTTTTTATTGCTTCACTTGTAGCATATAGCCGAATTTATATAGGTGTTCATTACCCTTTAGATATAATTTCAGGAGCATTATTTGGAACACTATGGTCGCTTAGTTTTTTTTACATAAGCCTAAAGATTTGTGATCAATTTTTTCCAAAGGTTTCTTTAGAACTTTGAGAAAACGTATTGAGTTTTTTGATGATATTTTTCATTAGGGTGAAGAATCGTATTGGGGAAATGAGGAATGTTCGGTTCATTTGAAAATTTTTGAGTTTCTAAACAAAAGCCATTTATATTTTTGGGATTAAAAACAACCATACCAGGTTGATCTGTCAAAATATCTATTTGAATTCTAGTACTTTTTGCTCTTAATGTTGCTTTAACATTTTCATTTTCCCTCAAAACATAACAATCATCATAAGGTAATTTATTTATTGGTCTAAGTTTATTTCGATTATAATTGGTCTTATTAGCTTCAATAAAATTTCCGGTTGGAAGTAAATCATGGTTTAATTCTAGAATTTCATTAGCCTTAATTTGTAATTCATGATCAAATAAATCAGGTAAACCACTCAAGTTAAAATAACTGTGATTGATCATGTTGATCGGAGTTGATTCTGTTGTAGTTGCCTTATACTCTATTTGAAGAATATTGTTGTGAAGACTATATTTGAGTGAAACCTTCACAATCCCTGGATGCACTTTTGAGATAGGAAGACATTCGTGTTCTAAAATAATATATGGAACTCTACCTTGATATAAATCCGTTATTTTCCAAGTAAAACTATTCCATCCTTGTTTCCCACTATGTAATTGAATCCCTTTTTCATTCTCAATATAAAGGTTTTATCATCAATAGTATATTTATCACTAATTCTTCCTGAAAAACGCACAATACAAGCTCCTAAATACCATGGATTATCTAGGTATTCATTTGAATTTTGTTTGCCAATAACCACATTATTTTTTCTAATCCACAGTTCTTTTATTATTCCTCCATAGGGTAGAACAACTAATTTTAAATTTCGATTTATTAGGGCAATTTCTTTCTAGTATTAATCTGATTTTTCTTTAAGTAATTCTGGATATGTTTTTTGAAATCTCCTTAATCTAGGGATAGAAACTTGCCTTACGTAAGGGTTATTTGGATTCAATCGTTCGTAGTTTTGATGGTACTCTTCTGCATAATAAAACTTTTCCATAGGTTTTACTTCGGTTACAATTTTATTACTAAAAATTCCTTCTTGCTCCAAAAGTTCAATGTATTTCTGAATAATTTCTCGTTCATCATCATTTGTGTAAAAGGCTATTGATCTGTATTGAGTTCCACGGTCAGGACCTTGTCTGTTGGCTGTTGTTGGGTCATGAGACCCAAAAAAAACTTGAACTAATGTTCCAAAAGAAACTATTTTGGGATCATAAATAATTTCTACAGATTCTGCATGCCCAGTTTTTCCTGTTCCAATTTGATTGTAGTTTGGATTTTTTGTTTTTCCACCCGAATAGCCCGAATATACTTCATCCACGCCCTTTACGCTCTCGTAAATAGCTTCTACACACCAAAAACAACCTCCTGCAAAATATGCCTTTTTTAACCCTTCTTGAACTTTTTCAGTAGGTGACCAAATTTGCTCATTGCGATTGATGGGTCTAGTCCCATTTGATACACAAGTTTGAAAAATCAGTAAAGTTGCTAAAACAATAGTACTTTTCATAAAGCTGTATTTAAAATTATTTTTTTTTAAAAGAATTTAAACTGTTACAAATATCAATCAAAATTTTTAACCTTTGTTAAAAAAGCAATTTATTAGGGCACAAAATTTTAAAACTCCATTAAAATTTATTAAAACAGTTAAAAATTAGTTTACTAGTCTGGTTGGTCGTTTTTCAAAATTGCCTTTACATTTGGGGTATGTATTATTTAAAATATTGGTAACACAATCGATGCATTAAGTGCATTCATAAGAACAAATCATTTATTTATAAGGTTTACTCCAGTATAGACTAAGTGGAACTAAGATAACTGTTGGTCCTAGCCAAATTATAAATTGTGGAATTTGAAAAGGAAAATTTCCAGCATTTACTACAATAAAAGCTGTTAATGCTGCAATATATGAACCCATCATTCGGCCAATGTGAATGAGTATCCAATAGTATGCTTTTTTTGAAGACCTAGATAATTTCTGAAATCCATCCTCACATTAATCAGACCGATAAAGCCAAAAACCAACATTATTATTCCCAATTGTTCTGAATGATAGATCAAGTAACTCCCTTTTCCTATAAAATAGCACCCACATAGCAGCATTCCTATGGTCAAAAACCAAATCAATAAAAGCAGGTTTTTGTCCTTTTCCTAACAAACGTAAGCGCATGTAGCAATCTCCAGTTCCTACAAGATAAACTGTTAATAATCCTAAAACAAATAGAAATACATTTGGATGAATAAGAACCAGAATAAATGATGAAATTCCTGTACTTACCATAAAGAAGACAAATAATCTTCCAATTTGGCGATGTTGTTTTCCACCTTTTTTTTGGATTATATTTATTGTTCCAAGAATTAGTCCACAGAATCCAGATAGTATATGAATAACCAAAGTAATTTGAAAAAGAAGTTTCATTGGTAAAGATTCAGGTAAAACAATAAATTATTGATTTCAATTTGCAAAATAAATAAACGACTAAAAATATAAGAGGTATATTTTTTATAAAGAAAATATTATTGAACAAAATCAAGCCATTGTTTAATGTAGGACTTCCAGCTGTATTTATCCTTATTTTTTATGATATTTTTTATTGCTTTTTCTTGTCGTTCTGGATCTAAAAGCAATTTAATTTTTTCTGATAATTCCAAAGGGTTTGGTTCACTGATTTCTCCTGTATTATCAATTAGTATAGGTTTTTTGAGACCAGTTAAATTTGTTACAACAATTGGAGTTTCATAATTATAAGCTAGGGGAGTTACACCGCTTTGAGTAGCTGTTTTGTAGGGCTGTACGATAATATCTGCAGCACAAAAATAATCGCGAACAACTTCAAAAGACACAAATTTGTCTATGATTTGAATTCGTGATGCAAGCCCCAATTTTTTAATTTGGCGATGATATTTTTTAATTTTTTCATAAAATTCTCCAACAATTATAAGTTCAACTCTGGAATCAAATAATGGATTTGTTGCCATGGCATCAATCAATAAATCTAAGCCTTTGTAGGGTCTAACTAAACCAAAAAACAATAATAAAGGTGTTTTGGCTTTAAGATTTAATCTTTTACAGGCTTCTTGTTTTGTTATTGCTCTTGGCAAATCTCTTGCAATTGGATGAAATCCTTTATTTGTAGGGAGTTTTACATCGCTAATTATTTCTGATTGTACCGCTTCCGAAAATGTGGTCATCTTATGCATTGAATTAGAAAAATAACGATTCAGAATTTTATCCCAAGGTTTTGGTTCATGAGGCTTCCAATTGTCTACTAGGGCAACTTTTTTAATACTGGGTTTTAAATCCTTTGCAATACTTCCAAGTGCAGGCGCTAATAAGGGAGTCCAATACCTAAAAACCACTATTTCGGGATCTTTATCATTAATATTATTTGCAATTTTTTTCCAGCTAAAGGGATTATAGGCATGTATTTTCCGATGGATTGGAAAAGAAAACTCTTTCTCTGAAGTGTTGTATTGTGTTTTTCCAGGAAATATAATATTGGGGTACAATTGAGTAAAAGTCCAAAGTTCAATTGAAATATTTTGATTGTTAAGCTCGGTAGCAAAGGCATGATTGGTGTCTGCAATTCCTCCTCTATAAGGATGTGCAGGACCAAGTAAAATAAGATTTACCTTTTTAGGTACCATTTATTAGGCTATTATGGATCGTTTGGGTAATGTATTGAAGATCCAAAGTGTACCACACAAAGTAATTGTAAAGTATACAGTCATTCCAACGGCAAATAATAAGTCTATTGACCAAATCATATTTTGAGAAGGGTGTAGTAAAACACATAATCCAATAAGCGATCGAGTTATTTCAAAAATTACTGCCCATTTGTGACCATCCATCAATGAGGTAAAACCGAATATAGTAGCAGAAATAAGGATTCCGTAAGAAAACTGAGAAAAAAGATCTAATTCACCAATAGAAGTTAGAAACAAAAAAATGAAGACATTTAAACAAACAAATTGAAATAGAGCGATGATTTTGTGTTTCAAAGTATAGCTCGGAGCATATTTTTTTTGATTGTTGATATCAATTTTTTCAATAGGAAAACGTTTGGATACATCTGCTGGTCTCCATCCTGTTGGCATAAACCACAATTTAAGTTTGTGAATCCAATTTTTGGTATACCAAGCGTCCTTTGCAAGCCCCCAATTGTGCTGAAAATTGATTAAAATCGGATTCCATGTCTGTACTGGTTTTAATGTTCCATATACACAAGGAACATCGTCTAATTCTTCTTGAAAGGTGCCAAACAATCGATCCCAAACACAAAAAATTGCTGATAAATTTTTATCTACATACTCTGGGTTAATTGCATGATGAACCCTGTGTTGCGAAGGGGTTACAAATATATATTCTAACCATCCTAATTTGCCAATATGACGAGTATGATACCAAAACTGGCCAAAAAGGTGCAATGGAGCTAAAATTATAATCACCTTATGTGGAATTCCTAGAATTGCAGCGGGAAGTAAAAATAATGCACCAAATCCTATCAAACTTGAAATACTTTGTCTTAGGGCACATGCTAAATTAAATTCTTCACTGCTGTGATGAACAACATGACGGTTCCAAAACACGTTAATTGAATGATTGAGTCTGTGGTTCCAATAACTTGAAAAATCTATGCATATGAAAGCTACGAAATAAAGCAAAACGGTTTCTTCAATTGAAATTAAGGCTAGAGTTTCTTTTAAAAAAGGATATGAAACAAGTATAATCCCTAAGCCTAAAATGTCCTTGATTATATTGGTCGTTCCAGAACTTAAACTAGAAAGAGTGTCCATGAAATTGTAGGTTTGTTTTTTTGTCCATACTCCATAGAGGATTTCAATAAGTATAAGTATTAAAAAACTAGGTAGGGCAAACAATAAAACTTTAGCATATGTTTCCATCAACTACATATTTTGATGAAAGTTACAAATTAATTTTTGCCTACCAATACCCATTGACCACTTGAAATGAGATGTTCTGCTTGTTTATATTTCAAAACCTTGGTCTCACCATTTTGGACATTCTTAATTGTAACACGGTCATTACGTCCAATTTTCGGTAATTCTCTTACAATGGTTTCAATGGTTTGTCGTGGTCTTTGACCTGCATTTGCTCCGATAGAACGGCTTTTTGCTGCCAATTCTTCAGTATTTAAAACATCATCTTTTGTGGTTTTAAATTTATCCTTTCTATTGGGACGTTTAGCTTCTTGTATTCTAGTATTATCGTTTGAAGGGATTGAACCTTTCATGAGGAAAGATAAAACTTCCTTGTTCAAACGTGCCATCATTCCCCTGAACAACTCAAAAGCTTCAAATTTATATATCAATAAGGGATCCTTTTGTTCATGAACTGCCAGCTGAACGGATTGTTTCAACTCATCCATTTTACGTAAATGATTTTTCCAGGCTTCATCTAGTAGAGCCAAGGTTATGTTGCGTTCAAAATCTTCAATCAAATTTATCCCCTTGCTGTTGTATGCTGTTTCTAGGTGAGTGACTACATTTAGTGTTTTGTTTCCATCGGTGAATGGGACTACTATTTTTTCATACTTATTATTAGGATTCTCATAAACTTGCTTGATAACCGGAAAGGTTAGTGTTGCGTTAATTTCAGTTTTTTGTTGGTAATATTGATAGACCGTTTCATATAGCTTATCAATCAATTCTCTATCTGACATAGAAGAAAAATCCTCTTCCAGAACGGGAGCAGTAATTGAGAAATTGCTGATAATTTCAAATTCAAAATTTTTAAAATCCTCTGTTTGCTTATTGTTTAAAACAATTTCTTCACAAAGTTCGAATAACATGTTTGCAATATCAACTTTTAAACGATCTCCCTGTAATGCATGTCTTCTTCGTTTATAAATTACCTCACGTTGAGCGTTCATTACATCATCGTATTCTAAGAGTCGTTTTCGAATTCCAAAATTGTTTTCTTCTACTTTCTTTTGAGCACGCTCAATGGATTTTGTCATCATTGAGTGTTGAATGACTTCACCCTCTTCTAACCCCATTCGATCCATTACTTTGGCTACTCGATCTGAACCGAATAAACGCATTAAGTTATCTTCCAACGAAACAAAAAACTGAGAACTTCCTGGGTCTCCTTGTCTTCCAGAACGACCTCTCAACTGTCGATCAACTCTTCTCGAATCATGTCTTTCTGTTCCAACGATAGCAAGACCTCCAGATGCTTTAACTTCGTCAGATAGTTTGATGTCTGTTCCACGACCGGCCATATTGGTTGCAATAGTTACAATCCCTGGATTACCAGCTTCAGCAACAATATCTGCTTCCTTTTTGTGTAGTTTTGCGTTCAGAACATTATGGTGTATTTTTCTGATGTGTAACATTTTGCTCAAAAGCTCTGATATTTCAACGGATGTTGTACCAATCAAAACAGGTCTTCCTGCTTGGGAGAGTTTAGTAACTTCTTCAATGACTGCATTGTATTTTTCTCTTTTGGTTTTATAAATGAGATCATTTTCATCTTTTCTAGCAATAGGTCTGTTGGTAGGAATTTCGACAACATCAAGCTTATAAATTTCCCAGAATTCTCCTGCTTCTGTAATTGCTGTTCCTGTCATTCCAGAAAGTTTGTGGTACATTCTGAAGTAATTTTGAAGGGTAACAGTGGCAAAAGTTTGAGTGGCAGCTTCTATTTTTACATTTTCTTTAGCCTCTATCGCCTGGTGTAATCCATCAGAATATCTTCGACCATCCATGATTCTTCCTGTTTGTTCATCAACAATCATGACTTTGTTGTCCATAACAACATATTCTGTGTCCTTCTCAAAGAGAGTGTAGGCCTTAAAAAGTTGATTCATGGTATGAATTCGCTCACTTTTGATTCCAAAGTCTTTAAATAGGATATCTTTTTTAGCAGCTTCTTCCTCAGGATTCAAGCCAGAATTTTCAATCTTGGCGATTTCCATTCCTATGTCTGGGAGGATAAAAAAGTTTTCTTCTTGAACACTTTGGGATAAATATTCAACTCCTTTTTCACTCAGATCTACTTGGTTATTTTTTTCATCAATTACAAAATAAAGATCAGCATCTATGATATGCATTTCTCTATTATTGTCTTGCATATAATGATTTTCTGTTTTTTGAAGCAATTGTTTTATTCCTTCTTCACTCAGGAATTTGATCAAAGCTTTATTTTTTGGTAATCCTCTGTATGCTCTTAACAAAAGTATTGCTCCTTCAGTTGTGTCACCAGCTGCGATTTTCTTTTTTGCTTCGACTAATACTGAAGTAAGTAGGGCTTTCTGTTTTGCAAATAAGTCTGCAACTTTTGGTTTCAACTGATCAAATTCATGTCGATCTCCTTGGGGTACAGGACCTGAAATAATTAAAGGTGTTCTGGCATCATCAACTAAAACCGAATCTACTTCATCAACGATTGCATAGTGGTGTTTACGTTGAACTAAATCTTCAGGTGTATGAGACATATTATCTCTTAAATAATCGAAGCCAAACTCGTTATTTGTCCCATAAGTTATATCTGCTAAATATGCTTTTCTTCTTTCAGGACTGTTCGATTGATGATGATCAATACAATCAACGCTTAATCCATGAAATTCAAACAAAGGAGCCATCCAAGCACTGTCTCGTTTTGCTAAATAGTCATTAACAGTAACCAGATGCACACCTTTTCCTGCTAGTGCATTGAGATACATCGGAAGAGATGCTACGAGGGTTTTACCTTCTCCAGTTTGCATTTCAGCAATTTTTCCTTGATGTAAAGTAATTCCTCCAATCAATTGAACATCGTAATGAATCATATCCCATGTAATGGGCTTTCCGGCTGCATCCCAACTGTTTGCCCATAGAGCATTATCTCCTTCAAGAGAAACGTAAGTTTTGTTTTGAGCAAATTCACGATCTTTTGCAGATGCTTTAACACGTATTTGAGTGTTGTGAACAAATCGTCTTGCAGTTTCTTTTACTACAGCAAATGCTTCAGGAAGAATTTCATTCAAACATGTTTCTGTTTCTTTCAAAGCTTCTGCTTCAAGAGAGTCAATATTATTATAAAGCTCTTCTCTTTGATCGATATCCGTTAAGTTTTCTAACTCTTTTTTAATGTCAATTATTTGTTGATCAATCGATTTTCGTGCATCATTGATTTTATTTTTAAAATCTAAAGTTTTATCACGCAATTCGTCGTTTGAAATTGCTTCATATTCAATTTGATTTTTTTTGATTTGATCAACCAAGTGTTGAATCGCACGGATATCTTTTTTCGACTTGTCGCCGACGAAAGTTTTTAATATTTTATTTAAAATACTCATAGGCTCTCTAAATTAAGCAATCAAATTTAAGTAAAAAAAAAGCCTCCGAAGAGACTTTAGTGAGATAGTTGTTTAGTATTCGTCTTCATTCCAAAGATAATCTTCATCAGAGGGAAAGTCTGGCCAAATTTCTTCAATTGATTCATATACATCTCCCTCATCTTCCATTGATTGAAGATTTTCAACAACTTCAAGTGGAGCACCTGTTCGAATAGAAAAATCAATTAACTCGTCTTTAGATGCAGGCCAAGGTGCATCACTGAGGTAGGAGGCTAGTTCTAATGTCCAATACATGAATTTCTTTTTTTGCAAAAATAAATTTTTATGCCATACTGACAAACTAAATCTATTTTTTTTGTGATGGGGTCCATTTTATTTCATTAATCTCAAAATCTTGGGCAAATTTTCTTGAAAGCGTAAATAAATAATCAGAAAGACGGTTGATATAAAATACAATCACTGGGTTGATTTTACTTGTTTCATTCAGCTCAGTGATAAATCGTTCAGCTCTTCTACAAACACATCGAGCTAAGTGTGTGTTAGAAACACAAATATGACCACCAGGAATCACAAAATTTTTTAAAGGCGGTAAATCGTCAGTTATTCGATCGATCCAATTTTCTATTATTTCAACATCTTTAATATTGATAACATCAATTCCAACCATTGAAGAATCATTTGAATCATTTGCAAGTTCTGAACCTATATACATAAGGTCATTTTGAACTTTCAGGAGTTCCTGAACATGCTCCTCTTTTATGCCTTGACTTCGGATAAGTCCAATCCAGCTATTCAATTCATCAACCGTTCCGTAGGCCTTGATTCTTAAATGGTGCTTGGGAACCCGTTCACCCGAAAATAAACCTGTTGTACCATTATCGCCAGTTTTTGTATAAACTTTATTCTTTTTCATTTTCCTTCTCCTTTTTTCTTTCTTGATAGCGTCTACGATAGCTCATTTTTTTTGATATTTTATTTTTGAATAAAAATTTCCGGATCAATAAATAACCCACAACAAGTAATAAAAGTTTTAAGATGCTATCATTCATCTGTACGAAATTAGTCGTTTTGGAAGAGTTAGCTTAAAAAATTTTAAGAAAAAATGATTCTGTACGTTGCTGATATCGATGAATAACAATTCCATAAAAGAAGAAATCCAAATACACATATTGTTTTTTTTTAATAAATGAATTCCAATTTTCTCTTTGAAGATGTATGTTGTTAATCAAAGTAATATGAGGTTCTTTTTTATATTTAAATTCTTCAATCCATTCATTCAACAGTTTACCGCTATTAAAATTTAATGCAGTTTTTTCAATTTGAAATTCAACAACAGATTCATCATTAAATTTTTGCAGTTTTTCTGTGATACAATTATAGGAAAAATCTTGATTTAATTTGTTTAAGGGTAGTTTTCGAATACTTTTCCAAGAATTATTATAAAAGCAAGTACATACTAGTGCATGGAGATATGGAGAGTGAACACTATGTTGATTCTTTGCTTTTAATTTAAAAAACAAGTATTTGATGTAGAATAGATTCATTTTTTTGTAAATACTTTGACTAGGGCATATACCAAAATTAACAAGAAAGCATAAAATGAAAATCGAGCGATATAATCTCCAAACTGAGAATAAAATGTCAACTCGTGATTAAGACCAACAGTTCCTTTCAAACTTCCTTTATTATTGTATTTAAGGGAATTTAAGATTTCTCCTTTTAAATTAATAAAAGCACTGATTCCTGTATTTGCACTTCGAGCAATAAATCTTCTGTTTTCAATAGCACGAAGTCGGGCATAACTCAATAATTGTTTGTGACCCTGAGTGTTTCCCCACCAAGCATCGTTGGTAATGATTGAGAAAAATTCTGCTCCATTACGAGCATATTCGGTTACAAACTCTCCATAGATGGACTCATAGCAAATAATTGGAGCAGTTAGAGTACCATGTACAGAATGACTAAAAACTGAACGTTCATTTTGTGTAGCTCGACTAGAAACAGTTCCACCTAAATCGAGCATAAACTCTCCTAAAAGGGGCCTAAAGAAGCTCTTGTATGGCATATTCTCAACACCAACAACTAATTTTGATTTGTGATAAATCTGAGTTTTTTTATCGGGTGCTATTTGTACCGCTGAGTTAAAAAAATCAACCCAAAAGCGATCTTGAATTTTATTAGCTGATGGACTGGGTTCGTTTTTAGTTCTATAAACTTGGTAAAATTGTACTCCAGTTAAAAGATTTAATTTTGAATATTTTTTAAGTTGATCTTCAAGAGATTTATTAAATGGATTGTTTTGAAAAGTTTCTAAATCAAACCCACTACCTGATGCAAAATAGGTTTCAGGAGCTAGAAGGTAATCAGTTTGATTTGATATTTTTATCTCAGAAAGTTCAAACATTAGATTTTTAAAGTCTTCATTTTCTAAAGCATACTTTTCTTGATATGGATCAATATTAGGTTGAAGTAACACTATTTCAGTTTTAGCCTCAGGTTCTTCTGTATTGACGTAGATTACCAATGAAAATAGAATTGGTAGTGCAATCCCGAATAGTCCCGGGATACTTTTTGTTATCAAATTTTTCAAAGAACGATCATTTTTAAAAACTTGATAACAATTCAGGAAAAAGAAATTGAGGATTAATACCCAAAGAGTTCCCCCAAAAACACCAGTGTATTCATACCATTGAATCCAATAAATGTGTTCCGAAAAAGCATTTCCAAGATTCAGCCATGGCCATGAGAAATCCCAAAACAAGTGGAATTTTTCGAATGAAATCCAGAGAGTAATTAAAAAAACTGAAGCTAGAATCCGAGGTAGGTGTTTTAGTGCCCAGTGATAAAATGTGATTAATAAAGCATAGAAACTAGTGTTACATAAAATAGCAAAGATGGCTCCAAATACAGATGAATTATATATCCACCAAGTTGTACTTATATTCCAAATAAGAAAGGCCAGATAGGAGTAAATGAAAACAATTTTGTTTTTATTTCTAGAAGAAGTTTTTCGATTACTTTGTACAAAGTCAAGCAAGGGAACTAAAGCAACAAATAATAGAATTGGGAAACCATAGGTTGGCCATCCCAAACTTAATAATATACCGGTAAGAAGGATGAGTGTGAATTTATGTTTCAAAATAAAAATTTGGCAAAAGTTAAATTTTAATTTTTAATTATAAATCTCTTTGGATCATTTTTTTAGTTCAAAACTTTAAATAAATCTCTATTATTATTTAAAATTAAAATTTAAGTATGGGCTGAAACTTAGTTTAAAACTATTATTTTCGTTCAATATTTTATTATTATGATTAGAAAGGGTATTCCACATATCTTCACATTACTAAATTTGTTTTGCGGTTGTATAGCTATTTATTTAACTTTTTCGCATTTCTTTTATGCAGCTTTAGTAGCAGTTATGCTTGGTGTTTTTTTTGATTTTTTTGATGGATTTATTGCTCGACTACTAAAGGTTGAAAGTGATTTGGGGGTTCAGCTAGATTCTTTAGCAGATATGGTTACAAGTGGTTTTGTTCCTGGAGCTGTAATGTATCAAATGTTTATTATTTCTGGTGCTCGAAATATAGACTATGCTTTTCAAATTAATGAATTCTCGTTTGTTTTTACAATCGCTCCTCTTGCTTTACTAGGATTTATCATTCCATTGGGTGCTGCATTCCGCTTAGCAAAATTCAATTTGATTTCAGATAAAGTCACTTACTTTAGGGGTTTACCAACTCCGGCAAATGCTCTTTTCATATGTGCATTGCCATTATTAATCCAACACCCATTAATGATCAACTTCAAAGATTATCTACTTACCCCAATAGCACTGTCTGGATTGATTGTTTTGTCTGTTTTTTTTATGAACATCCATTGGAAAATGATTTCACTGAAAGGAGTTGAAAAATCAAGTATTCAAGAAATTATTTTTGTTTTTTTACTACTGCTTATTTCTATTTTGATGTTTCTTTTTCTTGGATTAGCGTCTTTTGTAGGGATTATCGTTACTTATGTTATCTTCAGTCTACTAAAAAATGTTTTTAAAATTTAGAACTTTATTTTAGTTTTTCTTAATTCAAAGTTTTGACCCAAGTATACTTTTCTTACCATTGGATCTGAAGCCAACTCTTCAGGACTACCAGCCTTGAGTATTCCACCCTCGAACATCAAATAAGTTTTATCGGTTATCGCTAGGGTTTCTTGAACATTGTGATCTGTAATTAGAATTCCAATATTTTTGTTTTTTAGATGAGCAACAATCCGTTGTATGTCTTCTACGGCAACTGGATCAACTCCTGCAAAAGGTTCATCGAGTAATACAAATTTAGGATCAGTGGCTAAAGCTCTAGCAATTTCTGTTCTTCTTCTTTCACCACCCGATAGTAAATCCCCACGATTTTTTCGTATGTGGGTTAACCCGAATTCCTCTAAAAGGGATTCCATTTTTTCTTTTTGTTGTTTTTTGTTCAAAGAAGTTAATTGGAGTACACTTAAAATATTATCTTCAACGCTTAGTTTTCTAAAAACAGAAGCCTCTTGTGCAAGATAACCAATGCCATTTTGTGCTCTTTGATACATGGGGTAGTCTGTTATTTCTTCATCATTGAGATATATTGATCCAGCGTTAGGTTTTACTAAACCTACAATCATATAAAATGATGTTGTTTTCCCTGCTCCATTAGGTCCAAGCAATCCAACAATTTCCCCTTGTTTTAGTTCTATTGAGATTCCTTTGACAACTTCACGTCCCCTGTACGATTTAATTATGTTTTCTGCTCTTAGTTGCATTTGATCTTATTTTACATCTGAATTTCAAAATTTTAAAGTTTCCATTAAACTTTATGTTTCTGTTGCTTTATCATCTAAAGTAGCAAATTCTTTGCTTCTTCGTTTGATTAGGTTGGATATTTTTTCTTTTGAACGAGCAACAAAGAAAGTGTTGAAAAACTCTCTCAATAGTATATATTGAATTTTTTAATACAGGGTTTTATTTTGTTTGCAATTAAACATTTTTTAACTCTTTTTGTTGACGTTTAAAAACAACTTTTGAGATAAAAATACTTACTTCATATAAAATTAAAATTGGTATGGTAACAATAACTTGACTTGCAATATCAGGAGGTGTAATTACAGCTGAAAGAATAAGAACTACTACAATTGCAAATTTTCTGTTTGTTTTTAAAAATTGAGGGGTAACGATTCCTATTTTAGTAAGGAAATACATGAGTATCGGGAGTTCGAATATTAAGCCAGATGAAAGAACAGAAGCTCGAAGTAGACTTATGTAACTGCTTAAATCAAAGTCATTAAAAACCTCATTGCTTACTGTATAATTTCCCAAAAAATTAATTGAAAGAGGTGTAACAATATAATAGCCAAAAAGAACACCAATAAAAAACAAGATCGAAGCAATAAAAATAAAACCTCTTGCATTTTTTCGTTCATTAGAATGTAGTCCGGGGCTGATGAACCTCCAAAACTCAAATATGATATAAGGAAACGCTAGTATAAATCCTGCAGTTAATGAAGTCCACAAATGTGCAGAAAATTGCCCAGACATTGTTCTACTTTGTATCCTGAAAGGCATCTCTTCTATGCAAAGACTATTTCCTTGTCCTAAGGATTGTGAGAGTTCACAAAACAACCGATAAGTAAAAAAATCAATTTTTTTAGGACCAAATAAAAGGGTATCAAAAATAAAGTCTTTGGCAATAAATGCAACTGAACCAATGATTACGATGGCTAAAGTTGAGCGAATTAAGTGCCACCTAAGCTCTTCAAGGTGGTCTAAAAACGACATTTCATCAGAGGCATTACTCATTATTGCATTCCTTCATTAATAAGATCCAAAATATGAACCATACCTAAATATTCCCCTCTAGAATCTTGAACAATAAGTTGCCCAATCCCTTTGGTCTCTAAAGTTTTTAAAACATCAGTTGCTAAAATTTCTGGGTCTACTGTAATTGGATTATTTGACATGATGTCTTTTGCAACCAAAGTTCCTATATTATCAAATTTTTCAAGCATTCTTCTGATATCACCATCAGTAATAATTCCTACGATTTGATTTTTATCCATCACAATGGTAGCCCCTAACCTTTTTTGAGTTATTTCAGAAATTACATTTTTAACTGGAGTATCAATTCTTACAGAAGGACACTCGTGTTTTTTAGCTAATTCACCCACAGTAAGGTATAGCTTTTTACCAAGAGCTCCGCCAGGATGATATTGTGCAAAGTCTTGAGCATCAAATTTCTTGAGTTTTAGAAGACAAACTGCCAATGCATCTCCCATAGCTAATTGAGCAGTTGTACTTGTTGTTGGAGCTAAGTTATTAGGACAAGCCTCTTTCTCAACATATGTACTGATTACTTTGTCTGCTGCTTCAGCTAAATATGATTTAGGATTTGCAGTTAATGCAATTACTAGATTTCCACGTTTTTTGATAAAAGGAATCAATGCCTGAATTTCAGGTGAATTACCACTTTTGGATATGCAAATGACTACATCATGTTTTTGAATTATTCCTAAATCACCATGGATAGCATCTGCAGCATGCATAAAGACTGCCGCAGTTCCCGTTGAGTTTAGGGTTGCAACAATTTTCATAGCAATGACTGCACTTTTACCAATACCTGTAATGACAACTCTTCCTTTAAAGTCTGACAAATGTTTTACGGTTGACACAAATTCATCATCAAGTGTTGAAATAAGGTCGTGAATCGCCTTAGACTCAAGCTCAAGGGTTTTTTTTGCGTTCTCTATAATGTTCTTTTTATCTAGCAATAGTTTTGATTATTTTATGGAATTAGCAAACTAAGTATTATATTTATTGATACAAATGTAAATAATTTTGATTCAAAGACGTAATTAAATGTCGCATACTCCTCTTCAAAAAGAACTTAAAAAACATTTTGGTTTTTCTGATTTCAAAGGACTTCAAGAACCCGTTATTAAAAATCTGCTAGAAGGAAAAAATTCTTTTGTTATTATGCCCACAGGGGGAGGTAAATCACTTTGTTATCAACTACCAGCTTTGGTTTCATCGGGAACTGCTATTGTTGTTTCTCCTTTAATTGCATTGATGAAAAATCAAGTTGATGCAATTCGTGGAATTTCATATCAAGAAGGAATTGCTCATGTTTTGAATTCTTCCCTCACAAAAACAGCTATCCAACAAGTTAAAAAAGATATTATTGATGGAGTAACAAAATTGCTTTATGTTGCTCCAGAGTCTTTGGTTAAAGAGGATACAATTGAGTTTTTAAAAACAGTGAAACTCTCTTTTTTGGCAATTGATGAAGCACATTGTATTTCAGAATGGGGACATGATTTTAGACCTGAATATAGAAATTTAAGAATCATGCTTCAAAAGATTGAAAAAAATCTTCCAATAATTGCACTTACTGCTACGGCCACACCAAAAGTTCAAGAGGATATTCTTAAAAACCTTAAAATATCAGATGCAACACTCTTTAAAGCTTCATTTAATCGTCCCAACTTATATTATGAAGTACAACCCAAAACCGATGACGTAGAATCAAATATTATTCGTTTCATAAAACAAAACGAGGGTAAATCTGGAATTATTTATTGCTTATCGCGAAAAAAAGTAGAGAAATTAGCTCAAACCCTTCAAGTCAATAATATTAAAGCAATACCCTACCATGCAGGGCTTGATAACAAGACAAGAGCCCGTAATCAAGACCTGTTTTTGACAGAAGACTGTGATGTAGTAGTTGCTACAATAGCATTTGGGATGGGAATAGATAAACCCGATGTACGTTTTGTAATTCATCATGACATTCCTAAAAGCATAGAAAGTTATTATCAGGAAACCGGAAGAGCTGGACGTGATGGTGGAGAAGGACATTGTTTAGCTTTTTATTCCTACAAGGATATCGAAAAGCTTGAAAAATTCATGTCAGGGAAACCTGTTGCTGAACAGGAAATAGGATTTGCATTACTTAATGAAATGGTAGCTTTTGCAGAAACTTCTATTTCTAGAAGAAAATTTATTCTACATTATTTTGGAGAGGAATTTGATAATGAAAATGGGCTTGGAGGAGATATGGATGATAATATGCGCTTTCCCAAAAAACAAATAGAAGCAACGGATGAATTGAAACTTTTGATTGAAACAGTAATAAAAACACGTGAACATTTCAAATCAAAAGAACTGGTTAGGACATTGATTGGAGAATCAAACGCAATAATAAATAGTCATAAAACAAGTGAATTAGAAATTTTCGGCAAAGGAAAAGATAAAAGAGCATCTTTTTGGATGGCTTTAATAAGACAGGCAATAGTTGCAAAATTTCTTTCAAAAGAAATTGAAACTTATGGAGTTGTTAAGATAACCGAAAAAGGAAAAGAATTTGAGAAAAACCCTTGCTCATTTTTGATGACCGAAGACCATGATTTTGCTGGTCACAGAAATGCACCAACAACAAATAGAAAAGATGCTGTTGTAGATGAAAATCTTTTAAAATTATTAAAAGGACTCAGAAAAAGTGTTGCAGATAAAACAGGAGTTCCTCCTTTCACAGTTTTTCAAGAGAATTCTTTAAAAGATATGTCATTTAAATATCCGGTTTCTCAAGAAGAACTCAAAAGCATAAATGGGGTAGGCGACGGGAAAGCTATGAAATTTGGAGAAAAATTCCTTGAACTTATCCAAAATTATGTTGAAGAAAATGAAATTGTAAGACCAAATGATTTAGTTGTTAAAAGCACTGGTGCTAATTCAGCATTAAAATTATATATGATTCAAAGTGTTGATCGAAAACTTTCTTTAGACGATATTGCTGCAGCTAAAGGAATGAATATGATTAAGTTTGTCGAAGAGATGGAAACCATAGTTTTTTCTGGCACAAAACTAGATATTAGTTATTGGATTGATGAAATTTTTGACGAGGATCAGCAAGAAGAATTGCATGAATATTTTATGGAGGCAGAGTCCGATAAAATAACTCTCGCATTAGAAGAATTTGAGGGAGACTATGAAGAGGAAGAAATTAGACTCTATAGAATCAAATTTATGAGTGAAGTAGCTAATTAATTAATTTCTTTTTTAACGATTACTCTTTTTCTCTTCGTTATCTTTGCATCTTCAAAATCAATAATACAAACAAATGAAAGACGGACTTTACGCTAAGTTTTCAACTCCTAAAGGAGCAATTTTAATTACATTAACCTTTAAAGAAACTCCAGGTACAGTAGGAAATTTTGTAGGACTTGCCGAAGGAAAAATTAAAAATGATGTACAAGCAGAGGGAATTCCATATTACAATGGATTAAAATTCCATAGAGTTATCGAGGAATTTATGATTCAAGGAGGTTGTCCTCAAGGAACGGGAACAGGTGGTCCTGGATATCAGTTTAATGATGAGTTTCATCCTGACTTAAAGCACGATAAACCCGGTGTTTTATCAATGGCAAATGCTGGTCCTGGATCTAACGGAAGTCAGTTTTTTATAACACATGTCGCAACTCCATGGTTAGATGGAAAGCACACGGTCTTTGGATCAGTAGTAGAAGGACAGGATATTGTTGATTCAATTGTTCAAAATGACACTATTGACACTTTGGAAATAATTCGTGTTGGTAAAGAAGCTGAAAATTTTGATGCCGCTATTTCTTTTGCCAACTTTGAGGCAAACCGACTAAAAGTACTCGAAGAACAAAAGAAAGAACAAGAGGCTGCCTTAGAAAGTATAATCCAAGGTTTTGAGAAAACAGCTTCTGGCTTGTATTATAAAATTCAAACCCCTGGTTCGGGAGATTCTCCTTCAAAAGGACAAAGTGTATCTGTACACTATAAAGGGAGCTTATTGGATGGAACTGTTTTTGACTCATCGCACAAGAGAAATGAACCTATTGAGTTTGCCATAGGTGTAGGTCAAGTAATCAAAGGCTGGGATGAGGGAATTGCAATGCTGTCAAAAGGAGCTCAAGCAACACTAATTATTCCTGCTCACTTAGGCTACGGCTCTAATGGTGCAGGAGGAGCTATTCCTCCAAATGCCACTCTTAAGTTTGAAGTCGAGCTTGTAGATTTTAAGTAAGAAACAATTAGTGGATTATTTCCATTTGATACTACAACCCATACTTGGAAATTGTTTTTCCGATATGGGTTTTTTGTTGAGTAAATTTAAAGCTGCGTTTTCTAAGTCTTCTCCGCTAATTGGAATATTTGATTTTGGTCTTGATGAATCGTATCGACCTCTATAAACCAGTTCAATTTTCTCATCAAATAAATAAAAGTCAGGAGTGCAAGCAGCGTCATAGGCCTTTGCAACTTTTTGAGAAGGATCATATAAATAAGGGAATGAAAAATTGTACTTTCTTGAAAGTTCATACATTTTATCTGGAGCATCAAGAGGATAATTTTTTATATCATTACTTGAAATAGCGACTGTTGAGATGCCTTTTGACTTTATTCGAGCCGCAAATTGAGTGAAATGTTCCAGTAAATGAATTACAAAGGGACAATGATTACAAATAAAAACAATTAAAGTTCCCTTTTCACCTTTAAGATCCATTAAATCAAATTTCTTTTTTTGGGTAACGTCTATTAGATTAAAAGAAGGCGCTTTTTTACGAAGCGGAAACATATTGGATGGAGTAAGTGACATTTTGTAAAGTTGAATTATTATATGTAATTTCAAGAAAAAAACAATTCTATGCAAACTTTACAACAACTGCTCGATAAATATGCAGAAAGCCATCAGAATAAAACCAATAAAATTATCCATTATTTCTGTGTTCCTGCCATCTTTTTCTCCATAGTTGGTCTTTTGATGTCAATACCTACTGATATTATTACAGTGATTACTGGAATAAAAAATCCTTTAATTGCTAATTGGGGCGTGGTTTCTCTTATTCCTGTTATGATTTTTTATATCCGTTTATCATTAAAAATGACCGTTTTAATTTTAAGTTTTACAATTTTATGTATACTTGGGAATTTTCAACTCGGAACTTATATAAACCTCTTACAAGTTTCAATAGGGATTTTCATTATCGCTTGGATTGTTCAATTTTATGGACATAAGATTGAAGGTAAAAAACCCTCTTTTCTGGATGATATAAAGTTCCTTATGGTAGGACCTGCATGGATTTTAGATCATATTTTTAAAAGTAAAAATTAAAACATTAAATCAATGATAAAAAAAATCCCAGGAAATAATTTTCTTGGGATTTTTTAATTCATATGAACTGTAATTTACTGCATAAAATCAGAGTAAAATAAAGCATTCGAAAACAATCTGTTTGTCCCATACCAGAAAGCTCTGAAATTCGTATTATCGGTTAAAAGTATAATGTTTCCTTTTTCTTTCTTTATAAACTTAAAAGGAACACTTCCCTTTAATAAATTTAGTTGTTCTTTAGAAATATATCCACTTAACAAAGGGTTTTCAGTATATTGAATTGGGTTGTTGTAACTCTGTTTGTCTGACTCAATAAAGATTCTTGAATTTCTAAATATAGGGAGCATTTTTTGTTCTATACCAAAGTTAATTGGATGACTGCGGTCAATACGCGTATTGAATATTGCTCCTCCAATATTTTGAGCTCCTTTATAATCTCCTTTTTGATCAAATCCTATACCTTTAGCTTCACGATCAAAGGATTTGAAGTCGATTGTTGCGAGCTTGTTTTTATCAACCCATTTAATTGCGTTTCTGTAAGCAACCAATGATCCACCTGCATTGATCCATTTATCAAGCTTATCTTTGTTTACACTCAAAAGGTTGCCAGAATAACTGGGTAAAACAATATGAGTGTATTTTTGAAGATCAACATAACTTAATTGACTTACATCTATTTTAGTAATAGGGATTTTATAACGAGTATCCATAAGATGCCAAATTTCTCCAGCATCATAGCTTCGAACACCATCACCAACTAATAAAGCAACCCGAGGTTTATTTAATGTTTTAAAATTTTGAGATCCCAAATCAATCCCTTCAGTTAGCCCTGTTCTTACACTTTTGATATCCAACATAAGACCTGATGATGCTTTTTTGATTTCATCATACAAAATTTTAGGACCAAATCGCTGGTTTCCAACAGGAATCATTATGCTTCCATAGTCATAAAAATTCCCATCAATTGAAAATGGTTTAAGCCCAACTTTAACTCGAACACCGGCATTTAAAAGTTTATAAATAAATTTTGGAGTGTAATATCCGTTCGATTCTAAAAGATATGCATACGAAGATTGTTCAATTTCTTTATTTTTTTCAAATTTCAAATCATCAATTTCTTTTCCAGCTAGTGATGTAGAATTTTCAAACGAATAGTTTAAGTTAAATGCTAAGGGAAAGGTCCACGCAGAAACATCATAAAATAAACTATCTTGGAATTTAGTTTGTGTACCGAAGATTGCATGGATAAGTTTATTCTTTTTTTGTATCAAAGGCACTACAAAACTCGATTTTTTGGCAAATTTCTTTCCTTTAATGATTGTATTTTTATTCAGAGTATGAACACTGATTTGATGACGTTTTAATATTTCTGCTAAATGATATGAGGTAGCCGGATCTTTACTGTTTCCAAAAATAATTGCTTTTTGTTTATTTTGTTTTGCAGCCTTGAGGGAGTTACGATAAAAGTCTCTTTGGTATTCAAGTAATTTTAAACGGATTTCTTTTGCAGCCTTTAGAGTGGATAAAGCAGTTATAAATTGATTTCTGATACTGAAAGCAAAAGTAAGAATTCCATTATCACTCTCTTGAAGATGCCCTCTTGAACTTGCTTGTTCAAAGAGTATTCCAATACTTCCATTTACATCCGGATACGTAGATCCCTTCCCGTAATAAAAATCATCATAACTTTCCTCAGTATAATAAAGAGAACCAATTTTATCCAATGCTTCAGCATGAAAGTTTCCAATTTCACGAGTTAGTTTTTGATTCATTTTCGGAGTTAAGGGATTTACTCGTGATTGAATACCTGGCTGGAAAAAAAATGTTGCATTGGTTCCCATTTCATGGTGGTCTGTTAAAATATTGGGAAGCCAATCCGTAAAACTTTTAATCCGAACTTTTGATTCGGGAAGTTGAACTGGTAGCCAATCTCTATTCATGTCAAACCAATAATGATTTGTTCTGCCTCTAGGCCATACTTCAGAATATTCCCTGTCGTTTGGATCAGGATTTAATACATTGCTTTTGTGTGTATTGACCCATTGAGAAAAGCGTTGTAATCCATCTGGGTTATAACTGGGATCAAACAATACAACAACCTCTTTGAGCATTTCAGCTACGCTGATATCTTTCGAAGCTGCTAGATGATAGGCGACTAGTAATCCAGCATTAGACCCACTAGGTTCATTACCATGTATTGAGAATCCTTGATAAACTATGGTTGGCATATTAGCAATATCTAAGCTTTCACCTTCGGGTTCAGAGAGCATTAGGTGTTGTTTTTGAATCTGATCTAGATTTGCATGATTTTCCTCACTTGTTATTGTTAAAAGCAGCAAGGGACGACCTTCGTATGTTGAACCTCTGTTTTCAATTGAAATCCGATCTGATGAAAGAGCAAGAGCTTTCATGTATTCTATCAACTTGTCATGGCTAACGTGCCAATCTCCAACATTATACCCAAGTATAGAATCTGGGGTTGGGATATTTGGATCATATACGTGCCCCTCTGGAAGATAATAGGATGAATCAGTTTGAGAAAAAACAATTGCATTTATAAAAAATACAGCAAGTAGAAGTTTTTTTTTCACAGTAAAAAAGTTTTATTAATCTGAATAGTATTTTTGGAATGGCATAGACCATGCTCAGTTCTTGATTTTGTTAATCAATCAAAACAAAATGAATATGCAATTCAATGAAATTTAGTACAATATAAATAAAATAAAGAATACTTATTTTATATTTTATTTATTAGATATCTTCAAAATTTATATCCGTAAAACTTGAAGAATCATTTTTTGAAATTTCAGGACTATGCTCCGGTTTGAAGTCTTTTTTATAGCGATCACTTATAACTTCTTGACCCTTGTGTTTTATGACATAGTCAAACATTTCACCAAGAATTTCTTTAAACTCCACAAAATCTTCTTTGTAAAGAAAAATTTTATGCTTTTTGTAAAAAAATGAACCATCGCCATTAGTAAATTTTTTGCTTTCTGTTATAGTAAGATAATAGTCACTTGCTTTGGTTTCTTTTATGTCAAAAAAGTATGTTCTTCTCCCAGCTCGGAGTACTTTTGAATAAATTTCTTCTTGTCCGGTTTCCATTTTTAATTCATTTCTGTTTAGGGTAATAATCTAATAAGCAGTAAAAATGAATAAAAAATTAAACAAAAAAAAATTATTGATCTCTTTCTCTATTTTGTTTGAGGTATAAATCTTTGTAAAACCCATCAATATTCATCAATTCATTATGAGTTCCTTGTTCTATAACTGACCCATGATCTAATACAAGGATAAAATCTGATTCCATTACAGATGATATTCTATGACTAACTATGACTGTAGTTTTTTCTTTTGAACGTTGTTTTAAGTTTTTTAGGATTTCTTCCTCGGTATCTGCATCTACTGCCGACAAACAATCGTCAAATAATAAAATTTCTGGATCTTTAATAATTGCCCTAGCAATCGATATTCTTTGAATTTGACCTCCAGAGAGCGTAACCCCTCGCTCTCCCAAGAGGGTTTGATATCCATTCTTAAAACGCTCAATGTCGTTTGAAACTTCTGCGCTCTTAGCTGCAGATTTAATTTCTTCTAAATTAGCGTCCTGTTTACCAAAGTGTATGTTGCTTTCAATCGTTTCTGAAAACAGAAAAGGATTTTGAGGAACATAGCCAATTTCGGAGCGTATTCTCGACAGCATATAATTTTTTATGGGAATATCATCGATTAAAATTTCACCTTCATCAACATCGTATAAGCGATTTATCAAATCCAATATGGTTGATTTTCCAGATCCTGTTTTCCCAATAATTCCTAGCGTTTTACCAGGATTTAATTTAAAACTAATATTATCTATGGCTTTAATTTGAGTTTCTTTATAAGTAAAGCTAACATTTTTAAACTCTAAAACTCCTTCTTCAATTTGTTTATCTAAAGTTCCGTTGGTAATACTAGGAACTTCATTCAGAAATGCGTTAATTCTTTTCTGAGATGCTTCGGCTTGTTGAACAATAGAGGTAACCCATCCAACAGTTGCAACTGGCCATGTTAGCATATTTACATAAATAATGAATTCAGCTAAAACCCCAATTTCAATAATACCATCTATATATTGTTTTCCTCCCACAAGAATGACCAAAAGATTACTGAACCCAATTAATAAAACCATAAGAGGAAAAAACCAAGCTTGAACCCGAGCTAAAGAAACATTTTTTTCTTTACTTATTAAAGTTAGTTTCTTGAAGTCTTTTTCAATTTTGCTTTGTATCCCATAAGATTTGATTATTGCAACTCCACTAAAAGACTCCTGCGTAAAAGTAGATAAATCAGAGAGAGTCTCTTGAACAGCTGTACTCTTAATATTAATTGCTTTACTTAATTTGTAAATAATAATTGATAATACTGGTAAGGGTAGTAAGGTGTAAATTGTCAAAATTGGTGCTATACTTACCATATAGGATATGACAATTATAAAGAGTGAAAATGTGTTTATGCTATACATTATTGCAGGGCCAAAATACATTCGGACTTTACTAACATCTTCACTGATACGATTCATTAAATCACCAGTGCGATTATTTTTATAAAAACTGAGACATAATTTCTGGTATTGCTTAAAGATTTCATTCTTCAAGTCGTATTCAATATACCGAGAAACATTAATGATGGTTTGTCTCATCAAAAACGTCAAGAATCCTGAAACTAGAGCTGCTGAAATGATGATGATGATGTTCCAGAATAGTTCTTGCTTTATCACTTCAAGAGTGTAAGTGTCATTTTGAAGGTAGCGTTCAACCGCTGTTAAAGAGTTTCCAATCAGTCTAGGAGCAAAAAGTGAGAAAATTCTTGCAACAACCGTAATGATTACACCTAGGATAAGGCGAAATCTATATTTTTTCAAGTATTTATTGAGATATTTTAGTTCTTTCATAAACCGATAAGGATGACCAAAGGTACATAATTGATTGGGTAAAAAAAGTGAAATTATTGACTAAAAAAATCATTGATATTAGTTGCAATATTTTTCAAAACACTATTTTTGTTCCCAAATAAAGTTCTCATACATGCTCACAAGAAGACATATTCGAATTAAAGTCATGCAATCAGTTTATGCTATTTCGAATGGAAACCAAAATTCTTTATCTGAGGAAGTTAAATTCATCCAAAAAAGCCTGAATGGTGTTTTTGATCTCTATATAATTAAACTCAGTTTTTTTAAAGCACTTCATGAACATGCCATTAATCAACATCAGATCAACAGAACTCAAATTAGAACAAAAGATTCATATGGCCAAAAGCATCAAATAATTGTCAAAAATAAATGTCTTTTATACTTATCTCAACATCAAAAATTAGCTCAATTCAAAGCTGCCAAGAAAATGAATCACTGGGAACTTGAATTTGACTATGTAAAAAAAATATACACCTCGTTACTTGAAAGTGAAATCTTTGAAGAATACAGTAAATTAATTGAACCTTCAGACGATGAACAGATCCGTTTTGTCGTATCGATGTTTAAGAACATAGTTGCTCCAGACGATTCTTTATATCATTACTTTGAAGATTTGAATATAACTTGGATTGACGATCTACCTGTAGTTAATACATACCTCTTAAAACAACTCAAGCGTTTGAATTTGGAAACGGAAACTTCAATACACTTTCCGGATTTTAATAAAAATAAAGAGGATGTTGCTTTTGGGATTGAATTATTCGAAAAAGCTATAGCCAAAGAAGATGAACTTCAGGAAGAGTTGGAAGGGAAAACCCCAAATTGGGACTCAGATAGAATTGCAAATTTAGATGCAATTTTAATAAAATTAGCAATA
Organism: uncultured Flavobacteriaceae bacterium; assembly: GCA_943789305.1. Lineage (GTDB taxonomy): Bacteria > Bacteroidota > Bacteroidia > Flavobacteriales > Flavobacteriaceae > Arcticimaribacter. The sequence continues at coordinate 1,200,772 of CALSTP010000001.1, read as the reverse complement.
GTAGAGTTGTTTTACTTTCCTGAAATCCCACCCAAAGTAACGCTTAATGAGTATCTTGAGATTGCAAAAGAGTATTCAACACCCAAAAGTAATTTATTTATCAACGGAGTTTTGGACAGTTTAGTAAAAGAATATGAAAAAACTAATCGTATGAACAAACAAGGTCGAGGTTTATTGTAAATTTTTCCTTAATTTTGAAATCTAATTGAATTAATTTTAACTATGAAAAATTTATTTTTAACAACCTTAGCAATAGCCATCCTTACCTTAGTTTCTTGTGGAGGTAATGAAACAAAAAAATCAGAACCTGCAACATCAACAGTTGAGGCATCTGCTGCCAAAGCAACGTCGGTAGCACCAGTTATGACTTTTGACAAAGGAATTCACGATTTTGGAGTGATAAACGAAGGTGAGCGTGTAGAGACCATATTTACATTTACAAATACAGGTAAAGCTGATCTTATCATTCAAGATGCAAGAGGAAGTTGTGGATGTACAGTTCCAGAATACCCAAAAAATGTTCCGATTGCACCCGGAGATTCAGGACAAATTCGCGTTAGTTTTGATTCAAGTAACAAGCCAAATTTACAACAGAAAACAGTAACAATTACTGCGAATACTAACTCTGGTAGAGAAACTATTCGTATCAAAGCAATGGTTACTGCTGATCCAATAAAACAACAACAACGTGAGGCTGCACAAGCTGCACGTTTACAACAAACAAACTAATAAACTAGCTAAATGGAAGGATTTTCAAGTCAAGTGCCATTTTTATTATTGATGCTTGTCATCTTTGTTTTTTTTATCATTTTACCCCAACAAAGAAGACAGAAAAAAGAAAAAACATTCATGAACAATCTCAAAAAAGGGAATCGTGTGATCACCAAAAGTGGGATTCATGGTAAAATTGCTGAACTCAATGATAAAGACAACACTTGTGTAGTTGAAACTTTAGCTGGAAAAATTAAAATGGAACGCACATCAATTTCATTAGAAATGAGTAATAAACTCAATGCATAGCATTTGATTTAATTCCATTAATTTAATTTTAAAACCAATCTACATCGGATTGGTTTTTTTATTTTTGTAAAAAATATTCAAAGATGTATCAATTATTCATCAAGCCTTTCCTTTTTCTTTTTGATCCTGAGAAAGTCCATTACTTTTCTTTTACCGTTATTCGTTTGGGTTCAAAAATTCCCGGGATGAGTTTTTTAATAAGGAAGTTTTTTTGTCTCAATCATCCATCATTAGAACGAGAAGTTTTTGGTCTAAGGTTTAAAAACCCTGTGGGTCTAGCTGCAGGTTTTGACAAAGACGCAAAATTGTATGAAGAATTATCCAACTTTGGTTTTGGATTTATTGAAATAGGAACCTTAACACCAAAGGGACAAGATGGAAATCCAAAGAAGCGTTTATTTCGTTTAAAAAACGATCATGCCATCATCAACAGAATGGGATTTAACAATGAAGGTGTTGATGAAGCTGTAAAACGACTAAAAAACAACAAAAATGTTCTTATTGGCGGTAACATAGGAAAGAATAAAACAACTTCAAACGAAAATGCGGTTAATGATTACATCTATTGTTTTGATGCGTTGTTTGATTATGTAGACTATTTTGTTGTAAACGTCAGTTCCCCAAATACTCCAAATCTTAGGGAACTTCAAGATAAAGAGCCTTTGACAAAATTGCTAACCACTTTAAAGAAAAGAAACGACCAAAGAGAAAATTCAAAGCCCATACTTTTAAAAATAGCGCCAGATTTATCCAACGATCAATTATTAGACATCATTGCTATTATCAAAGAAGTAAAAATTGATGGTGTAATAGCAACCAATACAACCTTAAGTAGAGCCGATTTAAACTCCCCAAAAAGTATACTTATAGAACCCGGTGGTATAAGTGGTAAACCCTTGAATAAAAGAAGTAATAAAGTAATTCGTTTTTTAAGCGAAAAAAGTAATCAAGCTTTTCCCATTATTGGAGTAGGAGGGATTCATTCTGAAGAAGATGCACTTCGAAAAATAGAAGCCGGAGCAAGCTTAGTTCAGCTTTACACCGGCTTTGTATATGAAGGACCTCTTTTAATCAAAAAAATCAATAAGGCACTAATTAAAAACACTTAATCAAAATAACTCAACGAGTCTTTTGGTTCAATAGTTAATAATGTTTCATAAATCAAACGGATTACGTTTTCAACATCTTCCTTTTGAACCATCTCAACTGTAGTATGCATATAACGCAACGGAAGCGAAATTAGAGCAGAAGGGATACCACCATTACTGTAAGCAAAAGCATCTGTATCTGTACCCGTAACTCTTGATGAAGCTAAACGTTGAAAGGGAATTTTATTTTTTTGGGCAGTTTCAACAATGCGTTCTCTTATGATGTTGTGAACAGCAGGGGCATACGAAATTACTGGACCTTCACCGATACGGGTATAACCTTCTTGTTTCTTATTAATCATTGGGGTGGTGGTGTCATGACAAACATCCGTTACAATAGCAATGTTCGGTTTCAATCGTTGAGTAATCATTTCTGCTCCTCGTAAGCCAACTTCCTCCTGAACCGAATTAGTAATATATAATCCATAAGGGAGTTCTTTTCTATTTTCATGAAGTAAACGAGCAACTTCGGCAATCATAAATCCACCAGCGCGATTATCAATAGCCCGACAAACAAACTTATTGCCATTGAGAATTTGAAATTGATCAGGATAAGTTATAACACAGCCAACATGAACACCCATTTCTGCGACTTCAGCTTTATCTTTAGCTCCAATATCAATAAAAATATTGTCAAGTTTTGGTACTTCTTCTTTTCCACTTTTTCTTGTGTGGATTGCGGGCCAACCAAAAACTCCTTTTACTAAACCATTTTTGGTATGAATATTAACCCATTTAGAAGGAGCAATTTGGTGATCACTTCCTCCGTTTCGGATTACATAAATCAAACCCTCATCTGAGATAAAGTTTACGTACCACGAAATTTCGTCTGAATGACCTTCAATAACAACCTTAAAGGGGGCATCGGGATTAACTACACCAACTGCAGTTCCATAACTGTCTGTGATGAATGTATCTACATAGGGTTTTAGGTAATCCATCCATATCTTTTGTCCCTCAGCCTCATAACCAGTTGGAGAAGAGTTATTTAGATATTTTTCTAAAAACTTTACAGATGTATCGTTTATTACTTTCATTATATAAATTATTTATGCCTTGCTAAATTAACATTATTCAATAAAATTCTATTGATCTAAGCCCGTTAATATTTTGTAATTTTGAAATCGATGAAAAAACTCTTCTTTACTCTTTTCTTTTTTTTAGAATTTCATGCGATATTATCAGCACAGCAACCCGATCTTTTAGAGGAACAAATGATTATTATTGAAGGAGATAGTATACCAACTTATGGGATACCCTTAAATGAAGTTGTTGTTTTTCAACCTTTACTCTTTAAAAATCGTTTAAAACTTAAACGCTATCTTATACTCAGAAGGAAAACCTTTAAAGTCTATCCATACGCAAAGATGGCCGCTGAACGTTTAACTGTTCTCAACCAACGCCTAAAAGACATAAATTCAAAGCGAAGTAGAAGAAAATATCTAAAGCGCATGGAGAAATTTATTTATGAAGAATTTGAGGAGGAACTCAAAAAATTTTCCAGGTCTGAAGGACAAATTTTAATCCGTTTAGTATACCGACAAACAGGAATAACTACATACGATTTGGTTAAAGAACTTCGAACAGGATGGAAAGCCTTTTGGTATCAAACCACTGCCTCATTATTTAAACTATCTCTCAAAGACACCTATGATCCAGAACATTCTCTCGAAGATTATCTGATTGAAGATATTTTACAACGTGCATTTGCAGACAATCAACTTGAAGAACAAACAGCCGTTTTTGATTATAATTTGGATGACCTATATCACATTTGGAAAGACAAGAAATGATTGTTCACTTAATGATCTAAAGCTTACTTTTCAAATTGCTCTCCAAACTTATCTTTATTACTTTACAATAAGTCAAAAGAATTTAGTTCCAACAACAGCCCTTTCTTGTTAACAAATAATTTGATAATTTTAAAAACTTAGAGTATTTTATTTATAAATTAAGATGTTTAAGTATTTGTTTTTCAAGGTGTAGAAGAACAGAGATATTTGGTTTAAAAAAAAAACGGAAATTTTACAGTAAAGATGTTGTCGGAGTACAAAAAGGGTTTTATATTTGCAGCCGCTAAAGAGAACAACCAAGTTGAGATTTAGGCGAAAGTTCATTGAAAGAATAGAAAAATGACAGCGTGTATCATAAAGATATACAAACTAGAACAGAACCATTTTGAGACCTTATTAGGGATATGTCGTGAAAGACAAATTAAAACAAACTACAACGAAGAGTTTGATCCTGGCTCAGGATGAACGCTAGCGGCAGGCTTAACACATGCAAGTCGAGGGGTAACAGGGAGTGCTTGCACTTTGCTGACGACCGGCGCACGGGTGCGTAACGCGTATGCAACCTACCTTCTACAGGGGGATAGTCAATAGAAATGTTGAATAATACCCCATACGATCTTCAAGAGGCATTACTTGAAGAAGAAAGCTCCGGCGGTAGAAGATGGGCATGCGTCCTATTAGTTAGTTGGTGAGGTAACGGCTCACCAAGACCGCGATAGGTAGGGGCCCTGAGAGGGGGATCCCCCACACTGGTACTGAGACACGGACCAGACTCCTACGGGAGGCAGCAGTGAGGAATATTGGACAATGGAGGCAACTCTGATCCAGCCATGCCGCGTGCAGGAAGACTGCCCTATGGGTTGTAAACTGCTTTTATACAGGAAGAAACCTACTTACGTGTAAGTAGCTGACGGTACTGTAAGAATAAGGATCGGCTAACTCCGTGCCAGCAGCCGCGGTAATACGGAGGATCCAAGCGTTATCCGGAATCATTGGGTTTAAAGGGTCCGTAGGTGGTTTATTAAGTCAGAGGTGAAATCCTATCGCTTAACGATAGAACTGCCTTTGATACTGATAGACTTGAGTTATTGTGAAGTAGTTAGAATGTGTAGTGTAGCGGTGAAATGCATAGATATTACACAGAATACCGATTGCGAAGGCAGATTACTAACAATATACTGACACTGAGGGACGAAAGCGTGGGTAGCGAACAGGATTAGATACCCTGGTAGTCCACGCCGTAAACGATGGTCACTAGCTGTTTGACTAACATTGGTTAGTTGAGTGGCTAAGCGAAAGTGATAAGTGACCCACCTGGGGAGTACGCTCGCAAGAGTGAAACTCAAAGGAATTGACGGGGGCCCGCACAAGCGGTGGAGCATGTGGTTTAATTCGATGATACGCGAGGAACCTTACCAGGGCTTAAATGTAAGTTGCATGGACCAGAGATGGACCTTTCTTCGGACTACTTACAAGGTGCTGCATGGTTGTCGTCAGCTCGTGCCGTGAGGTGTCAGGTTAAGTCCTATAACGAGCGCAACCCCTATCGTTAGTTGCCAGCGGGTCATGCCGGGAACTCTAACGAGACTGCCGGTGCAAACCGTGAGGAAGGTGGGGATGACGTCAAATCATCA